>CAMAXY010000112.1 GCA_945862215.1 Singulisphaera sp. GP187 | reverse complement strand
ACGGGCATTGGTATGAGGCGGTCTACTCAAATCCACCGAAGTCTCCCGAATCATGGTTCGCCTTTGCCACTACAAACGGCGGGACCGTTGCCTCGATCACCTCAACTGCGGAGAACGCAGTTGTCTACTCGATTGCGTGGCAGAATGGTGAGTTTACACAGGCTTGCATCGGAGGCAAGCGCAACTCGAGCAACGTGTTTCAAGGGGTGGCGGGTGATTCTTGGAACTACACCCAATGGTCCAGCGGTGAACCGAGCTGCACCTGTGAAAAGTATCTGATGCTATACAGCGGCGGGTGGAACGATACGAACACCAACGCTCGTTCTTGGGCGATCGTTGAGTACTCGACCGACTGCAACGGAGATGGGGTCGTCGACTTCGCGCAATGCCGTGAAGGTCTACTGCTCGACAACAATGCCAACAATGTTCCCGACTGTTGTGAGCAAGGCCAGCCGTGCGTGTTGATTTGCGACGCGGATATTGACCAGACAGGGACCGTTGACGCCGTGGATCTCGCAGCGCTCTTCGTGAATTGGGGGACGAGTGGCGGTTCGTATCCACGCAGCGATATCAACGCTGACGGCATCGTTGACGGTCACGATCTTGCAACCGTGCTGAATGGCTGGGGCGCCTGCCCGTGAACCAGTTTTTTGTCAGCGCAATGCTCACAACGCTGACGTTCACCGCGTTGGCGCACGCAACAGATCGCCAGGTCCCTAGTCAATACCCAACGATTCAATCTGCCATCAACGCTTGTGTCAACGGCGACAGAGTCATGATTGCGCCAGGGACGTACTCTGGCACGCTCACCATTACGAACAAGTCCATCACCATCCGTGGGACATCGGCGGTTCGCAGTGATGTTCACCTGCTCTCCTCAGGCACAACTCTGACGATGACCAGCACTTCGACCCACGACATTACGCTCGAAAGACTCTACGTCCGCGACTCGGTGAGAGGCGCGTACGCAGAAAACGTCAACCTCACGATCAACGACTGCTTGTTCGCAAACTTCAACAATCCCAGTGGCAATGGGGGTTGCGTTCAAATCAAGAACAGGTCGCTCTTTGCACAGAATTCCCACTTCAGCAACGGGCACGCGGCGTGGGGCGGAGGCGTCTATGTTGGATTCGCATCGGCCACGCTCTCGCAATGTGTGATCGAGGGAAACACCGCTGTGAACGCGGGTGGCGGTGGGTTTGTGCAGAGCGGCTCCTCTTTGCGGCTTCTCGGTTGTCACATCGCAAGCCAGTATTTCGACCTCGGTGTGAATTCGAGCGGCTCCTACGGACAAAACCGCATGTGCGCCTCGGGTTGGGGCGGGACTGCGGTAACCGACGAGGGCGGGAACATCAACCTTAGTTCGTGTGCAGATTGCGATGGGCAAGGCGGTCCAGACATCATCGGAATCGGCCTAGGAAACGGAGATTGCGATGCCGATCTTGTTCCTGATCACTGCGACACGCCCTGCCCTGCGCTCGAGTGGCGCGTGTCGCAAGGAGGAAATGGACACTGGTATCAACGCATTCCGCGAGGCACACTGAATTGGCAGCAATGCCGCGACGCCGCGATCGCTGCCGGTGGGCACCTTGCGTCAATCACTAGCAGCGCAGAAGAAAATGTCATTGCCCCGCTCGTTCCTCGTCCCGTTTGGGGCGGGTACTGTAACGCGACGTATCTCGGCGGAAGCCAACCTGTTAGTTCCCCGCCGAGCACCGGTTGGACCTGGACCGATGGATTAGCTTGGAGTTTCACCAACTGGCATTCAAATCAACCCAACGGCGGCGAGGGATTTCTTGGAATTCTTCGCTTGCCCGCTGCGACTGACGAGATTCGTTGGGGCGACTGGCCCGCAACGAACAGCGAAGTCTATTACTACATGTTGGAATGGTCCGCTGACTGCAACGGAGATGGGGTCGTGGACTACGGACAGATTCTAAGCGGTCAGTTTGCCGACACGAATGGCAACGGAGTCCCCGACACCTGCGAGAACTTTGTTCCTATCCACCAGTTCGACTTCGACACGGACCTGCATGATTCAGTGGGGGCGGCAACCGGTCAATTCATCGGCAATTGCCGTGTCGAAAATGGAGCTCTGATTGCCGACGGAAACAGCAGTTACGTCCAGTTCGATCAGTATCTGATTCCGTCCACCGGGAGCGTCACGGTCGCGATGTGGGCCAAGTCGGAGCCCGGACAAGGGATCCATGAATTCATCTCCCAAGGCACGTCCGGCGGTTGCTTTTACGTCGGTCGGAACTTCATGGCGACGGACCGATTTCGCGTCGGCGACGATTGGATGCAAACTAACACACCGTATGACTGGATTTGCGGTACGTGGCACCACGTCGCCGTGGTGGTCAATCGAAGCACCGACCGAACCCAACTCTGGGTCGACGCCCAACTGCAAGAGGAACGAATTGGTGCAATCTCGATCACGAGCGTTGGGACGGGGACGAAGACCCGACTGTGCGAGCAACACTGCTGTGGCGAGTTCTTCAGAGGCAAGCTCGATCAACTACGCATTTACTCGTCGGCTTTGACTGGTCCAACTCTCGCTGAAATTGTGGCGACTAGCGGATATCCATGCTCCGGCGATATCTCTGGCAACAACAAAATCGATGGCGTTGATCTCAGCGTGTTGCTTGGTGTATGGGGCACCGATGGAAGCGGAGGAAAGTTTGACGCAGACGTGACGAACGATGGCATCGTGAATGGTGCAGACCTCACAATCATCCTCGGTGGCTGGGGTCCCTGCCCGAACTGATTCCGACGAAACAGCGTGATATTTACCATGAAAGGCGCTCATGTTGATGCGCCTTTCTTTCTCTTCGGTGCGGTTCATGCATCAACATGAGTTCAAGAGAATGATGATGATCTTCTTCGCCCATTGTTTCACTTTGCAGGGTTAGTCAGATTTGCCCCCCGTGTTACGGGCAAATCGTAAGGCTGCAGCACTGCGTTCTGCCCGTAACACGCTGCCCGGAACACGCTGCTCTTAAAAAGGGGGCTCCGAAAAACAGACCAATTTTCTAGAACGCACTCTCGCCGCGATACGTTCGCGCCTTGCACTCTGACACACTTCTCGTTCCAAAACACCTCAGCACGCCGATCGCATTGCGTGCGATTGCATCGAGCCAAGGCGGCGTAATGCTGACTCGCGAAATGCGGATGCGCGGCGTCTCAAAGGGAATCAAGGCGAGCCGCATCGCCTGCGGCATATGGCAAGAGCGTCTCGGGGTGGTCGTCATACCCGAGTGCGTCACCAGCACAGACCTTCGCGATGCGTGGGCACTTGCTCTGCGAATTGGAAAGCGTGCGATCATCACTGGCCCTACTGCGGCGCGCATACAGGGGCGACCAATAGATAGCGATTTGATTCTCGCGATCAGTCCGGTCGAGAGACACGCCAGAGTGCCTGGCGCACGACTCCTGCGAAGAGAACCGCTTTTCCCGACTCGCTGTTGCGGATCGGTGCGCCTCACGAATCCAGAAGAGGCCATCCTCGACACGCTCGAAGCACTCTCGGTGCGTGATGTGCGCGAGGCGCAAAGACTGCTCGACACGGCGCTCCAATTGAGGTGGATCACACCACGATTCATCGAGTCAGCACTGATCCTTCGACACAAGCGCGGGCAGCATGTGCGCGCACTCGCGCGACTTCATTCGCTCGCGCGCGGCGGCACCCAGTCGCACGCAGAGCGGCAGATGAGGAAATTGCTTTACAAAAATAAGTTCTATGGATGGAAGGGCAATCACCGAGTCGATGACGCCAACGGTCGCGCGATTGCGTCGATCGATTTCGCGAAGGTTGATTTGCGGATTGCGATCGAGGTGGATGGCCACGCTTTCCATAGTGATCGTCAAGCGTTTGAACGCGACCGTGTACGAGATAGCGATCTCGCAGTCGCTGGGTGGTTGGTCCTGCGCTTTACTTGGCAGAAGATCACAAAGGAGTCGCAGTGGGTCGTTCAGCGCGTGCGTGACGCCATTCGATTGCGCAGCGCACGCCCACCCGTTCCGCCCCTTCCCCCCCGTGTTGCGGGCAAATCGTAAGGTTGCAGCACTGCGTTCTGCCCGTAACACGCTGCCCGTAACACGCTGCCCGTAACACAGGGTTGTGACCAAAACTAGTCATGACAAAACGGGGCGTGACAAAAATAGTTTCCACGGAATCGGGGGGCCTGCTGTTTTTAAGACTAAAAACCCAAATTAAAATTTTATGTTTTTTATAATTTGACAAACACATTGTCGGACATACATTTCGAATTGAATGACTTTTCTATCAAAAGCGCAATGATTCCTTCCATGCAATCAATCACCAAAAGTTTTCAAACTTGGATCATCAGCCTGACATCAATTGGCGCAGTTCAGTGCGGCGATTTAGCAGCCGCATCGTCGGCGACTATTGATGAATCAATGATCTCGGCGAAACGGTTGTATGCCCCACCTGCTGATATAGAAAATGCAATCGTCACTTTGCCATCGCCACGAGAGTGTGCGGCGATTTCA
>CAMAXY010000111.1 GCA_945862215.1 Singulisphaera sp. GP187 | reverse complement strand
TGCCGACGTAGATGGCGCCAGCCCCGGAATTTGGTGTTCCCTGGTTATGCGAAGCGACATTGTTGGTGAACTCGCAGTCGGTGAACACCACATCCGAATCATTGAGGTAGACCGCGCCTCCAATCCACTGCGCTCGATTGTCACGAAAGGCGCAGTTGCGGAAGATCACATTCGCGCCGTAGGTGTGAACCGCGCCGCCATACTCCCCCCATCCGTTGGTGATGACAAGATTCTCGAAGACGGTGTCGTTGTAAAGCGCGACTAAGCCGAAAATCTGCTTCGTCCCGCCAGCGTTAAGCACGGTCGTCGGATTCCCTGATGCGTCGACGGCGCCGCGGATCAACAACGGCTTACCCGGCGAGAAAATCCCGCCGCCCGTGATGCTGATGCTGCTGCCGAGCATGTAGGTTCCTGCGTGGATCTCGATGATGTCGTTCGGGGCTGATGCGGCGATTGCGGCGACAGGATCCGTAAAGTTGCACGATCCATCGGGGCATACGGTGATGGTGGCCGCTCGTCCGTGTGCGGCGAGTGCGCCGAGCGCAAGTGCGACAATAGCGAAACTGTTCGGGAAGCGGTTCATAGAGTTGTTCCTTGCTTTCAAATAGAAGAGCCGTGTTTCAATGAGAGTATGACACAGGATACGTGTTTTACAAGCGGTAAGTCGAACAATTTGGCGTTTTTGGAGTTCATTTGGAGTTGATTTGGAATTTGGCTGGCTTCAGACACGATTTCGCCCGCCGTCAATTGAAAGAAATTCGCTTTTTTAACGTCGCGGGGTGCGGTTGATCGCGGTGTGCAACACGCTTGCAGGCTTGTTACGGGCAAATCGTAAGGCTGCAGCACGTCGTTCTGCCCGTAAGGTGAGGGTCCACTCAGACTGCTTCCAATGGGAACTTTGTGCGGTGCATTGGGTGTTGCCGACACCAGAGAAATTCGCCGCAGTTAATCACATGAGTAAGCCCGCATTCTCACCCACGGCATCAGCAGTCGCTTTCACGAAATCCCGCGACACTCATCCGCCGCGTTAAATAAATACGGCGAATATAAATATAGAATCGCGCGCTCCCCAGTGGTTGAGAGGGTGATCTCATTTGTGAATAGCCATCGCGATTGCCAGAACTCCGTCGTGCTGCGTTGCCAACGCCATTCGCATCCCTAAACGCATCACGCAGAAAGTCACTCACGCATTGTTGCCTGAGCGAAAGACATTGGTCGCGTTCGAGTTGATCAGTCGGCTGACGATGACGGCGAAGGAAAGCGATCCGGCCAGTTAGGTCTGCAGCAAGCACAAGAGCCCGAACCACCATTCGCACGTGTCCACTTTAAGAATCCCCAGGTCGTGATAATGGGCCAAACAAATAGTCAAATGTCTGGTCTGCATTGAATCCGTGCTGGTTTTCGGTTAAACACAAGGCGCGTGTGTTTAAAGTTCGTCGACTCGCACCAGGCATCAACCTGTCCCCGAGGGCCGGGATAACCCATCGATCGACTCCCCTGCGCGCCAAATGGCCCCCCAACCATAAGTCGTCCTCGAAAAATGCTTGCTTCGGCGCAGCGCTGTAGTCGGTAATGGCATCATCGAAAAAACGGGGTTTGACCAAGACGCCGGCGTAACCAAAAAGGTAGTCGACTCGGGCGAGCGCGTCGCTGGAGAAGCAGTCGTAGCGCAAGTCCTGCAACCAGGTTTCTCGACTGAATTTGACAGAGGATGGTTTCATCCCCGCCGGCACGGCCACTCCAGAGCAGCCCAGAGCCGCATCCGGCATGCGCTGTGACCAACGAACCAGTTGCTCGATCAATCGATAGGGATACACGACATCGTCATCCACGATGATGAGTCGGGTATTCGGCGTGTGTCTTTCTTGCTGCCAAGTCGGGATCAATTTGGTGACCGGCCCCAAGTCCTGCTCACATTCCACAATATTAAGAAGTGAAATCTGGGAAAACCAGCTTGGAATGGAATATGCATAGGGTGCGAGACGCGAAATCTTGGGAAGGCAGAGGCAGATGCTGTCGGGAAGGACGGACTGGTCCAACAAGCTTTTCAACATCACCTCAATCTGGCCAATCCGTTCGGGAATTGTCGTGAAAGTAACAACTACCCGATCGGGGCAATCTGCCCGCGCAATGGCTTTCAGCCGCTCGGTGTAATAGGCCAGTGGTTTGCGATGTAACTGGTGGACACGCCAGCGAAACGCTAATTTATTGGCTAATGCCGCCCGCATGTGTGGTCCTTATTTTGATTTTTTTGAATACGGTCTGCCATGTGCAAACCCGATTTTAACCACTCGTATAATTATGATTCACAACATATTTTTCGCTATTCGCAAATATATTTCCGGTTGGACTAGCGAGCAATCACGCGGTGTTTTCTGAAAATCCTCCTGTTGCGATGAATATGTGAGCCCTTCGCCGACCAAATCGCCTCACTTCGACGCAGTTTGACAGCTTCGCACGAGCGCAGGAAGCCCAGATGCGTGAGAATTTTGGCGATCACCGCGGGCACTTCGATGGCGGCCTTCGCAATCAAACAATCCGTCCGCCACCAACGCATGCAAGTGCGGATCAAAGTCAAGAGATTCGTCGACGGTATTGATCGCCATGAAGATGGCCGGAACACCCTCATGCACTGTTGTGCCAACGCTGGCTGCGCGCTGTATCAGGCAAGTGATTTGACCTTATCAAAAAATTTCAGATTTGCCGCACGACATTCCTGAAGCGCGGAAGCATGGGATGGAACGTTGCCCGTATAAGACTGCCACTGGGTCAGATCGTCACAGCGCGCGTAAGAATATTTGAAGCTGAGGAATTTACTGGAATTGGGCATGGCGATGACTTTCTTGCCGAGCAGAGTCCCCCAGTAAAGACCGTGATAACTGTTGGTCAGAAGCGTGCGGCCGGAGCCGATGAATTCAATCGTCTTGCGGAAACCCTGCTCGGGATTTCCCTGATATTCACTATCGATATTGCCGAGGCTTGGGATTTTTTCAAAAGCGTGGCGGAGCTTGTCTGATTCCTGTCCATGAAGAAAAGCGACGTAGTCATACTTTTCTTCGAATTTATCATCGAAGGCTGGATGCATGCAGCTCACGCACGGGATCCATTCGAACTCGGGCGGATAATCGCGAGTTCCGACGAGGGTGAATTTCGAGAAATAGGGCGGACAGCAATTTTGTCCTTTTTCCTGCAGCCATTTTTCAAATCCGAAAATGCGATTGTGTCCCGCGCCCCAGATAACAACTCGTCCGCCCCGCGATGCGAAAGCGGCAAGGATTTCGAGCGTGCGAGTATGGTTGTCATGGCGTTCGAATTCGATCAGGCCGCCGCCGCCGAAGATGGCTGTTTTACCTTCGAGCATTTTGAGCACTCGCTCCGTGCCGCAGGCATAGATATATTTTCTGAAATGACGATTGTTAATCTCCGCACAGGCCTCGCCCCTGAAAAAATCGAAATATTCGTAAGGGCAGCTTTTGAGATCACCGATATTGGCTGTGATCGAATGAAAGAAAACATAACGCGCGCCCGCAATCGACTTTTCCAAGTCGCGAAAATAGAGTTCCCGGATCAGGGGCAGCTTGCAGAAGCTCTTTTTTATCGCGCGTTTCAGATGAAAAGACATGGCATTATTTCTCGTTCTGCTCGTAGCTAGTAAAAGAAGGACAAACGCCGTTTGGATTCTCCCACTTTCAGTAGATGCACAATTATAATAATCAACTCTTCTCGCCGCCTCGATTGATAGGACTTCGCTTTTTCGGCGTGGCGGGCGGGCGGTTGATCGCGGTGTGCAGCACACTTGCAGTGCTGTTGCTGCGGACTCCCGCGATACTCATCCGCCGCATTAAATAAACACTACGAATATAAATATAGACTTGCACGATGCACGCAGGCAAGATCATCACAGCCATCACCATCTTTCTTGTGGGATGCAATTCTGTTGGCACTGCAACCGACACGCGAATTCTCGACACTCCATCGATCGTGATTCTCGGCATCTCTCAAGATGGCGGCGTACCGCAAGCGGGTCGCTTCGATGATGCGCGCTGGGATGACTCTTCGAAAGCGCGCATGATCGCATGCATGGGAATCATCGATCCGCGCAGTAATAAACGTTGGATGATCGACGCAACTCCTGATTTCAGGCGGCAACTCACAGACCTCGCGCGCGCTTCCAATGGACCAGCGCGTCCTGCATTGGACGGCATCTTCCTGACGCATGCACACATCGGTCACTACACGGGTCTTATGTTTCTTGGACACGAATCAATGGGCGCGAAAGATGTGCCGGTGTGGGTCATGCCACTCATGGATGCATTCCTGCGCGCCAATGGGCCGTGGGATCAGTTGGTGCGCTACGGGAATATTCAACTGCGACCGTTGTCTGATGGAACGAAAGTAGAACTTGGCGAAGGTCTCTCGGTCACGCCCATCTTGGTGCCGCATCGGCAGGAGTATTCGGAAGTCGTTGCATTCCGTATCGCGGGTCCTTCACGCAGGGTGCTCTATGTGCCAGACATCGATTCATGGGAGCAGTGGGATAGTGATGGCACGCGCATCGAAGACGTTCTGCGCACAGTCGATGTTGCGTATCTCGATGGAACTTTCTTCGCCAACGGCGAGATCCCGGGCCGCGATATGACTGGATTCCCACATCCATTCATCACAAAAAGTATGGAGCGTTTCGCGAAACTTTCATCCGCAGAACGTGCGAAGGTGCGCTTCATTCATCTCAATCACACTAACGCAGCGCTCATTCCAGGATCAGACGCGCAGCATCAAGTCGAAAAAGCGGGAATGCGTATCGCGGAACAAGGCGAGAGATTTTCGCTGTGATCAGCCAATCGAAAGTGCGATCGGATGTCATGGCTCGATATCACGCTGCGCGGACGATCTACGCACGTGGTTCGTCGCTCGCTCACGTCATAGATGCCGACGAACTCGTCAACTCATCCGCAGCGAAGGCTGTGGACTAAGTCCTACGGATTGCGCGCGACACGGAAGCCGACGCCGTGGTTGACGTAGTCGGGCGTGGGGTAGCGCACCGAGGCGCGGCAGTAGTAGGAGGCGTTGTCGCCCCAGTAACCGCCGCGCAACAAACGGAACGAACCAGTCGTGGGTCCTGTGGGATTGGTCACGCTTCCGGATGAATAAGGCCCATACGTATCTTGGCACCACTCCCAAACATTGCCTGGCATGTCATGCAAGCCAAGTCCGTTGGCAAGTTTGCCGCCGACGGCGTGGGTTTGGCCGCCTGCGTTGTTGTTGTACCACGCAATGTTGCCAAGAAATGTGCCCTCGTTGAAACCATTTGGCGCTGCTGGATAACTGTGAAACGCCGTTGTTGTTCCTGCGCGATATGCATATTCCCACTCGGCTTCCGTTGGTAAGCGCAAACCTGTTACAGACATGAAACCACCTGGACTTGCAATCATGCTCCAAGAGACTCCTTCGACAGGACAGCTGGCTGCATCTGGATAACTGGCGCCCTGGAACTGACTCGGATTGCTCCCCATCTTCGCCGTCCACTGTGCCTGTGTTACTTCATAACGGCACATATAGAAAGCACTCAGAGTGACTTGATGCGTCGGGCTCTCGTCGGAACCGCAGCCATCCTGAGTCGACGCACTACATCCCATCATGAATGTCCCCGCAGGAACCAACAGCATCTCGATGTTGCTTGAAGTGTCTTTGATTCTCCACGCAAATCCACTTGCCATAATCGCAGCGCGAAGATTCGCATCGGTCACAACCGTCGGATTTGGCGTGGATTCCAAGAGCGTTGCCCAAGCGGGAACAACGATGGGGATATATGTAAACGCATTCGTTGCAATTGCTATTCCCTTGGCAGTTGTGACCTCGACGGTCGCCGGACCGACCGATCCCGCTGGAGTCACTGCAGTCACCGTGGTTGAATTGA
>CAMAXY010000110.1 GCA_945862215.1 Singulisphaera sp. GP187 | reverse complement strand
CTTACGGAGGGTTGCTATACCAATCCGCAAAAGGCGTTAATTATCAGATGTTTTGGCTATATCGATCAAAAAAGTCGATAACATGATCGATAAAAGGAGTCTCTATCAATCATGGCCTGGAATTGGCAACATCCCAACTGGCCCAACTTCACATGGAAGTCGCCACTTCTTGCGAAGGCGGAGGCTCGGTTTCTCTTGGGTGCCGGCGTCTTTCTGGGAACGACCAAACATCTCGCAGAAGATGAACGCAGCGGGCTCATCGTCGAGTGCATGAGCAACGAGGCTCTGACATCATCTGAAATAGAAGGAGAGATCCTCGACCGCGATAGCGTTCAATCGTCGATTTGCCGACAGCTTGGTCTCTCGACCGATCGTCGCAAGGTTAGTCCTGCGGAAGAAGGGATGAGCGAGATGATGGTCGACATCTATCGAAGTCACTCGGCACCGCTCGATCACGACATGCTCTTCGCATGGCATCGCATGATCACATCTGGTCGAACAGATCTCCGTGATGTCGGTCGCTATCGCACACATCCAGAACCAATGCGAATCGTGTCGGGCAGGATCGATGAAGCGAAAGTGCACTTCGAAGCACCTCCGTCAGATCGTGTGCATGCGGAAATGGTGGAGTACACAAAGTGGTTTCATCGCACCGCTCCTGCTGGCTCTGCTCCACTCGGCGCACTCACTCGCGCAGGAATCGCTCATCTGTATTTCGAGAGCATCCATCCCTTCGAGGATGGAAATGGTCGTATCGGTCGGGCGGTCGCAGAGAAAGTTTTCGCGCAGAGTCTCGGACGACCTTCTTTCACTGCGATTGCAGCGACAATGCTCGCTCGTCGCACCGAGTATTACGCCGCACTTGCGGCGGCGAACAAGCGCAACGACATCACCGAGTGGCTCGTGTGGTTCGCAGGTGCCGCTCTCGAAGCACAGACTCGTACTCTGCACCAGGTGGAATTTCTTATTGACAAGACCAAGTTTCTCGATCGACTCAGCGGAATGATCAATGCCCGACAGCAACTCGCGCTTTTGCGAATGCTTCGGGAGGGTCCAGGTGGATTTGAAGGCGGGATGAGCGCTGGAAAATATGTTGTCATCACTAAGACTTCTGTGGCGACTGCGACGCGCGATCTTGGCGAACTCGTCGAAGTGGGAGCGGTTCGTCGTACGGGATCGAACCGCAGCGCTCGGTATCACCTGACGATTCCGTTACGACCTGATCTCAGGGTCACAATCGATCAGACTGGGGAAATCGTCGAGTCGTAAGCGGTTCCCAACGGCGGGACGGTGATGATTTGAAGGGGCGAAGACAACCTATAGTGGACTCATGACGCACGCTCCTCTTCGATCCCGTCTTCTGGCAACTGCAATTTTTTCGACGCTCGCGCTGAGTGGACTCTCTTATTCACTGCCGCAGGACGCGGCGCCCGCACCAGCAACTGCACCAGCACCATCACCTGAGCCAGCACCCGCACAATCTAAAAACGCAACAAAGTCGAACGTCATCGAAGGACGCGTCGACCCGTATTCCTTCGCTCCTAAGAACACCGAAGGACACACTGACGTTGACCTGCGCGGAATTTTCGAAGGGCTCGGCCCAGTCGCGATCGATTGGTATCAACATGTGTTGACACTTTCGAATCCTTTTTTCGAAGGTCGCGTGCCAGCCTCGCGCGGCAGTCTGCTTGCCGGCGAATACATCGAATTTTATTTCAAGCAGTCGGGACTCGAACCAGCATTTCCAGCACCATCAGCTGATGAATTGACCAAGCGAGATTCTCTCGCAGTCACAGCATCAATCGAAGGCGCGACTCCGCCGCCATCATCAACATCTGATCATCCTGAGTGGACGAATTGGCGACAACCATTTGACTTGGCTGGCGCAGGACCAAAGTGGGTCAGTTCGCAAGTTGCATGGGCGAACACTTCGTCATCAACACAATCATCCAACGAACTCAAGCGTGGCGATGGATATTCAGTGCTCGGCAACAGCGCTTCTGGAAAAGTGTCTGGTCCTCTGACATTCGCTGGATATGCAATCACAGAAGGCAAAGATGGATACACATCATTCGGTGAATCAATGGAGGATTTCACTGGCCGCATCGTGATGTTCATGCGCTATGAACCGCTCGACACAGAGGGGCGAAGTCTTTGGGCTGATCGGCGTTTCAGTCCATCCGCTGCTGTCGCTCCGAAGATGGAAGCTGTCATTGCGCGCAAGCCACTCGCGATCATCATGGTCAATCCTCCTGGCGCACGAGATGGTCGTCAGACTTTGGAAAACAGCGAGACCAGCAGATTCGGCGCGCGGCTTGATGTGCCCGTCATTCAAATGTCTGCTGAAGCAGCGGACGAACTCTTGAAGGCTGCCGATCCGCAGAATAGATCTCTGATGGACTTGCGAAAACTTGCTGACAATCTTTCTGCGAAGGATTCTCTCAAGCCATTTAATTTGCGCGATTCAGTTGTTGTCTCCGTTGAAACAAATTTGACGAGCGGCGCAATTCAGACGGACAACATCGGCGCAGTCTTGCGCGGAAAAGGTTCGCTTGCGAATCAATGGGTCATCGTCGGCGCGCATTACGATCACGTTGGATTCGGTTATTACGGCGCTGATCCTTCGAATCGTGGCGTGCTGCATCCAGGCGCGGACGACAACGCATCAGGAACCTCCGCGATGTTGTGCTTGATGAAGCAAATGTCCGAGTTTTACCGCTCTGATGAAGCGCCTGGCGAAATGCGATCCATTTTGTTTATGGCCTTCAGCGCTGAAGAAGTTGGGCTTGATGGCAGCGACTTCTGGACCAAACATCCGACATTGAAAGTGGATCAAGTGCAAGCGATGGTGAATATGGACATGGTTGGTCGCATGCGCAATGACGAACTCGCCATCGGTGGCACTGGCACTGCGAAAGATTTCATGTCACTCTTGCGTCCGATCTTTGAAGAGAGTGGACTGACTGTCGATGCAGATCCATCAGGTCGCGGCCCAAGCGATCACGCAAGTTTTTATCGCGCAGGAATTCCTGTGCTCTTTCTATTCACCGGAACACATCCTGATTATCACAAGCCAGCAGATCGTGGTTACACCGTCAATCCGCAAGGCGCGGCGAAAGTGATTCAGCTGACAGATACTTTGGTCAAGATGCTCGCATCGCGCGCGGAGAAGTTGGAATTCGCATCGACCGATGGAGCAACGACAGCAGGTCGACGCAATGGTGCGAAAGTTCGACTCGGTGTGATGCCAGGATATGGCGGTGACGGTGCTGAAGGAGTGAAGGTCGAAGGCGTGAGCGCAGAGACCAGCGCATCTGAAGCTGGCATTCAAATCGGCGATCTCTTGATCGGTTGGAATGAAACGCAATTGACTGGACCAGCAGACATGATGGAACGCCTTCGCGAGCAGAAGCCCGGCGATGTGGTGAAGATCAAGCTGAAACGTGGCGCAGAAGAATTGACTCTCGATGTCACGTTGAAAGCCACAAAGTCGGAGTGATCGCATAATGATCACTGCGCTGATGATCGCTGGTTTTTTCGAGACTGCGCTGATCGCGCAAGCCGCACAAGTCCAGCCTGAAAAGCAAGCGCCGCCACGATGCACGATTGTCGCATCAAACGATCTCGCACCGCCTGGTCTTGTGCTTTGGTATCGCCAACCTGCGACAACTTGGACCGAAGCTCTTCCTGTAGGCAATGGCCGAGTGGGCGCAATGGTCTTCGGCGGAGTGCGCGAAGAGCGCATTCAACTGAATGAAGATTCGGTGTGGGAAGGAACTCAGAGCAGTCGCCCTGTTCCAGACTCTGCAAGTTCGCTGGCGAAAATTCGCCAAATGTTTTTCGATGGAAAGGTCATTGCTGCGCAGGCGTTGGCTGCGGAGAAAATTCTCGCACCGACAATCGATGATTCATATCAAACACTTGGAGATTTGCTGATCGAGTCGCCTCTTCCAGTTGATGCGACTGAATATCGGCGCGGTCTGGATTTGAATACTGGTGTCAGCGTCACTTCATGGATCGAGCGCGAGCACCGCGTCATGCGCACCGTCTATGCATCGCACGCAACAAACGCCTTGGTTGTCCGTCAGGAAACCGACGAAATTGAAGGGCTTTTCCTGAAATTTTCTCTTGATCGCCAACCGTCGTGCGAAGGCTGTCCGCTCTCAATCACCAGCGAAATTCTCGACACACGCGCCGTCATTCATTTGCGCGGCGCGACCGAAGCCGCCGCTGGCGATGGCGTGCGATTCGCGGCCGACATCGTGATTGAATGCGAAGGTGGATCAGTCGCGACCGACGGCGCAGGGATTGTGGTACGTGCATCCAACGCAGTCAATATTTTTGTACTCGCAGCGACCGACTTTCCATATGTCGGCGCAGATCGTGTTGCAGCACTTCAAGCGCTCGCTAGTGGAAAGAAAGTCGATCGACCTGATCCAGAGAAACTGCTTGCGCAATTCTTTGCGGCGCTACCGAAGAATCGACGCGACATGTTGTGGGATCACGAACGTGCTTGGCGTGAAGTCTTTGATCGATTTGATTTGGAACTCGGTCCTCCAAATGTCGAAGCTGCGGCGTTACCAACTGATGAGCGCCTGCGTCGTGTTGCAAGTGGCGAATCCGATCCGGGACTTGTCACGCTCTATCTTCAATATGCACGCGCACTGTTGATGTCGTCAAGCAGGGCAGGTGGACTTCCTGCAAATTTGCAGGGGATTTGGTGCAAGGATTTGCATGCGCCATGGAATGCAGATTTTCATATCAACATCAATTTGCAGATGAACTATTGGCCCGCTGAAGTCTTGAACATCGCGCCGACAGTTCCGCCGCTTGTGGAATATGTCGAGCGACTCGCGCTTGATGGTCGTGAAACTGCGCGGCGCATGTATGGCGCGAAAGGTTGGATGGCGCATCATGTTTCGGATGCGTGGTGTTGGACCGTGCCAGCGGGAAAAGAAACTGTGTGGGCGCTTTGGCCGCACGGTGGTGGATGGATGACGCAAACGATTCATGACCACTGGGATTACGGGCGCGATCCTGTCTTTCTGCGCGAGCATGCGTTTCCACTTCTGCGTGGTGCTGCGGAATTTTATTTAGATTATCTCGTGACTGATCCTGAAAGTGGAATGCTTGTGAGTGGTCCAAGTTCATCTCCCGAAAATAGTTTTCTGCTGCCTGGTGGTGTGGTCGCCAATTCTGGAATGGGCAACACGATGGATCAGATGATTATTCACGACGTCTTTGCAAACTTGATCGAAGAAGCAGACGCGATCTGCGCCGCGGCGCCGAATGATTCTGTGAAGAACGATTCTGTCGTCGCGAGCGTGCGCAAAGCAATCACCAAGTTGAAGCCGCCGAAGATCGCAGCAGATGGTCGCATTATGGAATGGGCGGATCCGTGGCAAGAAAACGAACCTGGTCATCGTCACATGAGTCATTTATTCGGCGTGCATCCTGGTCATCAGATCACCATAGAAGAGACGCCGGAATTGATCGCAGCCGCACGCAAATCGCTGGATTTCCGTTTGGCAAACGGTGGAGGTCACACAGGATGGAGTCGCGCGTGGCTTGTCAACATGTTTGCTCGACTGAAAGATGCAGAGCAAGCGTGGCATCATGTTCAGATGTTGCTTGCGAAGAGCACGCTGCCGAATCTCTTCGATAATCATCCGCCATTTCAAATTGATGGAAACTTCGGCGGAGCGGCTGGCATTGCAGAGATGCTCGTGCAGTCGCACCGAGAAGTTGGCGGCGGCGCAATCGCAGGAGACGATCATGGTCATGTGATCGAACTTCTTCCCGCGCTGCCTAAAGAATGGTCGCGTGGTGCCGTGCGCGGCTTGCGTGCACGCGGCGGTGTGACGATCGACATCATGTGGTCAGATGAAAAAATTTCGTTGGCGACGATTCGCGCATCTGGTGACGAACCTCTGCGCATCGCATGGCCAGTCGATGCGCCACTGCCGACGATTTCGCGACTCTCAGATAAAAGCGCAGTCGTCACAACTCGCAATGGAAATTGGCTGGAGATTGCGCCCAAAGGTCAGGCAGGGGAGTATCGCATTTCGCTGAAGTGAATTGCGCGCGCCACACGCAACGCATCGCAACCAAAAAATCCGCGCCGATCACAGCGAAAATCTCTCGCCTTGTTCCGCGATACGCATTCCCGCTTTTTCGACTTGATGCTGCGCGTCTGATCCTGGAATGAGCGCTGCGTTAGTGTGATTGAGATGAATGAAGCGCACCTTCGCACGTTCTGCGGATGGAAGTTTCGCGAAACGCTCCATACTTTTTCCTCGTGGAGGCTGCGTGATTTATTCAAAAACTTGTGTCAACAATGGGATCCTGTACATCGCGTTGAACTCTTTGATTCTGGGCATGCCGCTGACAATCGCTGCGATCGCCCCTCGAAGAAAAACCCGTGCTCTGTGGGGGCATCGTTTTTCCCGTGAGCAAGTGCGAGTGTGATCGCCTTACGGATTTCGAGCGACGCGAAAGCCGACGTTTGCGTAAGAGATCGCGTCGACGACGATACCGCGTTGCGAGGCACGAGCCCACCCGGAGACATTGCTAAAACTACCACCGCGCGTCACATGACCTGTGCCACTCGTTGGTCCAATGGGGTTGGTCACGCTTCCCGCCGCGTAAGAGCCGAGCCAATCCTGGCACCGCTCCCAAACATTGCCTGACATGTCGTGCATGCCGAGCGCGTTGGCAAACTTTGAGGCGACCGGCTTGGGTCCCCAATATGAGTTGTTAGCCGAGTACCACGCAATCGATCCAAGTTGGTTGTCGTCGTTGGTACCGTTTGGAAAGCCGGGCATACTGTGAAATGCTGTTGTTGTTCCTGCTCGGTACGCATATTCCCACTCTGCTTCGGTCGGTAGTCGCAATCCGGTCTGGGTACAGAAACTCTCAGCCATATAAAACGTGACGTATGCGCGGGGTGCGCTGGGGATTCCACCCCCACCAAACCAGCCGGTTCCCATCGTCGCACTCCATTGAGCCTCTGTCACTTCAGTCCTGCCCAAGTAGTAACAATTCGTCAATGTCACTTGGTGGACGGGGTTTTCGTTGCTGTAGCACCCCTGCGAAACCGACGCACTACACCCCATCATGAATGTCCCAGCAGGAACCAGCAGCATCTCGATTCCAGTCGCATTGTCGAGAACTCGCCATGGCAATCCACATGCCAACAATCCGTCAAGGAGAATCGGATCAGTCACCACCTCTGGATCCGGCAAGACATCCAGCACCGTTGCCCAAGTCAAAATGAACTCGTAGGTGAATGACGCCGGAAGCGTCGCAGTGCCGTCGGGTGTGGTCACAGCGACGCTCACGACACCCGTGCCCGCTGGAGTTACCGCAGTGACGCTCGTCGAAGAAACCACGACGACATTCGTCGCCGCAACTCCGCCAACTGTCACGTTTGTCGCGCCAGTCAGATTTGTGCCTGTGATCTTGATCGAAGTACCGCCCAACGTCGACCCAGTCGGTGGAGAGACAGACGTAATCGTAGGAGGCGCAAAGTACGGATCTCGCGCGACTCGAAAGCCGAAACCGAAAAGGATTCCGCTGGGTGCTTCGTAGTTGCGGTTCGAGGCCCGACACCAGTGGGCGCCGAAATTCCAATAGCCGCCGCGCAACACACGGGCTATTCCAGTCGCTGGACCTGTAGGGTTGGTCACGCTGACGGGTGCATAAGAAGTGTCATACCAATCCTGGCACCACTCGAAAACATTGCCGAGTGTGTCATAAAGGCCAAGCGCATTTGGAAGTTTGCCCGCAACCGGCTGAGTGCCGTAGTTGGTCCAATTTTGGTTGTACCAAGCAATATCATTCAAAACGCCATAACGCTCAGTTGTCGTCCCGGCTCGACATGCGTATTCCCATTCGGCTTCGGTTGGTAATCGCAAGTTGTTCTGGGTGCAGAATGGCTGAATCATGTCCCATGAAACTTGCTCGACGGGACGGCTTGTATCCAAGGTGTAACTCGGCGGCTGGAAGTAACTCGGATTGCTTCCCATCTCTGCCGTCCACTGAGCCTGCGTCACTTCAGTCGTGCTCATGTAAAAACAATTCGTCAATGTCACTTGATGCGCAGTGCTTTCGTGGGGTTCACAATCGGTATCCCCAGGGCTGCATCCCATCATGAATGTTCCCGCAGGAATCAAAACCATTTCGATTCCACTTGCGTTGTCTTGAACTCGCCATGGCAATCCACATGCCACAATCGCATCGACAAGATTCGGATCGGTCACCAACGTTGGGTCTGGGTCAAACTCCAGTTCCGTCGCCCACGGAAGGAATTCATAAGTGAATGCTTCCGGGAGTGTCGCAGTGCCGTCAGGCGTGGTCACGGCAACACTCACTACACCCGTCCCCGCGGGAGTTAACGCAATGATGCTCGTCGGAGAAACCACAACCACATTCGTTGCCGCAACTCCGCCGACTGTCACGATTGTCGCGCCTGTCAGATTTGTGCCAGTGATTTTGATCGCGGTACCACCGTCGACCGATCCAGTCGGTGGCGAGACAGATGTAATCGTGGGAGGCTCAAAGTACGGATCCCTCGCGACACGGAACCCCGCGAAACTGCTGACGGTATCGGGCGTCGTGTTGGTTCGCATCGAGGCACGGCAGAAGTTGGAGTCGGCCCAAAAGAAGCCACCGCGCACTATGCGGTTCGTGCCAGTCGTGGGCCCTGTGGGGTTGGCCACGCTTCCTGGTGTGTACGCGCCAAGCCAATCTTGGCACCACTCAACAACATTGCCCGCCATATCGTGCAAACCAAGCGCATTGGCACTCTTGCCGCCGACTGCGTGAGTCTCGCCCTCTGCGTTGCCGTTGAACCACGCAATCGATCCAAGTTGGTTGTCGTCGTTCGTGCCGTTTGCACTTGCAGGCATACTGTGAAACGCCGTTGTTGTTCCTGCTCGGTACGCGTACTCCCACTCGGCTTCGGTTGGTAATCGCAAAGCGTTCTGGATGCAGAATGGCTGGATCTTGTTCCACGAGACTCTCTCGACTGGGCGGCTCGGGCTATCGGCTTGTCCTACGAAGTAACTCGGGTTGTTTCCCATCTCGGCGAGCCACTGAGCCTGCGTCACTTCAGTCGTGCCTAGGTAAAAGCAATTCGTCAACGTCACTTGATGTGTGGGGTTCTCGCCGGCCTCGCACCCAAATGAGTTCGAGGCGCTGCATCCCATCGTGAATGTCCCTGCGGGCACGAGCAGCATCTCGATGTTGCTCGCGTTGTCGAGAACTCGCCACGGCAATCCACATGCCAAGATCTCATCGAGCAGAACCGGATCAGTTACCACCTCCGGATCTGGCGCAAACTCCAGCACCGTTGCCCAAGTCGGAATGAACTGATAGGTGAATGATGCCGGAAGTGCCGCAGCGCCATAAGGAGTGGTCACAGCGACACTCACCACACCCGTGCCCGCAGGTGTCGACGCAGTGATGCTTGTCGACGAAAGCACTACGACGTTCGTCGCAGGCACTCCGCCAACTGTCACGCTCGTCGCTCCAGTCAGATTTGCGCCTGTGATTTTGATCGAAGTGCCACCCAAAGTCGACCCGGTCGGTGGCGTGACAGACGTAATCGTAGGAGGCTCGTAGTAGGGATCCCTCGCGACGCGGAACCCGATAGTTAAGTAGCTGAAGTTGGAAGATTGGCTGTAGCGGAACGAGGCACGGCAACTGATCGGGAAGGTGTTCCAACTGCCGCCACGCAACACACGTCTCGTGCCAGTCGTGGGTCCAGTGGGGTTCGTCATGCTTCCGAGTGAATACCAGTCGTACCAATCCTGACACCATTCAAGAACATTGCCTGACATGTCATACAAACCAAGCGCATTGGCATACTTGCCGCCGACTGGCTTAGTGCCATTTGGCCAGTTGTTACTCGAGTACCACCCGATCGAGCCAAGTTGATTGTCGTCGTTGGTGCCGTTTGGAAATGCGGGCATATTGTGAAATGCCGTAGTTGTTCCCGCGCGGTAGGCGAACTCCCACTCCGCTTCGGTCGGCAGGCGCAGTCCATTCTGGACGCAGAATGCCTGGCTCATGTCCCATGACACTTGCTCGACTGGGCGTAATGGACTGTCCGCAAATCCAACGAAAGAACTCGGATTGCTTCCCATCTCGGCCAGCCACTGCGCCTGTGTCACTTCAGTTTTTCCCAGGTAAAAACAATTCGTCAAGGTCACTTGATTCGGTGCGAGTTCGTCCGCGTTGCACGGATACGCATTCGACGCGCTGCATCCCATCGTGAAAGTTCCAGCGGGCACGAGCAGCATTTCGATATTGCTCGCGTTGTCGAGCACTCGCCATGGCCATCCACATGCCACAATCGCAGCCCGAAGATTCGGATCAGTCACAACCGTTGGATCTGGATCAAACTCCAACAGCGTTACCCCTGTCGGAACTGAGACGTAGAGAAACTGCATCGGTGCGACTGTTATGCCTTGACCAGTAATGATCGCAATCGCAGCTGCTCCCGCAGCGGAGGGAGGTGTGATCGCCCGTACCATAGTCGGCGATAGAACTTGCAGATTGGTGCAGGGAACTCCCCCAACTTCGACCGCAGTTGTTCCCGACAGGTTAGATCCGTTGATCGTGATTTGAGTGCCACCCAAGAGGGATCCGTGCAGCGGAGTTACGGAACTGATCGCCACAGAGCACGTTCCCCATGCACCCAGAATGATGGAAAGATCAGCGCCGTTGACATGACCGTCGCCAGTGATGTCACCGTTGCAACTTCCTTGCGCATGCAGAGTGGAAGTCGAAAGACCAAAAGTCATGGCGACTGCGGCGACTATTGAGAGAAGCGTGCTTGGAGATTTCAACATCATGGATTCCTCGCGACACGGAAGCCGAAGAAGATTCTCATGATGGAGGGGGCGTCGGAGTAGCGGTTCGATGCACGACAGAAGTCGGATCCGGCGTACCAGAAGCCGCCGCGCAACAAGACAACGGAACCCGTCGTGGGACCCGTGGGGTTCGTCACGCTTCCTGATGGATAGGAGTAAGACCAATCTTGGACCCACTCAGCAACATTGCCTGCCATGTCGTGCAATCCAAACGCGTTGGCATATTTGCCGGCGACTGCGTGGGTCTCGCCCCCTGCGTTTCCGTTGTACCACGCGATCGATCCAAGTTGATTGTCGTCGTTCGTGCCGTTTGGCGATCCAGGATTACTGTGATATGCGGTTGTTGTTGCAGCTCGGTATGCGTACTCCCACTCTGCTTCGGTTGGAAGGCGCAAGCCGGTAGCGGCATTGAAAATCTGGATCATGTCCCACGAGACTCGGTCGACGGGCTTGGTGGTGTCAGCCGAGTAACCGTTCGCTGACACAAAGTAGCTCGGATTGCTCCCCATCTCTGCCGTCCACTGAGCCTGAGTCACTTCAGTCTTGCCCATATAAAAACAATTCGTCAATGTCACTTGATGCGTTGGGTTTTCGGAACTCTGGCAGGCATTCGCATTCGATGCACTACACCCCATCGTGAAAGTTCCCGCGGGCACGAGCAGCATCTCGATGTTGGTCGCGTTGTCGAGAACTCGCCATGGCAATCCACATGCCGCAATCGCATCGAGAAGAATCGGATCCGTGATCACCGTTGGATCCGGTGCGAATTCCAGCACCGTTGCCCACGGCAGAACGAACTGATAGGAGAATGCTCCAGGAAGGGTCGTCGTGCCGGCAGGCGTGGTCACAGAGACACTCACCACACCCGTGCCCGCTGGCGTCACAGCAGTGATACTGGTCGGTGAAAGCACAACCACGCTTGATGCTGGAACACCTCCAACTGTTACGCTTGTCGCGCCAGTCAAATTGGTGCCAGTGATTTTGATCGGAGTACCACCCGCGGTCGAACCAGACGGCGGAGAGACAGAGGTGATCGTGGGAAGTGCCGAGTACGTATCTCTCACAACACGGAACCCCGCGAAACTGCTGACGGTATCGGGCGGAGTGCTCGTGCGGATCGAGGCACGGCAGAGGTTGGAGTCGGCCCACCAGAGGCCGCCGCGCACCAAACGGTCAGTGCCCACCATGGGTCCTGTGGGGTTCGTCACGCTTCCCGCTGAATAAGCGCCAAGCCAGTCTTGGCACCACTCGGCAACGTTGCCTGCAATGTCGTGCATGCCGAGTGCATTTGCTGACTTGCCGCCGACTGCGTGGGTCTGACCCCCTGCGTTGCCGCTGTACCACGCGATTAATCCAAGTTGGCTGTCGTCGTTGGTGCCGCGAGGAAATGCGGGCATACTGTGGAATGCCTTTGATGTTCCTGCTCGGTATGCGTACTCCCACTCCGCTTCGGTGGGTAGTCGCAATCCTGTCGAAGTATTGAATTCCTGGATCATGTCCCATGAGACTTGATCGACGGGGCGGCTGGCGGCATCGGGATAACTGGCACCCTGGAAATAACTCGGATTGCTTCCCATCTCGGCCGTCCACTGAGCCTGTGTCACTTCGGACTTGCCCATGTAAAAACAATTCGTCAACGTCACTTGATGCGTTGGGTTCTCGCCGATGTCGCACTCATGTGAATTCGACGCGCTACACCCCATCGTGAATGTTCCCGCAGGAACGAGTAGCAGTTCGATGTTGGTCGCGTTGTCGAGCACTCGCCATGGGAACCCACACGCCGCAATCGCAGTCCGAAGATTTGCATCAGTCACAACCGCAGGATCTGGGTCAAACTCCAACAGTGTTGCCCAACTCGGAACGGAGACGTACGTGAACGGCGTCAGTGCGAGCGTTGTGCCTGCGCCCGAAATGACAGCAATCGGCGCCAATCCAGCAGCGCACGCAGGAGTGATTGCCCTGATCAGACTCGGCGAGAGAATTTGTAGATTGGTGCAAGCAAAGCCTCCAACTCTGATCCCAGTCGTTTCCTCCAAGTTGACTCCGGTGATCGTGAGTTGAGTGCCACCCAAGGTAGACCCGTGCAGCGGAGTCACGGAGTTGATCGCCACTGGGCACGATCCCCAAGAGCCAAGGGCGATGGCAAGGTCACCGCCGTCGATGCGACCGTCGCCGTTGATATCGCCGTCGCAGGTTCCCTGTGCATGCCCCATTGAAGTCAAAACAAAAAACGCCATCGCAACTGCTGCGAGCATCGAGAGAAAACTGATTTGCGACTTTATTGTGGGCTGCTCAAATGCAACGATCCGAACAGATGCGACTTGAATCAATATATGATTGATAGGACTTCGCTTTTTCGGCGTCGCGGTGGGGCGCCCGACAAGTCCAGTGTGAAGCGGCGGTTCCATGGGTTTATTGTAACACCGCGTTGCTGAAATCCAAAATGCAGGCTCATTGGAACCTTCGCCTTCTCCGCGGTGTAGTTTTCGCTCGTTGCCCTGCATTGGCGGCGTTGCGTGGGGGACATTGCGTGATATTTCCAAGCGACAGACGAGCAATTTAAAATATTACAAAAATTTCAAATCGCATGTGTCACAGCTGCTGCAGCGCGGTTGATCGAAGTCTGAACCAGCAATCAGATCCCGCCGTCATAGTCCAAGCATCGGATCGTCAGGGCATAGTTCGATGACGAGTTGACCGCGGTCGAAGATGCCCGCCACCGCTATCGATTCCCACCATCGGCAATCGGCGAATCTGTCCTACGTCTGGAGTTCGGAGTCCGAAATGGAACCGATCCACATGAACTGTCGCGTAGGGAAGTGTCTGATCAATATTGGCACGGAGGGGTTGTCGTGCGAATTCGACGAGCGCCGGCGTGGCATCATGTTCAGATGTTGCTCTCCAAGAGCACGCTGCCGAATCTCTTCGACAATCATCCGCCATTTCAAATTGATGGAAACTTCGGCGGAGCGGCTGGCATTGCAGAGATGCTCGTGCAGTCGCACCGAGAAGTTGGCGGCGGCGCAATCGCAGGAGACGATCATGGTCATGTGATCGAACTTCTTCCCGCACTTCCCAAAGAATGGTCGCGTGGTGCCGTGCGCGGCTTGCGTGCACGTGGTGGTGTGACGATCGACATCATGTGGTCAGATGAAAAAATTTCGTTAGCGATGATTCGCGCATCTGGTGACGAACCTCTGCGCATCGCATGGCCAGTCGATGCGCCACCGCCAACGATTTCACGACTCTCAGATAAAAGCGCAGTCGTCACAACTCGCACTGGGAATTGGCTGGAGATTGCGCCCAAGGGTCAGGCAGGGGAGTATCGCATTTCGCAGGCGCAATGAGCTACAGCGAGGCTCTTGCCTCTCAATTCCATTCATGCGATTCGCTAAGAAATATATCGTCCCTCAACGCCGCACAAGCACGACGACATGCTCGCTTCCGACTGCAATCTGATTGATGACCGCACCGCGAAGTGACTGCGGAATTTCTCGTACGGAAGCGGGTACGTCGCCGATGAATTCGACCGACCCATCTGTTCTCAATGCGCCGAACCATGCGCCATCGCGTGCACCGACGACTTGCTGAACTTGCCACCCGCCCTCGTGCGCTGGCAACTTCCCCGCAATGCCTCCGCCGAGAATTCGCAGTTGTCCATTGCTGTCGATGAACGCCATCGCAGTCGTTGCAGATGTGAATCCAGTGAGTGCGATCGCACGCGCGTTCAACCCAATGCTCTGCGAGATGATTCCGGTTGCATCGGATCCCCACGCCTGAATGTGCCCGAACTCGTCGATCGCGGCTGCGGTCTTGTGAGCGATCGCTGCGATCGAAAACCGCCCATGACGAGGTGGATCTGCGATCGCGCTGGGATGCGGGTCCGTGATGGCGATCGCGCCTGCGTCGGTCACGCTGATGAGCATCGTGTCACTGGCGCAGATTTGTGCGATGTGCTCGTTCGGTTCCGGAATGGATCTGCGGGATCCCCATGCGTGAACATGACCGTCATCCGTGAGTGCGAGTCCGCCATCAGCCCTCGCAGCGATATCGATGACATGCGCGTTGGGACCAGCAAGTGCCGCAGGAACATCGCACGCACCAAGCGCGTTGCTACCAACGGCGAGGATCGAACCATCGACGCGAAGGCCGATCGTGTAATCAGTTGCGCACGCCACTCTTTGAAGCATCGAGTCCGTCGGCAGGTTGCAGCGACCGTCGATGTTGTTTCCCCACGCGAGGGGTTTGCCTGCGGAGTAAACGCCCAGTACGAACTCCGCCACGGGCGCGCTCGGCGAAGGACGCAACCACCACGCCGCACCAAGTCCCAGCAGGACGATCACTGCGATGCCGGAATTCCGCACGAGAATTCGCGTAAGAAATTTTTGCGGTTGTGCGGATGTCCGACGCTCAGGCAATGCGATCTCACGAAGCGCCGTCGCAATCTCGCGAACACTCAACGATCGATCGATCGGATCGCGAACCGTCGCACGATCGACGAGCGCTGCGAGCAACAATCTCTCCGCAGGAGAGAGATCGTCCCAGTGGGGCGATGTCTGCGGCGGCAACGACTTCGGCCGCTCTTCCCGCCCGATCTGTTCGAGCAACGCATGAACCGCAGCGGGTGTGTTTTCGATTCGCTGGCGTGTCAATCGACCGAGCCAGAGTCGTTCGATCAGAACTCCAATCGCCCAAACATCAGCGGCTGTTCCTGCGGGGCGGGACAAGAGCCCCGTTTGCTCAGGCGCCATCCACTCCGGTGTGCCGATCGCGATACCAGGCAGAGTCAACTGTCGTGCGATCTCGCCACCATCGTCATTAAATGCTGCGAGTCCAAAGTCGAGAATCGTGACTCGCGCGGGAGCGACTTCCCACCCGACGAAAATGTTGGATGGCTTCAAGTCGCGGTGAACAATTCCCTTGTCATGAATCCGCGCGACGATGTCTGCAAGTTGTGCGACGAGCAGAATTCGTTCACGAAGCGACAGCGAGCGACGCTCGCATGCGTCCGTGATGCTTTCGCCCTCGATGTATTCCATCATCAGATACGCCCGACCATCCTGCGCAAAACCAGCAGAGATGAGCGTGGCGATTCCGCTCCCCGCCGCGCGCGCGAGTGCTTCCCATTCGCGGCGAAAGCGTTCGATGGCGACTGTTCCGCCGCAACCCGCATCTAGCACCTTCACCGCGACGGATCTGCGCACGTGCGAGTGCAAGTGCGCGAGCCAAACCGTCGCACACGCGCCGCGTCCGATCAGTCGGTCGACGGTGAGACCGGGCACATTGGGAAAGATTCCTGGATCGGTGGCGAGCACAGGCGCGAAGAGCGCGGAACTCGGTGGATCCGTGCGCGAGACTTCATGTGGGCGATTCAGCCCGTTTGTCAAACTTGCTGCCCATCTTCATTCGCGTCGAGTGCCGCGAGCACTTCGCAGTGCGTGGCAAGTTCGAAGTGCGATGCGTAAGGCTCTGGTACGACGCTCGCAAGTTCTGCAAGCATGAGATCGACCGCCGCGCGCGATTGACTCGTGAGGAGTTGCTTGTGGTGGCGCAGTCCAGCTGCGACCGCGAGCGCGTAGATCACAAGCGCGCGATTGCGCGACTCGACGGTCGACGTGCTGCCGTAGACGACAGTCGAACGCTGACGCAGTCGATTGAGATCCGAGACGGCGACGCGCCCAGCCAAGACCTCGTCGATGCGTTCAATCTCGGGGACCGGAAGCGGCAAGATTGCGGTGATGATTTCGTGGAATGCCTCGCGTATCCAACGATCGACAAATTGTGTGTGCCGAAGTTCTTCGACCGCGAAGTCGACGGGCATCAGTGAAGCGGCGAGTATCGCTGCGCTGATCGATCGAGCGGACGCGGAGTCCAAGCAAAAATCCGACGGTGCGTGTTGTGGGAGTGGATCGGTCATGGTCGTAGTGCCTCCTCTATGTGATTGAGTTCTTGGTCAAGTTCGTCTTCGGTGATTCCTTCGCGCAGCAACTCTGCGCGAACCGCAGACCGAAGTTCGGCGGTCACGGCTCTCACCATCGAGTTGAGTGCGCGGACGGTGAGTCCGCGTTCCGCAGCGATCACGCGATACGACGCACCATCAACGTGATGGCGTCGAAAGCACTCCCAGGCTTGGGGCTGATCACGCAGTGCGAAAGATGCGCGAATGACATCTGCGCAGTGCTCGAGGATGTGCGTCGCGCGTGCGTGGTCGAAGGCGCGTTCGGCGGCGTTGCTCGCATCGGCGGACACCGCGAGATCGTTCTCTGGCGAATCCGCAATCGATCTCCATCGTCGATGCTGCTGTCGTTGCATTCGGTGTTGCTCTCGTGCGCAGAAGTGGAGTCCATTGATGAGCCACTTGCGCAGGCGCAGGCCACTCGCGCGCCAATGCTCGAAGAAATCTTCTCGACTGAGTCGAGTTGCGAAAAAAGTGTTGACGAGTTCGTCGGCATCCATGACGTGAGCGAGCGACGAACCGCGTGCGTAGATCGTCAGCGCAGCGTGATATCGCGCCATGACATCCGATCGCACTTTCGATTGGCCGGCGGCTCCCGAAGCGAGCAGTTCGATGATTTGGGTCGCGTGTGTTGACGGAAATTGGTCGTGTTGCATTCGTGCCCCTGCGGACGTGAGAACCTGGAAACTCCCCATAGAAAGATCCGAAATCGAATCCTGCGCAAAAAATTCAGCAAAAAGTCAGCGCAGTGAAGATTCCCGCAAAGTTTTCTGCGCAGAACCCGATTTCAAGTCTATCTCCTGTCCGTCCCTCCTTTTCGTTTGAGGGGCGAGCTGTGTTGGCAATACGGTCCGGTGTCGGCAGTTCCAGGAGATAGAAAAATGTTTAAGAAACTCTGTGCGGTGGTCGCTGTGGCATGTTCGGTTGGGATGGGGGCGGGTGCGAGTGCGCAGGGGAGTTGTGGCGGCGCTGATACAAATGGCGATGGTCTTGTCAACGGCGTC
>CAMAXY010000109.1 GCA_945862215.1 Singulisphaera sp. GP187 | reverse complement strand
CCATCATCATCTGCATGGTCTTCGTGCCACTGCTCTTCTTGCAAGGAATCGAAGGACGGTTCTTTCAGCCGCTCGGTATTGCCTACATCGTCTCGATCATGTCCTCGTTGGTCGTCGCGTTGACGGTCACCCCTGCGCTCTGCAAAATGTTGCTTCGCGGAAAACTCGCGCGCGGCGGCGGCCACCACAACGATGGCTTTCTCGTTCGCTGGATCAAGTCTGGCTACGAGCCACTGCTTCGCGGCGCTTTGCGCAGGCGATGGATCGTGCTCGGCAGTGCAGGAGCGCTCGCAGCTGCGTCGATCCTGCTCGCTTCGACTTTCGGAACTTCCTTTCTGCCCGCATTCAAAGAGGGCACATTCACCGTCTTTTTGATGGCACCACCAGGCACATCGCTCGGCGAGAGCGATCGCCTTGCCCACGGCATCGAAGAGCAACTCATCGCAATCGACGGAGTGCGAAGTGTCACGAGGCGCACAGGTCGCGCTGAACGCGATGAACACGCAGAGCCAGTCTCGAGTTCTGAAATTGAAGTCACCGTGCAGGATGGCGCCAACCAGGATGCCGTGCGCAGCGCGATCGACCGAATCATCGCCAATGTTCCAGGCGTCACAACGATGATCGGTCAACCGATCGAACACCGACTCTCGCACATTCTCTCGGGCACTCCAGCGGCAATCGCTATCAACGTCTACGGAGATGATCTCGACGTCTTGCGTGACCTCGCCGCGCAGATCGAAGTGCAACTGCGCGCCATCCAAGGCACACGCGATGTCGCCGCAAATCGTGAGGTCATGATCACCTCGCTGCCGATTCGATATCGACCGCAAGACCTCGCGGCCGCGGGACTCTCGCCATCGGATGCCGCCCGGCAAGTGCAAGAAGCTCTCGATGGATCGATCGTCGCTGTCGTGAATCAAGGTGTGCGTCGATACGACATTGTGGTGCGACTCGACCCAGCCGAGCGGCAGCGGATGGAGCAGATCGGTGAACTCATCCTGCAAGGAACGACGACCGGCGGTCGCGGCGCACTTGTTCGGCTGCGAGAGGTCGCGAACATCGGTCCCGAGCGAACAAGCAATCTCATCGCACGCGAAAGTGCACAGCGAAAGGCCGTCATCTCGACCAACATCGCTGATGGATACAACTTGGGCGATCTTGTCGCCGAGGTTCGTACACGCGTCGATCCTATTGTGCAGCGCGCTGGATACACGGTGCAGTATGGTGGGCAATTCGAGGCGCAACAATCGGCAAGCCGATCGATCACAGTCATGGGGCTCGGCGTCGCAGTCGTCATGTTTCTTCTCTTGCAACTCTCGACCGGCACCGCGCGTGTGGCACTCTTGGTGATGCTCAATCTGCCGCTCGCGCTTATCGGTGGCATCTGCGCGATCTACATCAGCGAGTCGCCATCACTCGTGCAGAACACCCTTGCGCTCTGTGGTCTCAGCACTGAGCGCTACATTGCGCCCGTGATTTCAATCGCCAGCATGGTTGGGTTCATCACGCTCTTCGGTATCGCCGTGCGCAACGGCATCTTGCTCGTGAATCACTACGACCACCTGCAGAAACTCGAGGGCAAGTCGCTGCGTGAATCCATCCTGCAAGGATCGATGGAGCGACTCGTGCCGATTCTGATGACTGCACTCGCTGCGGCGCTTGGCGTCGTTCCGCTCGCACTCGCGCAGGGCAAACCCGGCAGCGAGTTGTTGGCACCTCTGGCAATCGTTGTCTTGGGCGGCTTGTTGTCGTCCACGTTCTTGAATCTGTTCGTTGTTCCCGCTGGATACGCCTTGATGTTCAAGGACTCCACCGGAAAGGAAACCCCATCATGAAGCTCCCACTCTCTCTCGTCATACTCTCGCTCGCCTCGCTCGCCTCGCTCGCTGTTCTTGGTTGCGACAAACCGCCAACACCGGCCGTCGTCGCCCCAACTCCAGCGCCTGCCGCCGACCCGCACGCGGGTCACGATCACGCCGCCGACCCGCACGCAGGTGACGATCACGCGGCAGGCGGCCATGGCCATGGCGATGGCGCAGTGATCGCGCTTGGCACCTTCAAACTCGGCACCTTCGAAGTGACGGTCACTCGTGATGTGGGCGCGATCACGGCCGGCGGTGAAGCAGCCATCGACGCAACGCTTGCTGGACAGACGGCCAACGTCTCGGCTGTTCGCTTCTGGATCGGCACGAGCGACGCCAAAGGATCCATCAAAGCGAAGGCAGAGATCGAAGATCCGACGCAGCCAAACCGCTGGCACACGCACGCTGAAGTTCCAACTCCGCTGCCACCAAACGCGCAAGTATGGGTCGAGATCGAAGTGAAGTCTGGCGAAAAATTGGCCGCCGCCTTCGACCTCAAAATATCATAAGTTGAATGCGAATCGCATCATTTCGTATTGAGTTTGATAGGACCTCGTTGCTCGCGTTGCCGATCTTCAAATTCCCATCATAATTTGAATGCGAATCGCATCATTTCGTATTGAGAAGTACTTCGCATTGCACGAGTTCACTGCGCCTCACTTGCTTTCGTCAAGTGATGCAGAATGCGTTTCCATTGCAGATATTTTGGCACTTGAACCCGACGCCGCAGACCGACTCTTCTCGCAACAACTTCGATATACGCAGAGCGAAGGCGGACCAGAATTGCGCGCCGCTGCATCCGCAATCTATAAAATCGCCGCTTCGCAAGACATTGTCGTTGTCTCTGCAGCCGAAGAAGGAATCTTCGCCGCATATCACGCGCTCTTGCAACCTGGCGATCATGTTGTCGTCGAGACACCCTGCTACGAATCTGCGTTGCAACTGGCGCGATCTACTGGCGCCAACGTGGCAGAGTGGAGACGTTCGGCCGATACGAATTGGGCTCACGATCTCGCGGCACTTGAACGTGCGTTCCAGCCAAACACACGATTGATCTATATCAACACTCCGCATAATTCGACAGGATTGATGATGCCGTGCGAAGTGCTCGATCGCGTCATCGAACTCTGCGCAGCGCGCAATGCGTGGCTTGCCGAAGAACCCTGAAATGGGCGCCTCGTGTCGTTTTTCGACACTAGTTGCCCATTTCAAGCAGGCGAGCGCCCGACAAATCCACTGCGAATGCCAACCGCGACCACTTGCTGGCCGCCAACGACGCGCGTCAGGTGGCCCTTCGTTCCCATGTCTTCAAGAAGAATCGCGTCGCCCGCACACAGCGTGCGCTCCGCTGCATCGCAAGCCGTGATAGTGAGCGAACCTGACAACATGAAAAACCACTGTCGATAAGGCGAAGGA
>CAMAXY010000108.1 GCA_945862215.1 Singulisphaera sp. GP187 | reverse complement strand
AAGACCATGCAGATGATGATGGTTGCGAAGACCATTGCACTTCGAATCTCATTGCTCGCACTGAAGATGACCTCGATGAATCCTCGACGCGCTGTCTCGGGCAGAGCTTCGTTTTCTTTGAGACGGCGAAAGACATTCTCAACATCGATGATCGCGTCATCGACAAGTGCGCCGATTGCAACGCCGATTCCTCCGAGTGTCATGACATTGATCGAGAGTCCCCACCACCACAAGAGTGGAAGGGTGAGCGCGATCGACAGCGGGAGCGCGGTGAGTGTGATGATGGTCGTTCGAACATTCAACAGAAAGAGAATCAGAATGACTCCCACGATGATGGATGCTTCGATGAGCACTTGAACAACGTTGCTGATCGAACGGTTGATGAATCGCGAGGCGCGAAATGGATCTCGGTTGAGAACGATCCCCGCCGGCATCGACGCCTCGACGCGGTCGAGCACGCCGTCGAGCGCGTCGGTCAGCGCGAGTGTGTTCGTGCCAGGTGATTTCTGCACGCTGATAACGACCGCAGGAAGCGCACCATCTGCGGCCGTACCACGCTTGGGCGCCGCCCCGAGTTGCACATCGGCGACCTGGCCAATCGTGACTGGAGCGCCGTCGTGCATCTTGACGAGCGTGCCTTTGATCTCGTCGATGCTGCGCACGCGCGCCATCTGGCGAATGGGAACCTCTTGATGTTCGAAGTCTGACAGGTACCCGGCACTCGCGGTGCTGTGCGACGCTCGTGCGGCATCGACGACGTCGCTGATGGTGAGCCCGTAGAGCGCGAGCTGGTCGGGATGCACATGCACCTGATACTCGGGCAACGATCCGCCGATGGCGACAACCTGCGCAACACCACTCACCGCGAGCAATTTGTTGCGCAGATCGAACTCGGCGAAGGCTCGCAGATCAAGCGGCGAGACAGCGCCATCAGGTGAAGAGAGCGCGAGCAGCATGATCTCGCCGGTGATGCTCGTCACGGGAGTGATTTCTGTATGCGTGTCGGGTGGGAGTGACTCGCGAACTGCGTTCAACCGTTCTGAAACAAGTTGTCGAGCTCGATAGATGTCGGTGCCCCAATCAAACTCAACCCACACGATCGACAGACTCGTCGCGCTCGCAGATCGCACGCGGCGCGTTCCAGGCAATCCGTTGACAGCAGTTTCGATGGGGAAGGTGACATTCACCTCGACCTCATCGGCGGCGAGTCCTCCCGCTTCGCTCATCACAACAACGGTGGGCGCATTGAGTTCAGGAAAGACATCGACGGGCATCTCCCACACTTTGACTCCAACGAAGATCAACAGGATGCCCGCTGCGACGACGACGAGCGAGGCATTGCGAAGTGAAAAACCGATGAGCCGTGAGAGCATTAATCCTTCCCCTCGTGAAAGGTGCCGTCGGAATGAAAGTGCCCGCCCTTTGCGGCATTTCCTGCGGTGGCGAGCATGAGCTGGTAGTTGCCTGCGAGCACGACTTCATCCCCATCTTTGACGCCGCTTTCGATGACGATCCATCGACCATCCGAAATGCCGAGGTCTGCCTGCATGCGAATTGCTCGGTCTGCATTCGCTGGATCGCGACGAAAGATGATCGGGGTGACTCCATCGCGCACGACCGTCGCCAATGGAATGGCGAGTGCTTCTTGCCCTCCCTCGAGAGTGATTTCAAGATGTGCAGAGACGCCAGCGCGCGCCCACGAACTCAGCGTGGATGGCTGCACGATCAAGTCGACCGTGCGTTCATCTGGATCGGCTGAAAGTCCGATCTGCAGAAGCCCCGCCATCGTTTCCTGCAAGCCGATCGTGCCGCCCTGTGGAGCAACGATGAGCGAGGCGAGTCCGTCGCGAAGCCGTCCCATGTCTGATTGAAGGGCACGCGCACGAAATCGAATGAGTTCTGGCTGGACGATCGTGAGCACGAGTCCAGAATCTTCGACGAGACCGCCACTGATCACACCGATCGACTCGACGACGCCTGGTGTGATCGCGTTGACTTCATAAGTGTGCGACCACCCCGAGTGGGTGGGAGTCGAGGCACCACCTGCGCGCAAGACCAGATCGCGTTGCGAGAAAAGCGAACGAAGTGCCGCTTCGAACGATTTCTGCTGCGCGATGAGCTCTGCGTCCTTTTCCCGAATGTCTGCGAGTTCGGCGCTCGCATCGATGATCGATTCGCGTGTGGTCGCGATTTGCGCAGCGCTGCCTCCCCCCGCGTCGCGTAACTCTTCGAGCTGCACAAGTCGCTCCTTCCAGAGCGTGACACGTGCCTCGAGACTCGCTTCGTGAATGCGATGCGCCTCGCGAAGTGGCGCCATCGAGTCAACCCGTGCCTGCGTCGCGGCGATCTCTTCGTGAAGCGCTCCCCACTCTGCTGAACTGACTCGGTAGAGAAGTTGTCCTGCTTCGACGCGTTGATACTGAGTGACGAGCAGTTCGACTTGTCCTTGGAGTGGCGCGCGATACTCGCGACGCGCCGTTGCGATCGCCTCGAAGCGACCTGGAACACGCAACGTCTGCGCGACGGCACGTGACTCAACTCGCGCGAAGGTCATGCCAAGGTTCTTTCGCACCGACGATGGAATCTCAACGCGGTTGGATGGTGGCGCAGCGGCGGGCTCACTCTCGTGCGCGGCCAGTGTTGCTTGCGGCGTTGCGTCGTCAAAGCAGCCGATCGCACCGAGCAGTGTTGCAAGAGCGAGGAGTGAGAGTACGGAGCGAAAAGTTTGTGTTGTCATGGAGAAATCCTTGGAGGACCGACGAAACCTGCGACGCGAATGGATGCCATCCACTCATCTTCACGCGCGGTGATGAGTGTGAGCCGTGCTTCTTGTTGACGCGTGAGTGATTCGAGCAAGAGCAGTGTGTTCACTTCGCCGAGTCGGGCGATCTCGCGAATCTCTGCCGCCTGCTCGTCGGCGAGTGGAGTGATGTCGGCTTCCATCGCGAGGCGCTGACCACGCGCCCGCTGATAGACGATATTGGCATTTTCAAGTTCGCCGAGTTGCAGCTCGATGGTTGTTTCGAATCGCACACGCATGAGTTCGCGCCGCGCGTGCGCCGTTGCGACCCCTTGCTGGTTGTGGTTCCACAGCGGCAGCGGCATCGCGACACCGAAAGTAAAGTCTTCGTTGCCGTCGGTGTTGTAGGTGGGTCCGATTTCGAGGTCTGGAAATTGTTTTCGAATCTCGGCAGCGAGCGCCTTCTCAGAGACTTCATACGAAGCCGCAAGTGACGCAACCAGTGGACTGCACGTCACCATTTCATCGCGCAACTCTGCCATCGGTCGAGTTTCGGCAGGTGGCATCTCACTTGGGATGAACTTCAGCGCTGCCCATGGCGCCACACCGAGAATTCGTTTGATCGCGACCTCGTGTTCAGCGATCGTGGCGCCGAGTCGCGCGAGTTCGGCTTGCGCGACCGCCTGTTCGATGCGAAAGAGTCGTGCTTCGACGCGCGGCACTTCGCCCGAAGACTCCATGCGCTCGACGATGCCGCGAATCTGCACGACGGCCTGAACCGTTGCGGCGACGACCTGCACACGACCGGATGCGATTGTCCACTGTGCCCACTGCGTGCGAAGGGCGAGCCGCGCATCCCACTCCTGCGCTTGCACCCTCGCAAGATCTGCGACGAGCGCCGCGTTTGCTCGCAGTTTTTCGGCCTCGAGCCTTCCAGAGATCGGAATCGTCAGCGCGATCTGACCACCCATCGAGAGTCCGCCACCGAATTTCTGCGAGACATCGTTGAGATTGATCCCCGTCACCGGGTCGTCCCACAACCCTGCCGTTTCTGCCGTCGCTCGAGTCACACCCACCTCGAGTCGCGCGACACGAAGGTGCGGATTGAAAACAAGCGCAACGACCTCGGCCTCTTCGAGGGTGAGTCCATCGGATGGATCGAACGGCGCCGCGGTTGCACCCGAGTCGGCGCCGGAGAGTCGCGAGGCGACTGCGATGATCTCTTGGTCGTTGGTCATGCGCCCATCGAGTTTCTGGCGAACTGCTGTCGAGTCAAGTGGCTTTGGCTCGTACGTCGCGCAGCCGCGACCGATGGCGGCTATGAGCGCGCACGCCGCGACGATTCGAATTGTCTGTTTTTTCACAGGAGCTCCTGAGCATGCACGATCATGAATGGGTGACAACGCACGCATGCGAAAGCGCATGCGCAGAGGAAGTCGCCACTTAAATCAGAAGTCGTGTCACCGCAAGCGCACACCGCTCGGCTGAATCGGCTGGATCTGGCGGAATAACGTGCGCTTTGTTGCTCGGAGCGCAGTATGGAGTCCAGGCAATGAGAAGGAACTCGCAGACGAGCGGCGCCGAGAAATCGATCTCGCCCGAGTGGCTCAGCCTCGTTGTGGTCGAGTCATCGGGCGCAGTGATGTGAATGCACGTCTCGCAGGCGTCGTGCTGCGGATCAACTGAAACTGGCGCCGCATGTTCATGGTCGCAGTTCGAGTGTTCGGAGTGCGATGACTGGGAGTGCGACGACTGCACTTGCGCAGGCGCGACGAAACAGACCGACTCACCACGCGCATATCCCAAGACTGCTTGCGAGACAAGCAGGAGGACCGCGGTGAATTGGAGGAGTCGTGAACTCATGGGCTGTGCGCAAGCATAGGCACAGGCAACCGCTCGCGCAACAGAAGTCACTGCGTGGATGGTGGCGTCGATGCCGGCGAGCAAGAACAGCGTCATCAAGATTGATAGGACTTCGCTTTTCCAAGGTCGATGACGCGTGCCAACAAGTCCACTGTGAACCTACGGAAGCACCCGCGCTCGCCTGCTTGAAATGGGCAACCAGTGTCGAAAAACGACACGAGGCGCCCATTTCAAGGTTCTTCGGCAAGCCACGCATTGCGCTCTGCGCAGAGTTCGATGACGCGGTCGAGCACTTCGCGCGGCATCATCAATCCTGTCGGATTATGCGGAGTGTTGATATAGATCAATCGTGTGTTTGGCTGAAACGCACGTTCAAGTGCCGATGCGAAACACTTACGGGCAGAACGACGTGTTGCAGTATTACGATTTGCCCGTAACGAGGTGTGCGACTGAATCCCATACGAAGTAACTTTCGGCGATGATCATCCCGCTGAAATACGTTCGTCTCTTTGTGGATGCCGCGGGTCTTTCGCATTTCGAAGAGTGCACGCTGCCGCTGGCGACGCACAATTTTGCGCCACCGACTACGCCGCTTGAAGTTTCCGAATTCATTCCAGCTGCTGGATTTGCAGTGGTGCGCTTCGCTGCCGATTGGTCGGGGCCGTGGCATCCTTCGCCTTATCGACAGTGGTTTTTCATGTTGTCAGGTTCGCTCACTATCACGGCTTGCGATGCAGCGGAGCGCACGCTGTGTGCGGGCGACGCGATTCT
>CAMAXY010000107.1 GCA_945862215.1 Singulisphaera sp. GP187 | reverse complement strand
GTAGTGATTGCCGACATGACTTGTCAACGTTCCATTCCACACATTTGAAATTTGTCCGACCCAATCAAACTCCAGAGTCCATCCTTGGATGGGTTGCTGCGTGTTATTTGTGATGCGGAAATTTCCTTCTCCGCCTCCGCCCCACTGTTGGGTGAGAGAAAAGCTTGCGATCGCAGAGATGACTGGCGGTGGGGGAGGAGCGCCATAATCCACTCCGCCGAAGTCAACATCACTTGTTGAAAAGAAAACCTCTGCATTGGGATCGATCCGTTGCCACGCGACATAGAGCACATGCCGCCCGATTCGTTGGGGAAACTGCAGCGTCATGTAATAGTTCGAACCACCAGTTCCGCAGTGGCACGCTTCGCCGCCTTGGTTGCAAGGTCCCGACAATCTCGCAGTCTCCGCGCCTGGAATCTCCGCCAAATCCGACCATTTTAATGGCTGATTTGGGTCATATCCATCGCGCGTCATGTACGCCTTAAAGAAACTTGGATCATGCGGAGTTGTCGTGTAAAAACGGCAAACCCTCGGACCCGCAACGACCATTGTCGCAGGCCAATCAGTGCGTGTGAGATTCAGTCCAGCATATTTCGTTCTGCCAGCACTTGGAATTTGTCCATCTGGAATCACCGCTTGATAGTTGTAATCCAAAATGTTTCGACTGACTTCGTTCCAGTCATAGAACGCTTGCGTACCGCCCACAGAGATCGCGGCAAGAACTGCGTTGCTCTGTGGACTTTGCGGGTTCTCTAGAAAACCTTGATATGTTCGACTGATCGGATCGGCCATCGATCCATGACCTAATGCAGTCGCTGCGACGAAAAGTAAGGACGCGGTTGAAGTAAAAAGTATTTTCATTGGCATTGTCCCCAAGCTTGTAGAAGTGTTGTCAGGTCCGCACCATTTGTTGTGCCATCATCATTGAAGTCAAACACAGAGGGCATTCCCCAATTCGTCATAAACAAACTGAGGTCATTACCATTCACAATCCCGTCGGAGTTGCCATCCGCTGGGCAGCGCTGAATCGTTCCTGTCGCTGTCGCATTCGCCAACACTGCACCTGATGCCGTCGCAAGTTGCACTGTGAACTGCTTTGGTCCTGCATATGTTTGACTTGGGATTGCAATGGGGATGCTCTTGGCGATTTCACCGACAGCAAATGTTAGTGTTCCTGATGCTGCGAGATAGTTCGTTCCTGCGATCGCACTTCCATCGCTTGTGGACCACGCGACAGTGACAGGCCCGCTTGCCGCCGCTGAAAGATTCACGGGGAAAGTGATGACCTGCGTTGGTGCGGCGCCCGATCCAATGAGTGGAGCAAGACTTGCTTGAATCGCAGCCATTTTTGAAGTGTTCACCGTTGTCCAGTCATCCGCCAAGATGCCTCCGGTGTCGCCACTGTTTGGGTTGAGTGACCAGTATGTCCAACTCATTCCCATTTGGCCCGATCCAAGTTCGCGCGTTCCATCGAGATTGAAATCGCCGTCGATATAGTCCGTCAACTTGTCCAGCCACTGCTGGTCACTTGTGGTCACATAATTCGTTCCAAACTCACCAAGCAACAATGGTGCGGTCTGATTGAGGAAGATAAATCCCCAGTGCGACTGCCAGACATCGTCAAGATTGTTTGGATAGGTTGGATCGTTGAACCACGTCTGCGCATAAACGCTCTTGGGATAGTCGTGCATCGAGTAGACCAATTTATTTGGAACTGACAAGACCACAGGATTCACTGCAACGCCTTTCAGATTTCCACCCCACCATGTTGTCTGATTGTTGTAACGCTCGACGCCTTCAACAATGATCAGCCAATTTGGATTCGCGGCAAGGATTGCATTTCCGCAACGCTCAGCTGCTTTGTTCCAATCGGTTGCAGGAGAAGTTGTTCCCCATGTCGCACTGCGCTTTGGCTCGTTGAAAAGGTCGGCACCGATGATCGTTGGATCATTCGCATATCGATTTGCAAGCAAGACCCAATCTTGAATCCAACGCGATTCGGTGTAGTAACTATCTCCAGCGATAAACCAAACATCCTCGCTCAAGTAATTATCTGCTTTCGCTGAGTGACGATCCAAGATGACTTTCAGGCCAATTTGGCTGCAATACGCGATGATCTTGTCCATGCACTGGATCGGCGTCAATCCTTGAAGGTCTGGATTTTGCGCATAATTGATGCTATTTGTGGCTGCGCCCGCTTTGAGCATTTCATTCGAGAATGGAAGCCGCAGCGTGTTGAACCCAAGTTGTTTGACTTGATCGAGAACAGATTTGTATCCACGCGACCAGAGTCCGTGCAGTACTCCATTGCCAGTCTCGAATCCAAACCAATTCACTCCGCTAATTCGTACCGACCGTCCACTCGCGTCGACAATTTGATTTCCAGCGGTTGAAAGCCAATCATTTGGCGGGGCGCTTCCACCACCACTGTCGAGAGTTATTCTCGCATCTTCAATTCGAAGATTTGGAAGCACGGAAACTGTCAACGAGTACGAACGAGTGATTGTGCTCGAAACAGAATCGACAACTCGTGCAGCGAATGTCGAGATTCCTGCTTGCGATGCAACACCGCTGATGTTTCCATTTGCTGAAAGTACAAGTCCATTCGGCAGCGAGCCGGATGCGATACTCCATGTGTACGGTGGAGTTCCACCAGTTGCCGCAAGAGTGGCGGAATACGGCGTTCCGACTCCCGCTTGGGAAATCGTCGCTGTCGAAATTGCAAGTATCGGCGCACTTCCGCCACTACTGAAAACCAGTCCGGTCGCCACAATTCCAGCAGGCGCATAGTTCGCAACGCATCCAATATCGACGATGCCGTTCGGCGCGATCACAGCGTTGTAATCCATATTCCCAATGATGTAGTGGTTGCCAACGTGGCTTTGTATTGTTGCATTCCAAATGCTTGTAATGCTTGCATCCCAATCAAATTCCAATGTCCATCCATCGGTTGGTTGTCCAGTATCGTTGATGATTCGAATGGCGGCTTGTCCTCCACCTTGCCATTCATTTGTAAAAGAAAATGTCGCGCCAAATGTGGAGGAGGCGTAAAACAACAAACCGCAAAAAGCAGCTGC
>CAMAXY010000106.1 GCA_945862215.1 Singulisphaera sp. GP187 | reverse complement strand
GTCAGCGTGGAGTAACCCTCGCGTTTGAGCCAATCCAGTTGCGCGCTGAAGTCAGCGGGCTTCACCACCCAGTCCGACCAACCCGGATTGGATGGACCCCAGTCGCCGATGTGGTGATACATCAAGATCGGTACGGCGAAGGTCGGTGCGGCGTGGTGCAGATCTCCGATGAACGGGCGCGCCGACAGCAGCAGGCCGACCAATACAGCGACAAAAACGGCTTGCGCGCGCCTCGTTCTTGTGGATGAACCTCGATCAAGCATGGTGCCATTGTGCGGCATCGGACAAATCACTGGGCAAAGCCGTCGAAAGCGGTCGGCCCCAAAAGACGCGCAACCTTGAGACGCGCGGGAACGCAATGAGCGAAGCACCAACGACACGGCCCCCATTGAGGGGGCCGTTCGTATCTAGTGAACCGTACTGGACTTGAACCAGTGACCTTCTCCGTGTCATGGAGACGCGCTAGCCAACTGCGCCAACGGTCCGTGTTGGATAGCAATCTAGCACAACCTCGCACCGTTCCGCAAGTGCGCGCACAAAGTCGCACAAAGAAAGCGATTGCACACAACTATCGGCGGAGTATTCGCCCGCCCCACTCGCGCCCACTCGCGCCGAGAAGTCCTCTTTCGTACCCCGTGATGTACCTCTTGATGTACCTCTTGATGTACCGCGCGAGGCGGCCTCCGAGGACGCGCTCGAGGACGCGCTTGAGGTCCAGGGAAGCACGGTCGCAACTCCTCCGGTGGTCCCCTCGGCCCTGGCGATCATGGTCGGCGCAAGCGCCTTCTCGAGCGCTGCGCGTTGATCGTTCAGCGTGAGGTGCTGATAGTGTCGGACAGTCGTCCGGTAGTCGCGATGGCGCATGATGCGCTGTGCGATCTGGGGGACGATTCCGGCAAGAGCGAGCCGCGAGCCGAGCGTACCTCGAAGCGCATGAAGGTCGGTCACCTTGCCATCCTCGTCCCTGGCCGTGATGCCTGCGGCCTCTAAGTGCTTCCTGACCGTCCGATGGGTCGGCATCGTCTCGAATACCCTCGCCGTCGCGCCAGGCGTCAGGAGCGGCCTGGCGGCCCTCAGCGCCGCGAGGAGCGTAGTGGTGCCGATCGTGACCGTCTCGAGCCTGCGCGCCTTCGTGCTGCGCACCTTGATGAGCCTAGCCTCAAGGTCGATGTCCGCCCAGGTGAGCGACTTCATCTCGCCTCGCCTCATCCCCGTCTCGAGCGCGAGGAGGTACAGAAGGCCTCGAGGTCCGGCACAGAGGCGATCAGCCTCGGCCTCGGTCAACGCCCTGCGCTCGCGTCGCCGATCGAGGTCCTCTGACCTGCGCTTGACTCGGCCGCCCAGCTGCGCGAAGTCGGCTCGCCCGTCAGCGGTGGCCCACGCAACGAAGGCCACGATGTACTGCCGTTGCGTGTTCGCCGTCCGCGCAGACAGTTTCTCCACCTCCAAGCGATGGTGCATGATGCGCTCGACAAGGTCCGGCGTCAGGTCGCGCAATCTCGGCTCGGCTCGGATGATTCCGCGCGCGATGCGGAGAAAGGTGTTGAAGATTGACCTTCGAACTCGCATCGTGCCTGCGGTGCGCGTCTCGGCGCGAACGAAGGCCTCGAGGTACTCATCGAGATGTTCGCGCAGAGGCCGCGCGAGTTCCTTCGCGGTGCGCGCCGCGCCTGGCGCCTCGAGGCCGCCCTTGACGCGCGCCTCGTGCTGTAGCCACTCTGCGAGGATCGCCTCGGCGTCCCTCCGGTCGCTCGTCTTGGTCGATCGCTTCACCGGGACGCCGTCCGCGCCCTGGTATCGGGCGATGTAGTGGCCGTTCGGACCCTTCTTCAGTCCGCCAGTTCCGCGCGCGCGCGCGCTCTTCATCTTCGTCTTCGTCTTCGTCATGGTGTTCCCCTTCTGACTGCGACCGAGATCGGTAGAACTTCGCGTCCTTCGCCAACTTCGTGCCCTTCTCAGGCACGGCAGGTGCGCGAAGTTCTACCTCCTCAGCCTCGTTCGTGTGAACTTCGCGTCGCTAGGCCTGCCTGGAATCGTCACTATGTTCGCGAACAACGCGAAGTTCGGCAGGCTCGCGGCCTGGTAGGTAGGTCCAAGTGCGGCCCTTGGTTCGCTTCTCTCGCCTGGTGACAACCCGCTTGCCCTGCCTCAGCGACTTGAGCGCCTCCTCTGTCGTCTTCTTCGCGACGCCCTTTTCATTCACGAGGCGATCGACGAGGTCCGTCGAAAGCAAAGCGCCCTCCTCATCCTTGAGTACCTCGATCACGAGTTCGATCGCCTCCGCCACTCGCGTCTCGCCCTGCGCTCGCGACGCCTGATCCTTCACGCGCTTCTCACGCATGAAACTCTGCGCATCAAGGTCAGCCAAACCCTTCACCGTGACCCAGGATCGAGGGCTATCAGGGTCATCGGAGTCAATCGAGAACCTGAGCGCCGCCTTCGGTCCGCGGATGTTCACCTTCATGTCGAGCATGAAGTTCTCCCGTACCCCCTGATCGTCCTTCCAACTTCCGACCAGATACACACACCGAGCGAGGCCGACGATGGCGCGCGCGCCGCTCGCCACATCCTGCGCGTCGCTGACATCGGTGCGCTTGTTCGTGTGAGTCACGAGGATGATCGCGCAATTCGATTGCGCCGCCAGGCGCTTGTAGGGGGCGAGGACTTCTCGAGACTGAACATCATCATTCTGATCCTTGCCACTCGCCCAGGCTGAGTTGACTGGGTCAATGATGACGAGAGCAGGCTTTCGGCGCTCCACCGCTGTGGCAATCAGATCGAAGTCGCGCATCAAGTCGATCCCGCGCTCGTCCTCGCCCCTGCGACTGCCCTCGCAGATTTGGATGCGCTCGAGGTCGGCGCCCATCGCCTCGAGGCGCGGCCTAACGACGCTTCCTGCGTCATCCTCGAACACGAACATGATGACCTCGCCAGGCTCGCGCCGCGACCACTCCTCCCCCTTCCCCAGGCCTTCGCCTTCGAGTTTCATGCCATTCCCTGTGCTGACCTTGCTCGCGAGGAACTGGCAGACTGTCGATTTG
>CAMAXY010000105.1 GCA_945862215.1 Singulisphaera sp. GP187 | reverse complement strand
CCATCGACGGCATCGAACTCTCGATCTTGCTGAGCATGTGGGGAGTCGCGAATCCGCCCGTGGGCGATTACAACGGCGACGGCAGTGTGGACGGCTTCGACCTGGCAGCAATCCTCTCGGTGTGGGGACCAGTGCCCGACTGACCGCGCTTCCGGAGTGCGGATATAGAAAAACCTCTCACCGCGTAGCTGGCGCACTCCACTCAGCGGGGATCTCGCACTTCAATCCATCGGCTGGAATCATTTCAGGATGATCTGTCGCCCACAAGATCATCTGCTCGACAATTCGGCGCACTTGAACATTTTCGAAATCTCTTGGATGGCCAAGCGTGCAAAACGCCATACGACTCGGCACGAGCGATTGTGGAACGTTCGGCTCTGCACCCGAAGATGCTTTCATTCGCTCCTTCCACCATGCTGCCCGCTGTTGCTTCGGCGCGCTTCGTTCGCGCACCCAAAGAATTGGCTGGCGACGAGAAATCTCCGCCCCCTGCTCGCTGTTGATCGACTCGCCCCATAAGAGGACCTTCGCATCGCTCGGCAACGGTTCGACGCAGTAGAGCCAACTCGGAACTTCGAAATTTCCAGTGATTCCACGCAGGATCGGATGATCCTTCACCGATCCATCGACCGCGAGCACGCGCGTCTTGCTTGTGTGACCATTGATGGGTCAGCCACTTCTGCCCCCAGACTTGCAAAGGAAATCCCTCGTTCATCCAAATCCACTGCGACTTAGCCGGCATCGCGAATGCGTGCGTGCTGGTGCGAAGACCGACGATGGGCAATCCAGATCCAAGAGCCTCTTCGATCTCTTCGCAATCGCTCGACGAGAGATCGCGCCAACGCATGAAGAAGACAATCGCGTCCGCTCGTCTCATCGAAATCATGCAGTACGAGGGCGGATCTTTCTTGGGCACATCGATCGTTGGGCAATCGATCGAGAGCTCCTTCGAAAGACTCTTCGCGATCATCGGCATGGTGATCTCGCTGCGGTACTCATCGTCTCCGCTGAAAAAACCGATTCGCAAAATGGGCTGAAATCCGTTGGGATACTCGACCGCCCACTTGAGGCCCGCTGGATGACAGCTCTCGACATCATTGCTCGCGAAGACCCGAACACGGTCTCCAACGATTGGAACATTCGAGTTCCCACTTGCATTCGTGCCACCCAAGAAACTATTACTGTGCTTGAACGCGCCGACCGTGAATGGCGCGCCGACTGCGATACCAGATGCATTTTCGTCGCGCAAGATTCGATCGACGGTGAATGTCAGAGAGATCCTCGTCGTCGTCTCGGTGAGGATCGGGATCCCGCTTGTCGAATCGCTTCGAGCAGTCACCGTGCCCACAAAGGCAAGCGGTAGTTGCTTTAATTCTTCCATCGAAAGCGGAGCTTTTTCGGCTTGGGCAGTTGGGCACAGTGCGAGAATCCAAAGAGTGCTTGCAAGCGCGAGCCATGAATTGATCGGACTTTGCTTTTTCAACGTCGCGTGCGGGAGTTTGACAAACCTCAACGCCTATTCAATCAAGAACGCGAACGAACATCGCGGATTGCCATTCAATCCGCCCAGATGCGCACTTCACGCTCGAAGCCAGATGCGTCGACGAGTTCTACCTGCCACTGTGGATTTCCTTCCTCCTCCTCAAGCTCAATCGCATGAATGGTCGCGCCTGGATAGCTGACAAGAGCCTGTGAAACGGCAGCGGTAGCACTCAATTGGATAGATCCAATGACGGAAATGGAATCTTCATACTTTTCAATTTGGGCAGCGGTGGGAATCGAAGCGCTGTTCCTTAAGATCACTCCGGTCTGGGTATTCACAACCACTTGCACGAGTTTCGCTTCCGCAGCAGCGTTCCACTGCAGTGCTTTGACAACTGATACGCCTGACTGGAAATCAGTTTCAGCTTCAAGAAGGGGCAGGTCACTTGCGACAAAAATCGCATCTAAAGCAGCGTTGAAATCAGCAGCTGCTGTTGAGTCGTCGCCACCGTTATCATCGTCCTCGTCTGCGTCATCATCTCCGTCGTCATCATCAAAGTCGCTGTCGTCGACGTCGTTGAAATCGTCACCAGAGAAGGAAAAGTCATCGAAACTTGCTTCAAACTTGAAGTTTCCAGCAGAAGTGCCAAACAATGACACGCCCATGCCCTGCGCCTCACGTCCAGCAAAGCGCGATTCAAGTCCACTCAGCGTCACGAGCGGCAAACTGGATCCATCAAGTAGAACGGCCATCGATACTGCGCCACCGAAACTCGTCCAGACGAGCCTGAAGTCGTGTGCACCAGTCGCGAGGTTGGCGGTCTGTGTATCCACTTGGACTCCACCGACTCGAACTGTGGCTGTCACAGTACGCGCGGACCTCGTTCGAGACACCACTACATTCACGCCATCCGTCCAACCGGATGCCGCATTGAAAGTTCCAAACCCGAGAGCCATTCCACTTGTGGCGCTCTGCGAAGTCTTGCTCGGGCGACTGCTCTTCAGTTCATGTTCAAATTCGATAACGAAACTGTCCGTCCAATCCACGGTCCAAGCCGATAGGTATGCAGCCGAGCCGCCCTTGCCCTTCTTGCTGTCGATACGAATCTTGCCCGCTTTCTCGGAAATGCCACACTTGGACTTTCCTGGGCCCGAATATGTTTGCGACTCGGTCTCAGACCAAAGGGAATCGTCACGTGAGCCGTCGTTGCCATCATCTTGGTGACGCTCGGCAGAGCAGGGACTTACCAACACAACGGCACACAAAACGGACAGTAGGGTTCGATCAAAGCGCATACTGGACTCCTTCGGATTGGTGGAAATGATTGATAGTTAATAGATTCTATCAAAGCAGGAAGTGGAATGCAAAATCGCTCCTTACTTTTTTTAAATATTTTTACAATTGCAAATATCTGGAGATTGCAAAGATATTTTTCAGGGGAATTTGGATTTGAACAATACTGATTGAATCGCTGGCGGTGATAATCGCGCTTATGGTCGAACTCAAGAACCTGATGGGGCAGACCATCGGCACGACGAGAGATCATCAATTGGTGAACTTGCAGGGACAGGTGCTGGCGGAGGTTCGGGACGGCAAGGTGTATCGCGGCGGCGGAGCGCATGCATTTGACAAGATCAAAAAAGCAAGCACACTTATCTTGATGAAACTGTTCCCAGCGTTCATGGCAATTCTTTATGC
>CAMAXY010000104.1 GCA_945862215.1 Singulisphaera sp. GP187 | reverse complement strand
TTTGTGCTTCACCAAAACTCCAAGAGCGTCGTTGTGATCACGCGCGGCGAGAACGGTGTCGTGCAAATGAAATTTCGCCGCGACGGAACTTTTCTTTCAAAGCCAAGAATTTCCATGGCGCTTGAAAGCATCGAGGATGACTCGACGTTAGAGATTGTTGCAACTGGCGAGTTCCTTGACCAAGATGTAAAAGAATTGTTGACAACCTTTGTTCACGGCGCAAATGCGCGACGCATTACGGTACGTTTGGTGGATGTTGATCTTGCAGGCGCGACTGCTGGTGGCGGTCACTAAAGCGTGATGCACACTTCCGATTCTGTTGATGAAGATGCCATTGACGCCGCCATAACGCGGGCGTATGGAATCCTGCCAGATCAAGGGCCAATTGGCGTATTTATTCATCACAACACGCTTCACTCCTATCAACATCTACCCTTTCATCGCGCCATTCAAGAGGGCGCCGCGCGTCTTGGCGCGCAGGCCTACATGGCACTTGAACGCTTTCATGCCGCATGGAAAAGCGGGCGCATTGAAGAGATTGATCTTGAAGAAGCACTTGATGATTTACCGAGTGCGGATGCAACGTTGCAGCTTCCACTTGGTCTTTCGCGCCGTCAACTTCGCCGCGCACTGCTTGTCGAACACATCGATGATCAAGATGCTGCGGGATTGCTGTGGCGAATTCGCAGCGGTCCGTCTCCTGTGGCTGCTGATATGCCGCTGTGGGAGGCAGCTTTGGAACGCGTGGCACGCGGGCCACTTCCTGCAACGAAGACCACGCCACCGCCGCTTCGGCATCGTGACGCATTGATCGCTTGCGGCGCGCGAGATCCGGACATTGCAGTAACACACGAACTCACCGCGCTCTGTTCAAGTTTTTTAGATCAAGGGCAAGCCAACATCACACTCCCAAATCGCTCTGAAGGTTTCTTGATGGCGGTGTCGTTGCTCTTTGCTTCGGGCGCTTCTGTTCCTCGTCTTTGCCGCGGTGCCGAGGATGACTTCCGCCGAATCGCCATTGAACGAACACCTGCAAAGATTGTCATTGCAGCCGCGCTTGAAGCGCTTGGGGTTCCCGAAGATGAACGCAAGGAGTATGTGATTGCCACCGCGCTCGCCCTGCCTGGGTGGGCTGGAATGTTCTCTCGACTTGAGCGAAATCCCGCGGAAAATCGTGCGCACTGCCCGATCTCTTTAGCTGAATTCATAGCCGTACGAATGGTGCTTGATCGCCATGCGGCGGAACGATCTGCATGTGAAGCACTGCTTCCAACTTCTTGGAAATTGTTGTCCAAACAGATTCCGCAGCCTGAACCAATCGCCACTGCTTCCGGTGCATTTTTACTTTGGAAGCTGGCGCGTGTCGCAGGCGCGCGACCAAAGCAAGTGCGCGAAATGAACGATCAATCTCTTGCCACGCTTTGGCACGAGACGACCATCTTTCATAATGGCGCGCGCGGTCAGGTGTGGCTTGAGGCGTATGAAAGTCGATATCGCCGCGCCATTCTTGGAGCAGTCGCAAGCAGACGCCGCATGGAATTACAGACACACGTGCAACGCGCACGCGCTCAATTTATTTTCTGTATTGATGAGCGCGAAGAATCTATTCGCCGCGCGCTTGAGGAACAAGATTCTACATTTGTAACTTTCGGCGCAGCTGGATTCTTTGGCATGGCCATCGATTATGTCGGTCTTTACGATCACAAGCCAGCGGCCCACTGTCCCGTCGTTGTCAAACCCGCGCACGAAGTTCACGAGCAACCGGTCTTTACGCAACTCAGTTGGCATGAGCGCCGCACTGTTCTGCGCGATCATTGGCATAGGATCGAACGTGCCGCGGCATCTTGGTCACGAACGCTGACGGGCGGCGCTGGTCTTTCGCTACTCCTTGGTCCAATTGCTGGTGTGGCAGCTGTTCTGCGAGTATTGGCGCCTCGCACGTCGCTCGATATTCGCGATCAATTTCAAACACGCTTAGCACCTCGGCCAGAAACTCGCCTTGGTGGAATTCGTCACGAACCGTCCGCGCCACTTTCGCGTGCAGGAAAACCCATGGGCTTCTCACTGCAAGAGGCCACTGATCGAGTTGCTGGCATGTTGCGCTCTATTGGGCTTATTGGAAACTTTTCGAAAATTATTGTGGTGCTTGGGCATGGCTCCACCAGCCTGAATAATCCGCACGAGTCTGCTCACGACTGCGGCGCCTGTGGTGGTCGACGCGGTGGCGCAAATGCGCGGCTCTTTGCCGATCTCGTAAATCGAACCGATGTGCGTGAATCACTGCGCGCAATTGGAATTGACATTCCCTCTGACACATGGTTTGTTGGCGCGCTTCACGACACCGCAAATGATTCAGTGCAGTGCTTTGATTTAGAAGAGTTGCCATTAGCAAGCGCGGACTCCTTTCGTGACGCATGGCGCGCACTTGAAATCGCTCGCCGTCACAGCGCTCTTGAACGAGTGCGTCGATTTGAAAGCGCGCCACTTGGACTTTCGCCAGACGACGCACTGCGTCATGTAGAAGAACGCGCGGCCCATCTTGCACAACCACGTCCGGAGTATGGCCACTGCACAAATGCCTGCGCATTTGTAGGACGACGTTCCCTCACGCGCGGTCTACACCTTGATCGCCGCGCATTCTTGGTGAGTTACGACCCAACCACTGACCCAACCAATGCAATTCTTGAACGTGTTCTTGCTGCAGTTGGTCCGGTTGGCGCGGGGATCAGCTTGGAGTATTACTTTTCTTCGGTGGATCTTGATCGATTTGGATGCGGCACAAAACTGCCACACAATGTCACTGGATTACTTGGCGTCATGAACGGCCATCGCGGCGACTTGCGCACCGGACTTCCATTGCAAATGGTGGAAATCCACGAACCAATGCGGCTGTTACTTGTAGTCGAAGCCACGCCCGCGGCTCTGTTGGAAATCGCGGGGCGTCAAGCAGAAGTTCGGGAATTGGTTGTAAACGAATGGGTTCAATTGGTGTCTCTTGATCCAACCACTGGGCGCATGCAGCGTTTTCATAACGGCGCATTCCACGACTGCCGCATCGACAACACGCCTCTTCAATCTGTCAACAGTTCAGTCGAATGGCATGGCTTATCGCGGGAATATGTTTCGCCCGCATTAGTTCTCGATGGACTAGATCTCAAGCCACTCGCGAAGGCAACGACATGACGCATATTGATCTTGATGCCATACAGCGCATCGCGTTGCCAGTAATAATTCTCCTGCCAATAGCTGCGTCTGCCTTCGTGGGTCTTCTCATCATGGCGAGTTCCCGCTACCCCAGCGAACGCACAGCAACACGCATACTTGAAGTTGCGTTGACAATCTCACTCGTACTAAGCGCGTTCATTGCAATTTGTGCCACGGGAGTATTTGGCGCCGCGCCTTCAACACTTGTTGATTACGGAGCGCTCTTAGAGCTTGGGACATACCGCATTCCAGCGGTACTTCTGACCGACTGGAAGGGAATTGTCTTCTCGCTATTGTGCGCATTTCTCACGCTGCTCGTAGCTCGCTTCTCACGCACATATATGCATCGAGAGGCCGGTTACTTCCGATTCTTCATTCTTCTTGGTGGATTTGCCACCGGTGCACAATTGGTCGCACTGGCAGGCGCGCTTGACATCTTCTTTGCCGGTTGGGAATTGATTGGCATTGGCTCCGCGCTGTTCATTGGCTTCTTTCATGAACGAGCTGAGCCGGTGCGCTCATCACTACGCGCATTCGCAACATACAGAATCTGCGACGCAGGGTTCCTCATGGCAATGGTGTGTGCCCATGAAGTTTTAGGTTCTACAACTATCAATGCGCTGGATGGCTCTATCGATTTACCACTATGGGAATCCACCACCATCGGACTGTTGTTCTTACTTTCAGTGATGGGTAAGTCCGCGCAGTTGCCATTTTCTGGTTGGTTACCCAGAGCAATGGAGGGACCAACTCCTACAAGCGCGCTTTTTTATGGAGGCATTTCACTTCACGCCGGTCTCTTTTTAATGTTGCGCATATCGCCAATCATTAACGCTTCCCCTGTTGTACAAGTGGCTGGCGCAGTCGTTGGCATAAGTACGGCTATCTATGCGGCGGCGGTGGCGCGCACAAATCCTGACGCGAAGGGCGCACTGGCGCATGCAACGCTTTGCCAAGTTGGTCTCATTCTTGCCGAGATCTCACTTGGATTTACAACGCTCGCACTTGTTCACATCAGTGGGCACGCGCTGTTGCGTGTCTGGCAATATCTGCGCGCACCCAACGCTATTCATGATGCTCACCGCATCGGTGTGCATGCTGTGCCTGCGGAGGAATTGCAAACCCAATCAGTTCTTGAGCGGCGCGTCTATGCCGCGGCACTTCATCGACTTCGACTTGATGATCGGATCGACTCAATACTGGATCCATTTATGGTGCTTGCACGTGCGCTAGATAAATTTGATCGACGCGTGCGCGTACTTTTTGGCGGCGGAAAGGAAAGAGATCCATGACGCCTGAAAGTGTTCCATACATTGTGGCCGCACTTGCCGCCGGTGGAATTTTTGCTCCAGTCTTTATTTCATCCGCGCCCGTTGGGTTCTTACGAATCATTCTGGCAGCAGTTGCGCTTGCGCTATCAATTGCCTCCATTTTTTGCGCCACCGGCACATTTGCCTTTGGCATGATTGCGGTTCTTTTAATCTTGCGCGGACTGTTTGCAAACAAGGGAACGGACTTGCCAAAACTGCCGTGCATAGTGTCCACACTTTTCGCAGTGGCGGCCGCTTTGACTGGTGAATGGCCCGTGCTGAATTTGATTGCCGCGGTGTTGCTGTTGGCTACGCTTTCGGGCGCATGGCCTATGCATTGGCTTGCTGCTCGAGTGATTGATCGATCACCCATTGCCATGGCTGAGCAAATTTCAACTTGCATAGTTGCAATGTTTGCCTATCTTCGATTTGTAGCGCCAACGGAGTTTGCATTTGATGCGGCCTCCACATTGGTACGACTTGGTGCAGTGCTTGCTTTATTGCCCGCCATCACCGCGCTTGTACAGGTGAACCTGCGCGGATTTTACCGATGCATAGTTGCCATGCACGGCGGAATGTTGATCGCCGCAGTTGGCGCGGCGGGACATGGACACAGTGCGGCCGCGCTTCTCGTGACTGTCACGCTTGCGTTAGCAATGGGAGGACTTGGCGCCATGGTGGCGGCGGTCGAAGATCGCTGCGGGCGCGTTTTACTGAAAGAACAAGGCGGAAGAATCTGGGGCATGCCACGTTTGGCAGCGGCATTTCTTTTGTTCGCGGCATCTGGTGTTGGAATGCCAGGCACGGCAGGTTTTATTGCGGACGACCTTTTGCTTCATGCGCTTTGGGAAGAAAGCGTGGTGGGTTCACTCACCATGATCGTGGCGGCGGCACTGCTTGCGGTTGCAACGCTCGCCACATTCGCAAAGATTTTTCTTGGTCCACCCGCCACATCGCTTGCCGGCGATCTGCGCCGACCAGAACGATTTGTGGTGATTGCAACTTTTGGTCTGCTGGTGCTGATTGGTGTAGCACCCTGGTTGCTCGCGAATCCGCTTGCCGAATATCTGCGCGGCTTTGGCGCAGTACCGCACTAAGTTTTGTTCTTCCTGTTGATGTGGTGACAGAAAGCGGCATCCGAAACGATTCCCGTGAATCCATTCTTCGGGATGTTGGATATGCCGCGTGATGACGCGGCGCGAATTCAAGACATACGCGAAAGTTGTGACAGGATCTCGCGATTCGTCGCGCAAATGAAATTTGAAATGTTCCGAGCAAGCGAGACCCTACAAATGATCCACTCTTTCTCTGCGCTCAACCCCAATTCGCGAGCATGATCGCAAGGTCGGCCGCGTTGACATTGCCATCGCCATTGATATCTGCGGCGCCATTCGAAATGCCCCACTCGGCAAGCAGCATCGCAAGGTCCGCCGCATTGACGATGCCATCGTCATTGAGATCACCCGGCACAGTCGTTCCACTTGGCGGCACTATGAATGTGATCTCACGGAAGCAACATGGGTGAAATGTGAGTGAATGAAAACCGATGATGAGCGTGATGGGATTCCCCGGAGGAAGCGCAGAGATCACATGAATTGGACCGACTGCAACCGTACCTGCGTACGACGTGGGCGAGATGTCAATCAGGGTTGGTGATGAGACCGTCGTCTTCGAAGCACTCGCACGCAAAATTCGAAAAGCGAATTCCTGTCAATAATGGTGCACGCGAATGGAGACTCGCCGCGCTCACCACTCATGTTGG
>CAMAXY010000103.1 GCA_945862215.1 Singulisphaera sp. GP187 | reverse complement strand
AGAATGGCATTGAGGGTTTGTTCGCGTTCATCATGTCCACCTGAAGAAAAACCACCACCGCGTCGGCGACCAACGGCGTCAATTTCATCCAAGAAGATGATGCAAGGGGAATTTTCCTTTGCTTGTTTGAACAAGTCGCGCACGCGGCTTGCGCCAACGCCAACAAACATTTCGACGAAATCCGAGCCGGAAATCGAAAAGAACGGAACATCGGCTTCGCCTGCAATCGCTTTTGCCAAAAGTGTCTTTCCGCAACCCGGTTGACCAGACAACAGAACTCCGCGTGGAATGCGTCCGCCAAGTTTGCTGAAGCGCTTTGGGTTTTTCAAAAATTCGACAATTTCTTGAACTTCTTCCTTTGCCTCTTGAACGCCAGCGACATCGTTGAAGGTGATATTGACATTTTCTTTGTTCGTGACTCTGTGGCGACTCTTGCCGAAAGATCCGAGCATTCCCCCTGGACCGCCGCCGCCCGCATTGCGCATTCCGCGTGCGATCAAGAACCAAAGCACTCCCAAAATCAGGAGACCAGGAGCGAGCGTCAGCAGCAATTGCATAAACATGCTTTGTCCGACCTTTTCTTGCCACTTGACTCCAGAAGTTGTCAATTGCTCGCGAATCCAATCGTAATTGCCTGGAATAATGCGAACCCAAACTTGTCCGCCTTTCTGTCCAGTGCGATCAGTTGCTCCAGGCAAAGCCTTGGACAGAGTCGCCATCAATTTGTCATCTTCAATGATGACAGATGCGGGTTCGAAATAACCAGTCTTAGCCAAGACGAAAAACTCTTGTGGAGTTTCGATCGCCTCGCCTCGTTGAGAAGTGCTTGTCAGCACGGTCCAAATAACTGCAATCACGGCAAGTGCCAAAATCCATGTCATGAATTGGCGGCGCGTCTTTGGCGGAGTCGGTACACCTTTCTTCTCGCCATCTGGCCCAGGTATTTTTCCTTTGGAATCACGGTTGGCAGGTGGACCATCATCAGGCGCTGCCATCTGAATAGGCGCGCCGAATTGTTGCGAAGCTTGAGATGAAATGTGATTATTCATATTGATGCTTTTTTGCCCAGTCTTTTGCTTGTCGTTTTCGATGCTCATGTCGTTTCCCTTTTCGTTCTGCGTTACCATTCACCTTGCAGACTTGCGACTATATCCCGCGCGAGCTGCTCAGCCACGGCAAATCGTGCTAAATCAATCGGTTGATTATTGGGAAGACTTGCAACAAAGACCGCACTGGACTGAAATCCCGCTCTGGAAATGATGGGTTTCCCCGTCTTCATGTCAAACCATTCAAAGTCGACCGTCACTTTCATGGCCATTTCTTCGGTCAATCCCGTTGCGAGGCTCTGGGAGAGCATGGAAAGGTCCACTTTGGAGATGGTTCCGCGCAGAACCGTGTCCGCGCGCCCTTCGCCGGTGATCTTGTAAGGAGTTGATGATTCAATTTCTTTGACCAGCGCGTCTTCCAACTGCATTGGAATTGCACGATCTGCGCTGGAATTCTTGAAAATTGGCACTGCAACACTGCGGTACTTTTTCGAATAAAGCATTCCGCTGGTGTAACCGCTGGACGATGCAGAATCGCATCCGCCGCTGAAGAAAACGGCGATAAATCCAGACAAAATAAGGACAAGTATCACCGCCGCTCGCTGATGAGCGGTGGCTCGGCCATGAACATTTGCAAAGTGCAATTTCACGGAACTTTTCCTGCTGGAGTTGGCGCAGTCGCAGGCGCAGGCGCAGGCGCAGGCGTCGCTGCCGGAACGCTCTCAACTGGCGGCACGCCTGGCAATGAGTCTTCGCTTGGAGCTCCCGTCGGGGGTTCATCAAGCGTGGGAACTGCATCCACATTTGGCAATTGGCTCGCAGAGGTATCCCAATCAAGTCCAAGAAGTTCTTTGCGCAACTTGGGATAGTCAGGCCCATTTGTTTGAATCTTCTTCTGGACTTCGCTTGGTAGTTGGAGAAAAATCTTCGGGATTTCGCGCAGGGAGAGAAGTGTCGCAATCGACTTTGGGTACTGGGTCACCAATCGTCGGATGTACAACTCGGACGAGATCGGATCCCCCATTGATTCATACCAACCAGCCTCCGAAAGAATTTTTGTGGCCTCAGATTCATAGATTCGCACGAGAAGCGCATCGGCACCAACTCGCTGTGCGGTGATGGGATCAAGTGCTTGCAATTCCTTCAGTCGAGCGCTTGCTTCGAAGAGGCCTCTGGCGTCATACTTTGGTCCTTTGTATGCTCCACAAAGTGAATAAATCAGCCGTAATCTGGCCTTTTCCACATTCGGAGAGCGGGGATAATTCTGCACAAAGAGGTCATATGCTTCAGCTGCTAACTGCAAATTTCTTTTACGAAAATAGAAGTCGGCCAGCTCCATGCCCGCTTGTTCTGCCAACTGACTTCCTGGCAGTCGCTCCTGAATTCTGATCAAGATTTCTTGTGCTTCGTCATCTGCATTCAGCCAGCGAAAAGTTCCAAAGAACTTCTTGCGTAAGCCATTGGCGTACGCCTTAGCAATCTCAAATTCTCGCTGCAGCGCAATGACAAACACGTCACTTCCGGGGTAGAGCTTTGCAAGTTCCTCATAATCGAAGAGTGCTGTGTACTCATCACCTTTTGCAAGCAACGCATCACCTTTCAGAAGCAGCGCATGAGCGCGAAGCGGATCGGCAGGAAATCGATCAAGCCAACCAGTTGCAAGATTGTAAGCCCGTGACGCATCTCCTCTTGCAAGTGCGAGTTGGGCTTGACGCAATTGGCTTGCGGGACTCTCTGGATCAGTATCTGCGGGAGGAATCCATCGATCATCAGATGAAAGTTTCAACTCACCTTGAGCAAATGCGCCGCATGCAATTGCAAAGGCGATGCACAGGATTCCGCAGTGCGCGGTCAGTCTTCGAATGGAGCTGGCTTGATTTGCCACAGTTGCAAAGATTCTACGCATATTTTTTCTAAGCCGTGCAGCAGTTATCCCTTTGAGGGCTCACCCCATCATCTTGTGGTGGTGGGTGGTGAAGTGCACGATTGATCGTGTCTTTCAAGGTTCTAGTCCAGTCCGTTCCAAAAGTCGGACTATGTGTTTCTCTTCCTTTCAAAATAAAAATCAGAATCTCTCTTGCAAGATTTGCAAATCGTGTTGTATAGTTCACGCATCTTCATCTAAGGATGGATGAAGAATTGGGCACGACAAGGATTGTTGTGTTCGATAAGTTCCAAACA
>CAMAXY010000102.1 GCA_945862215.1 Singulisphaera sp. GP187 | reverse complement strand
CATACTGACTGCGGCGACGAGTGAGAGCAGAATGTTTGAAGATTTCATATATGGACTCCTGTTCAGATGAACTGGAAAGGCCCAGTTACCTTTAAGGTAGCTCAAGGCAGAAGAAATTCAAAAAAAATTAGTAGTTTTCTTGGTTATGGAGTTTGGATGCCTGCCAATGGTGCTGGGTACGTGAGTGTCTTTGTCTCTTGAGTGGTGTGGGCCATCATGTCGCACGCCCTACGCCACGAATTGAACAGTTTTAAAATAATGCCCGTTTTTCATTTGCTCATCTAATTATGGCCTGATCTAACGCGCGACTCGGGCGAATGAGCGCGCCCGAGATAAATGAACTTCCCGCCGAGGCGAACAAATGCGAGATTCTTGGACTTGTGAACACGATATTGGGGCAATTGGCGCAAGCGAACCTTTCAAAGTGTGTACCGAAGTACACACTTTCGTTAGGTGCCGCGCCGCGCAACACGCGCGGGTTTGGAGCATAAGTGCGAGGCTCCATGCTGAATTCAGGAGCATTACAAACAAAGCGGGCGAAGGGATTCGAACCGAGCGCAGCGAGGTCCGGATCCCCGCAGCGAATGCTTCAGCATTCGATGCGCTGACTTCGCATTGCGAAGGCAGAGAGTCCGCTACGAGTGAGGGACGGGAGGCAAAGCCTTCCGTTCCCGAGCGAAAAGCGGGCGAAGGGATTCGAACCCTCGACATTCGGCATGGAAGGCCGACGCTCTACCACTGAGCTACGCCCGCAAGGCAAGCAATGATACAGAAACTTCGATCATGATGGAGACAACAACCTCTCGACATATTTGATGTCGTGACGCGCCTCTGTAAACAGCGGCTCCTTGAGCAAACGCTGATAGAGAGGAATCGTTGTCTGGATCGGTCCAACCTTAAATTCTCCAAGCGCTCCAAGCGAGCGCCGAATGCATGTCTCGCGATCTGGCGCATGCACAATGAGCTTGCCGATCATCGAATCGTAATTCGTCGGGACGCGATAGCCAGGTCGCACATGACTGTCCAGGCGAATTCCAGGTCCACCCGGCGTCGACCAAGTCTCGATCAGCCCAGCCTGCGGCATGAAGTTGCGCGCAGGATCTTCTGCGTTAATGCGGAACTCCATCGCATGCCCATTGATTCGAATGTCCTTCTGCTTGAAAGGCAATGCCTCTCCCGCTGCAACGCGAATTCCAGTTTGCACGATGTCGATACCCGTGATCGCTTCTGAAATCGGATGTTCAACCTGCACGCGTGTGTTGACTTCCAACATGTAAAAATTCTGTTTCGCATCCATCAAGAATTCGCATGTCGCCGCCCCTGCATAATTCGCTCGTCGAATCAACTCAGCCGCAGATGCGCAAACTTTTTCTCGCTTTGCAGGATCAACTCCAGGTGCTGGAGCTTCTTCAATCAACTTCTGATGTCGCCGCTGACTTGAACAATCGCGCTCATACAAATGCACTGCATTGCCATGCTTGTCTCCGATGACTTGCACCTCGAAATGCCTTGCAGATTCCAAATATTTTTCAACGAAGACCATTGGATTTCCAAAAGCAGCAGCAGCTTCTTGTCTTGCTTGCTCGATACCAAGGCGCAAACTTTTCTCGTCATTTGCAACACGCATTCCGCGTCCGCCACCACCGCCCGAAGCTTTCACAATGACGGGATAGCCAATTTCACCAGCGATTTTCACTGCTTCGTCGATGTCCTCGATTCCACCTTCGGTTCCAGGGAAGATCGGCGTGCCTGCTTGCTTTGCAAGGCGCTTGCAGTTGACCTTATCGCCAAGCAGAGACATCGCCTCTGGACTTGGTCCGATGAATTCGAAACCACTGTCGCGACAGACTTCAGCGAAGTGCGCATTCTCGGAAAGGAATCCATAGCCAGGATGGATGGCATCTGCCTGCGAAATCTCTGCCGCCGCAATGATGCGCTCGATGCGAAGATACGAATCTTTGCTTGGTCCTGGGCCGATGCAAATTGACTGCGTGGCTTGTTCGAGCCATGGTCCACCCTTGTCTGCGCTGGAATAGACACAGATGGTTTCAATTCCAAGTTCGCGGCAAGCGCGAATGATGCGCAAGGCAATCTCGCCGCGATTCGCAATGAGGACTCGTTTGAACATCGTTACTTTCAAATAATGAGGCGGGTGAATCAGGCTGGACGAATCATGAACAACTTCTGTCCAAACTCGACAGCTTGGCCATTCTTGACGAGAACTTTAACGACCGTCCCCGAACACTCCGCTTTAATTTCATTGAAGATCTTCATCGCTTCGAGCAAGCAGACCACGGTGTCCGAATCAACATTTGCACCAACTGAAACCAGCGCAGGCTTGTCTGGTCCCGATGCCGTGTAGAACGTCCCGACCATTGGACTTTCGATTGCGATTAAGCCAGTTTCGTCGTTCGAACCTTTGGATTCGCCTTTGGAGTCACTTTTGCCGGCTGAAGAAGCCGTTGAAGATTGAGATTGGCCCGTTGGAGTGGAGATCGTCTGGTGGAAGACTTGCGGTGGAGCAAATGAGTTATTCCGGCGCACCGTCGCCTGCTCGTCTTTGTCCCTCAGGTCAAGTTCCGTGAGGTCGTTTTCCACCATCAACTTGACCAACTCCTTCAATTTTCGAATGTCCATCATAATTGGGTGGCAAGATAGCAGAAATTACGGATCGTCGCAGATCGAACCATAATCGGCGAGAATCGATCCTTTGTTTGAATGAAAAATTGAAAGCCTTAACCCAAACGCAATGAAACTGGCGCACTGAGAATTTCGCTCAGCACAATGGCTTGGCGAAGCTTGGATGGGTTTCGCAGCATGGCGGAGAATTGTGGAGCGCCCAGAACCGCTGCCGGCTGAACCTTCTTCACAACCTTCCCCTGCACATCATTTTTGCGCAGCATTCCTTCATGGATCGCAGAAACGGTCCTGGCCAACTGTGCCGAAGTCGCTTCCCCATCAGAAGTGTGAAGCGTCATGTGCAGCGGATTGGAATGAACGCGCGAAGCATCTGAAAAGACAGCACGCTTGGAATTTGGTCCAAGATCGGCGACTTTTTCCAATTCCTTGCGTGACCCAACCACAGATGTGAAAGATTCACCACCCGCAGTACTTGGCTTCGCAGTCCCTCGCGGAATACTTGCATCGGATTTGCGCTGAGCCCTTTCTTGCGCAGCTGCGAAAAGATCACGCTTGGGAGTGGACGGCTGAACATTTGCACGAACAGCAGGCCGAGCAACTGAAGATGTAGCAGGCGCATTCGATTTACGCCCAAGCATTTGATTTTGGAGTTCTGCTTTTTTCTCAGCTTCTTTTTTCTTTGCGATTCCCGCTGCAATGACTTGCACGATCGCGATGATCACGAAGATGATGATGCTCTGCGTCATTGGCTTTAGAACATCATACCCGTGCAGCCAGAGTTAGACCTTGCGCACCACGAACAA
>CAMAXY010000101.1 GCA_945862215.1 Singulisphaera sp. GP187 | reverse complement strand
CACAATCAAACCCAGCACCAAGACGAATCCGATCGTGAACGCGATCCAGTTGAAGTCTCGTTGCTGCATCGGTGATGAGGGTACATTCATCTGATGAATTTCACGGGCGTCGATGTCCAAACTTGCATCTTCCTCAATCGTGGACTGATGGGGATCTTTGCACGCTCGCAAGAAATCGATGCCGAAGTTCTCCAGAAAATTGACTGGCAGTGGCTTGAAACACGGTGTTCCCCAACCGACCTTTCGTCAGGTTCGATGATGGCTTGGTCGCAGGCACTTTCAGACGGTTCGAATTTGATTGCGCGTGTCATTCGCTCTGCGCCAAAGGGGACTCATGCCTCGTGGAGCATCCGCGCAATTGTGGTTGATACGAATACCTATTCAGAATTGATCGACCGAATGGCGCATTGTCTCAGTGACGACAATTTTTGGAGCCGCCAGTGCTTCGTTGACGGTATTGCGACACGGTTGCCGAAATGGGATCGGGATGATGCGATCCCAGCCAACGATATTGCTCTCGTGAAGGCTGCGATTGCGGAGGTCAAAAGTGAAGGCGTCGCACGTATCGACAGAACGACTGATTGCGAGCCGTGGGAGTTGGCAGTCAGGATTCCTGCTGCGATTCAAGGATCAAATCGAACGCGCCTGCGATGGATTGCTGGATTCGACAATTTCCCTCGTGGAACCCATCTTGTCGCTGGTCGTTACGCATCGCGGATTCCGCACAGTAAGTCTTCTGGAGCAAGTTCCTCGTCGATTGCACCATCGACTCTTTCTCGTCAGATAATCCCCAAAGCAGGCGCTTCGATATTCGAAGAAGTCGACAGTGAGCCCGAGTGGCAAGTGAGCGTGATTCGATCATCGCGTTTCCGTTTCGTCATTCCAGTCTCATGTTTGCTTGTGATCTGTGTGACTATCTTGTTTGCTGTCTATCGCATTCGATTCGCAAGTTGACATTGATGCGCATCGATCTTCTGTTATCCTCGAGTTGATTTCTTGTCCGGCGCGAACGACCAGATATGACCGATGAGTAATTGGTTCAAAAACATCCCGTGCCCAAACTGCAAGCGCGTGTTGCGCTATAGCCCCAACACTGCGAGTTCGACTTTAACGTGCTTTGGTTGTAAGACTCAGTTTGTGCCAGAGCTGATTGGGGCAGTAGATCAGCCCGCAGAGCGCGACACGAAGAACGACAAGACTTTGAAGAAAAGTAAATCGCTTCCAAGTTGGGCAAAGACTCCTCCCAAAGTTCAATCACTCGGTTCGGACGCTGCGCAGAACATCGACCAGGAAGCAGACAACGCAAATACAAGTTGGGCTGTTGGCGAAGTGCAGCCGTTTGATTCCGTAGGTCAATTTAGATCACCAAACACCATTCCTCTGGATCTTGCGGAAAATGGTGGGCGTCACAAGATTCTGATTTTTAGCGCATTCGCAATCGTTGCGCTTGTCGCTGGAGCAATCGTCTGGGGTGTATGGGGAGGGTCTCAAAGTGTGGAGCCACTCCCAGCCGATTCAGCGCCATTGAAAGAGGCGCAGAATTCTGTGCCGATCGAGCAAATGGGTCCTCCTGCACCGACCGAGCCTGCCAGTAGCTCTGTTGCAACCATTCTCAAGCATGACTCTGAATTATTTGCGATTGAAGAATATGTTTTGGCTTCGATTACTGCAGCGAATGAAGAGCAGCGCGAACCGCATATCGTTGTTGAAATCAAAGGTCTCAAATTGACCGACAAGGTTCGATTCAGTTTGGAGTGTAAAAAGTATCCAAACTTATTGAACGCAGACAAGCACACATTGAATCCCCAAAAATTAGAGAGCGGAGATGTTGAGAGCTCTTTCCAAGTGCGGATGCCTTGGAATTCGACGGAGTTAACGAGCCCAAACAATCGCGACCCAATGATCGAGATTCAAGTTGAAGCATTCGTGAACGACCGGTCGGTGATCAATCAAACACTGAGATTTCACTTCAATGAAATCTATGTCTTTCCGCTTGATTCCTTTATTTACGCTGCCGCGTATGTCCAGCCAGATCATCCACAGATCAAATCATTGCAGGGTCAATACGCTTCGATGGATCTCAAATGGGACTGGGTCGAACTTAATAAATCGATAGTCGAATATGTTCGAAAGGAAGTTTCGGCGCAGACAAAGGAGCCTGCGAAGGCGAAAGAATTATCTGACGCGAAGTGCGGTGAATTGGAAAAGTCGTCTCGCTCAATACTTCACACCTACTTTGTGTGGAAGCTGGTGGACGCTCTGCAGATTCAGTATCAGAACCTGACAAAGAATGACACCCCTGGACTCCGTTCTTGCCAGCAATTGCGGACTGTGAGCGATGTCCTGAAGTCACGGATGGGCAATTGCATCGAGGAGAGCATCTTGCTTGCATCACTGATGCAGGAAGGTGCGAGCCTCATGTCGCCACCAGGTCATTGCATGGTGATGGTTGGATCCGAATATAATTTTTTCGATTCAATTCCTCTGGAGTGCACAGCACTTGGTGCATCAGTTGATATGAAGGAATACCAATCGATTCTGGCATACGCCAAGGATGCCCATGTTCAGTCTGGGCTTGGGCGTCTGTGGAGCGCACTTCAAGTAATGCCCCCTCAAATGAAGGATGATCTCGATTCAGATCCTTCATGGCGAAACTTTGCTTCGGCAATCGAGGCGGGCAGTGACGAATTGTGGCGAGTGTTTGATCGCTGCGCAACCATTCGAGCGTGGTCACGTGCGAAGGGATGCATGCCACCGTTTCCGGATGCGTCGATGACGAATAACATGTCCGAACTACAAAAGGAGCAACTTTGTACGACCTGGATTAAACAAGAAGCTGAAATGCTTGAATGGTTAAGCATCAATGATTCAGATTATAAAATCAGCCAAGAAGCGAAAACAAGTAATGATCTGATTTCAAAGGGGCTTGGATACTGGCACACCGTGTGTCTGTTAAAGCGCCACGGAGAATTCTATTTAGACAATTATGTCCCAATCTCATATGCGCGAAAAATTGGGATTGTTGCGCTTCCAAATGACTTAGGCTCAACGCCACCGAAACAATGAACACCACCGCTCCAAGCTCGCTCGTCGGACAAGTGCAATGCCCCAGTTGCTCGCACTCATTTCGTCCTGAAAACATTCGATTCATTGCAGAACACATTTCACTGCAAGGTGACCGCATCGCTGGTCCACTCGAAGGGCTTCGTTTTCGCGCGAGTCGGTTCGATCTTGACGGAAACGCGATTGATATGGAGGGACGTGTTTGTACGCGTGTCGCTTGTCCCTCGTGCCACATTGAAATGCCAAGGGCGTTGCTTGAAAGTCCAACGTGTTTTATTTCAATCGTCGGTGCGCCTGGTAGCGGCAAGAGTTGTTTGCTCGGCGCAGCGAGTTGGTCGTTACGAAAAAACGCTGGCCAATATGGTTGTTCTTGGGTTGACGTAGAACCACGACTGAATTCACTCTTGCATGGATACGAGTCTGGTTTGTTTGGCGCAGGCGGTGCAATGCGAAAGCCGCTCAAAACAGAAGTCTCGGGCGGTGATTGGTATCACCAGATCAAAGTTGGATCTCGAGTTGACATCATGCCGAAGCCGATGTTCTTTCGCATTGCGCGGCAGGGCGGCACATCTTCGGTCATTGTGATGTACGACAATGCGGGGGAGCATTTCTTGCCGGTTGCGGAAAATGCAGAGCCGCCGCATACGCGACA
>CAMAXY010000100.1 GCA_945862215.1 Singulisphaera sp. GP187 | reverse complement strand
ATGATTTCGGCGAAACGGTTGTATGCCCCACCTGCTGATATAGAAAATGCAATCGTCACTTTGCCTTCGCCACGAGAGTGTGCGGCGATTTCATCTTGGGCCATGCTGTTTTCTCCGCGCACTGAGCGCGCATCTTTTGAATTTCGAACTGGTGCCGAAAATGTACGAATCGCACCCCTTGCAATCGATGCTTGTAAGTGGACACTCTGGATCGACGACGGCGAAGGTTTCAGATTGCTCGTCGGCGGCGCAAAGGCTAAAGATGAACCAATACGAGGAGTATGGCGCACGACTGAACAAATCGTGACACAGGAAATTTTTGGATGTGAAGATCCAACTCGCCTGATTGATCTCGTCACAACTTCTGGCATCGTGCAGATTGATGCGGTCATGCCGGCGAAAAACCAAGATGTTGCGCTGGGGAAAAACGGCGCTCAAGAAATTGGATTGTTGATAGATGATTCTTCAAATGTTGTCCTTGCGGTTTATCCAACTCAATGGGTCAACCGTGCGGGGGAAGATTTTGAAGTGCTGATAGAGGCGCGAATGCCTCTCGATCCTGCTGCGAATCCATTGAAAGACTCTTCCCTTGCACAGCGCACTTGGGCTGGCGCGCCGCTCGACTGTGTTCTTCGTGGATCAAGCGTGCGTTGGTCCGATGGAACGCTCGGCGTTGCACATGTGACGCTCGAAAAGTCTGGGGTCATTCGACTTCGGATTCTCGACGCACATGTCGGCGATGCAACTGTCCGTATTGATGCTGATGTGACTGACGCAAACGGAGTGGCCTGGACGCGTTCAGTCGCAACGATCATCCACATTTGCGATGGAATGACGACGCTTCGCGATGAACCCTATGCCACACTCGAACTCGATGGAACATGGATCAATGTTGCGTTGCCAGTCTCTACGCAGGAGCCTGTTCTATTTGCTGCAACTGAACTATGGGCTCATTCCCCACGTGGGGATCGATGCCTCGGATGGATCGGAGGAATCGCCCAGGTAGAGATTGGTCGCAGCGGACAGCAAGTATTGCAAATTGGTTGCGAGCCTGGTCGATTGAAACTGGCGGCGAACGAACTGATTGAGTGCCGCAACATCAGAATTCACGAGCGCGAAGGATTTGCTCCCCTTGATCTCGTCGCGCAATCCCAAATTGATACTGCTGAGATTGTTCAAGTTCTCAAGCGCACAGACCAACCTGCTCTGCTTGCTGGAGATGCAGGCATTCCTGGTATTGCAAGTGTCGAGTTCATACAAGAGACGATGTTGGTGCCGCCAGTTGGATCACATGCACTCGTGCTGACGCATGGATACTGCGCTGGGGCAAACACGTGGACTATGTCACAATTTTCAAGCGATGCGTATAAGTATGAAAATCCAAATCAGAATAATTCTCACGACACATTCGCTCTCGACATCGCATCCAGAGCCTCGCAATTTAAGAGTTATGGATTGATCGGGCATAGCCAAGGAGGATGTGCGGCGCTCCATCTCTATACCTTTTATTGGAGTGGGCTCGACTGGGCAGGACCAGGAAGGATCATTCAGACTTTGGGTACCCCGTTCAAAGGAAGTGGGATTGCTGGAAATCTCGCAGCACTCGGCGAAATATTTGGCGTGCAATGTGGGGCAAACAATGACATGACATACGCAGGCGCTGCAGCATGGCTCTCGACTATCCCAACTTCGGCTCGTGCAAAGGTCTTTTCACATACGACAACATTTACCGACAACTGGTTCGGAAATGACTACTGCAACTTTTTCACGGACCTTTTTTTAACTGATCCAGAGGATGGCGTTACCGAAAACTCTTCTGGGCACATCACGGGTGGAAATAATATGGGCCTGAAGAGTGGATGGTGTCACACAGCTGGAATGCGTGATCCAAACCAATGCACGGATTCTCAACGAAACGCTGTACTCAATTCTCAAGGAGCTCGATAATGTGTGTTCAAGCAGAAAAAAAACATACTGTTATAAATTGTGTGCGAAGCTTTGCGATGAGTTGCGCTCTCATGTCTGTCACGACATTGGGGTCTGCCTTTACGTTGTCTCTTTTTCTCTGCGAAAACTTCGGGCATGCAGAAGAATGGTGCGTCTCTGGCGCAGATATTCCAAATGCGGGTGTTCTCGAAAGACCTTTTACGGTTGCTCCTGCAACGAATGGCAATCAGATCATTGTGTCGGTGCGTGTTCAAATCGTTGCAACACATCCTTGGGTTGGCGACTTGAGTGCACGACTGATACATCCTTCGGGCGTCACGATTCTGTTGCTCGATCGTCCTGGAATTCCATCGCAGGGTTATCCAGGTCCGTGGGGTTGCGGAGGTGATGGGCTTGACCTTTGGCTATCCGATGATGGAACACTTGCAGCGGAATCAAGCTGTCCATTTGGGCAGAATCCAGTACTCGCAGGAACGCTTCGCCCCTCTTCACCACTTTCTGCGCTCGTTGGTCTCGCACCACAAGGAAATTGGAAACTGATCATTCAAGATGCAGTGATTGGAGACAGCGGAATCCTGACGAGAGCTTGCGTTGAAATTATGACCGCGTCGGACTGCAATCAAAATGGAATATCCGACTCAATCGATATCGCAAGCGGAACAAGTTTGGATATCAACTCCAACGGGGTGCCAGATGAGTGCGGGTGTATCGCAGATATTGAACCCAACGGCTATATCGATGGAGCCGATCTCGCACGCATGCTTTCTCGTTGGGGTCGGTGCGATGCATGTTCTGAAGATCTGACAGGTGACGGAAATGTTGCCGCGGACGACCTTGCGGTATTGCTTGCGCAATGGGGAGTCTGCGGCCAACAGTGATTCTCTTTCGCGACGTGGCATTTCACTCACCAACTCGCATCAGTTGGGCGAATACTCAAGCGGTCAACGAGGACAGATTCTAAATCTGTTGGCTACGCCTTCGAAGGTTTGAATCCTTTTTCGCCCATTGTTTCACTTTGCAGGGTTTTGCAGACTTGCCCCCCCGTGTTTACGGGCAAATCGTAAGGTTGCAGCACTGCGTTCTGCCCGTAACACGCTGCCAGCAACACTCTGTCCTGATACAGGGGGCAAACCAAAGTAATCCGCAGCAACCCACTGCCCCACCTGTACGATTTCACAATGTCACCTACCGAGCGCACGGATATTTTCCCATCGACTCATGCGACATGGTTGCACACGCGCATCGAGAGTGTGTGCGATACGAATACAGCGACGTCCGCGCTCGCCGCGCGCGAACTGCGCGAGCATCTGATGTTGCGATATCACAAACCACTCTGTGCATATGTGCGCGGAAGTTCGCTGCGCACACTCGGCGAGCCCGAGGAGTTGGTTCACGAGTTCTTCGCACGCGCGCTTGCCGACGATATGTTTCTGGTGCGGTGGAAGGCGCGAGGAAATCCACTTCGACGATGGATGATGAATGGATTACTGCTGCACGCGCGCGGAGTCGTGCGCGATCGTGCGAGAAACCGCGAGCATTCAGGCAAAAATCCAAGTGTCATCGATTCGATCGCACAGTCGTCCGAACCATCGGCTGAACAAGCTTTCGAGAGCGCGTGGGCGATGGCGATGCTCGACGCGGCGTGTCAAGATGTGCAAGACTCATTCGCCAAAGATGATCGAGCGCAGGCCTTCGATATTTTTCGCAAGCATGTTATTGATGGCAAGTCGTATCCCGAGGTTCACGCGCAACTCGGTGTCGATCCAGTGCGATGTGCAACGGAGGTGCGTGCGGTCACGCGTGCACTGCGCGATTCGTTGCTCGAGCGATTGCGCGAAGATGGCGTGACTGGCGAAAGTATCGAT
>CAMAXY010000099.1 GCA_945862215.1 Singulisphaera sp. GP187 | reverse complement strand
AACCTAATTAAAGATCTTGATCAGAAGAGATCTGCCTTGCATTACTTTGGCTTGTTGGTGTTTGCGATTGCAATCACTTTCGCCGAGTCCCCAGAACCCTGAAAAACAGCGAGAAACGGCGCGGGATCCGCAGGAAGAGTATTGAATGCAATGCTTTGTCCCATCGTCAAATTGCAGGTGACAATCGTCAGATCTCCGCATCGTGTGGTGCGTGCATCGGCGATGATTGGCGGTTGTGTTTTCGCCATTGATGCACCCTTGACCATATCTGCGCGAACTTTCTGACCCTTGAAGTTCACGACTTGCATTCCATCAGCAAGCATCCCATCGAATGCATCCATATTTTTTGTCTGTTGTGCTGTCAAGAACTTCGTCAGCATTGCCGCGCCCTCAGCATTCAGCGTCGCATCGCCAGCAAATGTTGGAGCACTTGGCGCAGGACGAACTTCGGGCATATGCAGTGACCCCCATGCTGCCATCTGCCAAGAACCGTTGACGATTTGCCAAACACCAATTCGTGCCGCTGCACTGGATGGGAGTTTCTTGCCGTCGACGGTTTGCTCTACCGCAATGAGGCATGTCGTCACGAGCGAATCACCGACTCGCGTGGCAACCACATCACTCGCTTTACTTGGCGACTTTGAAGCAAGCCCTTTGATCTTTTCCAAAGACTGAGCGAGATCTGCGCACCCTTGAAAATCTACAACCTGCACGTGTGGCTGCATATATTGAGCGATTCCGGCGGGGTCATTGGCTGCAATTTTTGCAAACCAACCATTGATCAGCGTCGAGGCGAGCTTCGTCAGTCCCGCTTGATCGGTCGGCCATGTGGCTTGTGCTGTTGGAGTTGCTAGGGCGACTGACGCCTGCGCAAAAATCTGCGCTACGAGAACGAACGGGGCGATGAACGATAGCGAAGAGAGTTTCATAAGTTTCCTTTGATGATTGTTGCGTTAATTCTGAGTCGTTGTACGAAGTTCCTGACAAGTTGAATGAACCGCAATACTTAACTGCGGATTCCTTTATCGCGGTGCACTTTCACCTTTCGCCCACGAAGCGTCGCGCCACGGAGCGCTTCGATCACGTGATCAACATCAGCTTCGGGCAACTCCACGATTGAAAAGGCTTCGGCAATTTCGATGTCGCCGATCCCTCGCGGATTGACTTGGGCTTCATTGGCGATCGCACCGACGATGTCTGCTGGACGAATTCCCATTCGTGTTCCGCCAGAAATATAAATCCGCACCATGTCGCGCGGGTTACTTTCTCGGCTTCGCTCGCCGCCTCGCTCGCCACCACCAGCCCCACCACCGGGAGGTCCGCTATTGGTATCCCAACTACGCGGTTTTTTACCGCTGCCTTTGCCCTCAAATTTGCGCGGCGCAAAGTCTTGTCGAGGTCCACGCTGTGACGACTGCGGTCTCGAGAAACTTTCAATTGCTGGGATGTGCACGTCGTCTTCGTTAGCACTTTCGCCAGCCGTCGCCTCGTGAGCCATCCGCACAGCCGCCGCAGCAATTTCCATCGGATCAAATTCCGCAGCGAGTGTCTCGACGACGACGCGAAATCCATCCAGTTCTCCTGCGAGAAGAATCTCACGAATCGCACCTTTGGTGATATCGAGTCGCCGCGCCTTCACGTCGAGCGGCGTTGGAACGGTCGAAACGCCGATCTTCTGCTTGGTCATCGATTCGATATTGCGCAGGAGGCGAAGTTCGCGTGGTTCTGCCAGTGTGATCGCCACACCTTCGCGGCCTGCACGACCCGTGCGACCAATTCGATGCACGTATGAATCAGGCGATGAGGGAACATCAAAATTGACAACATGCGTCAGATGATCAATATCGATGCCGCGAGCAGCGACATCAGTCGCAACCACTAAATCCACCATGGCGCCGCGGGCTTTTTTCATCACGCGGTCGCGCTCGACCTGCGACATTCCACCGTGCAGGGCCTCGACTCGGTAACCACGGCCGACGAGTCGATCTGCGAGTTCGTCAACTTCAATACGGGTTCGACAGAAAATCAGTGCGAGCTTCGGCGATTCCAAATCGAGAACGCGCCCGAGTGCTGCGATCTTATGAGAGCGCGGAACGATGTATGCAGTCTGACGAACCTTCGGCACTGACCCCTTCGTGCCCTTATCGCGCGGAATCAGAATGCGCGAAGGATTCCTGAGATGTCGCTCCGCGATCGAAGCGATGCGTGGAGGAAGCGTTGCAGAAAAGAGTGCGGTTTGGCGGGTCTTTGGAGTTGCCTCCATGATCAGCTCGAGATCTTCCGCAAATCCCATATCGAGCATTTCGTCGGCCTCGTCAAGCACGAGTGTTTGCAGCCCGCTCAAATCGAGCGTCTCTCGGCGCAAGTGATCTAGCGCCCGTCCTGGAGTTGCGACAACGATGTGCGCACCTCGGTCAAGCCCGATGATCTGTCGACGAAACTCCTGTCCGCCATAAATCGGCACCACGGAGATACCAAGCCCTTTGCTGTATTTGTGAAACGCTTCGGAGACTTGCACCGCAAGTTCGCGCGTGGGCACCAAGACCAAAGCGAAAGGCTTATTTGCAACGGGCTTCGTTCGACCAATGCGCTGCAAGATTGGCAGAGCGAATGCCGCAGTTTTCCCTGTACCGGTCGCCGCTTGACCAAGCAAATCTCGGCCTTCCATTAATGGTGCGATCGCCGCTTTCTGAATTGGTGTTGGCTCTTCATATCCAAGAGCGGTCAATTGCGAGAGCAATTCTTTCCCCATACCGAGATCTGCGAATGTTTCCTTCATCATCGGAGGTTACCGTTCATGGTGAAAAGCATCTCGATGAGCTATTTGATTGAGATTGTGAAGCAAATTACAAAAATATGCCACGTTGAAAACGTGAATCATTCAGAAAACGAAAGATAAACGAACGGTCAACAACCATGCGCCAGGAATATTCGACGCCTCAACGGAACTCGGCTGGCTGATGTATTGAATATCCGGCTGAACTGCAAACCAAGGGGTGATTTGCACGTTATAGAAACCTTCCAGAATTGCTTCGGAAGAACCAGGCGACGTGGACAGCGCTTCATTACTGCTGAATTGCGTAAACGCCCAGAGAAAACCGAGGGTGTCATTTGGCCGCGATTCGATCACGCCCTGCCACTGCGAACCCAGCATCATCCCCCACTGCGATGGGTTTCTTGTTGGATCACTCCAACTGAATTGTCCAAAGACTTCCAACCCTAAATTTTTCCCATCCCCATCTGGATCAAAGAGGTGTTGATTGGCATATGCGTATGCGCCTACGGCACCCGTGCGAACGCCAGAACCATTGACTCCACTCGTGTAGGCATTTCCAGTTTGCTCAAACCAACCTGCACGAAACTTACCGCTGTGATCGTCGATCTTCCAATTGGGCCCGGCTTCGGCGATGAGAAAATAACTGCCAGGATTTTCCCACAGAAATGTGCTCAATCCATTGGTTCCTGTATTTGAACCAATTTGACCGGTGGTTGGATTGGCGTAGTTGCTCGTGCCATCAAAGAAACCAAATCGCGCATCAAAATTTTCGAATGGCTTGGCAAGAATTTCGAAACCGCCAGCTTGGCGTGGATATGTCGGCATGTCCTGAACCATTGCGGATGGGTAATAGGCTGCACTGTTGACGAAATTCAATCCAGTGCAGGGAACTGCGAAGTCGACATTGGCGTCAATCTTTCCGAACTTGAATTGCAATCGATCGCCGATAATTTGTTGCTGATACCAATATTGCGCCAACTCTGTGAATGAAGAATATGAGTTAATGACATCAAAGCCCCAATAATCTGGGATCAATTCCGCAGGCGAGCGCGTTTGAT
>CAMAXY010000098.1 GCA_945862215.1 Singulisphaera sp. GP187 | reverse complement strand
GAAATGCGCTTGATTGCTGGCATGGGCGCAGTGAAAAACATGCATATTCCGTTTCGCATTTTCAATAAGGATAATGCGGAAGATGCGGGCATTCCAGCAACATACGGCAAGGGTTACGGTGACACGTTCAAAGCCGACTATGCCAAGTTATGGGGACTTTGAAATGCGCGTTTTGGGACACGTTGCGATTCTTGTGAAAGTCGGGTTTCAAATTCTCAAGATGAAGCCAGTCACAACGTGACTGTGAATTCGAGCGTGTAATAAATGACGACTCGTTCTTTACTCAATGCTGATGTAACCAATTCAGCCCAGCGTTATCACGGTCTGGACTTCATCCGTGCATCGATGCTGCTTCTTGGGGTAGTGATTCATGTCGCTGTAAGTTTTGTCGAAGGGCCTGCGGGTTCGGACTGGCGATACCGCGATCCCAACACCACGCCTTGGGCAGGATTCATCGTGTTGGCGATTCATATTTTCCGTATGCCAGTCTTCTTTGTAATAGCTGGATTCTTCGCTGCTCTCATTCAAGATCGCAAAGGTTTGATCGCACTTGCGCGCAATCGATTCTTTCGCATCGCAATTCCATTTGGAGTGGGATGGGTCTTGCTATTTCCAATCGTCAATATCAGTTTTCTTGTTGGCATTCTGCGCGAGTTTGGCTCTGATGCTGATGCACAGACAGCGAAATCCGCCATTGCTGTTGCAACGCTTTCCAATCCGTGGGCAAACCCGCAGCCCATTCATCTTTGGTTCTTGTACTACCTCTTGATGCTGTATGCGATCGCGGTGGTCATTATTCCATTCAGCAGATTCGCTCCGGCAAGCCTGCGCACGTTCGTAGCACAAGGCACTCATGCATTGATGCAAGGAAGACTGCGATTGCTTCGCATGCCAATTGTCGTTGCATTGACTTGGCTCGCAATGCTTCCGATGCAAATGCCATGGATCGATACCCCAAGCACTTTCATGCCGCAGTGGCATGTGCTGGTTTGTTATGGATTCTTTTTCGCAGTTGGCTGGACGATGTTTCTGGAGCGCGGGATGATCGAATCTTTGAAAGCATGGGCTGGAACACGCATGAGTTGTGGCGTGATTGCGTTGGTCGTATCGTTGGCACTTGCGGCATCGTGGTTGGGATCGCTTTACAACGGAAGTGACACCGCAAGCCCCACAATCCAGACACTCTTGTTCTGGTCGCAAGCGTCCATTGCCATAACAGTGTGGCTATTGATTTTTGGCGGAGTGGGACTTGCAGAGCGCATGTTGCAACGACCCAACAGCATCGTGCGATACTTCTCCGACTCCTCATATTGGATCTACCTCGTTCACTTGCCGATCTGCGTCTTGGTTGTCATCGCACTTCGCGACTGGAACGCATCGGGAATAAGCAAGATTTCGGCAGCGGTCGGCATTTCAATCGCCATATCGATACTCAGCTATGAAGCTGTTCGGCAAACAGTCATACAACGAATGCGATAGCGCATTCGTTTCTTCACGCAACTCAATCGTCAATCACTCGTCGACAACAATGTCGACAATCTTGTCGCCAGCGACGATCTTGTCGACCACTTCAATGCCCTTGGTTACTTTTCCAAAGCAAGTGTGCACGCGGTCGAGATGTGCCGTGTTTTTACGGCTGTGGCAAACAAAGAATTGCGAACCACCAGTGTTCTTGCCCGCGTGCGCCATCGAAAGCACGCCGCGATCGTGATGCTGATTTCCACCACTTGTTTCGCAATTGATCTTCCAACCAGGTCCGCCAGATCCGCTGCCAGTTGGGCAACCACCCTGAACAACAAAATCAGGAATGACTCGATGAAAGTTCAATCCTTTATAGAAGCCTTGCTTTGCGAGTTTGCGAAAATTAGCGACGGTATTTGGTGCGTCGGTGTCGAAGAACTCGACGACCATATCACCCTTGGCTGTTTTGATGGTTGCTGTTGACATAAAATGAGTATAGGCAAATGCAGCAAATGGTCACATCCAACCGAGGTGTTCAGCGTGCCTAGACTTGCCAAGCCTTCTATGACCACAAGCGAAACCCAAATCAATTCTTCTCCGCTCATTCTTCTCACCGGCGCAAGCGGATATGTCGGCGGTCGACTTCTGCATTTTCTCGAGGCGGGTGGCTATCGCGTTCGATGTCTCGCTCGTCGTCCTGCAGTTTTGAAGTCGAAGGTTGGTCCTTCAACTGAGGTCGTTGCAGGCGATGTCCTGAATGGGCCAAGCCTCGACCTTGCTCTGCAAGGCGTTCGCATTGCGTATTATTTGGTTCACTCCATGGGATCGGATGATTCCTTCGAAGAAGCTGATCGCATTGCTGCGCAGAACTTCGGTCGAGCCGCGAAAGCAGCGGGTGTCGAGCGAATTGTTTATCTCGGCGGATTAGCCAGCGATACCGAAGAACTCTCGCCGCATCTTCGAAGTCGCCGTGAAGTTGGTCAGATTCTGCGCGAATCGACCGTGCCTGTGCTGGAATTTCGTGCGTCCATAATTATTGGTTCTGGCAGCTTGTCCTTCGAAATGATCCGATCGCTCGTTGATCGCCTGCCGATCATGATCACTCCCAAGTGGGTCAAGATGCCCGCGCAACCGATCGCAATCGACGATGTGCTTGCATATTTGATGGCGGCGCTTACGTTGCCGGTCGAACAATGCCGCATCTACGAAATCGGTGGCGCAGATCAAATGTCATACGCAGACATCATGCGTGTCTATGCGCGTCAACGTGGAATGCGATGCCGCATGATTCCTGTGCCAGTGCTGACACCATTCTTGTCCAGTTTGTGGCTTGGGTTTATTACGCCGCTCTATGCCCGCATCGGACGCAAATTAGTCGCGAGCATCGTGCACTCGACGGTTGTTCGTGATAAGTCGGCGTTGACCGCATTTCCCATTCGGCCGATCGGGCTGGAAACTGCTGTTCGACGTGCGCTCAGCAGCGACGAAGAGCAATTCGCAACGACGCGTTGGTCAGATGCGCTCTCGTCTTCAGGATTGAATTCGCCAGAAACTGCTGGCTCGCCGGCAGTATGGGGCGGCGTGAAATTCGGCTCACGCCTGGTCGACTCACGGACGATTCGAGTGAAAGCGGCGCCGAATCTCGCCTTCCAAGCTATTGAAAAAATCGGCGGCGATAATGGCTGGTACGCCTGGAACTGGCTTTGGAAATTGCGTGGCGCACTTGATTTACTCATCGGTGGAATAGGAGTTCGTCGTGGCAGGCCATCGCCAAAAACATTGCGTATTGGCGACGCGCTGGATTTCTGGCGCGTCGAAGTGATCGAACCGAATCGCCGACTTCGCTTACTCGCCGAAATGAAATTGCCTGGGCGCGCGTGGCTGGAATTCGAAGTCACAGCCGATGGTGGATCATCAATCATTCGTCAGACTGCGATCTTTGATCCCGTTGGCCTCGGCGGTCTGGCGTATTGGTATGGCATTTATCCCCTGCATCAAGTCATTTTTCGTGACATGCTTCATGGCATCGCACGTGCTGCGGAGCGTGAGAACGCGTAGAGAAGGTCATCTCAATGCGTGAACGTGCTGTTTGAGATACAACTTTCGAGTGCAGGCACGATTCAATTTTCTTTCCGTTTTTCTCGCGACACATTTTTTGTCTGCGACAGCGGGTGCACAAACTGGATCTATGTCAAAGCCATTCGACCCAGTTGTTACGCCTCACGCACCAAAGGCGCCCGAAAAAGATGAATTGCAAACGCAGCAAGAAAAAGCGGTGGGCCCACAAAGCGCATCTGCTGCACCGCCATCGAATGGAGGTACTTGGCCTTGGAAATCGGACACTATGACGGGAGATGTATTCGGTGTTCGCACGACGCTGCAGGATGCAGGCCTGACAGTGCAAGGGACTGCAACGCTTGACTTCGTCAATGTGCTTGATGGTGCTCCAGTAAATGGTTTCACCATGCTTTCCCTGATCGATATCAATTTGACTGTCGACGCGGAAAAATTGCTCGGTCTGAGGGGCGCCACATTTTTCGCAGATTTCCAAACGGCGAATCAAACGCGCTCGCCTGCGGAATTGATCCCAGATTATTGGGGCTTTGATATCATTAATTCATATTCTGCATTCACAGAGTTGGCGCAATATTGGTATCAGCAACAAATTATCGGCGATCGATTGCAATTCAAGTTCGGAAAGATTGACGCCAATGTCGACTTCGCAGTTCCCTGCACTGGATTGAATTTCGTCAACAGTGCAGCCTAT
>CAMAXY010000097.1 GCA_945862215.1 Singulisphaera sp. GP187 | reverse complement strand
AGATATTGGTGCGAAAGCAATCATCACTGCGAGTGGACTTGCATGGGGAACTGTCGGCGGCGGTCGGCTTGAGGCGCGCGCAATTACCCATGGGCAAGCGATGATCTCTCGCCAAGTTGCGGAAGCAATTCCTGCTGCTGCGGTCCAATCAGAAATTGTTCGATACGAACTTCTGCGCGACTTGAATATGGTTTGTGGCGGAGCTGCAACTTTGTTCTATGAAATCTCTGCGCTACCGAATTGGAATATCGCACTCTTCGGTGCGGGGCATGTTGCGCAAGCGACACTTTCGCTTCTTTGCACATTCGAGTGCAGTTTGACCTGCATTGATCCACGCGATGAGTGGCTGGCGAAAATTGCCTCGCGGCCCAATGTGTGCAAGATGCTTGTCGCAGAACCTGCGGAGTTTGTTTCGAAGTTGCCTGCAGGCACATTTTATCTTTGTATGTCGCAAGGTCATGCAACCGACTTACCGATCGTGCGCGAAATTCTCCGGCGAGGTGACGCCGCATTCATCGGTGTCATCGGCAGCGAGCCAAAGTCACGAACGCTGCGAAGCACTCTTATCAAAGAGGGATTTGATGAATCGATGGTCGGGCGAATTCATTGTCCGATCGGTCTACCAATTGGATCAAATTCCCCGCCAGAAATCGCAGTCAGCATCGCCGCACAACTCTTGCAAGAGCGCGACATGATCAGGAAAAGCGTTGTGTGATATCGACCCACTGCCCGTCGTAGTACCGGCGCGCATCGTCGAATTGCCAGCCGAAAAGCTAGCGCACTTTCAGTCATTGGTGGCACGCGTGCGTTTCGCAGCAAATCCAATTTCAGTTTGTGTCTGCGAAATGAATTTGAAAGGGGGAGCGTGCGCGAAACAGGCGCAATCAATCCTTGTGATGGATGATTCTCCCCACTCCCGAACTTGAGCCTGATCCATCTTGCTCAGTTGCATTTAACTCTGGCCGGCCATCATCTTTGACGTCGCCACGCAGAGTCTCGATCGCGTGTGGAAGAATATCTGTGATCGCCTCAAACATTTCAGTGCACCCGCGCGGCGAGCCGGGCAGGGTGATGATCAAAGTCTGATGGATCGTTGCAGCAATCCCACGTGAAAGAAAAGTCCGAGGCGTTTTCTGCAAGCAGCGCAGTCGCGAAAGATCCATCAAGCCAGCATGTTCGCGGTGCATCACAGCGCGAAGCGCTTCGGGAGTGATGTCGCGCGGCGCGAGACCAGTGCCACCAGTACTCAGTATTACATCAACCGAATGTGCTGGCTGTGACCAATTGACAAAAAACTTTGAGAGTGTAGAGACATCGTCAGGCAAGCATTCCTTGTGAACGATTTCGGCGTGCAAGTGTTTGATTGCAAGTGATTCCAGCGTTGGCCCCGATGTGTCGACAGCATCACCACGAGAGCAGCGATCACTGACAGTCAAGATGACAGCACGGATTGCGCCGGTCATACGCGCACTCGCTTTTGTGAAGTCTTTGCGGCGGTGGCTGCGCGGAAATGCCCGCTTCGCCCGCCTTCCTTTTCAAGCATGCGCAATCCTTCGATTGTCATTGATCGATCAATTGATTTTCCCATATCAATCACAGTCAACGCCGCGATTGCAACGGCGAGCAAGGCTTCCATTTCGACGCCAGTTTTCGCAGTCACTTTTGCCTCGGCCCAGACATACACATGGTCGCGGCGAAGTTCAACGCGAACATCGATCGAATCAAGTGGCAATGAATGACAGAGTGGAATGAGCTCGTCGGTTCTTTTCGCAGCTTGAATGCCAGCAAGTCGTGCGACATCAAGCACGTTGCCTTTGGAAATTGAATTCTGTGCGATGCGTTTTGCGAGTTCTGTGGAAACATTGACTCGCGCTTCAGCAACTGCGCGGCGGGCTGTGACTTCCTTTGCACCAACATCCACCATTGCAGCCCGACCCTTCGCGTCGACATGCGTCAAGCGCCGAGCGACCTTTCCAGTCTGTGCAGTTTTTTTGGAGGAGCGTTTCTTCGTTGCCATTGCGTATCCAATCTATATCAGTATGTTTGTGAAGTATTTAGTCAGCCCAAGCATAGAAATTTTGAAACCCAAGAGTCGCATCGCTCGGCGCAATTTCGACAAAGCCCACACTTGTCGCAGCATTCGCAACATCTCCAGAACCTTTTCCTGAGAGCAAATAGAGTTCGCGGCTGCCATCAGCGCCAAGTCGCTCTCCCACAAGTCGATACCACCACATCGCAAGCGTCGTCTGATCACCACTGGAAATCTCTCGCTTTGTTGGCGCAAGTTCATGCCGCGATAATCCTGCAAGTGCACCCAGCATTGGAATGCCAAGTCGGCGAGCCGTGGTCATCACAGAAATTGGATTTCCTGGAAGACCAAGTATCAGGCAAGGCGCGTTCGTTGCAGATGCGGGACGTACTGCCGCCATCATTGGTCGACCAGGGCGCTGTGGAAGTTTGTGAAAAATAGTTTGTGCGCCAAGTTGTGACACAACTTGAGGAACAAAGTCGCGGTGTCCCATCGACACGCCTCCAGTCAGGATCACTGCGTCAGAAGATTTCATCGCCAGAGCAAGAGTCGCAGTAAGTGAATCAGCATCGTCAACTGCATGAACACAAGAAATAATTTCTATCCATGCGCGCGTACCGAGTAACGCTTGAATCACTGGGCCATTGCTGTCACGAATTTGCCAAGGTTGCACACTGCCATCGATAGAGACAAGTTCGTCTCCAGTGATCACGATTGCAACGCGCACACGTCGATGCACTTGCACTTGCGAAACGCCAAAGGAAGCAAGCGCACCAATTGTTGCAGCAGAAATCAAATGGCCTGCTTGTGCAATTTCCCCACCGCACTTCGCATTTTCCCCTTGCCGACGAATATTCGCACCACTCTTGATGGAAGCATGATCAATCGTCAATCGAGCGCAATCGCCTTTGCGTAAGACGTCTTCATGCCGAATAACAAGATCCGATCCAAGAGGAATCGGCGCACCAGTCACGATACGGACGGCATGTGCGACAGGCATTGCAATGGGGGGGTGGCCAATTCGCGCTTCGTACTGCTCATGTGTGGATTTTGTTGCTATTGGCAATCCAGTCTCGCTCGCCATGATGGCTATGTCAGAAATTTTTATGGCAAATCCATCCATCGAGCTCAAATCGAGTGCTGGACTATCGCGGTCGGCTTGAAGTGCTTTCGCCAGTATGCGACCATACGATTTCGTAAGCGGGACGGTTTCTGTCGCAACTGAAGTCAAGCGCGCACAAACAGCATCGATCGCTGCCTGTGGCGATGAAATGTCCGAAGGAACTGAGGTTGAAGTCTGCGTTGTCATGAACAGTAAGAGTGATTCATTGATGAAGAAAGTTTGCGCGCATCGACGCAGATCGATGATACGCAGCGCTGCGATCGGATTGCATGAAGAAGACTTTCTGTTGGGCCTCGCTGTTACACTTAAAAAGTGATCGTTCATGTACTCATTTTCGGTGAACTTGCGCGAGAATTATCTTGCAAGGAGATTGCTGTCGATGTGGTCTCGACTGCGAAAGTTCGAGATGTAAATTTCGCTTTGGCGGCAAAATTTCCTGCAAAATCGCAACTCTTTCAAACAGCAAGGCTTGCAGTCAACCATGCGTTTACTTCGCCAGATTCCCCTATCAACGCAAGCGACGAAGTTGCGCTCATAGAACTTGTAGGTGGTGGATGAGCGTTGCAATTCACATTATCGATGGTCCATTGCAAGACGCTATAAATTATGGAGCGCAGAATTCTTTCACCCAGACTGCGACGAACATTGGTGCGACACTCGTCTTCGAGGGAGTTGTCCGTGCACTTGAAGGCGCGCGCCACATTCGCGCGCTGGAGTATGAAGTGTATGAACCGATGGCATCGCGGACGCTTGCTGGATTGGCGCAAGACATTCTTGCCACGCACGGTTTGATTTCCATCACCGTCGAGCACAGTCGCGGTCAAGTCTCAGTGGGCGAGCGGTCTTTTCGATTGTCAGTCCAATCGGCACACCGCAAAGAAGCGCTTGCCGCAACCGATGAATTCATCACCCGAATGAAATGCGATGTCCCAATTTGGAAGTCACCCGTCTATTCATGATCATCTCTGCCTGACCGTCTCCGTTAGGATTATCAAGATGCAAATGCCGAATGCGAAGTTGACTGTCTTTTCTCCCAAGACAACCGCACCTGTGATAGCGAAAAGTATCGAGATGCAAGTGACGCGAGTTTCTGATGGTGGAATGCAACCCTTGGTAGATCGTTTGGCGATCGAAGAACCACTCGAAATTCGAGTTGAGTTTTTCGAAGGGGAGGAAAAGAAAAGCAAGAGCGTTTCAATCACCATGCGAACGCCGGGTCACGACGAAGAATTGGCGGCAGGGTTTTTATTCACTGAAGGAATATTGCGATCCACAGCTGAAGT
>CAMAXY010000096.1 GCA_945862215.1 Singulisphaera sp. GP187 | reverse complement strand
TCATGATGCGAATATATAAGGAAGCGACGACTCGGCGAAAACGACGCAGATGAAAGTGGGGGCTATGATCGAAACAATGAACCAGTCAACCAGCGGCAGTCCATCAGCTTTTCAACTCCTCTTTGATGCACGGCTGAATAAAGGCGCGGCATTCTCCGAATCTGAACGCGAGCAATTTGGTCTTGTCGGTTTGATCCCAGACGGGATCGAATCGATGGACATCCAACTCGATCGCGCACGTCTTCAGTTCGAGCAACAGTCTTCGGATCTTGGCAAATATCAGTTTCTGTCCGCGCTCCAAGACCGTCAAGAACGGCTTTTTTATTCCTTGTTGCGCAGTGATTTTCAGCGTTACATGCCGATCGTTTATACGCCCACAGTTGGCGAGGCGTGTCAAAAGTTTGGTCACATTATGCGCCGACCAAAGGGTATGTATCTCTCGATGAATCGCCGCGGAAAACTTGCGCAGGTCCTTCGCAATTGGCCTGTGAAAGATGTGCGATTCATTGTGGTGACTGACGGCGAAAGAATTTTGGGCCTTGGCGATCAAGGTGTGTGCGGGATGGGGATTCCAATTGGCAAACTTGCGCTCTATACCGCATGCGCTGGAGTGCCTCCTCAGGTTGCTCTGCCTGTCGTGCTTGACATGGGCACGAACAACGAAGGATTCCGCAATGACCCGCTTTATCCTGGACTTCGCGTGCCTCGCATCGGTGGCGAAGAGTATCTCTCCTTCATCGACGAGTTCGTTGCGGCAGTCCAAGAAGTGTTCCCGCGTTGCTGCATTCAGTTCGAAGATTTCACGAACAAGAATGCAATTCCACTTCTCGAACGATACCGCGACAAAGTCTGCTGCTTCAATGACGATATTCAGGGAACAGCATCTGTCGCAGTCGCAGGTCTCTTTGGTGCATGCCGAATGAACGCCACCAAGATGAGCGATCAGCGGATTTTGTTTATGGGCGCAGGAAGTGCAGCGGTCGGCATCGCGGATCTTTTTGTCAAGCAACTTTGCGGAGATGGAATGTCCGAAGCCCAAGCAATCGAACGATGTTGGTTCGTCAATTCGCGTGGCATGGTTCATGCAGGAATGCCGAAATTGCCAGACTATTTGCAGCGGTATGCACATGATGTGTCTGGACTCAAGTTTCCTGCCGGCGCACCATCGGGTCTAGATTCTCCGCTGACACGATTGTCCGACGTCGTTGAAGTTGTGCGACCAACGGCGATCATTGGCGTCTCCACCGTTGCGCACGCTTTCAACGAAACTGTGGTTCGAGCCATGGCTCGAATGAATGCGCGACCAATTATTTTTCCGCTTTCCAATCCAACTTCAAAATCTGAGTGCACCGCTGAAGAAGCGATCCGCTGGTCGGAAGGTCGAGCAATCATCGCTACAGGCAGTCCGTTCCCACCGATGCATTTCGGCGGGAAATTATTTGTGCCTGGTCAGGGAAATAATGTTTATATCTATCCCGCAGTTGGTATGGCAGTCTTTGCCACCGAAGCAAACCGCGTGACGGATGAAATGTTTTTGCGAGCAGCGGAATCCCTCGCATCGCAAACGACCGATCAAGATCTTTCGGTTGGGTTGATCTATCCACCCATCTCATCTATTTACGAAACAAGCATCGAGGTCGCCATCGCTGTTGCCGCATTGATCTTTGACCAAGGACTCGCAAGAGTTCCGCGTCCTGCCGATATCGCAGAGTTTGTACGCGAGCGGGTTTACGATCCTGCTTTTTGACTTGCCGCTGGCGCACCACTTGCCGCTGGCGCGCTCGCAGCTGGGACTGCTTTAAAATAGACCCAGAAATCGCTCGATTTCGTTGCCCCCGTGGGGTCCATCGCAGTCATCGTGACAGGCGCTAAAACAATTCCGTGCGCTGAAGCATTGACCGAGATCATCAATGAGATCATCGCATTGTCCGCGTCAGCTCTCTGGCCGACCAACTTGACGGTGAATTGCGGATCTTTGGAAGTGGTTGAAATCACCTTCCATCCTTGAGAATGTTTCAGTTCGAACTCGAAAGGCTGCTCTTTTTCCGTCGTCACTATGCCAAGGTTTGATCGATATTCCGCGAACGGAAGTTGCGGTGAGATTTTGGTGCACGCATGACGAATTCGCATATCGATTACCGGCGCTTGCGGGTGATCTGTTTCGATAATTAAATATGGCGGCATTCGTTCGCAGGGAATTTTCGAAAAGTCATAGCTCACCAAATAACTATTGCGGGGCGCATCTTGCTGTGGATTGAAATTGACAAACACCGCGGGTTGTCCCATCACAGAGTTGATACGAAACAGACTTCGATCAATCGAAGAAATCGTCACTGTTCCCCTGAGTGGGGCCGGTGGTGTCCCGGCCGGTGCGCTTGGATCTTGAAATGCGTTGATGTAAGGCACCATCGCGCCATTCGTCACATCGGTGGTTGTTCCCCGCACTGCATACGCAATTTCTCCACTCATCTCCACCTTGGCGGGTGCAATCCCGCCAGTGAAGGTGAACGTCACGGCTGCTGATTTAATTCCTGTTGACGCGGCAACTTTCATCGTGATTGGAACTTCTAAACTCTCGCCAGGAGGAATGATCTTTCCTTGCGCTTCAATCGTTGTGCAAGTACAGGTTGGAGTCGCTGATTGAATCGTGACAGGTTTCGCTGAAGTATTGATAAGCCGAAAGTTGCGCGTGATCGTCGAACGAGGTTCGATAAATCCCAACTTGATCAACGGAGGATCGACGATGATCGTGGCCGGCAAGGAAGCAGCCGCAATCTGAGGCGACGATGGATCAACTGCAGATTCGCAGGATGCATTCAGTGCGAGAGCTGATTTCAGACATAATCCCACTGCGAATACTCGAATAATTTGCGGCATTCTCATAGAACATTACTATAGAGGCATATCCCATGAAAGCCATCGTCGTTCAACAGCGCGGAAATCCAGTCTCGCCCAATGTCGCTCTGGTCACTGATCGCCCGAAGCCGCAACCACAATCGGGCGAGGTCTTGGTTCGTACAGAAGCATCTGCGCTGAACAGTCTGGATCTTTGGGTTGGTCGTGGACTGCCTGGACTCGATACGCAATATCCATTTTCAAGCGGTTCCGATGGCGCGGGACGCGTGGAAGAAGTTGGCGCGGGAGTTGATCGCGCATGGATCGGCCGTCGCATCTTGTTGAATGCAGCTGTGATACAAGATGCGCCAGCACATCCAGATCGATTTGCATCGGGTGAAGACATTCGAATGATCGGCGAACATTCGCCTGGAACGATGGGAGAATTTTTCTGCGCACCAGCGAAAAACGTCTTGGACATCGGTGATACTGATCCAATTCAAGCTGCAGCATTTGGGCTGACACATCTCACTGCGTGGCGAATGTTGATGTCGCGCGCACAACTTCGACCAGGAATGACCATCCTCGTCACGGGCATCGGCGGCGGAGTCGCTGTCGCACTCTTGAACATCGCAAAACATTTTGGATGCACGGTCATCGTGACAAGTCGTCACCAATGGAAACTTGATCGCGCGCGCGAACTCGGCGCCGTGCACGGAATCTTGGATGATGGATCGGATTGGTCCAAGACTGTGCGCACTCTGACCTGCAAGCGCGGTGTTGATATCGTCGCAGACTCGATCGGCAAGGCGGTCCATAGTCAGTGCATCAAGAGTCTTGTTCGCGGGGGAGTCTTCGTGACTTGTGGCGCAACGACTGGCGGTGACGCGAATACAGATCTGGCTCGCATGTTCTGGAACCAACTCACTTTCATGGGATCGACGATGGGAGATATGGACGAGTTCCGAGCGGTCACAACTTTTCTTCGTTCTGGAGAAATGTTGCCAATCGTTGATTCGATTCAAAAGCCACATTTTGCAAAAGAGGCGTATGAAAGATTGGAATCTGGCGAACAATTTGGTAAGGTTCTGATCGACTGGGCATAGTCCGATAAGTCTCCTCCAAATCCCCTCCAAATCCCCACGTAGAGCAATTTCAAAATAATTTCGTCTGTTTTGAAAGATTTATTAGCACTTTCTTAAATCGGAGTTATGTTTAAGGCGATCGTTCGTGGGAGTTAATGTTGTGTTGATTTTCAAAGTCTGTTCAAAAACCCGTTCATTTTTCAACTAGGAAAAAACCCAAATGCAAATTCGAAAATTCTGTTACTCAACGTTGATGGTTGGCGCATTCGCCTCTTCCATCATCACTTCCGGCGCATCCGCTCAACTCGGTGGAGGCGATGAATGCGCTTCAGCCGTTGTAATCGCCGCGGACGTGCCAACAAACTTTGATACAACCAACGCGACTGCCAGTGGGAACATCCCAACAGATGCTCTATGCGCTGGAACATTTCTGAATTGGGTTGAGACTTGCAATGATGTTTGGTTTAAGTTTACCGCCTCAGGTCCAGGAACCGCCGACTTCTCAACTTGCGGTTCTGCAACTTACGACACTTCACTTGCGCTCTATAAAGGAGACTGCGCCACTCTAGTTGCCTGCAATGGCGACGCTGCTGGTTGTGCGG
>CAMAXY010000095.1 GCA_945862215.1 Singulisphaera sp. GP187 | reverse complement strand
AATGCCCAACACGCTGGGAAGTGCAATAAGAAAAGGCAGAATTCTGTTAGTTTTTCGCATGCGATATTGAATGGGTCAGTCCCGTGTTGCACAATACAGGATGCAAGGGTCCTTCCTCGATAAGCAGGCTCTGGGCGTGAAGTTATACTCGCCTTCCACTCAGAGAAGATTCCAGTGAGCAGCGCAATCCCAATTCCAACAGAACAAGGATATTCCCCGCCATCCGTGCGGCAATTCGCTGTTTTTCTCGATAACAAAGTCGGCAAGTTGCTCGAATTGCTGAAGCTTTTCGAGGACGATTCGATGGTCAATGTCGCAGCTCTCAGCGTGATGGATTCAAGTGATCATGCCGTTGTGCGCATGATCTTTTCGAACGCTGATGCCGCGCGCCATTTGCTGCGCAAGAATAATTACACTTTCAGCGAACTTGATCTGATCGTCGTGCAGATTGGTCAAGGTCAGTCGCTGACCAAATTGTGTCTGCATTTGCTTGGCGCAGAACTGAACATTCGATTTGTCTATCCAGTTCTTATGCGAGCCGCAAGTGAACCTTGCGTTGCGTTGGCTGTTGATGACACATACTTAGCTGGACAGATTCTGCTCCGCAAGCGCTTCACACTGCTTGGCGAAGACGATCTCAGTTGAATTCCGCGAAACTTCAGGATGGATCGCTGACAATCCGAGGATTCTTCCCGTCAGCGTCATATGCGTATGTGCAACCAGGTTGTTCCTCGGCGCATCCCTTGTGATGTCCATCGCACAAAGGAAAATTTTTGGACAGTCCGCACGCGCAGACGAAAATCGCCTTCTCTTGCGGTTCGATCTTGATTGGTTTCAATGCTTCAAATTTGACGAGTCGTGCCATAAAGAGAAGTCTAGCGGATTCACGAAGCTTCAACAGTCGCCGAAGTTTTTGAAGTCTCCCAGAGCCGAACACTCTTGAGTTCTGCGGAATGCTTTTCGAGCGGCTCTTTCAACAAGTCGAAGCACACCGCGGCGATATGTTCCACTGATGGATTTGTCGCACGAAACTCGGGACAATCAATATTGAGATTCATGTGGTCGAAGCGCTCGATGACCAATCGATCGACAATTTCCTCCAAATCTGCAATCCCAAACGAATGGCGCGATGGAACAACAATCGAGACAGCAACGCGATAATTATGTCCATGACCATTCAGCTTGTTGCACTTACCAAAAAAATTCTGATTTTCAGCGGGAGTACGGTTCGGGTCATTCAAGCGGTGCGATGCAGCAAATTCAAAGGTGGCCGTCAGAGTGGTCTTGGTTGGCATGTCGCCTTTCCATAAATATTGGTGGTACGGAGAGATATTCCACGAAAGAGATTCGATCGGGCGCCCGAGACGCGTTGCGATGCCCTTCGCCAGAGTATGCAAGAGTTGGGATGGGGTCGCAGAAGATGCGGTAATTGGCGAAAAAAGTTCTGCTTTCAAGAGGGGGATGACGCAACTGCGAACGGCCGAATCAAGTTGCGCAAGAGTGGCCAGATAGCCAGTGTTTTGCTCTGGTTTTCCATGAATTGAGACCTCAAATTCATACCAAGCGCCGATACCGCTCGCACTTGGAAAACTGGCAAACGAATTATGGGAACTATCCGAAACGGCAGTCGTGGAATCGCGACAAATAAAAACACGAACGGCGCGGGAAAGAGTGGTTGGGACGGGGAATGCGGTCATATGAAAATTGATCTGTGCGAATGAAAGCATAGGTTGGAGTTGACTTTGGGCACGGAGATACTATTATTATCTACTTACTAAGCCCCCGGAAGGGCTCGGCGTGAGGCTTGCCTCCGCCGGGCCTTTTTTATTTTCAGATGATTTATCTCTGTCGCTCTGCTCCTTCTACTCTGCAGTCAGGTCATATTTAATGAAACGAACATCAAATTCACTCTGGATTATTTCGGTCATCACGCTCAGCAGTTCTTGCTCGTCGCCTGTGATTTCGCCACCAGCGAAAAACTCAACTTCTGCCTCACTCCAAACCACCGAACAAGAACAATCTTCGCTCATTCCTCAGCAGCCTCCGCTTCAACTCGGCCCCGATATTCGAGTTGACCGTCGCAAGTCCGAAGTGATCATTCGAGCGCAAATCGCATCGCGAAATGGTTTTCTTGAACAACTTGTTTGTAAAGCTGGAACACGCGAACATGAATCATTGCTCGCAGTGGAAGCTGCGCCGAAGATGATTCACGCTGCGTTGCTTGCAGCAGGATTCACGCCAGGCTCTCCTGGATCGTGGACCGAAACGCAACCAGATGCTGCTGGAAAATCGGTTGTTAACTTTCAGCCACCAACAGGATCGAAGGTCGAATTGCTTGTGCGTTGGGATGATGATGGACGCATCAATGAGCGTGCGCTTTGCGAGTGGGTGCGTGGCGTTTCTCTCAATAATTCGTCAACCACACCGATCGTCCTTCCTTGCGATCGATTCATCTTCGCTGGTTCGCACATTCGTCCCAATCCAAAGTCGCTTGGACCTGGCGAACACTATGTTGCGGATTACACTGGATCAGTTGTTGGCCTTGTCACCTTTGGCGACGAAGTGATTGCGTTTGAGGAAGTGATTCCAGATCGCGTCGATGTCGCACCAGCAATGTGGGAATCGTGGACAGATCGGATTCCCGTCGAAGGAACTCTGATCGAACTTATCATCCGTCATCCAAAATGATCAGAGAGCAGACTGAGAATGAATGTGCCGTTAGGATCTCCGCTGTGAACACTGGATACGCAGCAGAACTCGTCGGTATTTGCCGTCGGTATACCCATCCAGATGGTTCATTGATGGTCGACGCTCTGCGTGGAGTCGATCTTTCGATTCCGATGGGGCAATACATTGCAATCATGGGAGCATCTGGTTCTGGCAAGAGCACCTTGATGAACATTTTGGGATGTCTTGATCGACCAACTGCTGGTGAATATCGACTTGATGGAATCGATGTCGAATCTCTTGACGATGAGCGCCTTTCGCAAGTCCGCGGTCGACGAATCGGTTTCGTTTTTCAGGCGTTTAATCTGATTTCGGAACTCACTGTGATCGAAAATGTCGAGGTCCCACTTTTCTATCAAGGACTTCCTCGCAAAGAGCGCAGGGCGCGCGCCCAAGAAAAGATCGACCTCGTAGGTTTGACCGATCGCGCAAGGCATCGTCCCTCGGAACTTTCAGGAGGTCAGCAGCAACGCACTGCGATCGCACGCGCGCTGGTTTCCAATCCTGCGATTTTGATGGCAGATGAACCGACTGGAAATTTAGACTCCTCAACAGGCGAATCGATTCTTGTAGTCATCGATCAACTGCACGCTGCTGGATTGACAATCGTTCTTGTGACACATGACGACCGAGTTGCGGAACGTTCGCAGCGCATCATTCGTCTCAGCGATGGATTGTTGATCAGCGATCTCCCCGGCGGCCGTGCAAGAGTAATGGCAACGCAATGAGTTTGGCGCGAAATTCAAGGGGATCCAAGCGAAACATGATTCGCATTATGGGTATCGACCCCGGACTCTTGCGCACCGGATATGCCTGCGTTGATCTTGATTTCAACGGTGCAACAAAGATTGTCGAAGCGGGGATATTGAAACTTTCCCCGAAGAAGTCGGTCGCATCTCGACTCTGCGATTTGGATCAAGACTTGGCTGCACTCATCACGGAGTTGCATCCCGACCGCGTTGCAGTCGAACAAGTCTTTTCGCACACAAAGCATGTCCGTACCGCAATCATTATGGCGCACGCACGCGGCGTGATTCTGCTGGCGATCGCCCGCGCGGGTTTGCCACTTTCAGAACTCGCGCCAGCAACGATCAAGAGCGCTGTTGCAGGGAATGGGCAAGCGACAAAGCGTCAGATGCAGTTGGCCGTCGCGGCGCAGTGCGGACTCGCGAAGCCACCATCACCAGCCGACGTCGCAGATGCGATTGCAATCGCGTTGGCAGATGCCCGCAGAGTTCGCTGAATGCATCAATGCACTTGCAGCAGAGGCGGGCTATTCTTGCCGCCGTGAAGTCGCCAGTCGTTCTCTTTTCTCGTCGCATTCTCAGCGATCAACTGACCCCAGTGCTTGCCTATCGACGACTTGTTGCGCCGGATGAGCGCACGGCGACAAGTTTTCTCTTGGAATCTGTTGAACAAGGTGGATCAGTGGGGCGATATTCCATGCTTGGCGCGCAACCTGCGATTGAAATCATTGCGAAGGGTCAACAGGTCACAATCATTCAGAGTGATGCGGATGGAAATCGAATCGAGCGAACTTTGCAGCACGCAAATCCTCTGGCAGTGCTGAGAGAAACGCAAAGTTGGTCAGGCATCGATGCACGCGGACCACTTCCAGAATCTTTTCATGGTGGATGGGTTGGGTCTGTGGGATTCGATGCCGTTCGTTGGCTCGAGCCAGACAAATTGCCATTTGATCGCGCGCCGAAGGATGATCGCAATTTGCCAGATATGCACATGGCGCTTTACCGCGATGTTGTCGTGTTTGATCATGCGACCAAGACGCTGTTCATCGTCTGTGCAATTCTGCCTGGCGAACACGCCGACCATTCGATCACAATTGC
>CAMAXY010000094.1 GCA_945862215.1 Singulisphaera sp. GP187 | reverse complement strand
GAACCACTCGAAATTCGAGTTGAGTTTTTCGAAGGGGAGGAAAAGAAAAGCAAGAGCGTTTCAATCACCATGCGAACGCCGGGTCACGACGAAGAATTGGCGGCAGGGTTTTTATTCACTGAAGGAATATTGCGATCCACAGCTGAAGTGATCGAAATCATTGGATGCGGGCCAAACACTGGCGCGGGTCATTCTCAGAACACCGTGAAGGTTCGATTGGCGCCACACGCAAGCGTGAATTTGCCGAAGTTGGAGCGGCACTTCTATTCCACATCAAGTTGTGGCGTGTGCGGTAAGGCATCTCTCGATGCGCTCGAGGTTCCAGGACTGCAACCAATCTCCCGCGAAGGGTTCAGAATCGCAGCGATTGAAATTTCTCCTCTGCAAGGAAAAGTTCGCGCGCACCAATCAGTCTTCGACCAAACGGGTGGACTTCACGGTGCGGCACTCTTCACGGCAAACGGGGAATTGCTCGAAGTTCGCGAAGATGTTGGCAGGCATAATGCTGTCGACAAGCTCCTTGGCGCTCAATTCATTTCAGGAAAAACTCCGCTGTCGAATTGCCTTCTCTTCTTGAGCGGTCGAGCGAGTTTCGAACTTGTTCAAAAAGCACTCGTTGCAGGCATCCCAATGATTGTTGCGGTTGGTGCGCCATCAAGCCTTGCTGTCGAACTTGCAAAGCGATTCAATATCACACTCGTTGGATTTGTGCGTGATGGCAGATTCAATATCTATCATGGGGATTGGCGATTGAATTCGCCAGAGATCATGACTGCGACTTCAAACAGAAAGTTTGCTTGCAATGACTGATGAGCGCAATCCAGAATATTTGAGTCCCGAAGTGCTCGATGCAAATCTTCGTATTGGAAAACCTGCAGAATCAGCGGGGGGAGCTGCGGCGGTGAAAGTCGGATTGACGACTTCAGTCAAGCAAATGGGTGTTGCCCGTGCGGTGTCTGCGCTTCTTGATGTCAATCAAAAGACGGGATTTGATTGCCCAGGTTGTGCGTGGCCAGATCCTGAAAACCACAGGTCGATTGCTGAGTTCTGTGAGAACGGAGCCAAGGCTATTGCAGAAGAAGGCACGCTCAAACGGGTGACCGCAGAATTTTTTGCCGCTCGTTCCATCAATGAACTCTCTAGGGAGTCCGACCATTGGCTCAGCCAGCAAGGTCGATTGACCCAGCCGATGTATTTGCCCAAAGGGCAGACGCATTACCAGCCCATTTCATGGGAAGCAGCATTTCAAAAAATTGGTAATAAGTTGAAGTCTCTTGCCTCGCCCAATGACGCAGTTTTTTATACCTCAGGGCGAACGAGCAACGAAGCGGCCTTCTTGTACCAACTATTCGTCCGTCTCTTTGGAACGAACAACCTTCCTGATTGTTCCAATATGTGTCACGAGTCGAGCGGGGTTGCGATGACTCACACCATCGGTACTGCAAAGGGCACTGTCTCCTTGAAGGACTTTGATTTTGCAGATTGCATCTTGGTAATCGGTCAAAATCCAGGCACAAATCATCCGCGAATGTTGCGCACATTGCAGGAGGCTGCTCGCCGTGGCTGCAAGATCATCAGCATTAATCCCCTTGCGGAGACTGGATTGAAGCGCTTTGGGCATCCGCAAGAAATCAGCGGACTTTTAGGCTCTGGGACGAAATTGGCAACGCATCATCTGCCAGTAAAAATCAACGGAGATGTTGCGTTGCTCAAGGGGATTCAGAAAGCAATGCTGGAAGAGCCGACGCCGCGTATCGATGCGGATTTCATAGCGCAATTCACAGAAGGCTTTGATGTGCTGCGTGCGAATCTGCAGGACGTTCACTGGAATGACATCGTCGAAGGCTCTGGAATCTCAGAGCATGACATTCGCGAAGTCGCACAAATCATCGCTGGCAGCAAGGCGATGATCTGTTGCTGGGCGATGGGCTTGACGCAACATCAAAATGCGGTGTCCAATATTCAGGAGATCATCAATCTGCTTCTGCTGGGCGGGCATTTCGGTCGGCCCGGCGCAGGTGCATGTCCAGTGCGTGGTCATAGCAATGTGCAAGGCGATCGCACAATGGGAATTTGGGAGAGACCTTCACACGCGTTTCTGCATCGACTTGGTACAGAGTTTCGTTTCACTCCGCCACATGCTCATGGGTATAGCACGGTCGAAGCGATCGAAGCGATGCACGCAGGCAAGGTCAAAATCTTTTTCGCTCTGGGAGGAAATTTTCTTTCTGCAGCGCCTGACACTGCATATACGGCTCACGGTTTGAATCGCTGCGAGCTGACCGTGCAAGTTTCCACCAAGTTGAATCGTTCTCATTTAATCACTGGTGATGAAGCCTTGATCTTGCCATGTCTTGGTCGTACAGAGCTTGATTTGCAGGCAAACGGCGAGCAATTTGTGTGCGTTGAAGATTCGATGGGTGCGGTGCATTCTTCCCAAGGGCGTTTGGATCCGGCATCGGCAGAATTGATGAGTGAGCCAGCCATCGTTGCTGCCCTCGCTCAAGCAACGCTCGGTGCCACGGTTGGGATTGATTGGAGTGAATTTGTTCGCAACTATGACTCGATCCGTGAGCGAATCGCCGCAGTCATTCCTGGATTTGAAAACCTCAATTCACGCATTCGACAACCAGGTGGTTTTATATTGCCTAACGCTGTGCGGGACCTTCGAGAATTTCGCACTGCGAGCAAGAAGGCGATCTTCACCGCGCATCAAATTCCTCATTTGAATGTTGAAACTGGTCAATTCATTATGACCACAATTCGCTCGCATGATCAATACAACACCACCATCTATGGTTTGGAGGATCGGTATCGCGGCATTCATAATGGTCGACGCGTGGTTCTGATGAATGCGGACGATATGGCTGAGCAAGAATTATCTGAAGGGGATGCAGTGGATATTGTCAGCCACCATCTTGGCAAACAGCGCCGCGCGAAAAACTTTCGAATTGTTCCGTACGAGATTCCACGCGGATGTCTCGCTACTTATTTCCCAGAGGCAAATGTTCTTGTGCCGATCGACAGTGTTGCCAAGACAAGTCACACTCCAACTTCGAAATCGATCATTGTTTCCCTGGAGAAAGTCCCGAGTGATCGTTGAAATTTGCGGGTTGATTCTGACTGGCGGGAAAAGTTCACGCATGGGCTCTGACAAAGCACAAATGACTTATTCGAATCGCCCTCAGTGGCAAGAAGTCGCAGATCTTCTGCGCCCGTTCTGCAACAAAGTCTATTGGTCGTGCACTTTTGAACAGAAAACGCACTGGCAACTCGGTGAGTTTGGGTTGGTCGATCTCATCCCTGGGCACGGACCTGCAAGTGGATTGCACGCAGCGTTCACTTCGTCAGATCAATCCGCATGGCTGGTGGTTGGTTGTGATTATCCACTTCTCCAATCAGTAGATATCCAATCATTGATTGCCGCACGCGAAGCCGGTACCGAAGCAATTGCATACTTCAACGAACAAGAGAAAGAAATAGAACCCATGATTGCACTCTGGGAACTTCAAGCGCAACGGAATTTTCTTGAAGCGTTCTCGAAAGGCAATGACAGCCCACGCCGAATTCTGCGTGGATGCAAGCTGAAAATGATTGTGCCACGCAAGAACGAAATCTTGACCAACCGAAACGTGAAGTGAAAGGGCAATGGCGTTTGCGCCAACAACTGCCTTCTTTCATCCTCCAACAGCGGACATCGGTCTTTGTGGCTGCACAAATGTGGGCGCGGAAATTGTGTGCCCAGCGAGTTTCGTCCAAGTCACATCGATTAGAAAATCCGCAATCTCCGTGTCGCTTGCGCCGCCGCGCAACAGTGGCATCACGCTCCATTCTTTCGTGCTGAATAGGCATGGGCGCACATTTCCATCCGCGGTCAAACGCAATCTGCTGCAAGCGCCACAGAATGGCTCACTGACGGGTGCAATGAAACCTATCTGACCAGCGACTCCATCGGTGAAGTGATAGGTTCGCGCGGTGCTGTGTGGATCATCAGCGTTGGTCGGAGTGAGCGCAAAGACCGCTTCAATTGCTTCGCGAGTTTCTCGTGCCGAAACGACTCGCGTAGCGTCCCATGCATGAGCGGAATCAAGCGGCATATATTCGATAAATCGCATCTCAACGCCGAAACGGCGCGCAAGTCGAGCAAGTTCGACGGCTTCATCATCGTTGACGCCGCGCACAAGCACTGCATTCAATTTCAGCGGTGTCAATCCTTCTGCGATGCACATTTCAATGCCACGCATGACATCGTCGGGCGTGGTTGTCGAACGTGTCACCTTAGAAAATCGATCGCTGCGAACAGAATCAATACTGATGGTGATGCGATCAAGGCCTGCACGTTTCCAGCGCGCAAGTTTTTCGCGAGAAAGCAACGAACCATTCGTGATCATCGCAATCTCGATACCGCTCGTTTGACGAATGCCAGAAATGATCTCTTCAAGCTTTGGATGCAGCGTTGGTTCGCCTCCGGTCACGCGAATCTTTCGCACTCCAAGTGACCCTGCGACTTTTGCAATCCGCGCGATTTCGGTCGGCGAAAGCAACGCTTCGGGTGGTTGGAATTGCACATCGGGTTCCATGCAGTACACGCAGCGAAAGTT
>CAMAXY010000093.1 GCA_945862215.1 Singulisphaera sp. GP187 | reverse complement strand
ACTTGATGCAGACCAGATTCTGAAAAACGCGGATAAAGCCATGTATCGCGCAAAGAAACAAGGCGGCGGACTCGTTCGCATACACGAGGGGTAATTGTGAATGAGAAGGAAAATTCTAGAATTTAGATTCTTTCAATTCTCTGAGATTTCATTTGGTTTCAGTTGATTCGTGGGGTATTTTGACACCATGCAATTCCCTCAATCTATTGTTCCTTTGTTTTTTGCGTCATCCACCATGGTCTCCATTGTGTTTGCATGCACCGCCGCAGCCCAAACTGGTTATTCAGCTGATCCCGCGGCGCCAGAGTTGATTCGATCTACTGGGAATGATGATGTTCAGGTGAAGCTTGCTGTCGGTCCTGCCAATAGCACCTATTACGCCTACTTTTCGAATCCTGGCTACGACATCATGCTCGATCGCCTTGATGCGAATGGTCGTTCGATGTGGAAGAGTGCTTTGGTTGTTGAAGACCGAACACTTTCTTCTACGGTTGACTACGGAGTCGCAAGTGATGCTGCAGGGAATGCGTACATCTCTTACAACGGATACGCCGCCGATGGATCAACTCCGACTCAGAAAGTTGCATCGGTAAGCGCGGCTGGCGCGATTCGTTGGACAAGCGTTGTCTATTCCGCTGCTGGTGTATCCCTTGGCAATGGCCGTGTTGCTGTTGCGAGTGACGGAGCAGTTTGGGGAGCTTGTTCAGTCGGATTCGATTCTGCTGTTCAACGATTTGATTCCGCAACTGGTGTCGCAACATTCGCAACGCCGGTTTACGTCAATGAAGTGGGTGCCAAGCAGATTTGCTCTGGTTTTCAAGCTTCCACAGATGGCGCTGTGATTCTTTCGACCGTTCGATACACGACGAATTTCAGTAACAAGATTCTTCGGGCACACAAGATTCTTGCCGACGGAACGCGTCCATTGGCTGCGGCAGGAGTGGCCGTTGCAACCGATGGAAATCTACAAACTGGAAACTTCCCCGACTTCCTCTCCGATGGCGCTGGTGGCGCATATTTCTTTTGGTACACAACTTCTCCATTGAATTGTCGTGCGCAACATATGGATGCCGCTGGCGCAATGACGTGGGGTGCAAATGCTGTCTTGGTCTCGTCGTCTACGACGGGTACTTTCGGTGGAACAACAGCAACGCTGAATCGAACAAATCCGCAAGCGGTTGTCGGCAGCGACGGTCGCTTGAATGTGTTCTATCGTGGCACTTCGGGTTCCATTGCAGGAATCGTCTGGTACGGAATCGCAGCGCAATGCTTCGACACAAACGGAGTTGCCCAGTGGGGTGATGGCGCGATTGTTGAACCGTTTGCTCCATCCTCAGGTGGAGTGGTTTACGACAAGAATATTGGAGCTGCACTCAAAATGAGTTCAGGGGTTGGAATTAGTTATACAAATTCCTTGAGCGCCATCTTGGCAGATGCTCGCGGTGCTCGAATGAATCTGGATGGCACTGTCGCTTGGAACACTCTTCTTGCAAACGATGCTGGAACGAAGTACCGCTTTGCTTCATCGACCGCTGTCGATGGAGGTGCAAACATCTCATGGCAGGGTGGTGTCAATGCAGGCGGAAGCGATATCTTTGCTGCCCATATTTCTGGAACTGGCGTACTGGGTGCACCAGTAGCGGCGTGTATCGCGGATCTCAATGGCGATCGCAATGTTGACGGTGGGGACTTGGCGACCATGTTGAGTCAATGGGGCACGAATGGATCTGCCGACTTGAATGAAAACGGAAACGTCGGTGGCGAAGACCTTGCGATTTTGCTGAGTGGTTGGGGCGCATGCCCATAAAGCCTGCGATTCAATTTGATTGACAAATAGCGCACATGATGTTTCATGTGCGCCTTTTTTTTTCGCATTATGCCAAATGAATTCTTTTGCAAATGCATTTTTGCAAATGCGTTTTTTTTGAAAATTCTTGACATTATAAATTCTCGTAGTAAGTTTCAAACCGTTTTGATTATTCCATTTTTTTAAGGAGTTTTTGTGAAATTATTTAATATCGTGTGTATGTCCCTGTCCGTGGCAACTTGTTCTTTTGGGCCATTGGCTCTGCAAGCGCAAGCGGGAACAATCGGATGTCCAGAGGACATTAACGGTGACGGAGATGTCAACGGGCTCGACCTTTCAATGTTGATAGCCAAGTGGGGCAGTTGCGACACTGGCGGAGGGAGTGGGGGAACCGCGTTCTCAATGATTTGGTCAATTGATTCCAACGCATCTGCATCGCCGTCCTCAGGAAGTTCCATCCAAAATAGCACTGGAACTTCTGCAAAAATTTACGACAAGAATGGCAACGCCGGTTTATGGAGCAATAGTTTCAGAGCCGAGAATTTGTATCTGCTGAAGGGGCCATCAGTGACCACAGACAAGCTTCGGATCACCATGACACTGGACTTTTCCAAGATTCAGGGAAAAGATTATGGAATCAACGCCAATTGTTATCTCAACGGATTTAGCAACGGTACTGATACGCCAGTCTTGATCAACACTTCTTATATGCATTGGTATTACGGCGATTCGAATGGCGGACCAGGAAGTCTTTGCACCACAAACCAAACTATTCCAGAGCTCGACCTCTTTGAAACAGGATCTTCTTCCACGATCGCGGGAGGTTTGCCGACTGTCATCCAAATCACAACCCATGCAGGATCAAATGGCGGGGGTGCAACTGGCGCATTTGTTGGAATTGGTGGTTCGAACTATTCCTTGGCAAGTCAAAATATCTCCTCGCCAGAAGATTCGTATGTTGCATATCCAAGTAACAACACCTATTTGGGTATGAACATCGCATTGCCGTTTACTCTGACGTATGTGATTTCGAGTACTCAAATCCAGATGACTGCGACGCAAAGTTCGGTCACTTCAGTCCTCACATACACACCAAGCGGTGGCGTGAAGGACTGGACAAAGTTCAAGTATTTCAGTGCGGTTTTAGGCGTGAATAATGGTTACATCGCTGGGACAAGCAATGGCATGAACGTTTCAACAACATACGCAAGCACCTATCAACCATTCGTTGCTTCGAACATGCTGTTTGAACTCAGTACCGATGGCGGTTCGACATATGCGAATTGCATTCCGTTGACAACCTATACCGCTGGATATTTCAACACAACATCCGAGTGCGCAATCGAAGCAAAGCCATTGCCAACAGGCACGCCGTGATGAACGGATGATTTCGGTAGAGCGAGTTTGTTAGAAAACAATTCAAACCCCTGTCTTTGAAAAGGCAGGGGTTTTTCATTCTGCATTTTCGAGAAAGAACTTAAGCGCGGAGGCGAGCGAAACTTTACTGAGTTGGCGGGACTGGCGGAGTTGCTTTCTTCGATTTCTTCGACCCTGCATTCTTCGCCATGGTCGCAGCATTCGCTGCTGTAATCGCCGCAGCCGCATCCGCCTTGCGCTGTTCCGCGGCTTTCAATTCTGCGGCCTTTAATTCAGCGGCGATTCGCAATTCTTCTTTGTTCACTTCCGCGTTGAGTTGCTCTGAAACTCGCACATGTGTCCCGATAATTGGCATGGTCTGAACTGCAAATGGCTTCACCGCAATATCTGAGCAGTTTTCATATTGCCATCGAAACAAAGCGAGAGTCTTTGGATGAATCTCTGCCATCAGAGTCATGTACGCCTTATCAAACGTCACTCCTTGCATCGCTGAGAATCGTTCGACAGTTGCCGAGTCATCTGCCGTCATACTTGTGGGCAAAGTGAAAGATTGTTCTTTGGCGATCTTGGAAATGATCACTTGAATCGCGGTATGGTTTGCCGCCATACGCTGGCCAAAGTCTTTCACGCTTTGCGCTTCGGCAATTTGCATTGCAAGTTTGCCCATCTTGATTTCAAAGAGATCACTTGTTGCCGTTGATTGCAGGAACGCTTCAGGTGTCATTGAGTTGTCAACGACGGCTGCGATTGTTGGTTGGACAGTCGCGACGGGAGCGATGGCCTCGGCCGGGGCAATCTTTTCTGCTTTCTTGCATCCTGACAAAACGCACAATTGCAGAAGAACGAGAGACGCAAAAATTCCCAGTCGTGAGTTGGTGTGCATTCAAGTCCAAGCGTATCGACAGCAACGCCTTCGAGTGTGAACATTGCATTTAGTTCAGATTGTGTTCAGGCGACTAAGGACTGAGATAAGGAATGAGAGAAATTTGGATGAAAAGCACGACAAAAACGTGCTTCTTGCTGTCACGGGTTCATGTGTAAACTTCTATGACTTCTTTTTGACGGTGATTCATCAACTTTTATTGAAAGACAACGAACTCTATGCAAATCAAGAAACTCTCATTCATTTCCACGCTCTCTTTGGTGAGCGGATTTCTTTGCGCAACTTGTGCGACTGCTGAAGTCCCTGCCCAAGCTCCAGCTGGCGCTGCTGCTCAGGCGAGCGAGCAGAAGACAGAATTGAAAGAACTTCGAACAGAGGCTGAGATTCGAAATGAAAAGTTGGCGGCGGAACTCGCATCCTTAAAAGCGGAAATTGATCGACTGCGGACGGAAGGTCAACTTGCCGAGCAGAAGCAAGCGCAAGCGCTTCAACAAGTGATGCTGGAAAAAGGAAAACTAGAGGCAGAACTTGCGCTATTGAATGCCAAGGAGACGAGTGCCTCTGCACCAGATCGATCCAAGATCGAGACCCTGCAACGCGCGCAGAAGTTGCGCGATGCTCAACTCGGTGACGAACTCTCTGGCTTGTCTGCGGAACAGATTCGTATGAAACAGGGACTGGATGTCGAGTCCACTAAATTGCAAGTGGAATTGTCAAAGAGCAAACTTGAATTGGAAAGATCCTCCGTCGCAGAGGCGGTGCT
>CAMAXY010000092.1 GCA_945862215.1 Singulisphaera sp. GP187 | reverse complement strand
ATGACGGCGTTGAAATCATGGGGACGGGGATTGTTTCGACTGGAATACCAATGCGAAATCTCAGCATGTTGCCACGCGAAGCGGGCGAAGCGCTGCAGAGTGCGTATCTGCGCGGTGCGATGCGACTTCGTAGAGATGGTGCGCAGTGGATCTTCGATAAAAATTTACGCGCTTGGAAATGGTTGCCAGTCGTTGCGGCGATTCTTCCAGGCGCAGTCTGTTTTCATGTCGCTCGTGATCCAAGAGACATGGCGATCAGCACTTTTCTTTCATTCTTCAATCCAATCACCGATGGTTGGACTGGCAAGATCGATTCACTGCGCAGTGTGATTGAAGCCGAGCGTTCGATTCTTCCAAATGCACTTGAAACACTTGGGATTCCACACGAGAGCATCGTTTATGAAAACTTGGTCGCTGATCCAACTGGGCACGCCAAACGTTTCTTGGATCGCCTTGGACTTGAGGCGCAGGCGAGCGTCTTGCAACCAGAACAGAACACGCGCGCTGTCTTCACACTCAGTCATGAACAGGTTCGCAAGCCGATTAACAATTCGTCAATCGGGCGCTGGGAAAATTATGCATGGGCCTTCGATGGCGCATGGGATTCGCTCGCCGCAGCGCATGATGCGCGACGCACTTGTTAGACTCGAACCACTATGGAAGTAAAAGACAGTAACGGCAACCTCCTCGCCGATGGAGATTCTGTTCAAGAGATCAAAGATCTCAAGGTCAAGGGGCTGGTTCTGAAGACGTGCTTTGTGAAGAAGGTGTAATGCTGGAAACCTCTGGCTCCATGATCAGTTACCCATCTGCATGGTTGCTCATCTATGCGACGATTTTGTCCCTCCCATCTTGCGCTGCGCCAGCGCCAATTCCAACACAGCCCGCTCCCGTCGGCATGGTCTTGATCCCTGCTGGCGATTTTTCGATGGGAAGCGTCGACTCGCTTGCTCGCGCCGACGAGCGACCGATGCACCGCGTGCGCTTGAACACTTTCTGGATGGACGCGACGGAAGTGACCAACCGACAATTTGCGAAGTTCATCGAAGCAACGGGATACAAAACGATGGCGGAGCGACCCGTCGACTGGGAAGAACTTAAAAAGCAAGTGCCCGAAGGAACTCCCAAGCCATCTGACGAAATGCTTCAGGCGGGATCGCTGGTTTTCATGCCGCCGACAAAATCCGTGTCGACAAACGATCCGAGTCAATGGTGGGTGTGGACAACAGGCGCAACATGGAAACATCCTGAAGGACCTGCGAGCGCAATGGATGATCGAATGGATCATCCTGTTGTGCAAGTCGCATATGTCGATGCAGTTGCATATGCAGCGTGGGCGGGCAAGCGCTTGCCGACCGAAGCCGAGTGGGAATACGCAGCGCGCGGCGGGCTTGATGGAAAAACGAATTGCTGGGGCAATGAACCGATCGACCCAACACGTGCAAATACTTGGCAAGGGGAATTCCCCGTGCGAAACGATCACCTCGATGGTTTCACGCGCACTGCACCTGCGAAGAGTTTCGCGCCAAACGGATATGGTCTTTATGACATGTCTGGAAATGTTTGGGAATGGTGCGCAGATCAATATCGCCCTGATACATACGCAATTCGTGCACAGTCGATTGAGAAGGGCGCATCTGCTGACAATCCGCAAGGTCCTTCGTCCAGCTTCGATCCCAACAATCCAGATGCACCAGAGGTGCGCGTCAATCGCGGTGGATCTTTCTTATGCAATGACAGTTACTGTGCGAGTTACCGTCCAAGCGCTCGGATGGCGACGACGCCAGACACATCACTTTCGCATTTGGGATTTCGCTGTGTTCAATCGCTACCGAAGTAGCGCACGTTTAATGCGGTCACAAATCCAGCTTCTTCAAGTTTCAACAACGCATGGTTCAGCGGCATTCGGTTTGGACTTCCCTTGGGTACGGCAAACGCATACTTGTGTGGATCGAAAATTGGTCCAACTTCAGTCAGCGGCAACTCAGGATGCGCGTTGTCGTAATATTGAAGAGCAGGCGCGTCAAAGACGATTGCTTGAATATCGTGCGTCACAAGTGAAGTCGCAGCAGATGGAAGATTGTCGAAGGTGCTGATGTCCCAACCACGCTGAGCCGAATAGTCCGCACCTGGAGAATCTGCGATCACTCCGACGTTCTTCCCGCCAAGATCTTTCGGTCCAGAAATTTCGTTTTGTAGGCGCTGTGTCGTCATGACAGAAGTGATGCTCGAGGTGATGTATGCCACGAGTGCTACACCGCAAAGAATCCAAAGTGCCGCAATAATTCGCCACATGGGGCCTTGCCCGCCTTTGTAGTTGCTCTTGCCAGTCATGATCACAGAAATAACGTGATAAAACGATTCCGCAAATCCGTGATGCCAGTGGCGGGTGAAGTTCTGGTCCGTTCTTCGCAGAACCACGGTCGTGAGCACTGTGAGAACGACAATAACTCCAGCAAGTAATCCGATAAAAGTCAGATGCCCATCCTCGCGCAGTCCACGAAGTAGGCGGCCGATTGAATTGCTGCGGTCTTCGTTGATCATGATGCGCAAGCCCGCATGAAAAAATGGCGTGCAGAAATCGACGCTCTCAAAGCGCGATGCTGTCACGGTAAGGTCGGACAGGGCGACGTCAATCTGTCCGCTTGATGTCTCGGCAAGGAGTGGCTCGACATCAGAAAATTCTTGATAGATAAATTTCAACTGATTGTCGACGGCAATCTTTTCCCAGAGTTCAATTGAAAATCCCGTGTATTCCCCATTTGGCTTCTTGATCACAAATGGCGGATGCGCCGTAATCCCAACAGTCAATTGAGTTGGCGTCGAAATAGATTGCGCCACAACCGTTTTTGGTGCGACAAGCGCAACCAAGATCAAACAAACAAATACGGCGGCCTTCATATGTTCGATCATAAACTAGAGGGTTGGCGATTGCTCTGCGCTATTTGCATTGCTGATGTAACTTGCGTGCGACGATGCTTCTCTTTTCGAAACCCCACCGATGAATTTTCTCCCGCCAAATCCATCAAAGTGGCTCAAAAATCGCACGCTGCCGCTGCTCCTTGCGCTCGTTGCATTGCTGGGCTTTCATCCGTTCTTTTTGTCATCAAATGGTGACACAGACAATCTCTTCCCAGGATTAGTTGTCTGCGTCCCTCTCTTTGGTGTGATCGCCTTGACCAATTGGAAGCGCTCCATTCCACTGGTGGTGCTTTTCATGGTGATGGTCACTTGGTGTTGGTTGATGTACGGCTTTGATCAAGTTGCGGTGGCGCGAAGTCCAATCTCATATCTCGCCTGTGTGTACTACATCTATGCAATCATCGCTCTTGCGAGTGAGATGTTGAAGAATGAATCTTTGATTGATGACCGTGTGTATGGTGGCATTTCGATTTATCTGCTAGCTGCCATGATGTTCTCCAGTATTCATAGACATGTTTCGGCGGTCGATCCCAATGCCTATTTCCTCACAGCAGGCGGTAAGCCAATCCTGCTCTTATGGAATGACGCGATCTATTTTTCCATCAGTACGATTACCACCGTTGGATATGGCGACATCATTCCAGTATCCGCTTGGGCGCGCGCAACCTGCATGCTCGAAGCAATTGTTGGAGTCTTCATCACAATTGTTTTCATCGCTCGTTTGGCAGCCTTGCCTTCGAAGCCCACGAATCAGAAGCACTAGGCGAAGATCCCCAATGCAACGAGTTGCTTTTCGCATGAAACTCTTTCCAGGAATGGCGGTTGAATACAAGCGTCGGCACGATGACATTTGGCCTGAACTTTCAGCGCTTTTGCGGCGAACCGGAGTTTCTGAATATTCGATATTTCTCGACGAAAGCACGAACGATCTCTTTGGTGTCTTGCAATGCGTAGATGCAACCGCGCTTGATCGATTGCCAGATGATCCCATTGTGAAGAAGTGGTGGGCGTCAATGAAAGACGTCATGGAAACGAATCCTGATAACTCGCCAGTCTCGTTGTCGCTGCGTGAAGTTTTTTATCTAACCTAGGAATAAAAGCTTCCAATGCAAATCAAAAGGTCTTTCATCAGCGAACACAATGATTTGAACATTGCTGAACATCAACGGCGGTTTGAATGGGCGTCGAATCACATTGCTTATTGCGATTCGGTCGTTGTGAAAGTTGCCGCATTTCAGATCACAATTCCAAGCTGGGCGCTCGGAACAGGGGGAACGCGTTTCGGTCGATTCGCAGGTGCAGGTGAGCCTCGCACCTTGCTGGAAAAAATCGATGATGTGGGACTCCTGCACGCAATCAATCGATCGTGCGGTTCGATTTCACTTCATTTTCCTTGGGACTCCGTTGACGATGCAAATGCGGTTCGAACGAGAGCGAGTTCGCACGGACTCCAATTCGACGCGGTCAATTCCAACACATTTCAAGATCAACCGTCGCAGCCACTGAGTTATAAATTTGGATCGCTTTCCCATGTCGACAAGGCTGTGCGCAACCAAGCGGTCGAACACAATATCGAGACGATTCGCCAAGGAGAATTGGTCGGCTCCAAGGCATTGACTCTTTGGCTTTCAGACGGATCTTGCTTTCCAGGCCAGATCGATTTTCGCCGATCGTTCGAGCGCACACTTGAGAGTATGAAACAGATCTATCGCGCATTACCTGCTGACTGGAAGATGTACATCGAGTACAAGGCGTTCGAGCCGAATATGTATTCAACGACGGTGGGCGACTGGGGCTATTCGCACATGTTTGCAAGCAAACTTGGAAAGCAGGCGTTGACGCTGGTCGATCTTGGCCATCACCTCCCAAGTGCGAACATCGAACAGATTGTGGCGATACTGATGATGGAGGGGAAGCTTGCTGGCTTTCATTTCAATGA
>CAMAXY010000091.1 GCA_945862215.1 Singulisphaera sp. GP187 | reverse complement strand
ATCAAAGCGATCACGAGGAATGTCGTGCCGATTGCAATTTTCGTGTTCTGATTCTGCATCGTGACTGCGATTTCAACTGCAAGCAAGCCGAAAAGTGTGGTGAACTTGATCACCGGATTCAAGCTGACGGAACTGGTGTCCTTGAAGGGGTCGCCGACGGTATCGCCAACGACGGTTGCTTCATGAAGCGGTGTTCCCTTGGCGCGCATGTCGACTTCGACGATCTTCTTGGCATTATCCCAAGCACCACCGGCGTTTGCCATAAAAATAGCCTGAAAAAGTCCGAAGAACGCGATGGCAATCAGATATCCAATGAAGAAGAATGGATCGAAGAAGGGGAGTGCCAATGACAAACAGAAGACGACGATGAAGATGTTGATCATGCCCTTCTGTGCATAGACCGTGCAGATTCGCACAACTTCTTTCGAGTCCTGAATGCTTGCAGTTGCCTTCTCAAGATTGATGTTGTTCTTGATATAGACCACGGCTCCGTACGCGCCCGTCACAACGGCTTGGGTGCTTGCTCCAGTGAACCAGTAAATGACTGATCCGCCCATGAGGAGTCCCAGCAGAATTGCAGGCTGAACGATCGAGAGTTTGCCGACAACGGTTTGCACACCTTGCGCGAGCGCAACCTTGTATGCAGGGTCAGCAGTGTTCACGATTCCCCCGAGCAACGATGCAGTCTCGACGCCGATGAGCGCCAAGATGATGCCGAAGACCATGGTGGTCGCACCGACGACTGCAGTTCCGATGAGAACTGGTTTTGCAGTTGCCTTGAATGTGTTGCCTGCGCCGTCGCCTTTTTCCAATTTGTGTTTGGCAGTTTCGAAGTTTGGAGTGAATCCGAACTTCGACTTGATCTCTTCCTTGATATTAGGAATCTTCTCGATTTGGCTCAATTCGTAGACGCTTTGCGCGTTGTCCGTGACTGGTCCGAACGAGTCAACAGCGATCGTGACTGGTCCCATTCCAAGGAATCCAAACGCAATCAAACCGAACGCAAAGATCGGAGCTGCGAAAGGATAAACCGCTGGCATGATTCTGATCATGTCTTCAGCAGTAGCGCACCAAACGCCAAGACCCATCAGCGAGAGAATGACCAAACCATTCCAGAACGCTGAGAAGTTTCCAGAAACCAAACCAGAGAGGATGCACAAACTTGCTCCACCTTGCTTGCTGGCGTTGACAACTTCCTTCACGTGGCGAGACTTCGTGCTTGTGAACACTTTTGTGAATTCTGGAATCAGTGCGCCGGCAATGGTGCCGAGCGAAATAATCACGGAGAGAATCCACCAAAGGTCAGGCAGATATTTCGTTTCGTCTGTGATCGTGGTCGTTTGTTCGACAAGTGTTCCCGCTGCAATTGGTGTTGCTGTAACAACATTTGCGACGGTCTCCGATCCAAGAGCGATATTTCCAAGCAACACATAACTTGCAATGAATGTCACGCCGATCGAGATGATTGAAGTCAGCCAAACGAGCGAAGTCAGTGGTGCTTCTTCGTCGAAATCGGCCAATTCGCCGAAGCGAGCCTTCGAAATAACTTCGTTGATCAAGTACGAAACGAGACTGGTGATGACCATCAGAATTCGCATGGCGAAGAGCCAAACGATGAGCGTTGCGCAGAGACTTGGATTGACTTCGCCCATCGAATAAGCCAAGAATGCGATCAGAGCAACGCCCGTCACGCCGTATGTTTCGAAGCCGTCTGCAGTTGGTCCGACAGAGTCGCCCGCATTGTCGCCAGTGCAATCTGCGATCACGCCTGGATTCTTCGGATCATCTTCTGGAAGTTTGAAAACAATCTTCATGAGATCCGCGCCGATGTCTGCGATCTTGGTGAAGATTCCACCGCAGATGCGAAGCGCGCTTGCGCCGAGACTTTCACCGATTGCGAAACCGATGAAGCAAGGACCGACCAGTGCGGTTGGAAGGAATACAAGAATGCAGATCATGAAGAAGAGTTCGACTGAGACGAGCAACAGTCCAACGCTCATGCCGCTCTTCAGCGGGATTCCAAGCACGGGAAGTGAAGCAGCGCGCAAACTTGCGAAGGCTGCGCGGCTATTCGCTGTCGTGTTGATTCGGATACCGAACCACGCAACGCCGTACGATCCGAGGATTCCCAGCACGCTTGCCGCCAAAATCATGGCGACATCGCCGCCTGACTTATGCTCGAGAATGCCGAAGTAATAGACAATGCAAGCCGCAATCAGAATCCAAAGCCATACAAGGAACTTGCCTTGTTGAAAGAGATAACTCTTGCATGTCTCCCAAATGATGTTGGAGACAGAAAGCATGGATTCATGCGCAGGCAGGGCCTTGGTCTGCTTGTATTGCAACAAGCCGAAAATGCAGGCTGCAACACAGACGAGGAGCCCGAAGTAGAGAATCCCTATGCCCGAAATAGCTGTTCCAAAAACATCGAACTGAACTTGTGTCAGTGAAGGAACCTTCAAGTCCGCCTCACCTGCAAAAGCAGCTGGCGTTAGAAGACAGAGAGAAAACAGCGCAAGCATGAGTCGAACCATGTGTTTGGATCCTTTATATATAGTTGCGAAATTGAGTTCGGCAGTGTACCGATTACCAATGAATTGACAACTCGAAGGAATTATTGACCAGATGCTTGATAATCGACTCGAAAAACGAATGCGCCACTTGCAGAAATGGTCTCGGCGAATTGCCGCGCCGTGCTTTCGGCTGTACGAGCGTGATATCCCAGAGTTTCCGCTGGTGATTGATTGGTATGACGGCGATGTTCTTGTGTGGTTTCACCCGCGCACTCGCGACGACACTCCCGAGGCCGAGGCCGCATTTCACCAATTGTGTCTCGAACACATTCACCGCGCGCTTCAAGTCGATCCGAGCCATCTCTTTATTAAGCATCGTCAACGGCAACGGGGGATCGCGCAATATGAACGGATCGGTCAAACGGAAGTCATCCGAAATGTCGGCGAGCAGGGGTTGAAGTTTGAGGTCAATCTCTCGGACTATCTCGATGCTGGACTTTTTCTTGATCATCGCACGACGCGATCGATGGTGCGCGAGCGATCAATGGGGAGTCGCGTGCTGAATCTCTTTGCGTACACGGGATCGTTTACGGTTTATGCCGCCGCAGGTGGAGCCGCGTCGACGTTGACCGTTGATATGAGCAACACATATCAAGAGTGGTCTCGCAGAAATATGAAGTTGAATGGATTTGAAGTCGATGATGCGCACCGATTTGTTCAAGCAGATTGTTTGCAAATGCTCGAAGCGGGTCCTCGTGCGGGCGATGCGTTTGACATCATCGTTCTTGACCCGCCGACTTTTTCCAACTCGAAACGAATGGCGGTCGATAGTTTTTCAGTCGAACGAGATTGGCCGCAGTTGATCGAAATGACTCTTCCGTGGCTCAGTCCGCAGGGTCAGATTTGGTTCAGCACAAATGCGCGAGGATTTTCTCCCGCGCCAGAATTACTGCCACAAAACGCGGTGATGCGCGATATCACGAAGTACACCATCCCCGAAGATTTTGCGGGCGGAACGCCGCACCATGCATATCTCGTCGCTCACGCAGATGCTCCGCGTGCAGTTGATTTGCGAGTGAATCGATTGAGCGCGAATTCAGATTAAAAATCAGGGGGCCGTGGTCGGCTTGGCTTTGCTCGCAGGCCGCATCGGTGTCGATGGAATCATGAACTCTGGAGCATCTGGCAGAGATTCCGAAAATGGTTTCTTGTCGCATTCACCGTTGGCGATTTTGAAGCGGATAATTTGTTTCTTTTTTCGATCGCCAACATAGAGATGTTCATTGTCCAATGCGAGCGAACTTGGAAGGGCAGGGCAACCCGTCGCAGTGTTGGCAAACAGAATGATGTCACCGGTCTTCACATTGATCCGAAAAATTGCAGGCACGCCATTGTCCGTCAGATAGACGGTGAAACCATCTGGTGCAAAGAGAAGTTGGATCGGATGCTTCAGTCCATTCGATGCGTCGGCAAGAACACTCTTGCGCAGTCCTGTCTTGGGATCGAAGACAACGACTTGCGATGCGCCACGGTCGCAAACATAGAGCAGTCCATCTGCGCCAATTGCAATGCCGCGAATTTCAGTGATTCCCTGCGGAGAAACTTGCGCGCGGGGCACGACCGTTCCAACTGGGATTCCAAGTCCCACGATTTCCGCAGGAACTGGAACGGGTTGGCCAGGATGCGCAGTGCCGATGCCTTCGTATGCGGTCACTGTGTTTGTGTCTTGATTCGACGCATAAACAGTTCCATCGGCTCCGACTGCGAGGGCGTATGAGTGCACGAGATTCGGATCGCTCAGCTCCTTCGATGCGAACACGGATTCGAATGGCAGCGTTCCATCAGAAGTTGGCGCGCCATAACGCAGCAATCTTGTGTTTTCCATGCTCGCGCTGACCAGCAAGATTCCATGCTCGCCCGTGTGCAACATTCCTCGCACACCTTTCGCATCGCCGCCAGCAGATTTCGCAATGGGCTCGAGAATGTTGCCAAGCATTTCGCCCTCACCACTCAGTGCATGCACAGTGTTTCCACTTGGCTCGCCGTGCATCGTGATGTACCACTTGGCAGCGGTTTTCGGTTGATCGTGGCCGTGCGTGCCTTTGCGATTGTCTGCATGACTTCCGGTTTTGTCTGCGGCGTTTGCAGAAGATGATTCAGATGATTGCTCGTCGTGCTTGTCTTTGCTCTTGTCTTTGCTTTTGTCTTTTTCTTTGTCTTTTTTACCGCCGTCGTACTTCGACTCGTCAGGTGCGCCTTGTGCTTCCATTTCGCTGATTGGTTTGCAGGCGACGGGCAGAAATGCCGCGAAAAGGAGCGTTGTGATGATGAGTACGTTGCAGGACTTGAAGGAATGGCTCTGTGTTGAGTTGCGCTC
>CAMAXY010000090.1 GCA_945862215.1 Singulisphaera sp. GP187 | reverse complement strand
GGCAATGTCCCCAAGTTCTCGCATCCATCGGCAGTGACTACAAGCATGTCTTCGACGCGCACGCCACCAAGTCCAGGTTGATACAAGCCAGGTTCTACAGTCACGACATCGCCGATGACGAGTGGTGGTCCCTTCTTCGCAAGCAGAGGAGGTTCGTGCACTTCAAGCCCCACTCCATGTCCTGTGCCGTGTGTCATTCTTGCCTGCGCCCAGGTTTCATCACTCGATGGCATTCCCATGGCGAATCCAGCATCGCGAATCACGCGCGATGTCGCCGCGTGAACTTCTTCACCCGTGACACCAGGACGAATTGCCGCAATTGCAGCACGTTTTGCGGCAACGACTGCTGCGTGCATCTGCACGATATCGCGTGACGCGGCGCCGTTGACAACAGTTCTGGTGCAGTCACCGTTATAAAGCGTCTTGCGACTTCGAGGAAAAATATCGACGATGATTGGCTCGCATGTTCGCAATTCTCCGCTGCCATGTTCGTGACAATCGCTGCCCATCGCGCCGCAAGCGACGATTGATTCAGGATTCAGATATCCGCGGCGCAATAAAAAAACATCAACCGCTTCGCGAATTCGCTGACTTGTGAGAGGCTTGCCCGTGCCAAGCAAGACTCCGTCATCGCGAACTGGTGCGGCCGCAATCGTTTCGCACGCCATTCGGATTGCGGCTTCTGTGTCTTGTTGGCATTGACGCAACCATGCAATCTCTTCTGCGTCTTTACTTCGCCGAATGAAAACACCATCATCGGGATTGCACGTCACTCGCAATCCAGCCGCAACGAGTTGGTGCCAATAGATTGCGGGTGTCGAGCGATCGATCGACACACTTGTTGCTCCCATTCGAATGATGCACTCTGCGACGGACTGCGCAGTCGCAGTTTCTCTGTCCCCTGAAAGGCCAGAGGCAGGAGTGAAATCCGCGGGGGAGTGAAATTCATCGGCGCGTGCGTGCTTGCGTGCGCGATCCATTTCAATATCACGCAGAATCAAGATGCAGCGGGGGGCAGCATTCGCTGCGGTCTGCACAGTAATAAGCGCCGCTGGATCACCAACGGGAAATCGGATTCGGTGATGGAGAGATGCACTGATCGCTGGTATTCCAGCACAAAGTGAGACCTGCGCAGCGGAATCCGCCACGAAATCAGCCTTTGGCTTTCTCGCGTGCTTTCGCAGCTAATTTTTTTGCAACATCCGCGTCAGCAACATCCTGCATTTCTTCTTCTGCTTTCAAACAGAGTTGGACGAGAGTCGTGTGCAGCTCTTCGTGATCTGGAACAGAGTCCATCAGAGAAATTGCAAAGTCAACTTGGCGCACAGCATCCATACCTGTATCGATCATGCCGATTGCCGTGTCTCCGAGTTGCTCGAGAGCCCAAAGAAACCACTGCTTGGTAGGTTTAGCTGGTTTTTCTGGCGCGTCGATTCTTGCGCGCACAGTCATCAGGCCAATCGCAACAATTGGCACAAGCCCCAATTGCGTTGTTGGTTCGCGGCAGATGACAAGTGCGGGAACTTCTCGGCGCAGCGCAGTCAACCGAATGCGCCGAGCATCTGCACCAACAAGCGGCGGCTGCATGATGTGCAAGCCAGGTCCGACTCGATGATCTTCGCCGATCTCGCCTTCGATCCATTTCACCGTTGTTGCCTCGGCTGCCAACTGCATTCTCTGCCGCCGAGATTCTTGCAGCGGCATAATGATTCGACTCATTCGACCGAAGTCACCCACTTGATGGGCAACTTCCAGAGCGCGTTGCGCAAGTCGTTCAGCTTCGAACCATTTGCCAGACTTCAGCGCACTCTGCGCTTTCTGCATCAGGTCATCGATTCGAGCGGCTTTGGCGGGGGTTGTCATTGGTTTGCAAGGTTACCCACGGACGACTCGAACGGCACGCTTGTCATCAGTCCGTTTCACTTCGAGAGATCGACCATTCAACCCTTCGTTGACTGCGCGAATGCTTTCGGCAATGCGGCGAAGAGCCTTGGATGTTGGAAAATCACGCAAAAGTGAGGCGATTTTCGTCACTCCAGCGCCACCGCGCAGGCGATAAATTTTCTTGTATGCCTCTTTGACCGCTTCGAGTTCCATTTCATCCATACCAATTCTGCTCATCGCAACGTGGTTGTATCCACGAATGGCAGCGGGGCTTCCTTCGGCGAGCATGAATGGCGGAACATCTTTCGATACGCGAGCCATACCGCCGACAAATCCGCAGTATCCAACTTTCACAAAGTGATGCAGCCCAGCACCGCCTCCGATGTTGGCATAGTCGTCCACATGAACATGACCTGCAAGCATTGCGTTGTTGGCGAAGATGCAGTGATTGCCGATGATGCAATCATGCGCGATATGCACATTACCCATCACAAGATTGTGCGATCCGATGCGCGTGATGCCTCCACCGTTCCCGGTACCGCGATGAACCGTGGCATGTTCGCGAATCATGTTGAAGTCGCCCATCTCGAGCCAAGTTGGTTCGCCGTGAAACTTGAGATCTTGCGGATCGCCACCAACCAAAGCAAATGGATGAATCTCGTTGCCACGTCCCATGCGTGTCAATGAAGTGATGTGACAGTGACTTCGAAGCACACAATCTTCACCAATGTGCACGCGCGGTCCGACGGTGCAATAGGGCCCGATGCTCGCCGATTTGGCGATCTCGGCGGAAGGATCAATGATTGCAGTTGGATGGATCTTGGTCATTATTCGAATTCCGCATCGACCATCATGAAGCGAATCTGAGCTTCGGCAGCAAGTTTGCCTTGGACCCACGCTCTGCACTGAACCGCTGCGCTTCGAGCACTTGCCCGCAGGGTTTCCGCCTCGATGATCAGTTGATCACCTGGAGTGACGGCCTTTCGCAACTTTACCTTATCAAGCGAGAGTAATACAGCAACTTTTCCAGTGTGTTCGAGAGTTTGGGAAAGCAAAAGACCGCCCAATTGAGCCATTGCCTCGACGATCAACACTCCAGGCATGATGGGAGTTCCAGGATAATGGCCTGGGAAAAATGGTTCATTGATTGTCACATTTTTAATGCCAACCGCGCGGCGATTTCCGTCGATTTCCACGACTCGGTCGATCAAAAGCATCGGATATCGATGCGGCATGATGCGTGCAATCGCACGCGCATCAAGCACGCGACCGGTTCCCGCAATCTGAGTGCGCGCCGTTGCACGAACTTGCTCGAATAGACGGCGGGCGAGCCGCCGATTCAGGTCGTGACCACTTCTCTGAGCGACAATTTTTCCCTGCAAGCGCACGCCAGCTAAAGCAAGATCGCCGATGACGTCCAACACTTTATGTCTGACGCATTCATCTGCGAAGCGAAACGAATTTTCGATTGGCCCATCGTCGCCGATGACCAATGCATCGCGCGGAGTGAGATGTCTGCAGAGGCCTGCGGCCCAAAGCGCCTCCGCTTCGGAACGCAAACTGAATGTGCGCGAAGGTGCAATTTCTTTTTCATAGTCGTCGCGCGCGAAATCAAAGTTTCGATTTTGGCGACCGATGTGCGAAGAGACGCTGGAATAATCCAGTTCATATGTGACTCGAAAACCAGGCTCTTCAGATGGAAGCGCAGCGATCAACGCATCTTCTTCTTCAATGACAATTGCTTCGGTGATGCGGTGCACAAATCGCTCTGCATCTTGGGGCACTTTTCCTGCTGATTTCAGGGGTTCAAAGAATGGAAGTGCAGAGCCATCGCCAGCAGGAATTTCAGGTCCTCGAAGACGAACGATAAGATTGTCGATGCCCAGTCCAACGATTGCGCTGAGGCAATGTTCCACTGTATCAATCGTCGCATCGCCAACGCGCAGGGTCGTTCGTCGCGGCCGCGAGACTGCATTGGTGATCAGCGCGGGAATCATGACCGACGGATTGAGATCAATTCGCTCGAACACAATGCCGGTCCCAGGAGGTGCTGGACAAAATTCGATTTCCGCATCCACTCCAAGCAAGAGGCCTTTGCCACGCACAATCGTCGGCGTTGCGATGGTGTGTTGCTTGCGGTCAACGGGAATCATCGACTCTGCAATCTTTGTTTGCGCAATGCCACGAATCCCCATTGAAGAACCCAAAGAATTTGGAGGCAGGGAAGTCATGGCCGAGCAGTTTCTTTCGTGGATTCCTTCGCCGCTTCTTTGTTCTTCTTTGTCTCGTCGACTAATCGCATCAAATCCCGAGTCAACGGCGATAATTTTTGAAGTGCAAGAATATGACGCATTTCGATCTTGATTTCGCGCGCAGGCATTCCGCCCCAGACCTCGCCGGCGGGAACATCGTTCATCAGCGCAGTGCGTGCGGCGAGTTGAGCGCCCGTCCCAACTGTGCGGTGATCGGCGATGCCAGAACCTGCGCCGATTCGAACCCAATCTCCAACCGTGCTTGACCCTGCGATGCCACTCAGGCCTGCCATGACAGTTGATCGTCCGATTTGAACATTGTGGCCAATTTGACAGTGATTATCGATCTTTGTGCCCACGCCGATTCGGGTCGAACCAAATGTTCCGCGATCGATACAAGTGCAACTGCCGATTTCGACATCATCTTCCAGTACGACATTTCCAATATGAGGAATGCGAAGTAATCCATTGCCGTTGGGGCATGGTCGATATCCGAAGCCTTCCGTGCCGATCACTGCGCCTGCATGCACGATGACGCGCTTGCCAAGTTCGCAGCGTTCACGAATGACCGCATTGGCATGGATGATCGCATCGTCGCCAATGGTCACGCCAGGATAAATGCGCGCGCCAGAATGGATCACAACGTTTTTTCCCAGGACACAATCCTTTCCAATCCAAACAAGTGCTCCGATGGAAACGTGGTCTTTGGAAAGAGTTGTTGTTTCAACCACCGCAGTTGCATGAATTCCCTTTGGTGGAGATTCTGGTGGTGGAGAAAAGTGTTCGAGCAACGAGATCATCGCAACTTCGGCTCGATCAACATGAATGAGCGCGCGCTTCTTTGCATCGTGATCGGGAACTTCAACGCCACGAGAAACGAGTGCGACTTGCGCTTTGCAATCCTTCCATAGACGCGCATAATTTGCATCTGAAATGAAAGTTGCGTCGGATTCTTTCGA
>CAMAXY010000089.1 GCA_945862215.1 Singulisphaera sp. GP187 | reverse complement strand
GCACTCACACCAACTGCGCCAGTTGCTTTCACTGTGTATTTGTATGAAGTGCCTGGAACTGCAGTCGTATCTGAATATGTCAGCACTGCGCCAACGGTTGCAATCTGCGCTGCAGCGCCTGAGCCGATCGCGCGCCATACTTGATATCCCGTTGCGCCAGTTGATGCGGTCCATGTCACAGTCACGTTTGCAGTGCTGATTCCATCTGTCGCTGCGACGCTCAGTGGTGCAGTGAGATTTCGATATCCAGTGTTGCTCAGACTTGCCGCGCTCAATCCAGCGGTCGTAATTGCTCTCACTGTGTACGCATACGAAATTCCAGGAACTGCGCTCACGTCTGAATATGTCAGCACTGCGCCAACTGTTGCCAGCGCAGACTCCGAACCATCTCTATAAATCTTGTATCCCGTCGCACCAGTTGATGCGGCCCATGTCACCTTCACGCCAGTCGTCAGAGTGCCATCGGTCGCAGCGACGCTCAGTGGAGCACTCAACTGTCGATATCCATTATCGCCAAGACTTGCGGCACTCACACCAACTGCGCCAGTTGCTTTCACTGTGTATTTGTATGAAGTGCCTGGAACTGCAGTCGTATTTGAATATGTCAGCACTGCGCCAACTGTTGCGATCTTTGTTGCAACAGCTGCACCAAGTGCGCGCCATACTTCATATCCCGTCGCACCAGTTGATGCGGCCCATGTCACAGTTACGTTTGCAGTGCTGGTTCCATCTGTCGCCGCGACGCTCAGTGGTGCAGTGAGATTTCGGTATCCAGAGTTGACCGTGCTTGCCAATCCAGGACCGGCGGCCGAGAGTGCTTTGACTGAGTAGTTATACAAAATGCCTGGAGTCGCTTCGACATCATTGAATGTCAGCACCACACCAACAGTGCCGGCCAACACTGGAGTTGCCACTCCAACAGCTCGCAAGATTTGATATCCCGTCGCACCGCTAGTAGCGGCCCATGTCACAATCACGCCACTCGTGCTTGTTCCATCCGATGCTTGCACATTCGTTGGGGCGAGCAATCCGCGATATCCGGTGTTGCTCAGACTTGCTGCGCTCAATCCAGCGGCCACGATTGCTCTCACTGTGTACGCATACGAAATTCCAGGAACTGCAGTCGTGTCCGAATATGTCAGCACTGCGCCGACTGTTGCCAGCGCAGACTCGGAAGCATCTCTATAAATCTTGTATCCCGTCGCGCCAGTTGATGCGGCCCATGTCACCTTCACGCCAGTCGTCAGAGTGCCATCGGTCGCAGCGACGCTCAGTGGAGCTGCAATATTTCGCCAGCCAGTATCTCCAACGCTTCTCGCAGTCAATCCATTTGCCGTAACTCCCTTTACGGAATATGTATATAAAGTCCCTGCAATTGCAGTGGTATCCGAGTATTCCAATATGGCTTGAACAGTACCGATCTGCGCTGCAACACCAGCCGTGCCGAGCGCGCGAAAAATTTGAAATCCCGTCGCTCCATCGAATGTCGCCCATGTCACGGTGACACCCGTCGTCAGCGTTCCATCCGTCGCAGCGACATTTGTAGGTGAAATCAGGCATGAATCTGGAATGCCGTCACCATTCGCATCAGGAGTCCCATCGGCGATATCACATGAATCAGGAATTCCATTTGTGTTGCAATCTGGGGAAATGGATTGAGCGATATCGTCCGCATCTGGGTTGCCATTGCCGTTGCAGTCCAACGGTGTTAAGTCGAAAATGTATGCAGCCCCTTGGTCAAACTTCAACGGAGAAGCTACATCTGCAAGTTTTGCGCCGATGAAGGCGTTCTCGCCGAATATCGAAGCTGATGTTCCAAAGATCAACTCTGGTTGTCCGACAAGGCAAGTGAACTTTGATTGTCCTCCCCATACAGATGGAGTTGCTTGTGTAAATCGATATGCAGATCCGAGGTTTGTAAAAATAGCAGTACCGCCTTGAGAAGTCGTGTCGTCGTAGGGCGCAGTCACAACTGCCAGATTCCCTTGAATCCCAACCACGACTCCGAAATTCGAATAGGCAGTGCCCTCCGCGGCAAAGATTTTTGCTTCTTGCGTCCATGTCGCTGCGCCAGAAAGTTGGTAGATGTAAGCAGAGCCCTGATTGTTCACTACGTTTGGACTGACACCAAAGTCGTCAAATGGCGAGCCGGCAATAAATTGGTTGTCGAAAAGGCAGACGGAATAACCAAACTCATCCTCGGCGGCTCGTTGCGCTTCGTTGGCAATAATCTTTGCTTCAAGTGCCCAAACTCCAACCGAAGAACGCGTAAATGTATAAACCGACCCTACGTTTATCACGCCGTTAATGTCGTCGAGTGGGGCGGAAATCAGCGCGCGAGTTCCATAAAGTGAAACCGAGTATCCGAAATGGTCGTTGGCGGGATTGTCCGAGCTGCTAGCGGTGCTCGTTCCAAAGACCTTCGCTTTCTGAGTCCAGGGCCCAGTTGTTGTAGCGCGTTCGAAGAAATATGTCGCTCCTTGCTCTGCGTAAAAAATGCCATTTGTTGTGACATCTTTATAAGGAGTGCCAACGACGACGACATCTCCAATGTTTGATGTTGTCACAACCGTATTTGAGATTGCGACCGAGAATCCGAAATAGTCATATGCAACCGGATCGGTGGGAATCAGCTTTGTGACCTGAGTCCAAACTCCCGTACTACTTCGCTGAAAAATGTAAGCTGATCCTTGGTCTGTCAAAGAACCGTCATCGTCAGGCGCACCAATAATTGCGGTGCTACCAAAGAGCGCAACCGAAGCTCCGAAATGATCATTGGCGGCACCATCTGATGCAGTTAATTTTGTTTCGAAGACCCACACTCCACTGGAATTTAAGGTGAACACATTCACAGATCCACGTTCAAATGATGACGATCCAGTTCCGATCGAATCAAACTGCACACCAACAAGTGCAATGTTTGCGTTTGCCTCCGATAGCCCCGCGAGATTTGAGAGAGCGACTGCGTTGCCGAACTCATCATTCGCTGCTCCATCTGGAGCCAACAACTTTATTGTCTCTGTCGGCGGGATCGCACTCGTTGGAGAATTGATCATGGCAGACATTGTCAATGCGTAAAGCGTTACGAAAAATACTTTCGTTGAATGAGATAGTTCTGCGTGGGTGTTGCAATTGTTCATAGGCTTGCTGTGGGGCATCGAATCATCCCACACCACAGCAAAAAAGCAAAATGATTCTCAGATTATTCCTATAGATGCTCTCTTCGGGGGCTAAAAATGATGCCAAGAGCATGGATAGAATCACATTCAATGCTTTGGCAGCCCGAGATCCCCAAAAAATATCGAGAGGCCTCGGAAACTGCGCTTTCGCAGATCATTCGAGCTCGGCGAAGCGAGCTTGGCAATCGATTGATGATCTTGGGACATCATTACCAACAAGATGAGGTGATTCAGCACGCAGATTTCATCGGGGACAGTCTCAAGCTGAGCCAAACGGCTGCCGCCGAAGCCAATCGACGCGGGACTGAATTCATCGTCTTCTGCGGAGTGCACTTTATGGCGGAGACGGCAGATGTGTTGACCGAAGATTCCGTGAGGGTGATATTGCCCGATCTCGGCGCAGGATGTTCGATGGCGGATATGGCTGGATATGACGATGCGGTTGACGCATGGGATTTCATCACAACTGCACTGAAAGAGAAAGGCGAATCAAAGAAGGCGCAGAAGTTTCGGGTGATTCCTGTGACCTATGTCAATTCGAGTGCAGCGATCAAAGCCTTTGTTGGCAAGAATGGCGGTGCATGTTGCACGAGTTCAAATGCGAAGCAGATTTTTGAATGGGCATTGAAAGGTGGAGAGACGCCGCGAGAGAAGGGCGAAAAAATCAAAGTCTTCTTTCTGCCAGATCAACATCTTGGCAGAAACACGGCACATGCACGGGGTTTGATCACCGAGATCGATGCTGTGAAAGCGAAGGCTCCTGCGCAGACTGCGCTGTGGGATCCAAAAAAAGAACACGGTGGTTTGTCGGCAGAAGTCATTCGCGCTGTTGATGTCATCCTGTGGGCTGGGCATTGCAGCGTGCACAAACTCTTTCGTCCAGAGCATGTTGATGCGATTCGCTCTCGCAAGGATCGCACGACAATCTTGGTGCATCCAGAATGTTCACAAGAAGTCGTTGACAAGTCGGATCTCTCGGGCTCGACTGAGTACATCATTCAAACCATCGAAGCAGCAAAACCTGGAACGAAGTTTGCAGTCGCAACCGAAGTGCATCTTGTGACGCGATTGTCTCGAGCCGCCGCACTTCGAGGAGTGGAAGTAGAAATGCTTTCGGGTTGTCAGTGTCTGTGCACGACGATGTACCGAATCGACCAGCAGCATCTCGCATGGGTGCTCGACGAATTGTCTGCGGGAAAAATCGTGAATGAAATCCGTGTGCATCCCGACGCGCGCAAATTCGCACGAAAAGCGCTCGAACGAATGCTGAGTCATGTTTCGCCCACGCCAGTTTTGGTGGACTGACCTCAATGCTTTCTTTGGGGCGAGTGACTCCCTCTATATATGGTCCTTCTATCTATAGAATCACCAATCCATATGAAACCAGACATTCGCCGTAAATGGCTTCGCAGAAGTTTGTTCGCACTCGCAGGAGGCATCGTCTTCCTTGGGGCGATCATCGCATTCTTGCCAACGATTCTTTCTGGATCGTTCGGCCGCAATATGGCCGTTGGATTTGTATCGCCTCTGGTCCGTGGGCAAGTTTCGCTTGCGAGTTTGTCGCTCTCATGGTCTGGGCCACAAGTGATCCAAGGATTTTCGATCAAGGGCGCTGATGGTGCATCGATCACCGTTGATGTCACTGCGAACAATGGATTGATCGCACTTGCGAGGCAATCAGAGCCTCCGCATATTGTTCTTTCGGGAATCGTCGCCACGACCTATCGACCCGATGGATCTTTGTCTCTGACCGAATTGTTCGTGTCGCCTACACCGGCAGTTTCGCAGCCAGCGAAAGTCACGCCATCGCAATCACAGGCGCCAAGTGTTTCGCTTGCAGAAACCTTGCGCGGAACAATCTTGGAAATCACCAACCTTCAATTGATCGCAGCGGGTTCGCAATCGGATCCAAAGATTGAAATCAACGGACTCAAAGGAAAATTTTCAGTCGAAGACGCTGGTGTGCGCGCAACGTTTTCTGCCGCCACAAAAGTTGGAGAAAAAACTGGATCGCTTTCACTCAATGGCATGGTTGGTGGACT
>CAMAXY010000088.1 GCA_945862215.1 Singulisphaera sp. GP187 | reverse complement strand
GAGAAAGCAGAGACCTTGCGACGAGCGAATTGGTGCTGTAAATGGCTGGATTTCCGTGGTTTTTCCTGCCCACGGCGTGCCATCATCGTTGCGACTGATTCCAGGAATCCATGCAAGCATGAGCGCACCATCTTGCGGAGAAATCAATGCGCGGCCCTTGCCGTCGAATGTCATGGAAACCCAACTGCCTTGGTCAGACTGTGCGCTTGCAAGAAGTTGAGCGGAAAATCCTAGCGGAAGCGTCAGGCTTGATACGGGTGGTGCTGATTGAATGGCGCGAACTTCGAGGTTCTTGAATCGCACTTCCATTGGCGCGCCTTGATGCAACTGAAATCCCATCAACCCGTCACGATGAAATCTCGAGGCATCGCCATCTGTGACATCGGACATCAAAACATCGTTGAGCCAATGTCGCACGCGCGTTCCGCGAGCTTCGATGCGATAGTCGTTCCATTCGCCGGTATGGATCGACTTGCGAAGAACTTCGTCGGGCGCAAATTGCGCGACAACACGTTTTCCCGCTGGAGAAAATTCGACTTGTTCACCGCGCGCACTCATGAGTTCTCGGCCGAGACCTTCATAGAGCACGCCGGAGTAATTATTCTGCGCGTCAAAGTCCGCTTGAAAACCTGCAAGGTCGTGCTGCCCTTCAGAGCGACGACTGCGATAATGAATCCCGCTATTACCGCCTGTCAGTTTGATCTTGCATCGAAGGTCGAAATCTTGCGGCATATCGCCAGTCCATACGAGATACGTGCTCGCAGTCAGCGGATGTTCTGATGTCGATTGACCGACGATGCATCCATCTTGAACGCTCCAATATGATTTATCACCCTCCCAACTTTCAAGTGTCTTGCCGTCGAATGGCTTGATCACGCCGTCTTCCGCCGATGCAGCGAAACTGCAAAGAATTGCTGCGGAAAGTGTGCCAATGCAGAGTGGACGTGTTGATGGAATATTCATTGGGTGGGCTTTCGAAACCAAAGAAGATGTTGGATTGGAAGGGACGAGTCGTTGCGTTCAAAGAACAATCCCGCTGCTTCAAGTTCGATTCGCGCTTGCGCTTGCGACATTTTATGCAGCGGCTTGATTGGCACATCGGGATCCTCTGCGCGATATTCAACGAGCGCAACTCGACCTCCGGGTCGCAACGCGCGTGCGATTGATCGCATCATCTCCCAAGGATGATCAAACTCGTGATACGCATCGACGAGAAGAACAAGATCAACACTACTGGGAGCAAGGCAGACATCATCGATTTTTCCCAAGATTGGCTTGATGTTGTCGACATTTTCAGTTCGTGCACGAGCGGCAAGAAAATCAATCATCTCTGGTTGGATGTCCACAGCGAAGACGATTCCGTTTGGTGCAACTGCGCGCGCAAGTGGCAAAGTGAAATATCCACTTCCTGCACCAATGTCAGCAACATCATCGCCGTCGCGCACGCCAAGAAGTTGCATCAACAAATCAGTTCGTTCTTCTGATTCGCGCGTGCCACGCTCGAGCCAATAAATCGCAGGGTGTCCCATCACCTGCGCAATCTCACGACCGAAATATGTGCGGCCAATTCCGTCGCGAGTGGCTTCATTGTCGGTGTATGCATTCGCAGGGGGCGGATCGCTTGGCACGACCGAATCTTTGCGATCAGATTCGCACGCGGAGAAAGCAGACAGAGCTATGCACGCACTAAGAAGTCGAACTGTCGAAAGCATTCTCACCCAAACAGCATATAGATAGAAGGAAGGCCGTCGTTCTATAAACATGCAATTTGCGAAGCGATTACTATTTCAACATGAGTAAATTCTCTCGCGCCAGTATGGGTACCGCAATCGCATTCGTGGTCAGCTTGAATTGCCCCGCAGACCAATCCGCATCGACATGGAATGTCGTGTTGGATGTTGCCCCCGATCCTGCCGTGATCACAGATGCCAGCATCCGCGAGCGAATCGTGGCGACAGGTTCGCCATGGCGAGTGCGTGACATCGAGTCTGGAATCGAGATGCTGCTCATCCCCCCAGGAAAATTCATGATGGGAGCAAGTATTGGCGATGACGACGCAACTGCAGCCGAGCAACCCGCGCACGAAGTGACGATTTCAAAACCTTTCTATCTCAGTCGCACTGAAGTCACCCAAGATCAGTGGATGAAAATGATGGGTGCCAACCCAAGCCGCTTTCAACCGAGTGAATTTCTTGCTGCGGAAACTGCAGCGCGCGAAGTTCAAATCACCGAAATCACAAATACTGGTTTGACTCGGCAAGAAGCAGAACAAAAAATTGGACCGATACAAGTGCCGTTCGCTGTGACGGCGAATTGGCCTGTCGAATCGATGACTCAAGAAGAGTTGCAGTCGTTTCTGAAGGAAACGAGTTTGCAATTGCCAACTGAAGCGCAGTGGGAATATGCGTGTCGTGCAGGAACGACTTCTGTGACATATGGCTCGCTCGACACGATTGCGTGGTGCGGTGCGAACTCTCAAGAGCACACGCATCCTGTCGCTACAAAAGTAGCCAACGCATTCGGCATGCACGACATGCTGGGAAATGTTTGGGAGTGGTGTTTGGATTCATACTCTGCCGATTCTTATGCGGCAGGCAAGAGTGGCGCCATGGATCCGATTGGTCCTGCATCTGCAACGCAGAAAGTTATTCGTGGCGGTAATTGGCTCAGTTTGCCAAAGACTTGCCGCGCGTCGTATCGCATCGCAGGCGCTGCGGGCCATCCTGCATACGGAATCCGCGTCGCTCGAAATGTGAACTAGTCAACAACGGACAAGATTTTTTTGAAGAGGTACTCTTTGATTATGAACACCTGGGCACGCGATATTGTTTTCCTGATGGCAAGCACTGGGCTCCTGGTCGGTTGTTCGACCACGGGCTCTGGCAATATGGGAAAATCTGGCGGTGGTTCATCGATGTCTTGGGCGCAAGTGATCGATCGCAATCCTGATCCTTCGGTTGTCACAAATCCAGAGATGCTCGCAAAGATCAAGGCGACTGGTTTGCCGTGGCGAGTTCGAGATACAGCCAGCGGTATCGAAATGCTGCTTGTTCCTCCAGGTGACTTCGTGATGGGAATGAGTCCCGGCGACACACTTGCAATGGAAGACGAACGACCAGCGCACATGGTCACAATTACGAAACCGTTTTACCTCGGTCGCACCGAAGTCACGCAAGGTCAGTGGACTGAAGTGATGGGATACAACCAAAGTTATTTTCAAGAGGCGTACTATCGAATCGAGACTGATGGTGAAACAGACGAGCAGGTCGCCGAATTGATGCGAGCCGGGAACACGCTCGAAGAGGCTCAGGCGAAGGCGGGCACTGGAAAACTTGTGGAAACGTTTTCGGCGACATGGCCACTCGAAACGATCACTCCAAATGAGATGGCTCCTTATTTGATGAAGACCGGCCTGCGTTTGCCAACGGAAGCCGAGTGGGAATATGCATGCCGCGCTGGCGTTCGTGAGCCTCTATATGGTCCACTCGATGACATCGCTTGGTATTCGGGAAATTCGCAGAAGAAGTCGCATCCAGTCGGCGGTAAAATGGCCAATTCTCTTGGTTTTTATGACATGATTGGTAATGTTTGGGAGTGGTGTTCTGACTGGTATTCCTCGGACTATTACGCAACATGCGAAAATGGCGTGACCGATCCAACTGGGCCATCCGTCAACGATTTTCGTGTCGCTCGCGGCGGTTCATGGGATCACGTTTCGAAGAATTGCCGAGCATCATTTCGAGAGAATCATTTCATGCCAGATCCAAGAATCACTGACTTTGGTTTTCGCGTCGCGCGAAATCCATAAAAAATGACGCAACTGATCATTCGAGGAATCCAACACAATGAACGCATATACGAATCTCGTCGGACTTAAAGTCATCTTGACTTCCCTTGTTGTCGCAGCCTTTGTCGGGGAAAACATTGCTGCACAAAGCCCACCAACTGCTTCGGCGCCAATTGCCGCGCAGAATGCAAATCCGACACAAAGCCAGCCCATCCCGCCATCGAGCCAAGATCAGATTCAGCGCGCTGTTGGAGAAGGTAAGCCGGGTGACGCTGCCGCAAAAATGACATGGGCTGAAGTAGTTGAAGTTGCGCCAAATCCAAAGGTCGTGACTGATGCAGGCATGCGCGCGAGCATTCAAGCGACTGGACTTCCTTGGAAAGTTCGAGATCGAGTGACCGGTATCGAAATGCTTTTGGTGCCATCTGGGAAATTCGTGATGGGGATGAGCGTTGGTGATGAAGACGCGAATACAGACGAAAAGCCTTCGCATGAAGTGATTTTGACCAAACCTTACTACCTCGGTCAAACCGAAGTCACGCAACAGCAGTGGACCCGACTGATGGGGACGAATCAAAGTTATTTTCAGGATGTCAATTTCGAGGTCATTCCCGCGGAGGATCGCGATGCAAAGATCGCAGAATTATTGGAGGCTGGATACACACGCCAACAAGCTGAGCAAAAACTTGGCGCGGTGATTATGGAAACTGTAGTCACAGCAACATGGCCCGTTGAAACTCTGACTTGGGAAGATGTTCAGTCTTTCATGCAGAAGAGTGGATTGCGTCTTCCCACCGAAGCGGAATGGGAATACGCTTGTCGTGCAGGTTCGACTGGACCGCTTTATGGCGAGTTGAATCGAATCTCTTGGAACACATCGAATTCAGAGAATCGCACGCATCCTGTTGGCAGCAAATTGCCAAATGCGCTTGGGTTTTATGACATGATCGGCAATGTGTGGGAGTGGACCAACGATTGGTACGCCGCGGACTATTACCGAGCTTGCGAAAATGGCGCGACGGATCCAACTGGCGCTGCGCAAAATCCATTTCGTACACTTCGTGGCGGTTCGTGGGATTTCGACGGCAAGAATTGTCGCGCATCATTTCGCCTGAACTATTTTCAGGGCGATCCTCGAATCACTGATTATGGATTCCGAGTCGCACGAACGCCCTAATTCGTTGGAGTTGCATTCGTCGCCATCCATTTGTCGATGGTTTTTTTCTGTTGTGTTTTCGGCAGTGATTTGAATTGATTCGCATCAGAGAGCGTGGCAAATCCGATCGTTTGTCCTTCATACTTCACTGGAGCAGCAGACGCAGTCAGCGTCTCCCCAGTCAATGGGCACGTGGCATTGGTGATTCCCTTCTGTTCCAGGACTTGCGGTGCGGAGAGTTTGGCGCGCTTGGAAATCGGCATCGATCCAAATTGGGTCGAGTCCGAGAGAGATGCGCAATAGACGGGATAGAC
>CAMAXY010000087.1 GCA_945862215.1 Singulisphaera sp. GP187 | reverse complement strand
ACCCCGAAGGGCTTCATCCTGCACGCGGCATTACCCCGTCACGCTTTCGCGCATTGCGGAAGATTCGTTACTGCAGCCTCCCGTAGGAGTCCGAACAGTGTCTCAGTTTCGATGTGGCAGGCCGTGCTCTCACACCTGCTACCCGTCTTTGGCTTGGTGAGCCGTAACCCCACCAACTACCTGATAGGACATTCCCCGCTCCCAAGGCGGTAAACCTTTGATCTTACGACCACATCGAGTATTACCCAAGATTTCTCTTGGCTATCCTCGACCTTGGGGTACATAGAAATGTATTCCTCACCCTTACGCCGCTCAGTCAGTATTGCTACTGCTTCGCTCAACTTGCATGTTTTAGCTATGCCGCCAGCGTTCAATCTGAGCCAGGATCAAACTCTTCAATTAATTTTTAACGGACTTGCGTCCGAGACTTCTTAGAGAAGGTTGCCTGGCGACCCATCACGATCAAGTGCAAGCACTTGAGGCGACAGGTCGGTCGACTTCATCGGTCCGAACCGATGCCAACAATTGGCTATTGCTGGATTTGACTAAACATCCTTGCCCTTTGCCTATGACATTCGGGTTTAACCCCAAATGTTTCAGCTCCGGGAAAGTCTTCGGAAATGACCATTCACTTGGACATCACAGAGGATGTTCAGCATCTCCCGCTGTGGCGGGAGAAACTTTTCCACACTTCATTCGCTCTATGAAAGCTTGTGAAGGTGGCCACATCCTCGCGGCGATCCAACTGCTCGATTGTCAAAGATGTCAAGATTCGGCTGAAAAACAAGCAGAACCAGGCCTTGCTCGGATGAGCAGGGTCGACAAGTATAATAGAAATCTGGGATTTGTCAACCCTGTTGCAAGCATCTTGCGAGGATGGTTTTCGTTTGAGGGCAGAATTGGGAATTCGAGGGTTGCGCTGGGTCCGAGAACCATAATTTTGGCGAAATTGTGCGGCGAGAATCCAGGCGCGGATTGCTCATAAAAGACTTGTTTTATAGCCATTTTTGACATTTATGTCGTCGCCACAACCAGCATTACAATTTTGACCGGTCCAAGGCGATTTCGGATCGCCGCGCACACCTGAGCAGCTGTAGAACCTGTCGTCAACACGTCGTCCACAACGAAAACAGTTTTGATCGATGGCAAATCGAGCGTTGTGAATGCACGAAATTTTCGCTTTTGAATCCCTTTCCAGCGAATCCGTTGCGAGCGTGATTGCCGATCTGCGCGCGACATCTGAGCCTGAACGGGACCCGCGTCGTGTTCGAGACATCGAATCATCGGATAGCCGAGCGTCTTTGAAACACCAGAAGCAATTTCACTTGCATGATCGATCCCCCGCTCAACTCGTCGTGTGAAAGGCATCGGCACAGGAATAATAATCGCGTCATCACCAACAAATGATGCGCTTGAGATTGTTTGTTGCCACTGATGCGCAAGAAGTTTTCCAAGATCGCGCGCAAGTGTGCGATCGCCTCCGTGCTTGACTGCAAGAATTGCATTACGCCATTGACCTTCGTATGTTCCAAGACGAATTGTTCGATCGCGCGCGAGACAGACTCCGATGCATTTTTTGCAGGTGAAATTTTTATCGTTGTCTTGAGAAGTATGAATGCAATTGCGAGGCGCGCCACATCGATGACACCATGCAAATGTTGCGTCGGGCGTTGGCAGAATGAATGAACGCCCTTTGCGACTTCCAAGAATCTGTCGTTCGGCGAGTGCAAGAGAATGAATTGTGTGCCGAAGAAAAGTTTTCAGCGCTGAGAAAGTTGGCATGTGGCGACCATACGATTTCGCAGGGCACTTCTTGGAAATATGACTGAATTTCTGCGGGTTGGAGCCATTTCAGAAGAGATTCTTAATTCAGCGGTGAGCAGCGGACTGATTCGCCCCCGGGCTCAAACAAATTCAGAATGGTTTATGAGAACGCCGCGGGACGCATATCCTGGCGCTCAAACATGCTGCGCCTCGCCTACGCGGACTCCGGCTCGGCTTGCAAACTCGCGCAGGACATGGTCCCGACGGCGCACACGCAAATCGATGTGCGTGCCCAGCCGTTGAAAAATTCTGCCGGGCGAGTTCCGCAGGCGGCCGACGTCACTTGCAATAAAATTTCGCAAGCTGGATCGTGTCGGTCGCCGAGGACTGTCTGAGCCCGGCGGGATCTTTTCACGGCTGATCACTTATGCATTTCCGTGGCTGTTTCGGTCGCTGTTTCCGTAACTACATCGTTCTATTTCGTAGCAGCCATTCTTCGCAACACGGTGTGAAGAATCCCACCATTGCGGTAGTAATCAACTTCAACCGGCGTATCAATTCTGCAAATCGTCTGGAATGTGATCGTCTCTCCAGAGGCTCGCCGCGCATGCACAGTGATCTGTTGTCGAGGCTTCACATCAGCAGGAATATCGATGTCGAATGTCTCCTCGCCAGTCAATCCAAGCGACGCGGCGGTTTCGCCACTCTTGAAGGTCAGCGGCATCACGCCCATCCCAACGAGATTCGATCGATGAATACGCTCGAAACTTTCCACGATTGCTGCGCGAACTCCCAAAAGATATACGCCCTTCGCAGCCCAATCGCGCGAAGATCCCATTCCATAATCTTTGCCCGCGAGCACAACAAGTGGCGTCTTTGACTTGGCGTAATTCTCTGCAGCATCAAAGATCGGCTTCACTTTTCCATCGGCGAAATCCATCGTCACGCCGCCCATCGTTCCCGGCGCGAGTTGATTCTGTATGCGCGTGTTGGCGAATGTTCCGCGCGTCATCACGCGATCATTTCCACGGCGACTGCCATAACTATTGAACATAGAAACTGGAACGCCATTCGCCGAAAGAAATTTGCCGGCGGGACCATCGGTCTTGATGTTTCCTGCAGGTGAAATGTGATCTGTGGTCACACTGTCGCCAACCTTGACCAAGCATCGTGCGCCACGAATCCCCTGAATCGCACCAGGTTCTGCGAGTGTCATTGTTGTAAAGAATGGAGGCTCTTGAATGTATGTGCTCTTGTCATTCCATTGATACATATCACCACGCGTCGTTGCGATTTCTCGCCATTCATCGCTACCTTCAAACACACCGGCGTATTGGGTGCGAAATTGTTGATTCGTCACACTCTGCGCAACGGATGCCGCGACTTCTGCTTGCGAGGGCCAAACATCGCGAAGATAGACAGGCTTGCCATCCTTTGATGTTCCAAGCGGCTCGACCATCAGATCGATGTCGACTGTTCCAGCGATTGCGTACGCGACAACAAGCGGAGGGCTTGCGAGATAATTCGCCTTCACATCTGGATGAACGCGCGCTTCAAAATTTCGGTTTCCAGACAGGACGCTCGCAACAACCATTTCGTTCGCTTTGATTGCGCTATCAATTCCTTCGGGAAGTGGACCGCTGTTGCCGATGCAAGTGGTGCAGCCATAACCAACAACATTGAATCCGAGTTCTTCAAGCGCTTCCATCGATCCCGACTTCTTCAGATATTCAGTGACAACTTTCGATCCAGGAGCGAGCGAACTCTTGACCCATGGCTTGCGCTGAAGACCAAGCGCACGAGCCTTTTTCGCCAGTAATCCCGCACCAATCATCACACTAGGATTACTGGTGTTTGTGCAACTCGTGATCGCTGCGATCACAACTGCGCCATTCTTGAGAATAAATTCTTGACCTTCGTTGATCACTGCAACACCATCATCGGAAACCATCGTCGCCGTTGCTGTTGGCGCACCCTTTGTTCCAGATTTCAACTTGGGCAAAACGACTTTCCATGTCTTCTGCATTGCGCCAAGTTCGACTCGATCTTGAGGTCGTGATGGGCCAGCGAGGCTCGGTGTGATTGTCGACTGATCAAGTTCGACGACTGACGAATATGCGATTGCGCGAGCGTCATCTCGCCAGAGTCCTTGCTCGCGGGCGTAAGCCTCGACAGTCTGCACAAGAGATTCTTCGCGACCCGAGAGTCGCATGTATGCGAGCGTCTGTTCGTCGATCGGGAAAAATCCACAGGTCGCTCCATATTCAGGCGCCATGTTTGCAATCGTTGCGCGGTTTGCAAGAGGCATGTCCGCGAGTCCAGCCCCGAAGAATTCCACAAACTTATTCACAACTCCATGCGCGCGCAGCAACTCGGTCACACGCAGCACAAGATCCGTTGCGGTTGTTCCTTCGGGAAGTTTGCCAGTCAGCCGAACTCCAACAACCTCTGGAATCAGCATATAAATAGGCTGTCCGAGCATTACGGCCTCGGCTTCGATTCCACCAACTCCCCAACCAAGAACGCCCAATCCATTGATCATCGTTGTGTGGCTATCTGTACCGACGAGGCTGTCCGGATAGAGAACTCCATCTTTTTCCCAAACCACTTTTGCGAGATATTCCAAGTTGACCTGATGAACGATGCCCGTTCCAGGTGGCACGACTCGGAAATTGCTGAATGCACCTTGCCCCCACTTCAAGAATTCATAGCGCTCCATGTTGCGCTCAAATTCCTTCTCGTTATTGATTGTCAGCGCAACGCCACTGCCATACGCATCGACCTGCACCGAATGATCAATCACAAGATCGCACGGAACAAGCGGATTGACGCGCTTGGGATCTCCACCCATTCGCTTCATCGCACCACGCATCGCAGCAAGATCAACGACGCAAGGAACACCAGTGAAATCTTGTAAGACCACTCGTCCTGGCATGAAAGGAATTTCTTCGTCGCTCGGTTTCGCTGGGTCGTACTGCGCAAGAGCTCGCACATGATCTTCTGTATAGATTCGGCCATCAAGATTTCGCAGAACACTTTCCAAGAGAACGCGAATGGAATATGGCAGTCGATCGATGTTGCCCACGGACTTCAACGCGCTCAGTTTCCAGATCGTGCGATCTCCGTTTGCGGTATGAATGGTGGACTTTGCTTTGAACGGATCGAGAGTGCTCACGGCGTTGAATCTCCTTCTATGTGCTCTTCTTGGGTCTGAAATCTGATTCTAGCGAGAGTCTCGCCAGCCTTCAACGACGATGCGCCAAATCTCGCTCACACGCTTGTTTGCACAGTTGGCACGATGCGTTCGAAGGTCGTCGCTTCGAAGAAATTTGCGCGGCGCATCAAGGCGAAACTTGCAACGATTCTGCCTGGAAATTCGGCAATTCTTGTGTTGTATCCCGCAGCGGTGCCGTTGAATTCGTCGCGCGCCAATGCGATGCGTTGTTCGGCATCGCTCAGCGCTTCTTGCAGACGCAGAAAGACCTCGCCGGATTTCAGATTTGGGTACGCCTCGATGATTGCGTCAAT
>CAMAXY010000086.1 GCA_945862215.1 Singulisphaera sp. GP187 | reverse complement strand
GCCAGTGCGTCATTCACCAACGCAAGTTGTGCTGCAACCGATACTGCCGCCTCTTCAACATCATCACGAGCATCGCGAGCAGCTTGAGCATGAAACTGGGCGCTCGAAAGAGCAGCCTGTGCATTCGAAAGCGAATCAATTGCAAGTTGAAGTTGAGCCCCAGCGCCTTGAGTTGCTAGAGTTGCGTGGTTCAAGGAATCATCAACGGCTTTCACATCTGCAAACACTGCCGCAGTACTGTCACCAGTTTCAGGCTCAGTCGAACCGCCCGACGCTTCTGTCACCGCTGCCGCAACTGTTGCGACCGTGCTGCTGACCTGCGTTTGTGACGTTGTTTGCGTGGTTCCCATCGATGCAGATGCTTCATGCTCTGCTGCGCTCGTGGCAGTTCCAGCCATAGGAAGAGCACCAATCGAACTCATCAACGCGCTTGCGGCAGGCTCTGGAGATGCGGAGGAACTTTTAGAATCTCCACCACCAGACATTTGTACAACCTGATTGGTTGCTGCATATTTCAATTGAATCGCAGCGATCGCATTGGTTCGAGCGCCAGTGACTTCGGTTCCAGACATAGCCCCAGTTGTCACACTGAATCCAGTACCTCGAACAGCGAGCGTCGAACTCGGAGTCACGACTTTAAAATCATTCTTTGCGCCAACTTTATCGACTTGGAAATCCGCTCGCCCAGATTTCATCTGCGCAACAGTGCGATACACATCACCATCACTTTCTTTGACAAGTTCCGAAGTCGGCATCGCAAAATTCGAATTACTGTCAATCAAAATCGTTGCGTTTTCAAACTTCAAAGTCATTCGTGATCGCAGTCCAGTGCGAACTTCGGCACCTGCAGAAAGCAAGTCGTTGACCGCGGCCTCTTTTGCATCTTTCCATGCGATGTCTGCGCCAGTTCGCCATTTCACCTTACCAACGCAGTCAATCACTTTCGCTTGCAGTGGCGATGATGCAATAGTTGCAACTGCTGGAACAACTGCAGCATTGATTGGAGAAGCTTTGGATTCTTGGAGTGGCGCATGTGTGCTGACCAACATTGTTTCTGCACTCGCTGCTTCCGCGACAATTGTGGTGAGAGACAACAAGACACCAGATGCTGTAGAGATGAAAGAGTATTTTGATTTCATTTGTTGGCTTCCGTACGTCCAAATCGATACTCGATGTTCACTCAAACCGCCCTGTTGGGGGCAGCGGCTTTGCTGTCGGTTCTTGACCAGTTGCCGGATTAGGCAGTTTCTCAAGAACCGAGCCGCTACTTAAATTTGTCATTCTGGCAAGCCGAGTCAAATAATCAACAAACTCTAGACCTGAAAAACTCTGAGTTTCCTTTTTTGCAATCAAAATTTGCATATGCGTGAGCTCGCGGACGGCATATCTTGGCATTGGTCCTATAACTATCATCGATAGGCCACCCCTAATTTTGGCGATCCTGCACGAGGCAGATGCCACCCACCCAACCTCAGCACTTTCGTTTGCAGGTTCATCAAATGAAGAGGGCAACCATTTTCGGCGCTTCGCTTCCGCCACTCTCTCGTCATATGTGGTCCATCCGTCATCCTTGTCAGTAAGCAGGAAAAATGAATGCAGCGCATCGTTATTGCTGACCACTTGGTTTTTTTCAAGATCTTCAAAGAATTCTATTTCCGAATTTGGGGACTCAAACTTTTCAACAGATGACGTCGTCGTTGTCGCACGCTCGCAACCGACGATTGCAAATGCAAGTGCGAGCACTGCCGCGCGCTGAGAAACTTTTGCTTGCAAACGAAAAAGATTAGAACGCATAGGTCATCCCTGCATAAACAAAATCTCGTGCGCCACCTTGATTGTTTGGAAAGACATCTGTGTTTGGCATAAAGACTCCATAGCGAATACTCAGGTCAAGATCGCTCATCAAGCGCCATTCCAAACTGAAATCCACTTCGCTCCCGACAAAGTTTGATCCACCATTCACTGTTTGAAATGAAAGCGGCGCATCATTCTCAATTCGACTGAATGCGAAGGCCGTTGCACCCAAACGCATACCGCCGAAGAATCCGCTCCCTGGAAGCGGAGTCGTGCTGAATCCAATTGAAGGGCAAAGAAGGTTTGCGAAGTCTGGAGCAAGCACCAGTCCAGTATTGACATATCCCATCGAATTGAATGACGTGTCCACTGCGCGAGGCGCAATCCCTCCAAATGTATTACCGGGATCAAATCGTTGATTCGAACCAGAGCCCGCGACGATCTGAAAATCGACGCGAGAGTCTTCTGTATTTCGAGCGAGCCAAGTCAATCCACCTACTCCCGCCATCGCCGAAATCCGAGTGTCCTGCTGAGCTACTGGCGCGATTCCACCTGCATGAGAAAGAGGATCAGAGAGTGTCGTTCCATACTCGTATATAAATTCGCCGCGATAGACCAAGTCCGCGCCAATTGCGCCGTTGCTGCCGAATCCAACATAGGTCGAGTTGTAATCAAAGGTGGTGGGAATCGTTGGAGCCGCGGCTGGCAAAACTGCAACTTGACCATTGTTCAAATCAGTTTGCGCAAGGATAAAGGCATAGGGTCGATGACCAGGAATGCCGCTGTACTCAAACTTCGCACCGTAGTAAAGACGACTTGTATTTGTATCAAATCCAGGGCGTGAGAGATCCCAATCTGTTGTGTCCTCTCCAGCTGTCTGACCAACCATCGTGGTCAGTTTGTAATCGCGCCATGAAAAATCAAAGATGCCGGCATACATGTAGTTACTCAGCGCAGCGCCCGATCCCCAAATCACATATTGGCGCCCCATCTTTGCTACGAAGTTGTAATCCGGCTTCGCCCCTGTCTGTGTTTGAATCATGCCCGCAAGATTGAATTCATACCAATACAACTCGCCGATTGGATTCTGCCAACCTTCGTCGTTGTATTCAGGACCAACGGCACGCGTGTCATTGAAATCCCATTGGTTATAGAGAAAACGAAGACGCCCGTAGAAACGATGAGCACCATCAAGTTCGATCGAAGTAAAGAGACGAAGGTCATACACCTGCTCGTACGTTTCTTTACTTTGTGCGGTGTCGATAATGTTGAATGCGTATCGAAATGTTCCTCCATAGTCGACGGTCAATCTCTCCGAGATGGGAGAATTCGAAAAATACGCTTTGCGCATCGATGCGTCATCGTTGTTCAGTTGACGCTGTAGATTTTCTGCTGACTGTGCAGAGGAATCCCTCTGTGGTGCGGAAAATGCCGACTTTGCATTCAAACATAGTCCACAAGCAAAAAGGCAGAGAATCAGATTTTTGCGAAGTGCAGTGACCACGCATTCCTCAAAAGTTTTGACACTGAATCCCATTTGTTGCACTCATAAACAAGAGTGTGACTATTCTATCCGCGATGCCCATTCGTGCAGTTATTACTGGAACTGGAAGTGCCATCTCCGACCGCAACTATGGCTCGAGCGCTGCGATCATCACCAAAAATGGTTTGGTGTTGATCGATTGCCCAGATTCCATTTTGCGTGCAATGAAAGATGCGTCAAAGAAGAGCGGAATCGATCTCGACCCGATGAGAATCACGGACATTTTGATCACTCATCTTCATGGGGATCATGTGAATGGCCTGGAAGCTCTTGGATGGAAAAGATGGATTGCAAGACAAAGTGGCAACGGCATCCAACCGAGAATTCATACGATCGAATCTGTCGCAAGCAGACTCTGGGAACGGCTTGCCCCTGCCATGGATCAAAATGGGAACGCCAAACTCTGCGATTATTTTTCTCTCAATATTCTTGTTCCAGAAGTCGCTATTGCTATCGCGGAACTTCGTGTGGAAGCTCGATCATCAGAGCATCTCATTCCTTCTTGTGGATTTCGCATCTCAAGCGGTGGCGCAACACTTGGTTGGAGTGGCGACACACGCTTCGATCCATCTCATATCGATTGGCTTGCAGCCGCAAATGTGGTCATTCATGAGACATCAGAGTCCAGAGTTCATACTCCGATCGCGTGCCTGAACGCACTCGCCCCAGAATTGCGCCGCAAGATGCGGCTGATTCATATGGAAGACAACTTTGATCAGGCCGTGACCGACATCGTGCCTTTGACCGAAGGCGAAGTACTCGAAGTGGTTGGCTTGGACCGTTGATCGACCGAGAGGTAAACCAATTCGTGAGGACCGGTGTAATCCGCATGCGGACGAATTAATTTATTCGCTGCCAATTGTTCGATGCAGTGTCCCGTCCAACCTGACATTCGACTTGCTGCAAACATGCACGTGAAGAGATCCAGATCGAGCCCGAGGGAGTAATACGTTGTCGCAGAATAGAAATCGACATTGGGGAAGATTCCCTTCTCGATAATGTTCGGTTGCGCGAGGACGATTTCCTCAATACGTCGGGTCATTTCATACAGCGGTAAATTCCCTGTGTCTGATGCGACTTGCTTGGCGAATGTTTTAAGATATGTCGCACGAGGGTCATACGCTTTATAGACACGGTGACCGAATCCCATGATTCGCTCTTTGCGCGCAAGTTTGCTCTTGATGTACTCATCCACTTTTTCCAACTGACCGATTTCCAAAAGCATTTCCATTACTTCTTGATTTGCCCCACCATGCAGCGGACCCTTGAGCGTTCCAACAGCACTCGTTGCGGCGGAATACATATCACTCTGAGTCGCGATTGTGACGCGTGCAGCAAATGTCGAAGCGTTCAAACCATGATCTGCGTGCAGAACTAAACAGACATCGAGTGCGCGACTCATGGCGACTGTTGGCAAAGCGCCAGTCAGCATCCAGAGGAAATTTTGTGCGAGTGTCAAAGTTGAATCTGGCGAAACGATCGGTTTGCCCTTGCGATAACGATTAAAATTTGCAATCAATGTTGGCGTCTTGGCGACGAGACGAAGCGCTTTGCGTTGATTCGCTGCTGGCGATGGATCATCCGCCTCAACATCAAAATGCGCGAGCGCCGAAACGAGTGTTCGCAGCGCATCCATGGGAGCCGCAGTGCGCGGAATCGCGCGAATGACATCCATCATCCGAGGATCGACGTTGTACTCGGCCTGCAGTTGATTTGAAAAGTCCGCAAGTTCGTGCGCAAGTGGAAGTCGACCATTCCAAAGCAACCAAGTTGTCTCTTCGAATGTCGAATTGCGCGCAAGGGAATCTATGTCGAAGCCGACATATTCCAGAACGCCTTTCGCTCCGTCAATAAATGACAGCTGGGTGTCCGCCGCGATCGTATTTCCGAGACCTTTGTCAACATTGAGTGTCATAGAGTTCCTATCCTAGGGTTAAACATGATACCCCTTGGAACCGATCGAATCACGAGAAAAACGCCGACAACCATCACAATTGTTGTTTTGAATAT
>CAMAXY010000085.1 GCA_945862215.1 Singulisphaera sp. GP187 | reverse complement strand
GAAGCGACGTGCGGTGGTCTTTGTTGTGAGCGATTTTCTCGATGATGGTTGGGAGAAACCGATGACAATTGCACGACGACGACATGACGTAATTCCGGTTTCGATTTTCGATCGTCGAGAGCGCGAACTGCCCAAGATTGGCATGATCGAACTGACTGACGAAGAGACTGGCAAGCGAGTCGTCGTTGATACTTCGAGTCGAAAAGTTCGCGATGCCTTTCGCAGACAAGGTGAATTGCGCTCGCTGCAATTCGAACTTACCTTGCGACGAATGAAAATCGATCCTTTGATGATCGAAACGGGAGTTGATTATGTCGAACCGATCATCGCCTATTTCCGAAAACGAGAGGCAAGAGGAAGCAGATGAATCGGACACGAAACATCATTGCATCTTTTTGCCTTGCGGCAGTTGTCACTGGTCCTGCACAGAGCCAAGTCCTTTCGACGACACCGCCACCTCCGCAAAGCGCGCCAAGTGGGCAACCGCCTGCCAAGGCTCCGCCATCAAAGGTGGCTTCTCACCCTGCCCGTCCCATTGACATTCGTGTCGAAAATGGTGCAGTCAGTGCGACACTTGCAACCCCAGCTGATGTTGTTGAAGTTGGAAAGGCGATTCCATTCACACTGACGATCACGGCCACCGAAGGTGCAAATCTTACGATTCCAGAGATCGGTCAGAAGCTTGGAGAATTTGACATTCGAGATGTCAGACGAAGCACAAGTCGTGATGGCGAAAAACGAAAATCCATCATTTCATTTAACGCCTCGACATATGAGAGCGGCGAAATCGAATTGCCTCCGATCGAAATCAAGTGGAAAGATTTGAAAGGTGAGGAGCAAACGCTTTCGGTTGGGCCAAGCTTGATCGAAGTCCTCAGTTTGATCGGGGCGGAATTTGATCCACATGTCTTTCGAGACATCAAAGGCGAAATGAAAATTGACTTTGGTACTTCCTGGTGGTGGATCATCGCGATTGCAGCGGTTGTCTTGTTGGCTTTACTCCTGCTGACCTTGAGAATGCGTCAAAGAGCAATCTTGGAAATTGTTGTCTCTCCTGATGATTGGGCGCTCCAAGAATTGAATCGACTTGAACGAGATGGACTTGTCCAACAAGGCGAACTTCATCTCTTCTGGGTTCGTCTCTCTGGAATTGTGCGCGAATATGTCGAACGAAGATTTCATATCGCAGCGCCAGAGCAGACCACCAAGGAATTTCTTGCCCAAGCAAGCCAGCATCCATTGATTGGCGCTGAACATCGCCATCTACTAAAAGATTTCCTGCGGGCTGCGGATATGGTCAAATTCGCTGCTCATCGGCCCGAGAACAACGATTGCATTCATGGCTTGGATGCAGCACGAGGCTTCGTCAGAGAGACAACCTCCGCTACAAATTCGACACCAGAAAAAATGGAGGTCAAGTTATGACGTCCTTTCAATTGCTTGCTTCATGGTTTCTGCCTTTGGCACTTCTTGCGCCAATCGCTGTATGGCGTTTTCTCTCGCCTCGGCGCCGAGTTCGAATCGGCTATTCATCTCAGGCGCTGCTTTCTGCAGCGGGTACTTCGATGGCGCTGCGAATGCGCTGGATTGTTCCTCTTCTGCGGGGATTCGCAATCATTCTCTTAGCGATCTGCCTTGCTCGACCAGTCATCGCCAATCAACAAACAAAAGTATTCGTTGAAGGTGCCGCGTTGCAATTCCTAGTTGATCGTTCAGGTTCGATGCGAGCGATGGATTTCATACTAGATGGAAAGCAAGTGGATCGTCTTGTCGCCGTGAAAAGTGTGGGCGGTGCATTCATCCAAGGTGGCCAAGGCTTGCAAGGACGATCAGATGATCTGGTTGGCTTGATCACCTTTGCTCGATATGCGGACAGTTTGTCGCCATTGACACTTGATCATGGATATGTTGTTGATGTTCTGAATAAGATTCAACCCGCAAAGGAACAATCAGAAGATGGAACAGCGATTGGCGAGGCAGTTGCGCTTGGTGTCGAGAGACTCCGCGATGCAATGAAGAACGCACCAATTGAAAAGGGTCGACAACCAATCCAAAGTGCGGCAATCATTCTGTTGACTGATGGCGAGAATAATGCTGGCGACATTGATCCGCGCGTCGCAGCCGATCTCGCGGCAACATATGGAATCAAGATCTATGCCATTGGTGTCGGTACGCGAGGAAACGCTCCATTTCCAGTTGGGACTGACCCATTTGGGCAACAAATGATGCGCAATATTCCAGTGACAATCGACGAGGTCCTATTGAAAGACTTGGCAAAGCGAACCGGTGGCGAATATTTTCGCGCGACTGATACAAGCACGCTTCAAGCGATCTATGACCAGATTGATAAGTTAGAAAAAACAAAGACCGAACAACGACAATCGATGCATTACACCGATCTTGCTGTTCAGTCATTTCGATTTGCAGGATTTGGCTTTCCCCCACTCCTCGGTGGCGTCTTATTGCTGTTGTGTGCTGAACTTCTCTTGGCAACAACTCGTTTTCGCAGCGTGAACTGAGAACATAATGGAAATCGAATACAACAATCTTTCAGCATTGAATTGGATGTGGCTCGTAGCAGTACTGGCAATCATCGCTTCAATGGCTGTCGCTTGGCGCAGACGCGCGCTGCGCACGATGATTGACGCAAATTTGCTCTCGAAGATTGCTCCAGAGTTTTCGATCTGGCGCCCTGCTCTGCGTTTCGTGCTGATTCTTTTGGCGATGATTGCTGTGGTCGCTGCAATGATCGATCCACGATGGGGAACTGAAAGCGAAGAAATCAAGCGACGCGGTGCTGACGTAATGTTTGTCGTTGACGTAAGTCGTTCGATGCTTGCCGAAGACGCGACTCCAAACCGACTCAGCAGAGCAAAAGTTTTTATTGATGATGCACTTCGGCAGATGGCAGGCGATCGAGTTGGTCTTGTGGACTTTGCTGGAGTTGCTGCGATGCGTACTCCGTTGACCCTGAATTATGGAGCTTTTATGACTAGCGTGGACGATCTTCGCCCAAAGGATGCAGTTCGCGGAGGATCGATGCTCGGCGATGCGATTCGAGTTGCAGCAGAAAGTTTTTCGAGTGATGCGACTGCTGGGCGTGCAATTGTCATTCTGACTGATGGCGAGGACATGGGAAGCGATCCTGTGGCAGCCGCGAAGGAAATCTTCGAGAAGCAAGGAATTCGAATTGTGACCGTAGGAATCGGCGACTCTCGCGACGGCGGTCGCATCCCAGTTGAGAATGACGGAGACCGAACATGGATGGTTCACGATGGACAAGAAGTGTGGTCGAAGATGGATGCCAACACTCTGCGTGATATCGCTCAAAGTGGAGGCGGATTGTTTGTTCCAGCTGGTACTTCACAAGTCGACCTCGGCGACATTCTCCAGCGATCCTTTTCTGATCTGGAACGTGGCGAGTTTGAGACTTCGACTATTCAACGATCGATTCCAAGATTTCAGTGGCCCGCTGGGTTTGCGCTCATCCTGCTTGTATTGGAATGTCTGATTCCAGATCGCAAGTCGGTGAAGAAGATCGCAAGAGTTGCAGAGGCGAATGAACTTTTATTGCAAAGAGGTGTGTCATGAAAGTACAACCACGAGAATTCATCCAAACTTTTGTCCTTGCTTGCACGATCTGCGCAATAGTCGCGAATGCACAAACGCAGAGTTCGCCGGCAATTCCATCGGTAACAACTCCCTCCAAGAATGCATCGCAGAAGATCGAACCTCGAAAAGTTGTTGATTCTGCAGCATTTCGCGCCGCCGTCGCCGAAGGGCGCAAGGCGATGGATGCTGGCGACTTTGCTGCGGCTGAGAAAGCCTACGCAAATGCCATTGCCGCGGACTCTTCCAATTCGCGTGCGCAGTTCAATCAGGGAGTGGCTCAATACAAGAGTCAAAATCTTCAAGGATCATCCGCTTCATTTGCGACAGCAGGTCAAATTGGTGATCCTGCTGTGGCTGAAGGTGCAATGTTCAATCAAGGCGATGCTGCCTATAGCGGTGCAATCAAGATCATCGACTCTGATGACTTCAAAGAGCCTATGGGCACTTCTGCACAAGACCAAGAAAATACAAAGCGAAAAGAAGCGATTGATGCGGCTATTGAGGCAGCGACCAGAGCTTTGACGCATTTCAAAGACGCTGCATCGGCTGATCAGTTGGATATCGATGCGCGGTACAACGCTGAAACTGCGACACGACTGTTGAAGATGCTGGAGGAGGAGAAGAAAGAAGAAGAGAAGAAACAAGAAGACAAGAAACAAGAAGACAAGAAACAGGAAGACAAGAAAGAAGAAGACAAAAAAGGCGATCAAGGCGAACCCAAAGACGATCAATCAAAAGGTGACCAACCGAAAGATCAAGACCAGCAAGAGAAAAATAAACAAGGCAAAGAAGGCAAGAAAGACGAAGGCGAGAAAGGAGATCAGCAGGAAGGAGATAATCCCAAGGAATCAGAAGAGAAGAAGGAAGAAATGAAGAAGCCAGATCAATCAAAGGATGGCAAAGAAGAATCGCCAAAGCCCGAAGATAAAGGGCAAAAACAAGCAGAAGACCAGAAGCCTGGCGAAGCGGCACAGGGCAAGGATTCGAAAGGCCAGGAATCTCAGCCTGGTGAACCCGTCAAAGATGCGCCTTTGACCAAACAAGAAGCAGATCGTCTTTTACAAGCAGTCCGTGACCGAGAAAAGAGCCGCAAGGAAGACCGAGAAGCGAAGGAACTTCAGAAACCGACACGGCGAACTCCTGCGAGCAAAGATTGGTAAACCGATGCGCAAATCAAGAATCAACCCCAGTATTGACCGATAGAAAGAAAGAGAATATGAAGATGAATCTTCGCCAAATCCTCGCATGTGCTTTATGCGTCTGCTTTGTTTTTGCAAACGCGTATGCCAACGCCGCCGATGTCGAGTTTTCTTTTTCTCCACGCGAAACTTGGATTGGGAGTCCATCCATTCTCAAGATCATCGTGCGTGATGGAGATGTGATTGGCGAACCAGTACTGCCTACAGTCGCTGGGCTTGATTTCGAGATTCAACCTGGACGCCAGACGATGAACTCAATGCAAATCATCAATGGCAAGACGACACGAAGCAACACGACGACAATCACAATCATGATCACGCCATCGGTTGCTGGAGTGATCAATATCCCGCCAATCAGCATCGTGGTCGATGGGGTGAAGCACAGTATCGAACCCACATCGATTTCGTCCTCTGTCTCCACAACTGGAGACCTCTTAAGCGCACAAGTCATAGGGAATGCAAAGAGATCATGGATAGGTCAACCACTCGATGTAACCCTACGCATTCTGCTCAAGCCTTTTCAGAGTCCTGAACATCGCGTGACTCTCGGCGAAGCTGATATGTGGCAATTTATCGATCAGGACCGATCTGATTTTGGACCATTTGTAAAAACGCTTCGAGAAATGATGCAGAATC
>CAMAXY010000084.1 GCA_945862215.1 Singulisphaera sp. GP187 | reverse complement strand
GTGTCTTCCTCTTGTGGAGTTGGAGTCCAGAGTGGCTTCCCAACTGGGCGAATCTTGCGCTCATGCAGATTGATCCAACTGGCAATCGTTGGCTTGGCGAAACATGGTTGAAAGCAGACCGCGGAGTTGATTTTTATAACACGCAGCCGATGGGTGTTGATCCACTCTTCGCAATCAGTCGATTGGCGTGGATCGCATTTGGAATCGTGTGCGCATGGTTCTCCGCACGAATTGTCGCGGGGCGATTGCGCGCAAAGGGACCTGCAACATCGCTCGTTTCAGGTGCAATTCAAGCGAAACCCGCGGCAACGCCCATTCGAACAAAGTCTCCAACAGTCGCAGTTTCAGCGCTCGGCATGACGATGGATGCGCCAAGTGTCGTCGCTGGAACGCTTGCTGTCCTGCGATATGAAGTGCGCGCACTTCTGCGCAGTCCAGGCATCTGGCTCTTCACTCCAATCATCATTCTTCAAGTCATCGGCAGCAATTCTGTCAACGAAGTTTGGCTTGGCACAATTCGGTTGGCAACATCTGGAACGCTTGCTGCGGGCGCATTCAATACGGTCACGCTGCTGCTGATCTTTCTGACGCTCTTCTATACAGTCGAGTCGCTGAATCGAGAAGAACGATATGGCGCTGCAGCGATCGTCCGTGCAAGTGGGATACCAACAATTGGTTTGCTCGCTGGAAAAGTTCTTGCCAACGCGGCGCTGGCAATCATCATCGCCGCAAGCACACTCTTTGCGTGCATCGTTGTGATCCTTGTGCAGTGGTTTCAGACCAAGATCCTTGTCCCGATAAATCTTGGCGTCTTTTTTATGTTGTGGGGAGTTGTCCTCGCACCGACGATCATTCTCTGGTGTGCATTCATCGCACTCGTGCATGGTTTGGTACGCAATCGATATGGCACATACGCCGTCGGCCTGGGAATGCTCATTCTCACTGGATGGCTGCAAACGCGCGGATATCTGAATTGGGCGACGAACTGGCACTTGTGGAGCGTCCTCGCATGGAGCGACCTCGATCGACTCGAATTCTTGCGGCCATCAATTGTCGCCAATCGACTCTTCGTCCTCTATACGGCAGGCATCTGCATACTGGGCGCAATCACGCTTTATCCACGGCGCATTCGCGATGTACAGCGCACCGTTGATGCGATGCAACCTGCGCGTATCGGGAAAAAAATTCTGCGCTGGTCGCCGCTCTTGATCATTTGGCTTGTTGCTGGCGGTTGGATTTGGATTGATGCACGAAATGGATATCAAGGATCCGTGATTGAACGTATGGGGCGTGATTACTGGAAGCGCAATGAGTTGACCTTCCGTGATGTCGCTGTTCCAAAGATCGATTCGCTCGATGCCGATGTTGCCATCTTCCCAGAGACTCGCCGCTTGGAGGTCAAGGGAACGTATGTGCTCTCGAATCAGCAAGAGAAATCGATCACGCAAATTCCACTCACGCCCGGCGCACACTTTGAGAATCTCAAGTGGACGCTCAACGGTGTTGCGATTGAGCCAAAGAAAGATGATCCAGATCCCGCTCCGCCATCTGTAGAAAATCGTGCTGGCTTGTGGGTCTTTACTCTTGATAAGCCGCTCGCGAAGAACGAGACCGTCACCATTGGATTTTCTTGGGATGGATTCTTTCCCAAAGGTTGGACCAAGAACGGCGGAGGTGCTGGAGAATTTGTTTTGCCAAGCGGTGTTGTGCTGACGAGTTTTTCGCCGAGTATTGTGCCCAATATTGGTTATGTTGAAGGCGTCGGAGTCGACGATCGAAACGAGACCGATCCGAAAGACCCTGATCCTGATGCGTGGAAGGGTGTCAACGATCCTGCGTTTGGTTCTGGATGGGGAAGCGATGTCACGATGCGCGTGACGGGTCCTGCGACATGGCAATTGAATGCGTGTGGCGTGCCGATTGACGAGAAAATTGATGGCGATCGCAAGACGGTCACGTGGAAGACAGAACATCCAGTGCGATTCTTCAACATTTGTGGCGGACCGCTTGTTGAGAAGGCGGGCGATGGCGTTGCTGTTTGGTTCAATCCGCAGCACGAATGGAATGTCGAAGTGATGAAGGACACTATGGAGAAGTGCAGGAAGTTTTATGGCGAATGGTTCGCTCCATTTCCGCGCAAGGAACTTCGCCTGACAGAATTTCCAGGGCTTGCAAGTTATGCGCAAGGCTTTCCAGGCAACATCACATTCAGCGAGTCGATTGGATTTCTCTCTCGCCCAGGTAAAGGTGATGAAGTCGATGCTGTGTTCTTTGTGACTGCTCACGAAACTGGCCATCAATGGTGGGGAAATATGTTGATGCCTGGCAAGGGGCTTGGTGGAAATATTCTCAGCGAAGGTATGGCCAACTTCAGTGCGTGGATGTTGACGCGCGAATGTCGTGGCGATGAAGCGGCGCAGTATGTGCTGCGCGAGTGGGAGAACACGTATGTCAATCAACGCAGTGCCGATAGCGAGCGTCCGATGTATCGCATTTCGGGTGGTCGTCCTGGCGATCAAACTGTGACATATGACAAAGGCGGTTGGGTCTTTTCGATGATGATGAATCACCCTGATGTCATGGGCAAGGATGCGATGCTTGCAGGCTTGAAGGAGTTCATCGCGACCTATCAAAATGGTCCAGATTTCCCGTTGCTTCAGGACTTTGTCGCAGTGATGCGAACGCACGCAACAAACTTGCCAGCATTCGATGCATTTACCAAGCAGTGGTTTGAACGCGTGGTATTGCCAGAGTTCAAGCTGCGCGATGTTGTTGTGACGGGGCCTGTCGGCGAGCCTCCCGTGTGGACCACGAAGGCAACGATCGCAAATGTCGGAACTGGTTTGGTGACAATCGATGTCGGCGCAATGAAGGCGAAGATTGCTGGCGATGAGAAGCCTCAAGAGCGCGTCTTGACGCAAGTCACGCTTGGTCCAGACGGTACTGCTGAGTCGACGAAAGCGATTGAAATCAAATCACCGTTCGATCCCGAAAGCGTTGTCGTCGATCCCAATGTGTGCATGCTTCAGACACGCCGCAAACTTGCAACGTGGAAGAAGTAGGGGATCGCTAGACTCTTTCTTTATGGCCCACATTCACGAAAAAATCGATTTCACGGTCGCAATCTTTGTCGTACAGCAGTCGCGGGTTCTGGTCATTCATCACAAGAAGCTCAATAAATGGTTGCCGCTTGGGGGGCATATTGAACTTGATGAAGATCCAGAGCAGGCCGCGCTTCGTGAAACGAAAGAAGAGAGCGGGATCGATGTTGATTTGATCGGCGAGCGTCCGCCAACGACTGGACCAGGGACGCGTGCTTTGATCGGCCCGCGATTTTTGGATATTCACCGCATCAGCGAGACGCATGAACATATCGGCATGATTTATTTTGCACGGCCTAAAAATCAGGCTGGTGCGGCGCAGGCAACGCTTGCGCAAAGCGAGCATAACGACATTCGCTGGTGCACTTCGCAGGAACTCGACGCACTCGTTCCAGCAATGAGCGATGCAGTGAAGTGGTATTCACGCGTCGCGATTGAGGAAGTGGGATAGGTCGGACCCCCTTTACGGGCAGAACGACGTGCTGCAACCCTACGATTTGCCCGCAACGGGCATCTGAATACGAGCCACTCTGAACGAATCGCAAACAAATCGAAGCGGTGTCCTCTGCTATGACTAGACAATGTTGTTTTTTGCGTCTACGTATTCCGATCCAACGATCATCACCTATGTCGGATTGGTACTCGCGCTCGGATTGGCGCTCGCCTTTGAATTCGTAAACGGTTTTCATGACACAGCGAATGCCGTTGCGACCGTCATCTACACCAACACATTAAAACCTACGCCTGCGGTTGTGTGGTCAGGAATCTGCAATCTCATTGGCGTCTTAAGTTCGTCAGGATTGGTCGCATTTGCAATCGTGGCCTTGCTCCCAGCTGAGCTGGTGGTCAACATCGGATCCGGCGCTGGATTCGCGATGGTTTTTTCATTATTGATTTCCGCGATCCTTTGGAATCTAAGCACGTGGTATTTCGCTCTCCCAGCATCAAGTTCTCACACACTGGTCGGCGCCATCATCGGAGTCGGACTTGCCAATTCATACTTAGAACCAAACGTCACAATCACATCGGGTGTCGACTGGGCAGAGGCAGAGAAAGTTGGATTGGGTTTGCTCATTTCTCCGCTCTTAGGATTCTTTTGCGCTGCTGCGCTTCTGCTCCTCTGCAAAGCGCTCATCAAGAACCCTGCGCTGTATGAAGCCCCTAAGAACAAAGAGAAACCGCCGCTCTGGATCCGTGGAATTCTGCTGACAACTTGCACTGGGGTCAGCTTTGCACATGGTTCCAACGATGGACAAAAAGGTATGGGGCTGATCGTGTTGATACTTGTGGGAATACTTCCTGGAACGTACGCGCTGAAAATGACAGCTGACCATACGACCATATCCCAAGTGGCGACCTCTGCGAATGAACTTGGGATGAATTTTGCGAAGTCCAGCGACGGAATTATTCTCGACGACGAAGAATCCAAGACTGTGCTGACTCATTACATCAAACGCAATCAGGCCGTCACCCCTGAGGTCTATGCGGCGCTGACGCACATGTGCAACGATCTCTTTCAGCGGCTTGAAAAACTCGACACGCTTCAAGAAGTTCCTGAAGATGAACGAGGCGCTGTCCGCACTGACCTTTTCGTCATCGCAACTTCGATCAACAAATTGAACAAAGATGGAGTCTTGACTGATCCATTGACTGCCGCGTTGGCAGCGGGTTTGAAAAAGAGCAGCGAGGATTTGACCAACTACATCCCAGATTGGGTGAAGTATGCGGTGGCTCTCGCACTTGGCTTGGGGACGCTGGTGGGTTACAAGCGAATCGTTGTCACTGTTGGCGAGCGAATAGGTCGCACTCACATGACCTATGCGCAAGGTGCTTCGGCCGAATTCGTGGCAATGTCGACCATTCTGGTCGCTGATCACTTCGGGCTTCCAGTCAGCACAACTCATGTTCTTTCATCTGGCGTTGCGGGAACCATGGCAGCGAATAAATCTGGACTTCAAATGGTGACGCTGCGAAATATCCTCTTGGCATGGATTCTCACGTTGCCCGTTTGCATTTTTATGGGCGCGCTTCTCTTTGCATTCGGCTTGAATCTGGCTGCGCTCTTGTGAGAGAGCCGCCATTCCTTGGATGACCGCGCTGTTTTGCAATTTGCAAATAATTTGCGAATACAAATTTATTCACTCTGGGATTGTTGAGATGCCTATTGTTGCAACTCATTATTTTAATCATCGACTCATAACTCATCACTCAAAACAGAATCGGAGAAAACAACATGGCAGATTCCACAACAGCAACGATGCAGGCAACCCCTTCAGGACATACACATTCTTGGCCTGATCTTGCGATCGGTCTCTTTGATCGATTGACTGGCAGCGGTGCTGAAATCATTTATGAGTTTGAAAATATGCGAATCAAAGTTCCAAGCGGCATCGGCGCAAATGCGCAACATGCTGAATGG
>CAMAXY010000083.1 GCA_945862215.1 Singulisphaera sp. GP187 | reverse complement strand
TCTGTCGATGTCGAGGTTCTCGATCCCATTGCAGGAATCAACTTCGATGGAGGAAGAGTTTTCAGTTGGGCTGTTCGCAGAAGCGTTGCTCCAAGCGCGAAAATAGTTATAGCCACAACTCCGCGAGATATTCCGCGGATGCGCGAAGATGGAGTCATCCTCCAAACTCCACGCGCGTCGAACGATCATCTTCATGACCTTGAACACCCGATGGGAGCTCTTCGATGCGATATGGAATTGCGCGCCATCGTCGATCGAGTCGTTGGACAGCCGTTCGAATTTCGTCAGGTCGAGTTCTGCGCGCGATTTCTGCGCGAAGTGACCAGAGCGTTCGTTCTTGCTCGAGCATTCTCCAGTGCGCACGCGAAATGTCGCGCGCAAGTTCATATCTCTGCTGGCGCTGAACAAGAACGCCACACGCAAGTATGCCAATTCCAACTATAATTGCAGTGATTTTGGCGAACAACTGATGGGTTCCGGATCAGATGTCCAGTGGAATTCGCAGTGACTTTCCGATCTTGAGATCGGTTGGGCTTTTGAGTCGATCGCGATTTGCTTCATAGATGGACTCCCACTTCTTTGCTGTTCCAAGTTCGCGCGTTGAGATTGAACCAAGCGTGTCGTTTTTCTGAACAACATACTCTCTCGTTGTTGTTGGCTGCTGCGTTGGCTGTTGAACTTGTTGTTGAACTTGTTGTTGAGCAGGATTCGTCAGCGTCAGCATTTGAGGCGCAGGCAAGACAGTTGCAACTGCGACTGGAGTCGATTCTCCTCGAAGCACATTGGCTGATGGCAAACGAATTGTTGTCCCTTTTCGGAGTTTCGTGGGATTTGAAATTGTCGACTTGTTGAAATCTGCCAATTCCTTCCAGAGATTGCCATTTCCATATTTCGTCTGGCAGATTTTATAAAGTGTCTCACCATCCTTGAGTGTGTAAAGCTCCGCAGGGACTCCGACCACCGCAGCAAGCGGAGCAGGCGCTGGAATCAAACCTGCTGGAGGGGCGACCGTGTCTCCACTTGCAAGCATTTGTCCATTTGCAGTTTGTCCTCCGCCAGCATTCATGCCGACCCTATTGTTGACCTGAATCGTTTGAATTGAAACGGGTGGAGCAGGCCGAACTTCGCGAATTGTGTTGGCAGCAAGGTCTGCTGGTGTGCGCCGCTGCGAAGCGGAAAAATGATCGGAGACAAGAATTCCTACGAAGAGGAGGAGACCGAATCCGAGTACGACGGCGAGTTTGTGTTCACGTGTCATTGTTGCAACGTCCTTGTTGGCTGAAGTGAAATTGTTGGCTGAAGTGAAATTGTTGGCTGAAGTGAAATTGTTGTCTGAAGTGAAATTGTTGGCTTGGGTGAGATTGTCAAGCGATTGAGCGAGCAAATTATTGTTGAGCGATGCGACTAACTGTCCGAAGCTTTGCTGATCTTGCCCTTGAATTGTCGGCGATTTCAGAATCACCGGCGATCAATGGCTTGCGATTCACCCTGTGAACGAGTCCTTCGTCCGCAAGGTTGACGAATGTTCGCTTGACTTGACGGTCCTCCAAAGAATGGAAGGAAATTACCGCAACCCGCGCTTCGGAAGAAAGCCACCCAATACTCGTGGAGCGAATCGCCGAAGCGATCGACTTCAGAAGATCTTCCAAAGCTTTCAGTTCGTCGTTGACCGCGATCCTGAATGCCATGAAGGTCCGAGTAGCAGGGTGCAGTCTGGAATCACGGGCGCGCGAGCCATATGCCTCGCGCACAAGTCGAGCCAAATGCGCCGTTGTAACAATCGGCGCTTGCGCTCGACTTTGTGCAATTTTACGCGCAATCAATCTTGCGAATGGATCTTCGCCAAGATTGAAAATCATGTCAGCAATATCGGACTCTGAAAGATCACGGACGATGTCCGCAGCAGAGTATGGAGACGAACGATCGAGCCGCATATCAAGGGGTCCATCTTTCTGAAATCCGAAGCCGCGTTCTGCTTGATCGAGTTGGTTGCTTGAGATACCAAGATCTGCCAGAAAAATATTGGCACAAATCCCCTGCTTTTTAGCGATTTCAGCGATATTGCGAAAATCACTGTGGATCGCATCGACCTGCGAATCGGGCGCCGCCGCCCGAACACATGATTCGGCATACGCGAGATTTTCTTTGTCGCGATCCAAGAGAAGAATACGACCAGGATTGATTGCCGCAGCGATCGCACTGGCGTGTCCTCCGCGTCCAGCCGTTGCGTCGACAAAGCAATCTCCACGCTTGGGAGCAATCGACTGCAGAACATCGTTCAAAAGAACTGGGATATGACCGGAGTCGCTGCCACTCACGCCGATTGATCCGAACTCGTGACTGGACTCGTAGCCGAAATCGGCCTTGCAGAAACGCTTGACTTGGCAAATTGCAATTCTTGATCAGCAAGTTCGGACTGAGCCCGTTGAATCAAGGCGATCTTGACTGCAACAGCTATGACAAATCCGAAGAAAGCGATTCCGATGGAGTAGACAACCAAGACGCGCGTTCCCGTCAAGAGCAACACGGATGCGATTGCGACTCCGATCACCGTAAAGATGAATGTGATGCCATAGAGTGCGAAAACTGATTTCTTGACTGATCCAAAGAGTCGTTTGATCTGATGATGAATGTGTTGTGCATCAGGAGTGCTCATTGGCACGCCCGCGACCTTGCGTCGGATGATTGCAAGAGTCGTATCGGTGATTGGTAATCCAAAGATAATGAAGCCAGCGACCACGAGGCTTGGCAGTCCTTGCTCGCCGAAGAGCAAGATTGTTGTGACACAGAGATAACCAATCAGCAAACTCCCGCAATCTCCCAGAAAAATCACTGCGGGGTTGAAGTTCCACGGAAGAAAGCCGAGCATAGTTCCAAGAAGTGCAAGTGATAATGCGACACGAACTCCAACAAAACTCGTCGATGGATTTTCAATCACCACTGTCGACGCCAGCAGCAAGCTGATTGCAAGGAATCCAGAAGACATGATTGCAGTTGTGCCAGTGAGCAGACCATCAAGCCCATCAATCAAATTGGCTGCATTGCATCCGCCGATGATGACAAATCCCAAGAATGCAGTTCCCACCCAATAATAAAGTGTTGCGTTGAGAATGACTGTGGAACCCACATGGAAGAGTTCTTGATTGGAAGGCCCTAAGATTGGCTGAAGAAAACCAGTGACTGCGCCAATTCCAATATCGGAATACGCCAATGCGGCAGCTGCCACAAGTTGACCGGCGATTTTCAATCGAGCGTCCCACTTCCAAATATCGTCCGCAAGGCCAGTCAAAGCAATTGCGGTTGCTCCGACAAGAATTGAAATGGGCACTGGAGCAAGATCTGCAGATTCGCCATCGAGAGCGACAGAACCAACGAACATCGCTGACATAAAACCGATGAAGACGGCAACTCCACCGAGATATGCCACTGGTGCTTTGTGATGTTTGCGATGCGCATCAGGAGTGTCAATGACACCAACGATGAAAGCCAACTGTCGAACAACTGGAGTCGCAGCAAGCGTGATGAGAAATCCTGTGATGAACACGGGAGCAAAAACATTCATCATTTCAACAGCATCAACAAAGAATTTGTTCAAAGGGATAACCGCTGGTGAAAACTCTTCAAACTTTGTCAGTAGGTCCTGAGGAGACATAATGTCAGGTCGTTCCCGATGCAGGAGTCGCTTTGGAAGGCAATGCTCCATAGCCGACCATCACTTGTGCATTCTTGCGGTAATAACCACCAGCTGTTTGCTCGGGACGATTCAGAATTGCGCCAACAAACTTGCCTTTTTGAGCTGAAAGTTGTCCGACAAGTCGAGTGATAAGTCCTCGTTGGTCGCGCATCGCACGAACAACAAGGATCGAAGCATCGACTCGATTGGCCACGACAATCGCTTCAGCTGCAATGCCGGCTGGAGCAGTATCGAGGAAAGTGATGTCATATTTTTGGCGCGCCATATCCATCACTTCTGACATCTTGGATGTGTTGAGGAGTTCGATCATTCGACCTTGCCCCGCATTGATGACATCAATGCCATATGCAGATGTCTGAATCACATTGTTGAATTCTGCATTCCTTGAGAGTATGTCACTCAGGCCTGGCGCATCTTCCGAGACGCCGAACATGAGAGCCAGTCCAGGCTTTCTGAAATTCGTATCAATCACCAACACCCGCTTGCCAACAACCTTCACACTTGATGCGAGATTGGTGATGATGGTGGTCACTCCGGATGCAGGCATCGCAGAGAAGATTCCAACAACTCCGCCAGCATCATCTGAAAATGCTTTCAGCAAATTGGTCGCAACTTGGCGATAATTCTCCGCCAAGATCGACTGCGGAGATTCGCGCACGACGAAGTCCACTTTGCTTGGCTTTGATTCATCGTCAGCCAAATCTGGAATCACGCCTAAAATTTTCCCGTTTGCCAATCCAGCAAGCTCGCTGGCGAATCGAACTCTTTGGTCGAGAAACTCTCGTAAAAAAATTATGCTGATTCCCAGGGCGAGAATTGAGATCCATACTCCTGGGAGTACGACCTTCCAATTCGGGAATGCGATTTCTCGTGGCGTTAAAGATTTCTGCGCAATCTCAACGGGAATCGAATCAGCTCGAGCTCGTGCAAGATCGAGTTCGCCGATGGTTTTTGCAATCGTCCCTCGTTCTTCTTGCATTCGGACCTGTCGGTCTTTCATCGACTCGAGTTCTGCAATACGAGACGCCAACTCTTCGACCCGCTTTCGTTCAGTCTCAAAATCGGTTGTCTGCTTCTTCAAAAGATCTTCCAATCCACCTTGGCGATCGGAGACTGTTTTGAATTGTCCGTTGAGATCTCTCCTGACAATATCGGCAAGGACTTTTTCTTTTTGGCCAATTGCAGACTCTAGGTTCTGCTCCCCAGAACGAACTTCTGGATGCATTGCACCAAACCGAGACTTCTTGCTTTGGATGCTGATCGATAGATCATTGATATCGCGACTCAGTTGCATGACGGAAGGATCCGCTTCAGCCTTTCGGATGTCATCCTGAGATGCTTCGAGGCGACCTTGTAACTTTGCATCAATTTGCACGCGCTGCGACTTAATTAAAGAGAGATCCATGGAAGTTTCAGCGATCATTCTTTGTAGTTCTTGAAGACCCTGCTGCGATTGTTGTGAATCTTCTTCAAATGACGGAATGTTTTCATCAGTGATAAATTTACGGATAGTCGCCTTCGTAGCATCGATCTGGCGATCAAGGTCCTCTTGGCGCTTCAAGAAGACAGATTTGATCCCGTTGAATTTTTTGTCGCTTTCCCCTTGCAACACATCGAGATAGGTCGAAGCGATTGTATTGAGCAAAATTGGAACATCACCTGCAGAGTGTGCAGACCAATACAGTGCGAAGAACTGAGTTCCGCGGCGATGACCAGAAGATATTTCATCGACAAGATCGTCGATGGCATCCTCGACTACGAACTCGCCATTTTCGTCAAGGTAATAATCGTGCCACTTTGTCTGCAAAATGTCACGATTCGAAATTGCGCGAA
>CAMAXY010000082.1 GCA_945862215.1 Singulisphaera sp. GP187 | reverse complement strand
ATCGCAGTGGGGGATGATGCTGGGTTCGCAGTGGCAGGGCGTGATCGAATCGCGGCCAAATGACACCCTCGGTTTTCTCTGGGCGTTTACGCAATTCAGCAGTAATGAAACACTGTCCACGTCGCCTGGTTCTTCCGAAGCAATTCTGGAAGGTTTCTATGTCGTGCAAATCACCCCTTGGTTTGCAGTCCAACCAGATATTCAATACATCAGCCAGCCGAGTCCCGTTGAGGCGTCGAATATTCCTGGCGCATGGTTGTTGACCGTTCGTTTATCTTTCGTTTTCTGAATGATTCACGTTTTCAACGTGACACATTTTATAATTTGCTTCACAATCTCAATCAAGTAGCTCATCGAGATGCTTTTCGTCATGAACGGTAACCTCCGATAATGAAGGAAACATTCGCAGATCTCGGTATGGGGAAAGAATTGCTCTCGCAATTGACCGCTCTTGGATATGAAGAGCCAACACCAATTCAGAAAGCGGCGATCGCACCGTTGATGGAAGGCCGAGATTTGCTTGGTCAAGCGGCGACCGGTACAGGGAAAACTGCTGCATTTGCTCTGCCAATCTTGCAGCGTATTGGTCGAACGAAGCCGGTTGCGAATAAGCCATTCGCTTTGGTCTTAGTCCCCACGCGCGAACTTGCGGTGCAAGTCTCCGAAGCGTTTCACAAATACAGCAAAGGTTTTGGAACTTCTGTCGTTCCAATTTATGGCGGCCAAGAATTTCGCAGACAGATTGTTGCGCTCGATCGTGGCGCACACATTGTCGTCGCAACTCCGGGTCGTGCGCTGGATCATTTGCGCCGAGAGACGCTCGACCTGAGCGGTCTGCAAACACTCGTGCTTGATGAAGCAGATGAAATGCTCGATATGGGATTTGCAGAAGATCTCGAACTCATTATGGAAGCAACTCCCAAGGTGCGGCAGACTGCGCTTTTTTCCGCCACGCTTCCGCCGCGCATCGCTTCCATTGCGGAACGACACCTCAAAAATCCTGCGCGCATTCTGATTCCGCGCGACAAAGGCACGAAAGGCTCGATGCCTAAAGTGCGCCAGACTGCATACATCGTTCCGCGATCTCACAAGATCGCAGCGCTTGGGCGCGTTCTCGATTTGGAATCGCCAAAGCTTGCTTTGATTTTCTGTCGCACGCGTATCGAAGTCGACGAACTCGCTGATCGACTCGTCGGTCGTGGATATCGAGTGGAAGCTCTGCACGGTGGGATGTCGCAGGTCGAGCGCGACCGCGTCATGAAAAAAGCGCGAGGCGCAATGGTGGATTTGGTTGTTGCGACCGATGTTGCAGCGCGTGGAATCGACATCGATCACTTGACCCATGTCGTCAACTTTGATGTGCCAGCATCACCTGATTCGTATGTGCATCGCATTGGTCGCACAGGTCGTGCAGGCCGCGAGGGAGTGGCAATCACTCTCGCCGAACCGCGCGAACTTCGACTTCTGCGCAATATCGAATCGATGACCAAGCAGAAGATCGGTGTCTCGACAGTTCCAACTCCACTGGATGTGAAAGCACGTCGATTGGATATCACCAAGGGCGCGATTCGAGAGATTCTCCTCGCAGGAGAACTGGAAGGATTCCGCGTCGTTGTCGAGACGCTCGCCGCAGAATTTGATCCCATGGAAATTGCAGCCGCTGCTGTGCGGATGGCGCATGAAGCGACTGCTGGCGAAAGTGCAAACGAAGATGATGTGCATATTCCTGCGATCGAAAGTTTCTCTCGGCCGCAATCTTCAGCGCGTGGTGGTCCTCGAAAAGATTTTGCTCCGCGTGCATTCGAAGGCAAAGGAACTGGGAAAAAGGCACGAACTTGGGACAACAACAGTGGACCTCCTGGCGCGGGTGCGCGTGGCGGTTCCAATGGTGACCGCGGTGGTGCTCGCGGTGGTGATGGTGGTGGCGAGCGCGGCCGCGAGAGTAATCCGCGCGATATGGTGCGAATTTATATTTCAGGGGGAACAAGGATGGGAATTCGTCCAGCAGACATCGTGGGCGCAATCGCCAATGAAGCGCAAGTCAATCCACGCGGCATCGGCGATATCGAAATTGCAGAAGCTTTTTCGATTGTCGAACTTCCCGAAGGCGATGTTGATCACGTGATCGAAGCGCTCCGAGGCGCGACACTTCGCGGGCGCAAAGTGAAAGTGCACCGTGATAAAGGAATTCGCAGTTAAGATCGCAGCCCAATCAATCCCGCAGAATTTTTTTATAGCAATTTGATAGTTCAATCATTCAAAGGAAAATTATGAAACTCTCTTCATTATCGTTCATCGCTCCGTTCGTTCTTGCTGCACAGATATTTGCGCAGGCACCAGTCGCCCCAGCAGCGCCAGCAACTGCAGCCGCGTGGCCAACAGACCAAGCTGGCCTGACGGCGCTCGCCTCGACGCTGATCAATGGTTGGTTTGCAAAGATTGCTGCGAATGATCCAGCCGGAATCTCTCAGTCCATGCAACCAAATATGCAGTTGATCGATTTTCAAGGCAGCGCAGATTTGACTCAGTCATTGGAGAAAATCAAAGGGCTTGCTTCAAAGTCGCCAAGCAAGGCGACCGATGTCATTGCCACGCGAGTCGGTGATGCGTTGGTGGCAACTTGCCTCTTGGCGGTCAATCAATCGGTCGACGGCAAGAATCTTCCATCAAGTGCAGCGCCACGAATTGGTGTCTGGCAAATTGTCAACGGTTCTTGGCAGATGGCAGCATGGGGATCACTGCATATGCCCGAAGCTCGACCTGCGCCAAGTGCTCCAGTATTCGCCGGTGATGCGGCGCTGAATGCCGAAGGCTCTGCAATGCTCACAAAGTTCCTGGCTGCACAGCAGACCAAAAACATGGCTGCATTCGACGCGATGCTTGCTGATGGAATGCAAGTCGTGAACTTCAAGGGTCAGAAAGTTCGCGCAGATATGGTTAAGGGTGCATCAATGGCGAAAACACAACCGCCAATCATCGCCGATGCACGCACCACACGCTGCGGAGATCTGACGATTGTCACATGCAATTTGACGATGGGACAAAGCATCGCATTCAATACTCTTCCTGCGGATCCCGCACCGTTTCTCGCTGTTTTTCAAGGGTCGGGCGACTCGGCAAAAGTGATCGCAATCGCAAATACCAACAAGCCAAAGTAATGCAAGGCACATCTTTTCTGATCGAGATCTTTAATTAGGTTGAGACATCATTTTCAGAAAGAGATCGGCCAAGACAGGATCAAAGTGCTTCCCAGAATTTTCTTGGATGTGCTCAATTACTTTTTCGCGCTCCCAGGCTTTGCGATATGGCCGATCTGATAAGAGTGCATCCCAGACATCAATGATCGCAAAGATTCGCGCGGAAAGCGGAATCGCATCGCCTTTCAGTCCGCGCGGATATCCCGCCCCATCCCATCTTTCATGGTGGCAATATGGAATATCAAGAGAGTTGGCGAGATGTTTGATCGGCTTGAGTATGTCATACGCCGCCTTCGGATGCGTGCGCATGATGACCCATTCCGCATCTGTGAGCGGGCCAGGCTTTAGGAGGATGTGATCTGGGACAGCAATTTTTCCGATGTCGTGCAAGAGAGCACCACGGCGAACATCTTCTACGTCCTGATCCGCAATCCCCGCTGACCGCGCAACAGTTTTAGTCAAAAGCGTGACCCTTCTTGAGTGAAGTTCAGTTTCATGATCACGCGCGTCAAGCGCTCGGACCAAACTTTTGAGTGTCTCTTCATACGCATCCTGCAATTCGTTGTGAGCGCGCTGGATTTCATCCTGCTGTTGCAAAGATTTGCGATATCGATTCAACCGAAGAATCATTTTGACACGTGCCCGAAGCTCCATTCCATCGATGGGCTTGGTTATGAAATCATCAGCGCCAACATTTATACCTTTGAGTTTCGACGCTTTGTCATCAAGAGATGTGGTGATCACAATGGGCACACTCGAAAGTTTCGAATCCGCGCGAAGTTTTTCGCAGACTTCAAATCCGTCCATTCCTGGCATGTTGACATCAAGCAAGATCAGATCTGGAGGAAGTTGGAAGGCTTGGCGCAGAGCTTCTTCACCGCTCTGCGCAAATCGAAGCTCGTGCCCCAGTCCAGTCAACATAGCTTCAAGCGTGTCGCGATTCGCCGCATTGTCATCGACGATCAAGATGTTGGTGATTTCGTTCATATTCAATTCGAACTTATCGAGGCTTGGCGCCACTCAAGCGCGAAAGAATAATCTTCACAAGTTGCTTCAAGTGGACAGGCTTACTGAGATACTCATCGGCACCTGCTTCTATGCATCTATCTTGATCGCCAATCATCGCCCGAGATGTCAGCGCCAGAATGGGTATAGATACGAATGATCGGTCCGCACGAAGAGACTTGATGGCATCAATACCATCCATCACTGGCATCTGAATATCCATCAACACAAGTTCAGGATTGTGGTTGCGGACCGCTTGGACAGCCTCGAGCCCATTTCGCGCTTGAATGACTCGAAAACCATGAGCCAGCAAATAGTCGCAGACTGTGCTCAAATTTATCTCGTTATCGTCTGCGATGAGAATCAAAGGTCCCATCGTGGCGTCATTCGAAGTTGCCTTGGCCCGATTCTTGACAGAATGTTCGTGTGACAACTCCGTTTTTGATTCGTTCCATGGCAACGAGACTGTAAAACAACTGCCCTTGCCAAGTTCGCTCTTCACTTCGACTGATCCGCCATGAAGTTCTGTAAGCCGCAAGACAAGCGAGAGCCCCAACCCGGTCCCGGAATATTGACGAGAAAGTTTGGAATCCAACTGCGTGAATGGTCGGAAAAGTCGCTCGAGGTCGATCGTTGAGATGCCAATCCCGTTGTCAATAATCGAGATGTCCAAAGCATTTCGTTCTCGATCACCTTTCGTTTGAAGAGCAACATGGCCTCCATCATTCGTAAATTTCACTGCATTCGAAAGGAGATTGACCAGTATTTGTTTCAGCCGTCGTTGGTCTGCATGAATCGTCGCTGCGCTTGGATCAATCGTCAAGGAAACAGATATTTTCTTCTTTGAAGCAAGTCCAGAGATGAAGCGCATGCTCGACTTGCACGCATCTTCAACATTGGCACTCGACATATCGAGATCCATCTTGCCAGCACCTATTTTTGCGATATCAAGCAGATCATTAATGAGAGACAAAAGATGGTGGCCACTCTCCGCAATCGTCTCGATTGATCTTGCTTGTTTCTCGTTCAGTTCGCCATAAATGTTTTCGCTGAGGGATTCGGAGAGCCCAAGAATTGCGTTGAGTGGGGTGCGAAGTTCGTGACTCATTGTCGACAGAAAGTCATCCTTTGATCGCATGACTCTCGAGAGCTCCGCGTTCGCAAGCGACAGCTCCGAAGTCCGATCCGCGACGCGGCGCTCCAGTGTGATGTTCAGTTCCTTCGCATCGCGCAGCGAGACGTTTGTGGTCTGATTCAGTTGCAATAAATCAACTGTCGAATCGTGAAGAGGAAAATCAGGTAAAACAATTCCCAACCTCTTCATTTCTCCAGCATCCCTTAACCAAGGTGACCCGACAAATAAATACCGTACTGGATTTTCGAGCAACAGTACCTGCATTCGAAGAAATAAAGCCGGATCGCTATTGACCGATTCGAAAACGATCAGTGATCCCAACTGCCGTTTCAGGAATTCTTCGTCGAGAACGTTCTGCCCGAAGCGAGAGAGTTTGAAATGATCCGTGAGCATGCTTCCCGGCACCATTTCAACGGCGATTCGAGCCAAGACAGGACCAATTTCCAAGAGATTCAAATCCTGATCGAGCAGGAAATAAAATGGGAAGAGCTTTCGAAACTGCTCGTGATTAATAATCGTCGCTGTCGAAGTCATACTTTCATCGCATCGCCCCAGCGCACAATGAATTCATCGTGGTCGTCGCCTTTGTCCTTAAATTTCGTTTGCGTTGTAGTTGCTGGAGTGTCATACATCTTGGCAACACCGCTGAAAAGTCCAAGGACGAACATAGAAAGTCCAGGTCGGTGGCTGAAATAATGCATCGTGATCTGTTCTGGAAGACGATCC
>CAMAXY010000081.1 GCA_945862215.1 Singulisphaera sp. GP187 | reverse complement strand
ACACAACACAATTCCGTTATGTCTTGCTGCGTCATAGAGCCCTTCACTTGCATTTCGCGTGACAACTCCTAGCGCAAACAAACCGCCGATGATGTGCAGCACATGCAGTGCAGTCAGAACATAGAAGGTCCATGCATACAAGTTTGCGTCGATGTTGACATGCCGCATCCACATCGACCACCAGGCCTCGCCCTGCAGCAAAACGAATAGAAACCCAAGCAAATATGTCACGCTTGCAAATCGTGCACAACCCTTGATGTCATCGCGCTTCGCACACTTGAGGCATTGATGCAGTGTTGCGCTCGATGCAAACAGAACAAGCGTGCTGACGAGCAGCGTGTATGGCAAACTTGCGTCGGATGACGAACGCCATGGGACTTGCATATGCGGATTCAGTCGAACAACGATGTATCCAAGTATTGTTGCTGCAAAGACCATCGCAACAACAATGATGAAAATCCACATGCCCATGCGTGCGGCTCGATCACTGCGGACCGAATCATCAAATGGGTCTCTCTTTGGGAGAGTGATTATGGCTGCTCCAATCAGACCGAGCAGTGAGGCTCGGCGTTTCAGGTGGTTTCCTTACGGATTCATACCAAGCTTGAATCGTGCAACGGGCGCTCCTGGCGCGTTGGCGTCAAGGGTTTCCTGTGCAACTGGCGGATTTCCTGTGTACTGGACTGACCGATACTGACTTGTATCCAGAACGCAGAAAGCCATCATCAGCACTACGAACAACATGCAGCCGATGAAGACCAATAAATTGAAAGGTCGATCCCAGCGAAGATGCATGAAGAAACTCGCGACGAGCCCAGCCTTCACCACTGCAATTCCAATAGCAACCCACAGATTGAATTCGCCTATGTCGATGTATCGCACCGCAACGGTGATGACGGTCAAGACTAAGAGCGCGGATGCAGTGGCGAGCAGAGTCGAAACTGGGACAAGATGACCAACCAAAGGATGGTCTGCATGGGCTGTATTTGAATTTGATTGCGTCATGTGTTGTCGCCGAGAGTCGAATTAATGAATGAGATAGAAAAGCGGAAAGAGGAAGATCCAAACAAGATCTACGATGTGCCAGTACAGACCGACCAAATCGACTGGGGTGAAATAGTTCGGCCCGAAATCTCCGCGTGTCGCGCGATAGATCAGCATTCCAATCACAACCATTCCGACAATGACGTGGAATCCGTGCAAGCCGGTCATTGCGTAATAGATTGCGAAGAATAAATGAGTATTGGGCGGCATCTTTGCGTCTTCAAGATGTGCAGATGGAAGCTGATCAGGAATGATGTCGTGCGTGACAGCTGAAGCGTGATTGACCGCGCCTGCTCCGAGTCCCAGCGGACCCATCGATGCTGGCTTCACGACGGATGCATCAACAGCTGGATGCGCGCCAATCATTGGGACTGCCGATGGCGCGGAATTGATTGGAGCAGGAACTGCTGCAGGCGCAGGAGCTGGAGCGTGAGCGAGAGCAACTGATTCCTCCTCTCCCATTGCATCGTGAGGAGGAATGTAAAATCCAGGTCCCCAAACCAAATTTTCGTGGATCTTGTGCGAGTACTCGAAATACTTGATGACCAAAAATCCTGCAGCACCTGCCATCGTCAACCAAAGACAAATGAGCAGCGCGATTCGCTTGCCACGCTGAGCGAAATACACACCGAGCGCCATCGTAAGACTGGACAGAATCAACACACACGTGTTGATTCCACCCATCACCGTGTCGAGATAGTGACTTCCATAAGAGAAGACTTCTGGAAATCGACTTCGCAGAACTGCGTATGCAACAAAGAGCGCGCCAAAGAAAAGAACTTCGGTCGCAAGAAAGAGCCACATTCCAAGCTTCGCGCTATCGAATTGCTGCGCAGGAGTCTCGAAATGGTGCGCGAGAAATGGATACTTCTCATGTTCCGCAGATCCATGACCATGACCGTCTGCATGACCTGCATGATCTGCATGACCTTCATGTTCAGCACTTGCGGAACTCATGAATGTCCTCGAGCTTCAGCTGCGATTGCGAGCGCTTCTAATTCCTTGTCGACCACATAGCCCTGCTCCTTCTCGTCCCAGCGCAGCATCGAGAAGTCGTAACAATTGCCAACGGTTGGTGGGGAACTAAAATTGTCATGCGGAGGAGGGGAAGTGCACTGCCATTCCAAACTGCGTCCGCCCCATGGATTTGCTGGTGCTTTCTTGCCACCAAGCAAACTCTGCACGAAGCATGCTGCGCAGAGGAAGAAGCCGCATGCCATGATGTATGCACCGATCGTAGAGATCACGTGATAGATCTGAAACTCTGGCTGATAGTCGTAGTACCGACGTGGCATTCCTTGACTTCCAAGCATGAACTGCGTGAAGAAGGTGACGTTGAATCCGATAAAAATAATGATGCATGCGGCGATCGCAGCTTTCTCGTTGTACATCCGACCAGTCATTTTCGGCCACCAATGATGCAGTCCGCCGATCATTCCAATCAGCGCAGACCCCATCATGACATAGTGGAAATGCGCGACGACAAAATAGGTGTCATGCAAGTGCACGTCGGTATTGAGTGTCGCCAAATGGATTCCAGTCAATCCACCAATTGTAAAAAGGAAGATGAATGAAAGCCCATACATCATCGGTGCAGTCAAACTGATCGTCCCTTTGTAAAGCGTCATAGTCCAATTGAATGTTTTCACCGCGGATGGAATGGCCACGCTGAATGAAATCAATGAGAAGATCGTGTTCATCAGACCGCTCTGGCCTGAGACAAACATGTGATGTCCCCAGACGATAAAGGAGAACATTGCAATGGCGATCGACGAGAATGCGATGAACCGATATCCGAAGATCTGACGATGTCCATGGACTGAAATAATCTCGCTGATGATTCCCATCGCTGGAACAATCATGATGTAAACAGCAGGATGGCTATAGAACCAGAAGAAATGCTGATAGAGAACCGGATCTCCACCCATTGATGGATTGAAAATTCCGATGTTCATCGTTCGTTCAACAATCAGCAGACAAACAGTGATTGCGAGCACTGGAGTTGCAAGAACCTGAATGATCGCCGTTGCATAAAGCGCCCACAAGAAAAGAGGCATTCGGAACCACGTCATTCCCGGCGGTCGAAGCTTGTGCACCGTCACGATGAAATTCAGACCGGTGAAGATGGATGAGAATCCAAGAATAAAAACACCAGTCAGAACTGGGATCACTCCGCCTGTAGTGGTCGTTGTTGAATACGGGGTGTAAAAAGTCCAACCAGTATCGAAGCCGCCAGCCGCAAGCGAATACAACGTGAAAAGCGCGCCGCCAATCCAGAGATAGAACGAAAAGAGATTCAACTTGGGGAAGGCAACATCTTTCGCGCCAAGCATGATTGGCAAGATGAAGTTTCCAAGTGCGGCTGGAATGCTTGGAATGATCACCAAGAAGACCATGATCGCTCCGTGCAGGGTGAAAAATTGGTTGTATGTATCTGCACTGACAATCGTGCGGCCTGGAGTGAGCAGTTCTGTGCGAAGCAGAAGAGCAAAGACTCCACCAACAAAGAATGACGCGAGCACGGCGGACATGTACATCACGCCAATGCGCTTGTGATCGAGAGTGAGTGCCCACGAAAGGAATCCACGCGTGTACGTGAGATAGTTGTCGGGGCGGACCGACGTGTCGAGCAATTCTGGTCTTGGTGTAACGATCGTTGTCATAAAAAACCTCTGTGGACTTCCTTGAATTTCTTACTTCTGTTCTGATTTGCTTTCGGTCTTCGCTGCTGCAGGTGGCAATGTTTTTGTCCATGCACCCTTGGCATCGAACTCATCAAGATGCTTCATCATTCCGATCACTGAATCAACGCCACGGTCAGTCAACTGACCCTTGAAAGTTGGCATGACATTTCCGTATGTTGCGACAAGATGCTTTCCTGGGTTGTAAATCGAGTCGCGAATATAATCCTCTGGTGTCGCATATTCCTTGCCGGGCCCGATGATGTCGGCATAACTCTTGCCATCACTGAATCGCGCTCCGCCGGGGGAGGTCAGTCGAGTCCAGACGCCCTGCCATGAAGGTCCAAGGCCGACCGTTCCATCAAGGGAATGACATTGTTGGCAGCGGGCATAAATCTTTGGACCTGCCTTGAAATACAACTCGTCGTCTGGAATTTCATCAAGCCACTGCGCCTGCTTGACCAACCACTCATCAAACTCTGCTTGCGGTAGCACCATGACTCTGCGATTCATATTGGAATGACCTGTTCCGCAATACTCCGTGCAGAAAAGGTGATATCCATTCTTCTCTTCGATTCCAGTTGGAATATCGCACTGAAACCAAAGCGTTGAATATCGCCCAGGAACAATGTCCTTTTTCACTCTGAATGCTGGGATGAAGCAGCAGTGAAGCACATCGTTTGAGCGCATGACCAATCGCACTGGGCGATTGCTTGGCACAACGAGATTGTCGGACTGGGCACCATTTGGGTACTTGAATTGCCATCCCCACTTAAACGCAGTGACATTCACATCGAAAGAATTCTTTGGCGGCGTGATCAGATCGACATAGCCAGTAAATCCGAAAAAGAAAATTGCAATGCAGATCAGCAGCGGAATAACGGACCAAGATAATTCGAGGACTGTGTGATGGGTCATTCCATCTGTACGGATGCGTGTCCCAGGCTTGGCGCGATACTTGATCACGAACCAAACCATCATTGCGAGCACGACAACAAAGAAGAAATAGCAAATATAATTGATGATGTTGAACATCAAGTCAACATTGTGCGCTTGCACTGATGCTCCAATTGGAAGCCAGAAATCTGCTGGCGTAACGACCGGCGGAGCGGCTTGCACGCTCGCAGTTGCAATGAAAATAGAGGTGAGTGTGGAAAGCATGGGTAAAATTCTAGGCGAGCCGAGAGGAAGGGGCGAGTTGAGCGGTACGAGCTCCGCGACGGAACATATAAATGAGTCCAGTGGCGATAACAACAACCGTGATTGCTCCGCCTATTTTCATCAAGCGCATTGCAAAAACGACATACCCCTGACTTGCAGGGTCATATTGATGACACCAAAGAATAAATCGATCGAGCGGCGTTCCAATTTTCCCTTCGCCAGCTTCAACGATCGCCATGCGCATCGTTGTGGGGTCGAACTTCACTCCATAGAGATATCGAACAATGCGACCATCTGATGCGATCATCGCCAGCATTGCAGGATGCGAATATTCACCACTGGGAAGTTCTTTGTATTGAAAGCCAACTGATTCTGCGATTGCAGCGGGAGCTTTCGCGCCTTCGGCAGTTTGAGGTGCGGTCAGAAAACGAGCGCCCTGATCAGAACCCGCGCGGCCGTATTCGGCCATATATCCCATCTTCTTTGCGTGGGCGAGTTCGTTGCTTTCCTTGGGGTTGATCGAAATAGAAACGAGATCGAAATCTTTTCCTATTGAAAGATCAACTTTCGAAAGTGATCGAATCGCTTCATTGAGCACAAGCGTGCAAAGCATTGGGCATTTGTAATAACCCATGTGCAACATGACAGGCTTGCCAGATGCGAGAATCGCTCCAAGCGTTGTTTCTTTACCATCGTCGCCAATCAGAACTGTGGCCAGCGGAATCGTGTCGCCGAGGTGTTCGAGGATGTCGACACCCTCCATTTCCTTTGCAACTCCATCAGCAAGAACCGGACCTTCGCCTGGCGCGAATGGTGCAATCGACGCTTGTGCGTTTGCGCTGTTCGTCATGCCGACCGTGAGGACGGTCGCTGCGATCAGAGAAAGGATGGACGCTTTGAGATTCACTTCTTGTCTGTACCTGTGGAGGTTGGCGCTGGAACGGGCGTAGCAACAACAATCTTCGGTGGGTTCTTTGCATCCGCAATCACAAATTCCATCGCCTTCGTGACTGGGATTCGGATGCGCGGTTCTGCACTGCCGTCAGGGGCAGTCACTGAATACTTTTGATAGACATCAAGTTGAGCAAGCTGCTCATTCTTCAACTGTGTCTTCCAAAGATCTGGGGGAGCAATAACCTTCACATCAATTTCTTTGTCTTCAAACTTGAAATAGAAAACACACGTGGCGATCACCAACGCAGAGAGAATGATGATTGCCGACAATGTGACCACCCAGGTCGATCCTGATTCGGGATCATCTGTTGGGACCGCAGAAATTGAGTTTGCATCTTGAGACATATATAGAGTTCCTTGACTGTCAG
>CAMAXY010000080.1 GCA_945862215.1 Singulisphaera sp. GP187 | reverse complement strand
ATGAGGGTTATCTCTTGCAACTATTCACGAAGCCACTGCAAGATCGCCCCACACTTTTCTTCGAGGTCATTTGCAGACGAGGGAGCCAATCCTTTGGCAAAGGAAATTTCAAGGCGCTCTTTGAAGCACTTGAAACTGAACAAGAACGTCGAGGCAACCTTTGAATTATTGAATTTCCAATTCGAAATTAAAAATGAGCGACCCCAAAAAAAATGACGAAAACATTGGAGACCCTTTCGACGGATTGCCCGAGGAGGAGATGCCAATCATTGATGGCATAGATGGCGAGGATGGCATAGACGGTATAGATGAAGAAGAAGTTGTTGCGTCTCGCGAATACGAAGATGCCGTTGCTGATGCCGAAAAAATAATCTCCTCGAACAAGAAATCCCCCCGTAAAAAAACGACTCTCATCTTGGCTTGCGTTGGGACCCTGCTCGTTGGAATCATTGGGTGGCTTGGTTGGTCGTATTGGGTCGATCGAGATGCTTTGGCAACTCTGACTTCCGACCTCATGGCCGCACGCGAACGGGCAGAAAGTTCCAAAGGAAATCCAGAGGAAACTGGCGAAACTGCTGCGGCAAACGAACTCTCTTCACGCATTCGCCAAATAGTCGATGCCCCATGGTGGGATCAAGTTGTGGTTCGCATTGTGGACGAGGGTCAAGTGGTCACAGCCCAAGAAGAAGCAAGCGACTTGATGGAATCTGCGAAGCGACGAACTGAAAACCGCGCATGGTGGTCGGAACAAGTGAGCAGTGTTGAACAGGCTCTCGCCGTTGAGGATCGAACGATCCCGACAATTCAAGGTGAATTTGATGATCTACATATTGCCCAGCCTCCTCACTTGACTGCAGGAGGATTCACCGACGAAATGGTGAACGAGTTAAGTGCAAAAATCCAAGGCGATATAAATAACTTAACGGCCATGCAAGATGCAATACTTGCTCTCCTTCAGCAGAAATTCCTCAGAGTCTCAATGTCTCAGACCCAAGACGAACTTCTTGCAGCCAATGGTCACTTGGAAAGCCCTTTGGGAACAGACAGAAATCCCCCTGAGGTTGCAGACGCAATCCGAAAAATCGCTGCCGAGCTGCAAATTGTTACTGATCTTTTGGCTGCACGTGACGCATTGCAGATCGAGATGACACTGACGCTGAACGGAATTGGAAACTCGGATTTGGAAACTGCAACAAGAGATTCGATAAAGCAGACGCTTGAATCCTTACAGAATGCCACGTTTCCAGATGATTCACGCTACGACATGGCAAGACAGTTGAATTCTCAATCTCTTGAAAAAGCCAGCGAAATTCTGTCTGTTCTGGAAGTTCGAGATGCAGCACTTGAGTGGATCGCAAATCAAAAGACTGAGCTTGCGGAAATAGAAACACTTTCAGATATGGCTGCGTTTGCGAATAAACTTTCCGAAGGCGAACCTCCCCAATGCGAACTTCTCGTTGTGAACGCAGCGACGGAAGAATTTGTTTCTCTTATTCGTGCTCGAGTTCTCGCGCTTGAAGAACAGCAACTGCTCCTTGAAGCATCGATTGCACGGCAAGAACTTTGCGAAAAGCGTTTGTACGACCTGGACAATTCCGATTCATTTACGTCTTTGCTTCAAGATGGACACATCGCCAACGCGTCGGCAGTGTTGCTTGCAGTCGAACCAGAATCCGAGGATCAAATCATGGCAGTACAGGCTCTGAAGGAAGACTTTTCAAAGTCGATTTCTCTGCGCTTCAAACAATTGTCTGATGATGCAACTACGAATGGACAATGGTCAAAAGTTGCAGATGAATTCAGGAATTGTTTTGCAAGTCAATCAATGGCAATAATTGTGCCACGTTTCGCAATTGATTCCGATGAATTGTGGAAGGCAGTCGTTCTTGGCGAGGATCGAATGCTCTATGCGGATCTTCAGCAACACTCTAAAGATCCATATCTGCAAATTGTCCCTGCCGCACGCTGGTATCTCGATCCCAGCCGTACAAGAGGCATGAGAATTCCAATGCAAGTTCAGGTCGCTGCATTATTGGATTCTCTTGATGTTCCCAGCGTGTCAGTTCAGATTGAAGGGATTGAATGGAGTTCTCCAGAATGCGAATGGGCGGAACCGGTCACACTTGTTTCAATTGATATCGGTGATTCTTCGCATCAATTTTCACTCGGTCAAATCACCCAGAACGAGACGAGCCTCTTTGGAGAAGAAATTCAAATCAAAATGCCACAAGATGAGACCATCAAAATTGTTGTCAAGGGAAATTTCAGCTGCGCTAATGATGACGGGATGTTTTCCGGAACTGGCAAATTGACAATGGATGAGTTCCGAACAGGCGGTCGATTCTCTTTACCATTTTGGAACGATGCTGACCAATCAATGGCGCCACATAAATTGCTGCTGGTTTCAATTCCTGACGAGAAAATTCTTGTTGCTTCGGAACTTCCGCCATGGTCTGAATCAATAACGCCTATCGATAATCAGCCTGATCAACCAGTTGAGATAGATCCGATCGCTGATCCTGATGTCAACGTTCATCCAGAATCTCAAACTGGCTCTGTTCCGCAGTGAAGTCAGGTCACTCTATGACTCACCGAGTTTGCTGCGCCCAACTCGGTCGAGGACTTTCGACGTGAATTCCAGTGATCTTTAATTTCCACGAGTGCAGCGCGGCATAATTTTCATTCCACTCATTTGCCAATTCTGTGCCGCGATATAGCGAATCCCCTGCCAACGGATGCCCGAGCGAACCGAATCCCGCACGAATCTGATGACGCCGGCCGGGGCCAACAACTTCCACTTCAACGAGGTCGAATGCGCGCGGATCGGTGGCGTCGATATTCGAAGCACCTGCTCGAACCACGCACCATCGACAAGTCCCCCGCTCATTTCGATGGCCGACTTCACTGACAGTGACCTTTGCAGAACCTTTGTGGCGACCAGCGAAACAGAGCGAAAATTCTCCGCGAGATTCCACGCCACGCGTCGCAAGCGCAAGATATTTTTTCTCAATTGACCAACCGCCGAATCCAGCAGAAAAATTATCGCGCAAAGTTTGGTGCATCTGCGCAGTGCGAGCGACCAAGAGACATCCGCTGGTGGAGAGATCAAGCCGATGGACAAGCCCACATTCTGGTAACGCTTGCTGGGCTGGAACGGATTTTCCCAGCCATTGCTCGATCGTCGGCGCGCCGTCTGTGACACGAGCGGCAACGGAATGCCATCCAATCGGTTTGTTCAGCACAAACCATTCTGGCTCGTCATGCACAATGGTCGGAAGCGATTGACGATCTGGTCTAGATTGAAAAGTTGATTCGTTCACGAAATTCACTTTGGCGTCTCAGCGAAGTTCGCTGAGCCGTACAATAGGGCAGCATGGCTTTTTACACGAAATTGGGACAACTACCGCCGAAGCGTCACATTCAGTTTCGCCGTCCAGACGGCGCGCTGTACAGCGAAGAAGTTTTCGGAACCGAAGGCTTCGTCGGACCGACTTCAACTCTTTATCACATTCATCCACCAACTCAGGTGACTGGCTGGAAGCCGATCTATTCCACAAAGACGGAATATGTCGAACGCGAAGTCATGCGCATGCGACATGTGCGAAGTTCTCCGATGCCACCCAAAGGTGATCCGATCACTGGCCGCGTTGTTCTCTTTGGAAATGAAGATGTTGAAATGTCTGTATGTGTTCCATCAGAGCCAATGAACTATTGGTTTAAGAGCGGCACTGGCGACGAATGCATTTTTGTGCATCATGGTTCTGGAACAGTTCACACGACATTTGGAACGCTCAAGTTTCGTGCGAAGGATTACATCATTATTCCCAAGGGAATCATCTATCAGATGATTTTCGATCCGACGGCGGATGGCCAACCCAATCCGCGTTTCTTACTCATCGAATCTGTAAACGGATCGCACATTCTTCCCCCGCCGAGATATCTCTCGAAGCAAACAGCACAGTTTCTCGAACACGCTCCATATTGCGAACGCGATTTGCGCATTCCGCAATTGCCAATGACATTCGACAAGCGAGGAGAATTTGAAGTGCGAATCAAGACACGAGGAATGGTGCATTCGTATATGTACACCTATCACCCGCTGGATGTTGTTGGCTGGGACGGTTGCTATTACCCATACATCTTCAATATCGACGACTTCAGCCCAATCGTGGGAAAGCATCACTTGCCGCCGCCAACGCATCAGACTTTTGAAGCTCGGAACTTTGTAATTTGCTCGTTTTGCCCGCGTTTGTTGGACTTTCATCCGCTCGCGATTGTTCTTCCATATAACCACTCGAATTTAGATTCCGACGAAGTGCTTTATTACGTCGAAGGAAATTATAAAGCGAGGCGGGGTATCGAGAGCGCTTCACTCACACTTCATCCGCAAGGAATTCCCCACGGACCGCATCCTGGAACGATCGAAGCTTCCATCGGAGCGACAAAGTCTGACGAACTTGCGGTGATGTGCGACACATTTCGTCCGCTCTTTCCCACAAAGGCTGCTCTGGAACTTGACGACATGAACTATCCGCTCAGTTGGGAGAACTCACCAGATCCCAAGCCGGACGGCAAAGGTGCGACTGGCGGAAAATCTGGTGGGTCGAATGTCAATACTTGGTCATAGCGTTTTCCAAATTTTTAAAGCGGAAGAAAAATGAAAAGATCAACTGCAATCAGAATTGGACTTCTCGCAATCGTCGTGATCGCTATGGGAGGTCTTGCGTTTGCAGCCAATCGCACTGATGGGAAGGACGATAAGTCTGCTTCTGGAAAGGCTCCACCTGTGAAAGCAAAGAGCGGCTTGCCCATTGAACGGGTTGTCATTCAAGGAGAGAACTTTGACTTGGAAGTCGCGGCGAATGACGCGAACATTCAGCGCGGCCTTTCGAAGCGCACAGAGATTGCCCCAAAGACTGGAATGATTTTCATTTTTCCATCTGGAAATGACCGCAGTTTCTGGATGATCAACTGCCTCATCGATATGGACATCGCATATCTCGCTCCAGATGGAACTGTGGTTTCCGTTTACACCATGAAAAAAGAAGATCCGCAAGCAAGGACTGAATCTGACTTTGACTATCAAACTCGCCTCAAGAGATATCCCAGCGGACCTGGTGTTCAGTTTGTGATCGAAACTCCAGCTGGAACGAATGACGCGCTCAAGATCAAGCCTGGAGTGAAAATTGCGATCGACCGCAGCAAGATGGCTGGATATCTGAGGAGCGAAGCCTCTTCTAGAAACTAAGTCCAGAAACTGAACTGCAAACTGGTCTTGGTAAAAAATCAGATTGGTTTCGCTGGCATTACAACTCCTCGGCACTCTCCAAATCCGATTCGAGGCAACCCTTTTCGTTCACACCATGCTCGCATTATGACTTCGTCGCCATCTTGCAAGAACTTTCGTTCGGTACCGTCGCCAAGTTGAATTGGTTTCGTACCGCGCCACGTTCGTTCCAATAAACAACCGCGAGAGTCTTCTGTCGGACCAGAGACCGTACCGCTTGCCAACAAATCTCCAGTGCGCAGATTGCATCCACCGCTGGTGTGATGTGCGACCATCTGCGCAATGGACCAGTACATGTCACGATAATTTCCAAGACTGATGCGAGTTGGTGCAATTCCAGAAGTCCGCATTCCAGCGCTAGAAATCAGCACTTCCAAGTTGACATCAAGAACGAAATCATCTGACCAACGCAAATATGGAAGCGGCTGAGGATCAGTGACTGGACGCGCAGGCATCGGAATTCGATATGGCTCGAGTGCGTCGAGCGAAACAACCCAACCAGAAAGTGTCGATGCAAAATTCTTCGCAACGAATGGACCAAGAGGTTGATACTCCCACTTCTGAATATCCCGCGCACTCCAATCATTCAAGAGCAACAAACCAAAGACAGAATCCATCGCACGATCGATGCGAATAGGTTCGCCGATCACGTTGCCTGTGCCGATGAGTGCACCAACTTCCATTTCATAATCCATCAGTCGAGTGGGACCAAATGTTGGCGGACCTTCATCTTGTGTCACAGTTTGACCATTTGGGCGAATGATTTGGGTGCCGCTTGGAACCATCGAACTCGAACGTCCGTGATATCCAATCGGCAAGTTTTTCCAATTTGGAAGCAGCGGATTATCAGGGCGAAACATGCTTCCAACATTTGTTGCGTGATGAACAGAGGCATAGAAATCTGTGTAATCACCAATCTCACAAGGAACTTTCGTCGTCATTCCCCACTCTGGAAGCATGATTGAATTGCGCGACGGATGATCTCGCAAATCCGCTGTTCCTTCCGCAAGAAGACGCGTGAATTCTGCGCGTGCAGATCGCCACGCACTTTGCCCCAAAGCCATATACGCGTTGAGAGATTGACCACCAAGTGCATCGATGATCGTTTGATCAAGTCGATTGAGAAGTCCGCTTGCTGCAAGCGCACGACAATCAACAATGAACGCACCGATGCGAATGCCAATTCGAAGTCCACGACCTTCGCCTGCAACAACACCTATCGGCAGATTTGCTAGCGGAAAATCTCCTGCAGGATCGTTTGCGCCTTCAACCCATGAATTGCCAGTACCAGAAGCCAGCGAACTCATGCTGCACCGCCGCTTGGAATGGCGCGGATCAATTCCATTGCAACAAGGTCATCCCAC
>CAMAXY010000079.1 GCA_945862215.1 Singulisphaera sp. GP187 | reverse complement strand
AAATAGCAGCCAATTTTTCTGGAATGGGATAAGCGACTGTGTACAGGCGAATGAGATTCTCTCGATCCGCGATGGTCGCCTTGCGCACGGTCACCAATGGATTACACCGTATGTCGCGCTGCATGTCTGTCAGCACTAGCCCGGCTTGTTCGATCACTCTTGAGAATCCCGCGGTCTCTAGCCGAGAAACCAAATCAAGCGGCGTGGACGATGGATTGAGCCACCATCCAACCATGTGACCGCGCTTGGCGAAAAATTCCTGCACCTGAGCGATGACGGAGTCCACATTCTCTTGCGTCAGAGTGGATACGCCCACCATATTGCCGAACAGATGCGACACTTCTGGTGTGGCATGAGCTCGAAGCCCAGGGAAAGTCGGTAGATCCCAGTGTCCAGGCACCTCAGGGAACATGAACATGCTGTTCTCCAGAGCATGCAGAATTGATTTCTCGCTCGCAGTCATATTGGTCTCACTGAATCGATATGAATTCGCTTTTCTAGTGTCGCGGGCGAGCGCCCGACAAATCCACTATGGAACGGTAATTCCACAAATTCAGTGTAACTGCGCAGCAATGGAGTAAAGCGCATCAAGCTATGCACACCCCCTGCTTACGGGCACTTTGTAATTTGTATTCTTCGCCAGTGCAAGTCTTGCCAATACCAGCACGAATGATTTCCATGCGTACTGGTGTGATTGCATTTGTATTCGCCGAACTATTCGTGCTCTATCAACTCACGGCGCAAACTTCATACGCGCCATTGCATCCGCTGATCGCCAAAGAACTGGGATTCACGCTGCTTCAATCGGGCGTTGTTTCCGCTTCATTTCTCGTCTCGTATGGACTTTTCCAAATCCCTGGCGGCCTGCTCTTGGATCGACTTGGTCTACGCATCCTGTTTCCACTTGGAATTTTGTGCAGCGCCGTGAGCATTTATTTCTTTTCGCGTTCCACAACGATGCTTGAACTCATCTTGTGTCGCGCGTGCCTTGGTTGCGCTTGCTCTTTCTCATTTGCGGGATTGGGTGTGATTGCACAGCGCGCATTTTCGCCTGCGGGTTTCGCTCTTGCTATTGGCCTTGGTGAATCCGCGCTTGGAGTTGGCGGCGCAATTGGCGAATTCGGCGTGGACATTTTTGGCGAACATGTAGGTTGGCGTCAGACGATGCTGGTGACCGCATTGATCGGCGTGCCTCTAGCGATTGGATGCGCGTGGTCGATTCGCAGTCCACTCTTTGCACCGATACGCACTATAAAAACCAACGACACGATTCCAGTCACTCTGACATTCATGCAACGAATCATCAGCGTGATTCGAATTCGTGAAGTTATTTTGGCGGCGCTGATTTATGGCGGCACGTGTGGCATGGTCATGGGCTTCGGCGGATTTTGGAATATTCCATTACAAGAAGCGTGGGGTTGGACGCCGCGCGAAAGCGTTATTCTGAATAGCGTTTTCTTTCTCGCCACTGCGATCGGCGCCCCAATTGCCGGAATTCTAAGCGCGCAATTCGGCGCAAAGAAATTGCTGATTGTTGGAATTGTCATCAGCATCCTGTCTTACATATTTGATTTAATGTTTCCCCCTGAATGGATTGTGACAAATGTTGCAGACTGGCCGTTGTGGGTGGACTGCATCAACATGTTTCTTATTGGTCTGGGTTTGGGCACCAGCATTCTGGCGTTTTCAATTGCAACACGCATGGTCGCGCCACACATGGTTGGCTTGACGATTTCCATTGTGAACTTTTCTGGGATTTTCTTCGCAGCAATTTTGCAAGTGGTGCCGGGCGTGATTATCCAATGGTTTCATGACGCCACACTCGTCGCGCTGCAAGTTGGCCACAGCGTTTTTGTATTGGGCATGCTTATGGCCCTCGTCGCAACATTGTGCTTGCCTTCGCACACTCAACCCGCGCGGGCGTGACTTTGTTGATTGAAAATCGCTCATTTCAAATCCGCAAACTCCTTCGGCAGCATTTGGAAAATGAAGTCCTTGCGTCGTGCGCGCATGGTTTCGCCGCCGCTACTGCATAGATATAGGTACACGTTCTTGATCGCGCGATAAAAATCGATGTCCGCCTCGATCGCTTTCAACGCGTCCGGGTCTGGATTGTCGAAGTAACCCGCGACAAACATCTGCCACACGCGCATCGCATTGGCGTCGCCAAGTCCAATGAACTTGTGGCACAGACCCAGGCCTGCGTAATAGTGCAGTACTTGTTTGATTTGCCCAAAATCAAAGTATGGCGTGCCCACCGCCATGTCGCCCATGTCGATCAGGCACAAGCTGTCGCCCTGCATCATGATGTTGCCTGGATGCAGGTCCCAGTGAATCAACGTGCCGGGCCGCTCGGTGCGCATCAGTCGCTCCTTCAGAAACCCGCGCTGGCGATCGTTGAAGAATTCGCACGCATCCACATATCCGAACGCGAGCGTGACAGCATCTGGGAAGTTGTTGGTGTCACCCGCAATCGCATGGATCTGCTTGCAAAAGCGCACGTACATCGCCACCACATCATTCAGGCGCTCGAGATTTTTCTCCATGTAAAGCGCCAGCGTGTCCGCCTTCAGCATCTCGTACATCACGCCCGTGCGAGTGCCGCACTGCACCACGTCGAAGGAGAGAGCGGTTGGAACGCCAGCCACAAACGCCTTTGTAGCAAGTGCCTTTTCTCGTTCGGCGCACCCCTTGTCGACGAAGTCGAAGTACAACTTCACGACGGTTTCTTCATCCACTTTATAGCACTCGCCGTTTGCACCCTTGGCGATCATCTTCAGTCCCTCCATCGACAACTGCCTGTGCTTGCGCTCGAAATGCAAGATGCGCTCGAGGCCAGTCACCTCCAGAATCTCTGCGATCGGCTGACCCACGTTCTTCAACAACAGGGTTCCGTGAGCCGCCTTCATCTTCTGTTGTGCAAGCAGCAACACGCGCAGCCCAACTGACGAAACATATTCAAGACCGTCCACATCAAACACCAACTCGGTGATCTCATGAAGTTGCTGGTCGAGCACCGCCTCAAGACTCGGCGCAGCATCCGCGTTCAATCGACCGGCAAGCGTGATAGTCATGCGCGGGGCATGCGCAATTATTTCCAGCTTCATGTCATTCTCTTCTTCACAGGTGGCGATGGGCGTTATTTAAAAATCGAAATCAAAACAGATTCAATGCATTCCAAAATACACAAAAACTAACTGACACCTCAACGAAATACCCATCAACGAAATAGATGCAAGGCTTGCACGAAGTGGAGTTACTTGCTGCCTCGAAGCGCGTGTATCCGCTCGCGCGTGAGTTCGGAAAGCCGAGCTCGATCAGCGGCGCTGAGCCCAGTCGTGGCAATGGGCTTGCCCAATGTCACGCGCACTCGGGCCGGACGCACGCTGAAACTGTCGGCTGGCATGGCCACGTCCGCGCCTTCGATCAGGACCGGAACAACGGGCACTCCGGCCTCGATCGCGGCGAAAAACACACCCTTTTTGAATGGCTGTATCCCTTGTCCACGCGAGCGAGTGCCTTCAGGAAATGCAATCACGCTGCGGCCAGCGCGAATCTGCCGCCCGATCTTGCGCAAGCTCGCGACCACACGGATTTGATTTTTGCGATCCACGAAAATCATGCCAGTCGCCCACGCAAACCAACCGACGAAGGGTATGTAGAAGAGTTCTTTCTTAATTATGAAATGCAGGTTCTGCGGAATTGCGCGAAACACGATTGGAATATCGATGGTTGACTGGTGATTGCATACAAACACGTGCGGCTGAGAGAAATCAATATCGTTGACACCGTGGACTTCGAGGCGAGTGCGGGCGCCCCAGAGCAAACCGGCAGCCCAAAATCGGCGCGCCATAACGAGAGGCAGGTTGTGATTCAATGTCACGGCCAACAAGACAAGCGCCGCCAACACCCAGAGCGCAGTCCAAAGCACAGTAAAAATCGCTTGAATGAAGTTGATCACAAACCAACCAAGCCTGCTGGCGATCTATTTCATGACGAGGGAATACCCGCCGCGCTTCGATTTAAGTGAAAGGGTTTGTTCATTGGTTCAAATATAGTTCAGATTAACAAAGCCGCCCCGCGTATCAACCAGTGACAATTTTCCGTTTGAGTATCAATATCAAACTGGCGAATGTGCATGTCGTGTGTCATTTTATTTTTTTTACATATGCGTTCTATTCGTATTCGAGCATGTTTTCGAAAAAGCCTTTCTTTCTCTTGATTTATCTGCTTAAAGTGTTTTCTCCTAACCCCACATCACGCGTTGCACGCGTTACCGAAACGTGATCTTCACATTCGACTCGGTGATACGCAAATTGCAAAAAATCGAATTCACAATCGCTTCACGTCGCCAATACGTTTCACAAATAATCAAATTCTAATTTTCGCCTGTCCAAGTTTGGAACGGACACATGCGGCGAGTTGCACAAACTCGATTGCGTTCGATCATCGTTCGATCGGCGCGAATTTGAATCTCATTTTCTACTTCTAAGAAAGGCTCTCTCCAATGTTTCAATCCTCGATACTTTCAAAGGTTTTGCTGGGAACCAGCACATTCTTGCTTGCGTCAACAGCCGTTGCGCAAGTCACCCAATCTCCGACATCATCTGCAACTCCATATGTTCTTCCAGTTGCAGGCGGTGGCGTTCTCAGAGTTATTTCATTTATGACTGTGGGAGACTCGGTCAACCTCCGAGCCGATGGCGTCACTCCATACCGCATGGCTGGAATTCCAGACGGTATGGGTGCGTATGACAACGGCGATGGAACGATGACACTCTTCGTCACCCACGAGCACGTCTCAACGGCCAACGGCATCAATCATGCTCATCAACCCGCTGGAGTAGTTGGCGGTTCTTACGTCAGTCGGTGGATCGTGAAGACCACTTCAGGCGCAGACTTCCTTCGCGTCACAGATGGTCAAGACCTCATGACATCGATCGCGCTTTCCACCGTCGGTGGCGGATCCCTCACGAATTTCAATCGTTTCTGCTCGGCCGATCTCGCACTGCAATCTGCGTTTTACAACGCATCGACAGGACTCGGAACAACAGAGCGCATCTTTATCACTGGTGAAGAGAGCGGTTCGAACGGTCGAATGGTCGCCATCGGAGCTGTCGAACGAAAGGGATACGAACTTCCTGCGTTCAATCCGCTTCAAGGTGGTTGGGAAACTGGTTGCGCGCGTCCATATGCGAGCGATACGACTCTCGTCATCGGCACCTCCGATGGAGGCGCGAATCGCGTTTTCATGTACCTGGGAACAAAACTCGCCACAGGCAATGTCGCTGAAAAGGCAGGACTGCTGAATGGAGTTGGATACGGCGTGCAAGTGCAAGTCGATGGCGTGAACTTCGCCACGGAAAATCGTGCGCTCTGCTTTGCAACATCAGGAGCTCCGATCTATTCGGCGACGTTTACTTTCGCTGCGGGCGGTACTGCTGCGGGCACGACATTCCTTCGACCAGAGGACGGTGCGTGGGATCCTTCGAATCCAGCAGACTTTTATTTCGTGACAACGGATCGCATCGACAATATCGAAGCTGGTGGAACGCAAACTGCGAGTAGTCGCCTTTTCCGTTTGCACTTCAGCGATGTGAACAACCCACTCGCTGGTGGAACAATCGATGCGTTGCTCGATGGCACCGACATCATGAACATGGGCGACAACCTATGTGTCTTCAACGACATTCAGGGTGGAACGCGCGTGATTATTCAAGAAGATTCAGGAAACAGTTCGCACAACGCCAAGACACTGCTTTACACAGTCGCAACTGACACGCTCGAGATCATTCTTGAGTCTGATCGTGCAAGATTCGGTGACATCAACGGTGTCGCAGCAGTTGCTCCGTTCAATCAGGACGAAGAGAACTCGGGCGTCATCGATGCTCGTGACACTCTTGGACTCGGCTGGTTCATCGGAAACATGCAGGCTCATTACGCACAGCCAGGAGAACTTGTAGAAGGCGGTCAGATCTACGCGTTCTATGCGCCTGCCGCGGTGGGATCGTGCGGGTTGGATGTTGCTCAACCTCTCAATGCTCTGATTGATGGTGACGATCTTGCGGGCATTCTGGGCCAGTGGGGCGCTTCAGGTTCTGGCGACATCAGTCGCGATGGCCTGGTCGATGGTCGTGACTTGGCCGACCTTCTCGGTGGTTGGGGCCCGTGCAACTAATTTGTAATTCTGTTTGATTGATTCATTTACATTTGGCTTCCCCATTTACATTTGGCTTCCCCATTTACATTTGGCTTCCCCATTTACATTTGGCTTCCCCATGGGTCCTCGGTCGGATAGCTGGCCGAGGATCCTTTCTGTTTTGCACGTGTATTCAACGGCCTGTTAAGTCCACCAAGCCAACTCTGGTGCGACCGCGACTTTGCCACGGTGGATTTTTTGACGATTTCAATAATCTTCATTATCTTTGTTCTCAATGAAATCTTTTAAGAAAATCCGTGGCTCAATATCTTTGCAATTATCTATGGTTTTGATTGGAACGACTGTCGTGTGTGGCGCCTGCGCGCGACAACGACCCATTGAGACAAACGAAGCTCTGACGGCGCGCAGAGATGCGGACCTGGCCAAAGTGGAAATGGTCACCAAAAAACTAATTGTTGATTTGGTGGAACATGTCGCGGTCAAGCAAAAAGATTTCG
>CAMAXY010000078.1 GCA_945862215.1 Singulisphaera sp. GP187 | reverse complement strand
GGGAGTGACACCAATTCGGTGAACGGGATATCCGAAAGTTGCAGAGTCAGATGCGCACACAATGTCACATGCTGCAACGATCGCACAACCACCGGCAAGCGCGGGTCCTTGCACTTGCGCGATCACAATCGCAGGCATGGTTCGAAGTGCGCTGCTGATTTCGCCAAGCCGTTGCACAAATTGTTCAAGCATCGTGTTGTCATTCACACATTCTGCAAGATCGAATCCAGAGCAGAATGCTTTGCCTGCCCCGCGAAGAATCACGACGAGTGTTTCGTCACGCTGGGCAGATGCTTTGGCGCGTTCGATCGCATCTTCGAGACCATCGAACATCGCAGTACTCATCGCATTTCGCATCGCAGCATTGTTCAATGTGATTGTGAACGTTCTGCCTTCTGATTCGGTTTGCACAAGAGAATGTTCGCTGCTGATCATTATCGAATTTCGGCTGACGAGAACGTTTCAGGCAGGGTATTGTCCAACATATTCCTATGCCATCAACTGCGCAACAAATTTGGATTGTTCGTCACTCTGATACCGAGTGGAGTCTCAATGGTCGGCATACGGGCCGCACCGATGTGCCGTTGACTGCTGGAGGCGAGTTGAAAGCCGATCAACTGGCTCCACGATTGGCGAATGAGAATTTCGCGCTTGTTCTTTCCAGCCCAGTCAGCCGAGGAATGGAAACTGCACGACGTGCAGGATTCGCGGACCGCGTTCAACCAGATCCGAATTTGCTCGAATGGGATTATGGAAAATATGAAGGACTGACTTCTGCGCAAATTGCGGCAATGCATTTTTCTGGCGATCACGATGCCAATCTCGATTGGGATCTCTGGCGTGATGGTTGCCCAAGTGGAGAATCAATCGAAGCAGTCGCTTCACGAGCGCGGACAATTGTCCAGCGATGTCTTGCCACGAACGGAAATGTGTTGTTGTTTTCTCACGGACATTTTTCGCGCATGATCGCTGCAGTCTGGCTGGAACTTCCGCCAGCGCGCGGACGAAGCTTTGGATTGAAGGCCGGATCGATCAGCATGCTGGGATTTGAACATGCAAACCGCGTGATTTGGCAATGGGATCGTGTTGATACTTTCGAGGGGCATTGATGACTCCTCACGATCACGACGATAAAAATTTGAGTGAGGGCTCCGTCAGCGATCCTCGCATCGAGACAGCAGAAGATGCGCTCGTCGACGATCTGATCGAAAGTGACGCCTCACCCGAATTGATTGCAGATGCAGTCGAACAGCAAGACGCAGCGGATGCCGCCACAACACTGGAAGCGTTGCCACAAGACGAAGCGTCGGATGTTGTCGGCGAGATGGAAGTCGATGCCGCCGCTGATGCGCTCAGTCATATGTCGATTCCGCTTGCAGTCAGCGTGATCGAAGACCTCATCGAAGAAAATCCATCATTTGCAGGTCGCATGTTGAGCGAGATGGCGCCCGATGATGCCACCGATCTTTTGCAAGCTCTCCCCAAGCAGGACCGTGATCGCTTGCTCGCATTGATGGGAGTTGGTACGGCCCTGAATTTGCGCGAATTGATGGTCCACCCAAGCGAGAGCGCTGGCGGAATGATGACCACACAATATTTATCTGTGCGCGAAAATGAGACTGTTGCAGAAGCGATCGAACACATTCGTCGTGGCGAACCAATCGAGCATGCGCAACAGGCATTTGTGACAGATCGAAAAGGCAGACTGAAGGGAACGATTGGACTGCGAAAATTGCTTGTTTCGCGCAGCGGAGAATTGATTAGTGATATTTGCGAGCGGCATGTTGATGCAGTGAGCCCTGAACTCGATCGAGAACTCTTGGCGCGTGAGTTTGAAAAATATGACTATCTCGAACTTCCAATCGTGGATCATTCACAGCGATTGCTTGGCATCGTGACCGTCGATGATGTGATTGACATTATTCGCGCCGAAGGAACTGAAGATGCTCAGCGCATGGTGGGTGCAGGAAAAGAAGAGGGCGTTCATTCCACGGTCATTCAGAAATTGCGCGGGCGATTTCCATGGCTGATTGTCAATCTGTTTACGAGCGCTGTCGCGGCGGTGGTGGTTATGCAGTTCGAAGGAATGATCACCGAGATTGCATTATTGGCAGTGATGATGCCAGTCATCGCTAATCAATCCGGCAATGCAGGTCAGCAATCACTCGCCGTGACACTTCGCGGAATTGTGTTGGATCAGATTCGCCCGAATCACTCTTTGATGCATGTGCGAAGAGAAATGATAGTTGGGTTTCTCAACGGAATTGTATGTGGAACGCTTGTAGGCGGCATTGTTATCCTCGGGAAAATCGCAGTTGGCCAACCGTGGCTTTTGGGTGTTGTGATTGCGATCAGTATGACCGCGACCTTGACAATTGGTTGCGTCACGGGAAGTGCGATGCCACTCATTATGCGAAGACTTGGATTTGATCCCGCAACTGCTTCAACGATTTTTCTGACCATGGTGACTGACAGCATGAGCTTCCTCATTTTTCTTGGCCTTGCCAGTCTGGTTGCGCAATGGATCCTCTAAGTAAAGAGTTGCGCCCACGCTATTCATTGCGCCGTCGGTTGGTCATACGCATCGGCGTGCCTTTGCTTGCCACGTTTCTCTTGATGATTGTGGCCCAAGTCAAGCTTGACAGAGATCTTCTTGTGGAATCAATTCGGCAGAAAATGCGTGCAAGTGTTCAGATGACTTGCTTGAAGGCTGAATCGGAATTTTTATCAATAGAGCACGCCGTGGCCCTCCAAGTCGAAATTATCCGATCAGATGGAGAGCAACTTTCACAACTCGAGTCTCCTGCGGCGGCAAAAAAACTGGATTTGTTTCTTGCAACAGTACTGAAGGCCAATCCATTTGTCTTTGGCGCTGCGCTCGCATTCGCGCCTGGTTCTCCAGATGTTTCAGCGAATGGCTTTGGCCCATATGTCTGCCGCACAGCGGATGGGAAGGGATTGCGCACGATGAATCTTGCGCTGGATTTGAAGTACAACTTTTCAAAGGCTCCGTGGTTTGTTGACGCGGGCCCCGAGCCAGACGGAGTTTGGAGCGAGCCATATTTCGACGAAGGTGGCGGCGATCAATTCATGACGACCTATTCAATGTCGTTCGCGGCAGGCGGAGAAGTTCCGGCTGGCGTCGCGACTGCTGATGTTGTTCTTGCAGATATTGTCAAGTCCTTAGAGTCCAAGAACAATGACAATCAATATGATTTCACAGTTGTTTCGGGAAAGGGCAGGATTATTTCATCATCGGATCCCGAGGCGTTGATGAAGGTCGCAACAGACTTCGAGGCTTCTTCGAATGAGCGACAGACGCTCGATGCAGTTGCAGCCTTTCGCAGTTCTGGCGTGGAATTCACCCGCATTGGGAAGGGATCGCTACTCACATTTACAGGATCTCGACTTGTATTTGTCAATGTTCCAACCACCGACTGGGTTTTTGTTGGCTCATTCCCCGAGACAAATCTTCTTCCATCAATTCTGCAGGCGTTATTGTTTGGCCCAGGCTTGTTATTGCTGGGAGCAATTATTGCAATGACAGTTGTCTGGCGTTCTGCCGCTCGTGCTGTGGCGCCACTGCAAGGAGTCATCCGTGCGATTGGAAAGTTTTCCAAGGGCGATCTTTCTGCACGAGCTCCTGACACCGATCGTCAAGATGAAATCGGCTTGATGACGACTGCGTTTAACAAGATGGGCGGAGATTTGCAGGGAGCAATTTCACAGCGAGAAATTGCGGAGATAAAACGCATCGAGGTCGAGGTTCAGATTGCTGCAGCTCGTGATGTTCAAAGACTTCTTCTTCCACAAAGTGATAGAGAAGTTGAAAGCAAAGACGAAAGATCAACGGATGAATTTACGGGCGTCTCTATCTTGGGATTCAATGTTCCGGCAAGCGAAATCTCCGGCGACTTCTTTGATTGGTTTCCTCGTGGAGACGGAACGTTCGCGCTTGTCATCGCCGATGTGTGCGGCAAAGGTATGCCTGCAGCGATGGTGATGGCAGTTTGCAGAACTCTTCTGCGTCGAGCAGCTCTTGAAACCAGCGAGCCTCATCTTGCATTTGCACGAGTGAACGAAGAAATCATCGCGCAAGCACCTCGATCGAATTTCACGACAGGTGTTCTCTTATATTTCGACCCACGCACGGGCTCGATCTTGTATGCCAACGCTGGTCATCCAACTTCCATTTTGGTGCGGGTTGATGGAACCACTTCCCATGTGATGGAAGGAACTGGAACTGTCCTTGGACTCGAAGCAGATTCTGTTTGGGAAACGAAGCGCATCCACCTTGATCGCGGGGAAGACCTCGTGCTTGTTTCTGATGGCGTGACCGAAGCGGGGCCAGAAGCAGCTGGCGCTGATCGCCTCTTCGGATCAGATCGTGCGGCAGCAGCAGTTTCTGCGGCTTGCGGTGGAAAGCAGCAGAGTCCAAAAGTTATTGTTGCAGAACTCGTCGCATCCGTTAAAGCATGGAGCCATAACTTTCAAGGTGATGACATGACAATCATTGCAATCAGCAGAGAGTGATGGCCCACGTGTCAACAATCCAATTTCCAGAACAAATTTTTATAAATCAAGATTCGCGCCAGCAGGGGCCATTCACAATTGAGGAAGTCAACGCAAAGATTCGCGCATGCGAGTTGACTGGGGTCAACACCTTTGCGTGGTATCAAGGTTGTTCTCAGTGGATCCGAATTGATCAGGTTCCAGGTGTTTTTATGCTGAATACACCGCCAGTCTTTCAGCCCGACAGACAGCCTGAAACAAAAAGCGATGCGACTGGTGGATTGATTCCGTACAAGAATCCCTATGCACTTGTGGGCTATTACTTAAGTATTTTCAGCATGATTCCGTTTGTTGGAATCCTTCTTGGAGTTGCAGGGATCATTTGCGGAATTGTGGGCGTTCGGCGCAGGAATCGAAATCCAATGATGAGAGGCACTGCGCACGCTTGGTTCGCCATTCTTTTCAGCGCTTTGGTCATACTTATACAAGTCGCACTTGCAATCTATTTATCGACACACAAAAACTCATTTTGAAACAAAAAAATTGTTTATTTATATAGATTGCAGTTATGCAGCATGATTTTTCAGATGGGCTGCCACCTTGCAGAGTGTGCGCAGAGCGTCAGCTTGCTCTCTTCGCAGTCATTGATTTGAAAACATATTGGCGTTGTGCGCATTGCCAAGCAACATTGCTTGCAGATGCGCATCTTCCAACACCCAGCGAAGAAATCGCGAGATATTCCCAGCACAACAATGATCCGCACGATTCTAGATATTGCGATTTTCTCCGCAGGTTTGTTGATCCGCTGATGGTCGAGTTGCCTGCGCCGCAAGTTGGTTTGGATTATGGATGCGGCCCTGGTCCTGCGCTTGCGCAAATGTTGACTGAAGAAGGGCACGAGATGCATTTGTATGACCCGATTTTTCACGCTGATGCCAGCGAACTTGAACGCCAATACGACTTCATCACATGCACCGAGACAGTGGAGCATTTTCATCAGCCGCGCGCAGAGTTTCGGAAGCTCAACAAATTGCTGCTCTCTGGTGGCTGGCTTGGAGTGATGACAAACTTTCAAACAGATGATGCTCAGTTTGCTCAGTGGCATTACCGCCGCGATCCAACGCACGTCACGTTCTATCGCGAGGCGACTTTCACTTGTATTGCAGCTGATCTCGGATGGCACTGCAAATTTCCAGCACGCAATATCGTATTGATGCGCAAACCGCGCCAGGCGCAATAGCAATGGACACCACATCAATCACCATCAGCGTCTTTGCCGGCATCTTCGGCTGTGCATATTTCGTCTATGGAAAGAAACAGCAGAAGTTGATCCCACTCTTGTCAGGGGTGGGACTTTGTATTGTTCCATATTTCATTGAGAGCAACATGGTGTTGATCGTTGCTTGCGTTGCAATGTTGATCGCACCATTTCTTATCAAGATCGATTTCTGAGGGCGACACGTTCAGCGTTCTGGAATTCAGTTGCGACGTCGACGCTTGATTGCCATCGCAAATGCGACAGCAACAAATGCGCCTGGCGCAGGAATCGTGATCACTGAGGAGTACCCAGGAAGTTGGCGTGTTGATTCGACACCGTTTGACCAAATTCCCAGCGACGAATATGGCGGACCAAGCAAACTGTTTGGATAGCTGTAAATGTTGTATGCCGTGGTTGTGGCGCTACTCAGGCTAGAACCAGTCAGCATGTTGTCGAAATCGCCAGGTGTAAATATTCCCAAGTCAAATCGAAAGAGAACATCGGCAATTCCGCGTGCAACGCCTCGATTGGATTGCACGGATCCGCCGATGATCACATTGTCGGTATAAAACAAATTGCCGCCACCAAGAAGGCTGATACTCCAGTCAGTCAGGTCGCCTTCTTGAACCATGCCACTCGTGAGACTCGTAGACCAATTGACCAGCACTTGAGTGACATTCGGCGACGAAGCCGTGTAAGGCGAATTCAGCGTATAGATCGATGTGTAAAAACCGGCATCTGAAGAAGCGCCAACAAACAGAGCAACGCCGAGTGCTGCGAAGCGGCAGAGTGGGCTGGTCAAAGTGTGGTTCATAGGTTTCATCTTTCTTCCAAACTGTCTGTTCATTGCTGAACAGTTATGCCTCAGATTGAAAAGTAACCCAAGAACTCCAAGATGCAAAAAAATGACGGCAAAATAGTCAACTTTTTTACGCGTACGCGCTCATTCCGTCGCAAGTGCAGACGAGATTGCGGTCACCGTATGGATTATCGACCCGTCCCACTGCGGGCCAGAACTTGAAATGTGTCAGCCAATGGGCGGGATACGCAGCGAGTTCTCGCGTGTAAGCGTGTGCCCACTTGTCCGAGCAAACTTCAGCGACCGTATGCGGCGCGCCCTTGAGTGGATTGTCCTCGCGGTTCATGCGACCAGCTTCGATTTCGCGAATTTC
>CAMAXY010000077.1 GCA_945862215.1 Singulisphaera sp. GP187 | reverse complement strand
GCGAAGAAGGTTCGAGTCACCATTGCAGAATTGGTCACTCACGGAAAACGCGCTACACGGGCTGGCATCGATGGTCGTATGGCGCGCGCTAAGTTGCGTCACGCAGTGCTGACAAAATTGCCAGACCAAATTGTTGGTGGTGCTCTCTTGCGAAATCACTTGAAGCAGTCGATTGAGATTCGTAAGATCGAATTGAAAGTTGCAAATTGGCCGGCAAAGTTCGATGGCATCCGCGTCGGCCATATCAGCGACTTGCATGTCGGCGAAATGATTCCAATTTCTCGCGCGCTCGAAGCGGTGGATCTTCTTGCAAAGTCGAAACCAGATCTTGTCGCATGCACCGGCGATGTCGTGGACTTGGATGTTGCAGGATGCGAACCCGCTTTCGCTGCCCTTGGCCAAATTCGCGCTTCGTTCGGTCGTTTTTTCGTGCTTGGAAATCATGACTTGCTGGATAATGAGCAGCGCGTCATAAGGCTTGCGCGAGAATCTGGGATGACAACTCTTCGCGGCGAGACGCTCACTGCACGCGGTGGACTTCGCATCGGGGGCATTGATTGGTCGCGCACGCTTGCTGGCAATGCGCAGGAGGTTCGTAAGATTGTTCAAGAAGGAAATGTGCCGCACTTGCTACTTGCACATAATCCCAAGGCGTTTCGCGAGGCTGCAAAGTGCAATGTTCCGCTGACACTTTCTGGTCACACGCACGGCGGACAATTTGCGCTTCTGCCTTCGCTTCGCAAAAAGCCACGCGCCGCAGCTTCAAGCGTGTTGCGTGCAGGCCATTATCACCAAGGCGATTCGCATTTGTTTGTGACCACAGGAGTCGGTGGTTGGTTTCCGCTTCGCGTGAATTGCCCTGCGGAAGTGGTTGTGATCACCGTGCGTCGGGGTTAACTTTGTCATTACGCGGTGGAAGATCGAAAGGCGTACTCGAATCACTCGACCCTCGATCATCGACCGCCGCCGAATGTTGATCGCGTCCAAGGAGGAGGCAGGCGAGAGTGATCACAAGGGCTGCGGTTGCTTCGGTCAGAAATCCATAGCCCAGAGTGATTCCGATTGCGCCGCACATAAAAAGACTGACCGCTGTGCTGACGCCTCTGAGACTCGAGCGCTCGCGAAAAATGAATGCAGCGCAAACGAATCCGATGCCCGTGACAACTTGCCCTGCAACTCGTGTGACATCGCCTTGCCCTGCGTCAAGGACTGCGAGTTCGGCACTCATAGAAAAGAGACATGCTGAAGTGGTAAAAATGACAAAGACTCTTGCGCCGGTGTAATGCGTCGAGTGCTGTCGCTCCCATCCAATGAGAAGTCCATACAAAGCAGAGACTGCAAGTCTCACGAGCGAACCAAGAGAGTTCGCATTCCACAGTGGTTCAAAGATGACAGGATCGAGATGGGGGGTCGCCATTACTTGTCATCTTATGCGTACAAGCGACCAAACCGATTCGCCATAAAATCTTCCCAAGTGACATCCTCCATGCGCACAAGTCCGTGTGCTGGAGTTTTTCCTTGCGCGAAGAGGTCGACAATCGCAGTGATTCCCGCAGCAGTCGTCAACTGAATCGCAGTCCAATGGTGTCCGCCGATGGTTTGCGCCATCACGCGCTTCGCATAGACACGCTCGGTCAGTCGACCATCAAGCATTCCGGATGCGCTGACGAAAATCACCACTTGATCTTCGGTGGTTGTTGGTATTGCACGCTCCAATATTGTTCGCAGATCGTCGCGATGTTCGCTCATGCGCAGTTCTTGCAGGAGAAATCGCATCAATTGACAGTGCCCTGGAAAACGAATCGTTTTGTAATCCAGATTTTTCACCCGACCCTTGAGTGATTCTGCAAGCGTCCCCAATCCACCAGAAGTATTAAATGCTTCGAAGTCGATGCCGTCGATGATGAGTCTTTCAAGATGTTCCAGAGCGGGGACGCTGACGAGATGTCCGCCTTGCACGGCTTCGCATGCATTGATGTATTCATTGATCACGCCTTCAGTCGACCAAGTCAAGTTGTATCCAAGTTGATTTGATGGTTGTTGGGGAAGTGCTCCAACACGAAGCCGCAGCGATTCGATTTGAGCAAACGGTTTCGCGAGATGATTCGCAGCGATTGTGATGAATCCCGGCGCGAGTCCGCACTGTGGAATGAAAGCGGTCTTCGATCCCTTCGCAAGTTCGATCACTTTCTTGGTCACTGCGACATCTTCGGTCAAGTCGAAGTAGTGCGCGCCAGCTTCGCGTGCACAAGTGGCGATCGTTGGGTTGCAATGAAATGGAGCGCATGACACGACGGCCCAAGCGCCTTTGACAAACGCAGCAACTTGAGCAGCATTGGAAAGATCGACCTTCTCGCCCGTGCCGCCAAATGTCGATGCGGCTGCGTGCGCGCCATCGAGATTCATATCGCCGATGCGAACTTCATAGTCGCCGCTTGTTCCCAAGAGGAAGCACACCATTCGCCCAATTTTTCCACCACCAAGAATGACAATTTTTTTCATAAGTAGATTTCGTAAGAGTCGATTAAATAAATAAGATTTCAGGCGGGAATTGACGAAAGTTCAGTTTGCACTTCTTCCATTAAGCCGCGAACAGTCTCTGGTCCAAAGTCAAACGTCAGCCCTGCAGAAGCGAATAGGTCTGGAAGTGGACGCGATCCTCCCAGAGCGAGCGCGCGTTTGTAATTTGCGAGTGCCGCCTTGGGATCGCGTCGAGCTTGTCGCCACATTTGCAGTGCGCCGAGTTGCGCGATGCCATATTCGACGTAATAAAATGGTGATCCAAAGAGATGCAGTTGACGATGCCAAAGTGAAGAGAGCGTCTCTTCATTTCCAGACCAATCGACATCGCCTCCAAAGCGGTCGTTCAATTCCATCCAGTGTGCGCAACGCTGCGCACGCGTATGACCTGGATTTGTATAGACCCAGTGTTGGAATGCGTCGATCGTTGCAACCCAAGGCAGAAGCGTGGCAAGACCTTCGAGTTGATCGCGTCGTGCGCGCGCGCTTTCTTCTTCGTTATAAAACTCATCAAGCTGTGGAAATGTGAGCAGTTCCATGCTCATTGATGCGACTTCTGCAAATTCGATTGGACTGCCGCGATACGCAAGAATCGGATCGTTTTTACTGAGCAGCGAATGAAATGCATGACCTGCTTCGTGCACCATTGTTGTGAGGTCGCGTTGAAGGCCAGCTGCGTTCATAAAAATGAAAGGCAAGCGAGATTGTTGGCGTTGATATTGATAGCCACCCGGCGCCTTGCCAGGTCGAGTTTCCAGATCCAAGCAAGAACCTGTTCGCATCGAATCGAACATGACGCCGAGTTCTGCGTCGAGTCTGTGGAAAGCACGCGATGTTCGTTCGACGAGTTGCGTCGTATCTGCGAATGGCCGCAAGGGCTGGCGTCCAAGCAGATCGACCTTCAAATCCCATGGTTTCAGCGTTTTTAGGCCAAGCGCTTTCGCGCGTTGGCGGTGCAAGTCACGCATCAGCGGAACACATGTCTCTTCGATTGCATCATGAAATTTCTTACAGTCCGCTGGCTTGTAATCAAATCGCAACATTCGCTCGTGTTGGAAGTCGCGGTAATCATTGAAACCGGCATTGAGGCCCATGCGATGTCGCACCGCAATCAACTTGTCATAGATGCTGTCGATCTCGTCACGATCTCGCAGTCGTCGTGCAGAGACGACGGTCCACGATTCTTCGCGCACCGATCGATCTGTGGATTCTGCATACCTCGCCATCTGTGGCATGGTCTGTTCCTTGCCGTCGAAGGTGACGGACATTGCTCCGCAGATTTTGCTGTATTCCTGATCGAATGTGGTCGATTCGGTTTGCAACGGGACATTCTGTGCGCGAAAGAGACGGACTTCTTGGCGCATCGCACGCAAATATGTTTCGTATCGATTTGAATCGAGCTGCTTTGCAAATGGGCTTTCGACAATTTTTCGGTCAAGCTCTGCGCCGGTTGTGCGCAGGTTTGGTTCGACATCTTGCACGAACTTTAAGAAGGCTCCGCGGCGCGCATCGTCATTGGTGTGACACGTCATCGCGATATAGAGGTTTGCCTGAGCCTCTTCTGCGGCAGCGTCAAGATCGCTGCGATCCAAGATGAGTTGTTCCAGATTCTTCGCAGATGCAATCTCACGTGAGGTGAGTTGCGCATAGAGCGGTGCAAGTTGATCCCAGCAAGCAGCATCGAGATTTGGCGGCAGTTTCATGTTGGACATGGTGGGCATTGTTGTGGCATTCGTCATGGGTTAGGGATCATAGGTGGCAAGGCTGTTGTCTGAACTGCGACGGCAGGAATGTGCAAGCGAGTGGTTGAAGCTTCTGCGAGCGCGCTCGCGTGCATTGAATCTGTGCAGAGTGCGAAAAGACTCGATCCACTGCCGCAGACATGAATGGGAAGTTGTGCGAGCTGTTCAATTTCGTGCATGTCTTCAGCCATCGCGGGCGCAATAATTTTTGCAGCCTCCGCAAGATCATTGAATGGATCATTTGGATTCAGAGATTGTTGTGCGGCAAGAGCTCGAATATGGATTGCTCGTAATTGTGAAGCCGAATTGGAAAGTGAATCGAACTGTTTATACACAGCACCCGTGGGGCAGGGGACTTCAGGAAAGAAAAAGACGGCGTGAAGTTCTGGTGGCGTTCCGAGTGATTCAATTTCTTCGCCAGTTCCGCTGATGAGCGCCGATCCACCTTCAATGAGAAATGGAACATCAGAACCAAGCGTCGCAGCGATCGCGCAAAGATCATCCGTTGAAACGCCCAAAGAAAAGAGTTCGTTCAGTCCACGCAGCATCGCAGCGGCATCACTCGAACCACCGCCGAGTCCGCCGCCGACGGGGATTCTTTTTTCCAGTCGACTCTTCACTGGCAATTCGTGGCCAACGAACATTTCCAGTCGCTCGTGAGCGCGGTGCACAAGATCTTTCGAAATTGACCAATCGATTTCGCTGCGGCGGAGAGCATCCTTATGCCAGATTGTTGCGAAGAGCGAGAAACTTTTCGCAGGGAGAGTTTCAAGATGCAGGTCGTCATAGAGATTTGTCGTCACCATCCAGCTCGAAATCGGATGCATTCCCTGCGCATTCAGTGCGCCAACCGAAAGCGCGAGATTCAATTTTGCGGGCGTTTGAATAAAAATCGATCGTGGCATAAGGGCGGAATCATAGATCGATCCTGTAGCCTTGGAAGAATGAAGTCACGCGCAATTTCCAAATGGATTCCTTGGGTCGGACTGATCGCCGTCACGTTGGGATCACACGCAGGCGCATGGGGCGAAGAGGGGCATCAAATTGTTGGCACAATTGCGATGACAAGGCTGACTCCGCAGACGCGGGCGGCGATCATTGAATTGCTTGGAAATGATGACCTGGCGAAGGCTGGACTTTGGGCGGATCAAATTCGCGGAGATTCAAAATATGACTGGGCGAAGCCGCTGCATTATGTGAATGCGCCACGCAATGAAAATATTATTGTTCTGGATCGAGACTGTGCGAAAGGTGAATGCGTGATCGGTGCAATCACGCGATTCTTGGCCGTTGCGACTGATTCCACCAAGCCCATCGAAGAGCGACGCGAAGCTCTCAAGTTTGCGATCCACTTCATTGGCGACCTGCATCAGCCGTTGCATGCGGGATATGCAGATGACATGGGTGGCAATCGCATTCAAGTCATTGCATTCGGCGATAAAAAAACAAATTTGCACGCGCTGTGGGATTCGGTTTTGATTTATCACAAGTCGCAGGGTGATTGGCGCGGGCTTGCGAAGGCGCTCGAGACAGATATGCCAGCGAAGGAAGTTGCGCAGTGGGAAGGCAACCTTGACCCGCTTGCATGGGGCAATGAATCTCGTGCGATCACGCGCGTGATTTACAACGATCTTCCTGCGAATGCGAAAGTTGGTGAGGCATATTATGAATCAAACTTTCCGACAGTCGCTCGGCGTCTCGCAGCAGGGGGAGTTCGTTTGGCTGCGGCGCTGAACAAGGCGTTCGCCGCCCAGAACGCTGTGAAGAACGATGCTCGCGCAGTGTCTCCGGTGCGGCCGTCAACGCCCATTCAAGTGGACAAGCCTGCAACAAAGGTAACGCCAATTCCGACCGGGGTTCCAGTTGTGGTTCCAGTTGTGGTTCCAGCACCAGTGACGGTTCCAGTTCCTTAGCGTGTCGACGATTATTCCGTTTTCGGATTGTCCTTGATACTTGCCGCCTCAATCGCACTGAGCATAATCGCCATGTCTGCTCCTGTGATGCGCCCGTCGCGATTCAAGTCTGCGCCGATCAAGTCGCCAGCAGACCAAGATTCCAACAAAGCACCGAGGTCATTATTGTCGATGACACCATCAAGCGTGACATCGCCGCGCGCCATTGCGCAAACAGCAAGTTCGTTGTCGATGGTTGGTTCCATCAGTTTTCGCATGAGATCAAGAAGTTTCTGCGTGATCGCTGTCGCACTTTCGTCTTTGACATTTTCGTTCAGTCGATTTTCCAGCACATCAATCTGATCCGCAAGAGCGAGCGCAATCGTCATACACTCGTCTGGCTTTTCTTCTGGTTTGACTTCGTCTTGGGGTGGATTTTCTGCGGCATCACCTGCAGGATCCGTCGATTCATTCTGCGAATCGCCAGAGCCAGCAGCGTTTTCAGATTCGTCGCCTTTGTTTCCGTTGCCGCCAGGAAGCGTCGTCGAAGAATCTGGACCGCCAGCGATTCCTCCTTCGTCGCCGCCTGTTGCTCCTGCTGGACGAATGCCAGTGTCACTTGTTGGCAGCGTTGTCACAGTTGTTGCTGGAGATAATCCAACGAGAACGTATTTCGCCTTGACTGTGTATGTGTAAGAAGTTCCAGCAATCGCAGTCGTATCGTCGAACACAACAGTTGTTGCCGAAAGCGCGCTCGTGAGTACAACAGGAATTCCACCGACGGTGCTTCTGCCCACTTCATATCCTGTCACTGCTGGAGCGCCAGCTGCGGCGAGCGACCATGTGATACGTACTTTCGCCAGATCGTTATCTGATGCCACACAATTTGTTGGTGCAGCACGATTGCGATATCCATTATCGCCAAGACTTGCGGCACTCACACCAACTGCGCCAGTTGCTTTCACTGTGTATTTGTATGAAGT
>CAMAXY010000076.1 GCA_945862215.1 Singulisphaera sp. GP187 | reverse complement strand
GTCCAGAGACCATACTGCCAAGCGAGCAATGAGATGGTGATGATGAATGCGATTATGTTCAGAGTAAAACCAAATCGTACGAAGTCGCTGAATCGATAACCGCCGGGGCCATAAATCATGAGATTGGTTTGATAGCCGATCGGAGTTGCGAATGCAGCGCTCGCAGCGAAGAGCACTGCGAGAACGAACGGCATCGGATCTGTGTGCGCTTGTGTTGCTGTTGCAAGTGCAAGTGGAAAGACAATCGCGGCAGCAGCGGCATTGGAAATCAGCGATGTCAAAATGACGGTCACGAGATAGACAGCTGCGAGACTTGCAAGAACGGATCCCGCACCAAGTCCAAGGATGAATTGTCCAAGAGATGCGCCAAGACCGCTGGCTTCGACTGCATTGGAAAGTCCAAGACCTGCTCCGATGACCAACAAGATCGAAATGTCGATTGATGCGCGCGCATCTGCCGCACGCAAACATCCACAGACAACCATCGCAACCGCGGCGGCGAGAGCTGGTGCCAACATGTTTCCTGAATAGGTTGCCGCTCCAATCATGGCGATAAGAATTGAAAGAGCAAGGATTGCACGCTGTGGTCGCAGGTCAGAACTTGGCAGTCCACTCACAAGGAAAAAATCGCGACTGGATCGATTGCGCGCGAGAAAACTTTCGTTTGCTTCCAGCAGAAGCGTGTCGCCCACTTGAAGAATAATGTCACCGATTCGCCCTGTTACACGTTCACCATTTCGTGCGACAGCAATCACGGCAGCGTCGTATCGAGCGCGAAATCCGAATTCGCGAATGGAACTTTTGAGACCTGGAAATGAATTCGAGATAACCGCTTCGATCATCAATCGCCCACGAGAATTCGTAGAAGTTTTCTTTTCGCCATCGGGATTCAAACCTGGAGTTGAGCGCAACGTGACGATTTGTTCGACTGCGCCAGCGAAAACAAGCGTGTCGTTTCCACGAAGCCTTTGATCTGGACCAGGCGCGGAAATGGAATCACCCGTCCGTTGTATCTCAACGAGAAAGAGTCCATCCAGTCTTCGGAGTTTCGCTTCGGCAATTGTTCGTCCATCAAGTGGACCACCAGCAGCAACTTCGAGTCGTGCTGTGTATTGCCGCGGATCGGAGAGTGGTTCGATGACCGGAATCCGCTGAGGGAGAAGTTTCGGCGCTGCAAAGATCAGATACGCAATACCAATTATTGCAAGCGGCAATCCAATGGGTGTGATTTCGAAAAATCCAATTGCGTGCAGACCATTCAATTTATCTGGTCCCGCCGTATTGATCGCAGATTCGACAAGTCCTGCGACGACAAGATTTGTACTCGTGCCAATAAGGGTTAATGTTCCGCCGAGTGTGGTCGCAAAACAGAGTGGCATGAGAAGTTTCGATGGTGAATATCGCTGTCGTTTTGCGAAATCAATGGTGGCGGGAGTCAGCACGGCGACGATTGGCGTGTTGTTCAGAAATGCGCTGACAAATGCAGTTGGGATGCAAAGATTTGCAAGCGTCGATCGAATTCCACTTCCTGATCGAAGCAGAAGTGACGCGAGCCACCGAATAGTTCCCGTGTTCTGCATCCCAGCAGCAACAACAAACAAAGCTGCGACAGTCAGAAGACCTTCATTTCCAAAGCCTCGAATGGCTGTTCCTGCATCGATGACTCCAGCAAGCATCACAACGACCAACCCACAAAGCAAAGCAATATCCGGCGCTCGACCGCGGACCATTAAAATGACTGCGGTTACAAGGACCGCACCAACAAGCCACGGGTGCCATAGAACGGGATCCATCTCCCGAAAGAGTAACGCAACCGCTACGCTTTCGGTGTTGGACTAAGAATGCAATTGACTCATCTCGACATTCTCGAAGCCGAAGCAATTCATATCTTGCGAGAGACCGCCGCAAGTTTTGAGCGGCCGGTCTTGATGTATTCGATCGGTAAAGATTCGACGGTGCTTTTGCATCTGGCGATGAAGGCATTTTGGCCAGCAAAGCCGCCGTTTCCGCTGCTACATATCGATACGACTTGGAAGTTTCGCGAGATGATTGCTTTTCGAGATGCGGCGGTTGCGAAGTTGGGCGTTGATCTTTGCGTGCACATCAACCAAGAAGGTGTGCGCCAAGGGATTTCACCGTTGACCCACGGAAGTAAGGTTCATACGGATGTCATGAAGACGCAGGCGCTTCGGCAGGCACTCGAAGCGGGAAAGCACGACGCGGCGATTGGTGGTGCAAGGCGAGATGAAGAAAAAAGTCGCGCGAAAGAACGCATCTTCAGTTTTCGAGATCGCAACCATCGGTGGGATCCAAAGAATCAACGACCCGAACTTTGGAATCTTTACAACACGCGACTGAATGAAGGCGAGAGCATTCGTGTCTTTCCACTTTCCAATTGGACAGAGCTTGATGTTTGGCTATACATCCATCGACATAATTTGCCAGTGGTGCCTCTGTACTTCGCGAAGCCCCGCCCAATTGTCGAGCGCGATGGCATGTTGATCATGCGCGATGATGACCGCTTTGTATTGAAGCCTGGCGAAAAAGTTGTCGAGCGAAAGGTTCGCTTTCGTACGCTTGGTTGCTATCCACTGAGTGGAGCGGTCGAGAGCGATGCTGACACGCTCGAAAAAGTAATCGAAGAGATGCTGCTCGCACATACAAGCGAGCGTCAAGGAAGACTCATTGATCACGATCAATCTGGAAGTATGGAAGAAAAAAAGAGAGAGGGTTATTTCTGATGACACTTTCTTTTACTCCAGGCGGATCTGTCAGCGAGTATCTCCATCGATATGAGCGCAACGAGTTGTTGCGCTTTCTCACGTGCGGTTCAGTCGATGATGGCAAGAGCACTCTCATCGGTCGACTGCTGCACGACACGGGACGCTTGTATGACGATCATCTGAAGGCGATCGAAAACGAGAGCAAGGTGCATGGAACGCAAGGCGGCGCTTTGGATTTAGCGCTTGTCGTTGATGGGCTCAAAGCAGAGCGCGAGCAGGGAATCACAATTGATGTTGCGTACCGATATTTCGCAACAGCCCATCGCAGTTTCATCATTGCCGATTGTCCAGGTCACGAGCAATACACACGCAATATGGCGACTGGTGCGAGCCACTGTCAGTTGGCGATCACATTGATTGATGCGCGCAGTGGAGTGACGACACAAACGCGTCGACACGCGTTCATCGCAAGTCTGCTTGGCATTTGTCATGTTGTTGCGGCGGTGAACAAGATGGATCTTGTTGAGTGGGGCGAAGGACGCTTTCGCGAAATCGAGAGCGAGTTCCTCGACTATTGCGTCAAGGTTGGGATTGCAGGTCCTATCGCGGTGCCCGTGAGTGCGCTCACTGGCGAGAATGTTGTGACGCGTGGAACGAACGCTGCTTGGTACAGCGGCGCACCAATCTTGGAGTTGCTCGAGAAGGTGCGTGTCGATCATGCTTCACCAGTCGCTCCATTTCGCATGCCAGTGCAGTATGTGATTCGTCCATCGCTCGACTTTCGTGGGTTCGCTGGCACGATTGCTTCTGGAACCGTGAAAGCGGGGGATCGGGTGCGGATCATGCCTTCGGGCCGCGAGACACGTGTCCGGCGCATCGCGCGCTCAACTGAAGATGGTGGCGATCTCTCGCTTGCGCGCGCGCCGCAGAGTGTTGTGATCACGTTCGAAGATGAAGTTGATTGCAGTCGCGGCGATGTTGTTTCGTGTTTCGGTGGATCAACCGAAACACTCGTTGCGCAGAAATTCGAGTGTGATCTTGTGTGGATGGATGAAACACCACTCACTGCCGGCAAGACGTACTTATTAAAGTGTGGAACGCGAACGACCCCAGCGCGCATCACGCGTGTGCGACACTGTGTGAATGTCGACACGCTCGAAGCGCAGCAGACCGACGCGCTTGCACTCAACGATATTGGTCGCATCGAGATCGAGACAGAACAACCTATTGCGTTTGATCCATATCGTCGCATTCACGGTACGGGCAGTGTGATCTTGATTGATCGGATGACCAACGCAACGAGTGCGGCCGGAATGATTCGCACGGGAGATGCGAGTGATGCGCATGCACGACGCGCGCACTGGGAAACAGCAGCGGCGCCGACGCTTCGTGCACCAGTTGGGCAGAGTCTTGTCAGTACGGCAGCGCGCGAGGAGCGGTGGAAACAGAAGCCCCTTGCGATCTTGTTGTATGGATCATCTGGCAGTGGCAAGACGACTCGCGCATTTGAACTTGAACGCGGACTCTGGGAGAAGGGTCACGCTGTGGTTGTGCTCGATGGGCAGATGCTCCGCGCAGGACTCAGTCGTGATCTTGCGTTCACCGAAGAAGAGCGAAGTGAGAATCTCAGGCGTGCGAGCGAGACGGCGCGCATCTTGCTTGATCAAGGTTTCGTTGTGATTCTCAGTATGGTTGCGCCGCAGGCGGAAGCGCGTTGGCGTGCAAGTGATTTGATTGGCAGCGAGCGATTCATGATGATCGATTGCAGCGACAACAATTCTCCTGATACAGCGGCGCTGTTGCGGATGGTGACTGCGAAGATTGGTTGAGTGGACATTCCCAGATTTGGTCTCTTCCCCTGATTCGAGATTCAGTTTGTGGTCAAGACCAGACAAGTTGAGCGTCCGCTCATTCACCCATCGCGATCAAAGAATCCCGCTCGAAATGATTCCCGCGAAAGAAACACCAAGCACAACTTATTGAATGTGTCGCACTTCACCAGGCTTTGCTTCATACGCTTGCGTGATCGCAAGTTTGATCAAAGGCTCAAGGTCAGCAAGTCGATTTGTGCGGGCAATCAAAACAATGACAAAGAGTTGTCCCGCATTGGCCTGCTGTTGGTAAGCCAAATTTCTGTCTGTAGTCACAAGTCCCGAGTACCCAGACTCCACCATGCGTGCAAGCAGTTTGCCGTTCTTTGTGCCTGACCATCCGATGGCAGTCACGTGGTCAACTTCAACGCCGACAAAAAATTGAATCAATCCAACTGGCGTGCATTCATCAAGCAGCAGACGCACGTGGACCTTTATCGCTTGTGGCAAGTTGGCGTAGCCACTCCAATGCCTCAATAGCGAGCTCGCGGCGAACGCTTGGAAAGTCAGCTAGAAAAGTGTCGAGCGAGTCGCCGCCTTCAAGGTATTCAATGAATGTTCCAAATGGAACACGCGTTCCTGCGAATACTGCTACGCCACCAAGAATGTCCGGGTCTTGCGACACAATTGCATTGTTGGCTGGAACGTTGACGGTCATTGATTCAGTATAGATCAGACCATGTTGTAAATAAAAGCGCAATCTCATTGGCGGTGGGGGATTCGTAGATGTTGCAAATTCCTCAGTGAACTGGTTCCCTCTGGCACATTCACCATTGGTTGCAGTGCGTTTGACTTGGGTTCGTGCTCGTATAAGGACATTCCCCAATTTTGACATCCTCCAACCGCTTCGTCGTTGGCTTGAAATCCAGGAAAGTGACTAGGATTTCCTATCACAAGATTTCAAGGACCCATTTTCTAATGAGCAATGTTTTATGGATTCTGTTGGCGCTGGTTGCGGGAAGCATGTTGCCATTGCAAGGTGCGTTGAATACAAAATTGGGCCACGAAGGGCAAAGTCCCTTTCACGCCTCCATGATTTCGTTCATCATTGGCGCAATTTCGGTCGCACTGTATGTATTCCTAACTCGCCAAAATGTTTCATGGACTGGACTGAGAGGCGCTCCGGCGTACGCATGGCTTGGCGGAATCTTGGGCGCATTTTATGTCACGGTGATCATTCTTGCGTTTCCAAAGTTGGGACCAGGGCTTACGTTTGCGCTTGTGGTCGCGGGACAAATGACCATTTCAATGTTGCTCGAGCATTTCGACATTCTTGTGGCGCAACAGAACCCAATCACTGCGGTGCGATTGGGCGGTGTCGCGCTGATTATTGCTGGCGTGATTCTGATCAAATTCTTTTGAATGTGTTTCACGCAGCACAGCGTGGGTAAATCTCGAATTGCATACCAGTTGTGAATCGGCGGAATTACCGCCCAGAACCAACAGGTATTGTCAGTACTGGCGCGTTGACGACGGAGTCCACGCCCATGCTCAGCAAGCGCATGATGTTTGCGATGTCGATCGAATCCTTTGGAATGGGATTGGGGTTCCATGTGACCTGAGTCGGCACTTCACTCAGCGAGACGAGTTGTTTTGTTTCGAGATCGTTGAAGAGCTGCATCAATCTGGCAAACTGTTTGCTATGCGTGACGAATCCGTTTCGGCGAGTGATATCGAAGGACCTGACGGTCTGCACCTGATCTGCGGTTAGGAAAAGCACCCACGAGATCGGCCAACTTGCCGAGACCATTTCACGCCAACACCCGCCGCGCCTTCAACAAGACCAGAACTGCCTTGTCCTTTGACATACGCACAATGTTCAACAGCATCTGACGATCCATGGCGTCCGAGACCGAAGTGTTAAACGCCACATGATTATCCTCAAGTATTTGACCACCCCATCTGGCGCAACCGGTGATCAGGCTTGATGTGAACACAGCAAGAACCGCCAAGTGCATGCGTTAAAAACGTGTGACGCAAATAGCCCTTGGGGAAATGCAATGAGTCATAGAGTTGAAATTACTCTTTCTCAAGAAGCACTGTCCGAGCCTGTGTGGGCCAGTTTCCATTTCACGGCACTCCATTCATTGTGCAGATGCTTATAAATCAACGGAACACGCTCAATATAGATTTGATTTCTCTTGATTTTTTTCCTACTACGGTCATACTGAGTCAATTCGTACTACTAATCTGACTCGTCCTCCTATACAAGTTTTAGAAAGACCCTACAACTCATGAACCTTCGCTCCACCCTGTGCACTTCCGCCATCCTCGTTCCTGTTGCCGCCGCGGCTCTGTTGACGAGCGGCGCGAGCGCTGCGGTCTTTCAATATTCGCTGAGTTTCGCGAACGGCTTCTTGGTGGAGGGCGAGTTTGCCACCAAGGCCTCGGCGCCGGCGAGCTTCATTGAGAAGAACCCCACACTAACTGGCGAAACCACGGGTTCGTGGGACTTCACAACACTCACGCCTGCCCCGTATGCCAGCACTTATTTGGAATCGCAGACCATGCGCGTGCTGCAGAGCGGCGCGCTAATGAGTGAAGCATCGAATGTGGTTGCTGGCGTGTGCTTGGACAAATTTCTCTATCT
>CAMAXY010000075.1 GCA_945862215.1 Singulisphaera sp. GP187 | reverse complement strand
ACCATTGGTGGCGGTGGTGGCGCTTTCTTGAGCGATGCATCAGACATTGCCGTTGCGGCCAACGCCGACAATAGTGGTAACGGTGGCGACATCGACTTTGCGCAGACTGGTGATGTCATCGTCCAAGGCGATGGCTCAATCGGAATCATGGCGCAGAGTCTTGGTGGCGGTGGCGGACTCATCAACAGGCTCTTCATGGATACCGCAGGCGGTGCGGGTACTTCTGGCGCGATCAATTTGATTGTTGATGGAGATGTCGCCGCAACCGGTGAAGATGGCGTGGGAATCTTTGCGCAGTCACGTGGCGCAACGTCGCAAGGCGATATTGACATTCAATTCGCAGCCGACAAGCGGATTATTGTCGGCGACAGCGGTGTGGGCGTTGAGATCTCGGGCGGAAATGAGAATGCGTTCGTGAACAATGGAATTATTTATGCAGCGACAACGCTTGGAAGTCCAGATGGAATTGCCGTCAGGGGATCCGAAGGCAATGAGACGATCACCAACAATGGAACCTTCTATGGCAATGTCGATCTTGGAACCGGCAGCAATTCGCTGACGACTGCGGAAGATGCTTCGGTTTATTCCGGCAACACGCTCTTCATCGGCGATGGAGCAGATCAGTTCTTCACCAATCGTGGAAGCCTCTCATTGGGAGACACCACGACCAGTTATACAACTGACCTCACTGGCTCCTATGTCCAGTCTGCAACTGGCGAACTTGATATCTCAATTGATGCCACGAATGACGGGATTGATCTCTTGCATATCACGCACACTGCGGACCTTGAAGGCAAGCTGAACATCATCATGGAAAATGTTGCTCTACTGAAGGCAGGCCAGCGCGATCTGACTTATTTGCAAGCCGACGAGGGCATCTTGAATCAGAACATGGAATTGGTTGCGCCGGTTTCAGCTGTCGCCCAATTCAGTTTCGTTGCTGATCCTGCTGCAGCAGAAGCAGCGCCTATGTCTTTCCGCGCCGCGGCAGATGCTGCACCTCCAGTTGCAGCGGCGATCAGTATGGATGTCAGCTATTCAGGCTTTGGAACGCTCAACAATAATCAAACCGCAATCGGTTCATATATTGACCGAGTGCAGGCGGCTGGAAGTTCGCCCGAACTGGCGCCAATGATCACTGGCATTTTCGCTTTGCCGACGTCGACAGAACTTGCGGCAGCGTATGACTCGATGTCTCCCGAGGTCTACACGTCTTCGCAAAGAAATCTCGAACTTTCTTCAAGCCGTTTCTTGGAAACGATGCTCGGCTGCAATCAACTTGAGAGCTCATACAAATTCAATGCTGACGGCGAAGAGATCGCAACAAATCGGACGGCATATCAAACGATGGAAGCCGAAGCATCGAAGGGTGCTGGTGAAGGTCAGGATGCAGCAAAGAAAGAATCTCACCTGTTCTGGGTAAATACAACGGCAGGTTTTTACACCAGTTCCCAAACTTCGCAGTACATGGGTTTCACTGCAGACACGATCGATTTTTCGGCTGGCGTTCAATGGGCATTGACAGACGAGTGGTATGTGGGCGCTTCTCTGGGGCATACAACCTATACAACCAATTTCTCTGATGGAATCAGTGCAACGTCTGAAGGGACTTCATCACAAATCGGCGCGTATGTTGCAAAACTATTTGGCCCAACAAAAGTCTCGCTTGGAATTGCTGGTGGTGTGAGCGAGATCGATGTGGACCGATCAAACATTTTCTCGGCGACTGGTCCAGCAAGTGGCGAGCTTGATTCGGCGTTCTTCGCAGCACGATTCCGAGTCTCTCACAACTTCGATCTTTCTGACTGGTATATCCGACCATTTCTCGACTTGGGTTTTTCGAGCATTCATAACAATAGCTTGACCGAAACCGGTGCAGGTGCGATGAACCTTGTGATCGATGCGGGAACTTATAATGTCTTTACTGTTTCCCCAACTCTTCAAGTGGGCTGGGAAATCAAGAGCGGCAGCCTCTCCATTCGACCCAACGCATCAATTGGATACACCCGATATTCAAATTCGGCTCCATCATTTTCTGCCACTCTGCAAGGTGATCCAGGTGGCGTCTCATCTTTCGATGTCTCGGGATTAAACGATCTTGATTATCTCAATACAAGCGGTGGAATTGATCTCGCATTTTCAAACTCCGTTGTTTTTCAATTCGTTTATTCAGGACAGTTCTCTCAAAATACATCCGCAGATAACTACCAATTGAAGATTGTTTTCCCATTCTGATTTGTGCGCGTAGGTAGTCTGTCTGCATGGAAATGCAACAACAGATTGATCGGTTGCGGGCGACGACTCGCCGTCTGCAAATCGGGATCGTGGCGCTCGTTCTTGGAGCCGTGATTTGGGAATTGCGGCCCGTGCCCGCACCTGTTCTTGCGCCAGTACCGCCGCCTGTATTGAATGTCAGTTACGACTCAATCACCTGCAAGGAATGGCGAGTCATTGACAAAGATGGGAAGGAACGAATTCATGCGGGAACCAACCCCGATGGGGCAGTCACCATGCAATGGATAGACCCCGATGGCAAAGTGCGAATTGTGGCGGCATCATTTGCCGACGGTCAGTCAGGTGTTCAGTGGTATGACCGCAATGGCAAGGTGCGAATTGGAGCAGGGACGAATGCGGATGGTGATGCCAGTGTTCTGTGGCTCGACATGGATGAAAACATGCGGATGAGTGGTCGGACGCTCGGTGACGGATCGGCGAGCTTTCGTTGGTATGACAAGGATAAACGAGTGCGGATCGCTGCTTCAACCTTTTCAAGCGGTGGAGCTGGTATGTCGTGGTTCGATTCGGATGGGAATAGGCGAATCAACGCAATGACCCGCGTCGATGGAACAGTGATTTTGCCAAATAGCGAATCGAAATGATTGGAGCGATGACTCAGAGGGCGGATGCTCAACTGCAATGCGGGCAAACGCATCGTGCGATAGTCTGCACATTGTCAATTGTTCTCACATGATTTGGAAAATATCGAAGGAATTGAGACATGGATAACCAGAGAAGTAGCGCTCATTTATTCCCCCGCCCGTTCAGTCAGCAGCGTCTGATTTCTGGCCTGGCTTCGGGGTTCATGACCCTCTGTCTGACGACGACAACATTCGCACAGTCATACTCACCCTCTGCAATTCCAGCTGTTCCTGATGCGCGAAAACCTGGTCGGGATATTCAGCCATCGCAACCATCTTCCACGCAACCACCTGCTGCGCAACCGCCTGCCACTCCACCTGTTGCGCCTGCAACAACTTGGTCAAACGAAGGTTTGTTTTCGCAGTCCACCCAATTCACTTTTCAATTGCAGCCAGCGAATCATCCTCAAATGCCGAGCATTGATCAATTGATGCAAACATCGGTCACGCTTTATCAAACGTCTTCACCAAATGGCATTCGCTATTCGGGAAACCCGTTGGCCAACTCAGCCTTGGTCAAGCTGACTCTGGCCGAACTTGCAGCGACAAAGGGATCGCTGACCGATTCCGCGCGAGTTGTCATTCAGAAAGCAGTTGTCGCAACAGTCAATGCTGGTGGCGTGAATGGTGTTGCTTGCATCATGGATGCAGCGCCGACTGCCGATACTTCAAACACAGTCAATGTCGTCGTTGCACAAGTTGGCAGTGTGCGCACGGTCACTTCTGGTGTGCGAACTGAATCGAAAGAGGAATCAGTCAACGACGCAAGACAATCCACGATCAAGGAAGAATCTCCGATCCAAGAAGGGGATCTGCTTGAAAAGACTGTCTTAGACGACTATCTCTATTCGCTCAGTCGATTTCCTGGCCGCACCGTCAGTGCAGCAGTGACCAGCGAGCCATCTTCGGCGCAAGTGGTGTTGGATTATTACGTTCAAGAAAAAAATGTCTTTGATGTTTTTGCATCGGTTTCGAATACGGGAACGGAGCAGACAAACTATTGGCAGCAGCGAGTTGGAATCTTGGCGACGCAGTTGTCGAACAATGATGACATTCTTGCTCTCGAATATCAGACGGCAAGTTTTACACAGACGCAGTCCGTCAGCGGCTATTACGACGCGCGCGTCGGGACAATGAAAAATCTTCGTTGGAGAGTGTCGGGAAATTGGGGAAATTATAATTCATCCGATGTTGGTCTTGCAGGCGAAGACTTCAACGGTAGTAATTGGGGTTTTCAAGGCGATTTGATTTGGACTTTTTATCAGAAGCAAAACTTTTTTCTTGACTTCGATGGCTCGGGTCGAGTGTGGAATTCCTATACGAATAACGAACTCTTTCAAACAACTGGTGACGCAAACTTTTTGACAGTATCGGGAACGATTGACGCATTGGCAATTGGCGACACGTGGGCCATTCAAGGCAGTCTTGGTGCTTCATACACAGCAACGAATGCCGATCAGGATTCGCTCGACAATCTGGGTCGCACGGACACTTCGCCCAATTGGACCACGATCAATGGTTCGGTCTATGGGTCGATCTATTTGGATCCTTGGTTTGATTCAGCGTGGGGGAAAAATTCTGGGATGTACAAGCCATTGGTTCACGAACTCTTTGGTTCGTTGCGTGGGCAATACGCATTTGATTATCGCTTGACACCACTCTCGCAGTACACGATGGGAGGCCTCTATACCGTTCGTGGCTTTGCCACTTCGATTAATGCAGGTGATAGCGCATTGGTTGGCACGGTTGAATATCGCTTGCATCTTCCACGGATGTTTGCAGCAACAACGCCGACGAGCACATTTCCATTTGTTGATCGTCCGTTTCGCTGGGCGCCGGATAGTTCCAATGGCGCAAGTCCCGACTGGGATCTTGTGATGAGCACATTCTTTGACGGCGGCACGATCTCGAACAGTAATGCGTTTGAATTTGAAGTGAATACACCGATGTATAGCGCAGGTGTTGGTCTTGATCTTTCGATTCTCGACAATGTTTCTATCGGAGTTGATTGGGCTTGGGCGCTCAATTCGATTGATCAACTCGATGTCCAAAGCGGCAGCAGTCAGTTCTGGTTCTCGGCTTCATTTGTTTACTGATTTTTATTGCAAAAGAAAAATACACCATGAAGAACGCCAATTCTACTTTTATCTCGTCTTCCTTCGGTTTGTCGTGGTTGCGCACTTCGCTGAATGTTGTTGCATTCGCTTGCGCAAGCTTGTTGGTGATTACCAGCTTGGCTGATGCAGGTGGAGCGCAAGGCGCGCGCGTTCGGCGCGGAAATGTTTCTTTCTCGCAAGATGGAAATCGTCTCATTGTTCGCGCGAGTAATGGTGCGATCATCGAATACGACCGTCTTTCTGTCGAGGCAGGTCAGATCATGCAGTTCATTCAGCCGAGTTCAAGTTCGCGCGTGTTGAATCGTGTGACTGGTTCCGAATTAACGCGCATCGATGGAACATTGCTTTCGAATGGAATTGTGTATCTCGTCAATCCGCAGGGTTTTCGCATTGGAGGCGGCGCAGTCATCAATGTCGGCGGATTCTTCGCCGCCGCTGGAGCGATGAGCAACAGCGATTTCGTTGCAGGGCGAAATCGATTCACAAATCTTGTTGGTGAAGTGACCAACGAAGGTCTCATTCAAGCAAAGTCCGTTGCGCTTGTTGGGCAGTATGTCGCCAATCGCGGAACGATTGATGTTGGCGATGGCTATGTTGCGATGGGCGCTGGCGATAAAGTTTTTATTCAAGATGGAACTGGTCCCGTGATGGTCACAGTCAGCCGATCGCAAATGGGAGCTGATGGTTCTGGTGCTGGAACGAAGGCCGCAATTTCCAATACTGGAACGATTGATGCGGGCGAGGGCAGCGTGGCCATGGCGAGTGGTGATTTCTATTCGCTCGCGATGGATCTTTCAGGAACGATCGTGGGCAAAAGCATCGCAGCACGCGGCGGCAAGGGTGGAGTGCTTGCAGTCAATGGAACTCTTGATGCATCGAGCAGCACGGGCAAGGGCGGAACGATTGATGTGTTCGGTGATCGCGTTGGACTCTTTGGCGATGCACTCGTGAATGCAAACGGCGCAACTGGCGGCGGCAGCGTTCGAATCGGCGGCGATTATCTCGGAAGCAATGCGGCGAATGCTCCGCAAGCGAGTCGAACTTTCATTGGTGATAACGCGCGCGTCACAGCCAATGCAACACAAAGTGGCGACGGTGGACGCGTCATCGTGTGGTCGAATGAATACACCGGCTTCTTTGGGACGATCGAAGCGAGCGCAGCGGCAAGTGGCAAGGGTGGATTTATTGAAACAAGTTCGCACGACAACTTGCAAGCGTTTGGAAGCGTCGATGCTTCATCCGCGCTTGGTCAAGCAGGCACGTGGCTGTTGGATCCGTCAGATGTTGTCATTGCTGCGGGTAGCGCCGGTTCTTTGAGTGCTGGCGTGTTTGATCCAGTCGGAAGCCCTGCTTCCATTGGTGTTGTTGAAATTAACGCAGCTCTCAATGCTGGAACAAGTGTCATCATTAATACTGCAAGCGCTGATGCTGGCGCCGGCAACATCACAATGACTGGTGCAATTTCAAAGACGGCTGGCGGCGATGCAACACTGACGCTCAATGCCGTTGGGACGATTGTGTTGAGTCAAAGTATTTCTTCGACGACGGGCGCATTAAGTGTTGCCTTGAACGCCGGTGGATCTGTGACAATGGAAAGTGTCATCAACACCAATGGCGGCACTCTCGCAATTGTTGCAGGAGGCGCAGTCACGCAGGACGCAGCTTCGGTTCTTACTATTGGCGGAACGACAAGCGTGACGACCGGCGATGCTGCAATCACGCTTGTCGGTGCGGGAACCAACAACTTTGTTGGCGCTGTGACGCTGACCAACACTGGCGCATTTGATGTGAGCGTGAGCAGTAATACGGCGTTGACGCTTGGCGCTGTTTCTGCTGGTCAGAATTTCTCCGCGGCTGCGAGTTCTATCAACGTGACGAACACGATCGACACACTTGTAGGAGCAAACAGCGGCACCGTGACGCTCAATGGTGCGGCGGGATTGACGATCGGCGCAGCAGGTGACATCACTTCCGATGGCGCGGTCAACTTGACTGGCGGCGGCACAGGCATCAGTACCGCAGGCGACATCACGACAGCTGGCGATGTTGTGAATTTCAATTCGGCGACAACGATGGATGGATCGATCGCAGTGGATACCGGAGCAGGCGCAGGCGACATCAACTTCGTAAGCACGCTCGACCTCAATCCCAATAGCTTGACTCTGACCGCAGGAACAGGCAGCGTGACTTTCACTGGTGCAGTTGGTGAAGCCCCAGGCGCTGCAGTCGGAACGATCACGATCAATTCGGCATTGGATGTGACAGCGGCTTCGATCAATGCGGCCAGTTTCCAGCAGCTTGCGGGAACAGGAGCGACGACATTCAACGGAGCGCAAACATATTCAGCACTTGCGGGTTTGAACGTTGT
>CAMAXY010000074.1 GCA_945862215.1 Singulisphaera sp. GP187 | reverse complement strand
GGCGCAGATGATCGCATCGGACTCTGGAGGCTTCGCGATTTGGACAAGAATGGTTCTTATGAAGATGCGATATGCCTCATCCCATACGAAGGCGATGCGGGCGAACATGGTCCGCATGCTGTGGTGAAAGGCCCAGATGGCGCGATCTATGTTGCGCTGGGCAATCACACAAAAGTTCCATCATCACTCGTGCAATATTCCACCGACGAAAAACCAGGGCGAGCGCCAAATTCTCCTTGCGATTTTTTCGGTGAAGATCGAATCGATGCGCGAATGTGGGATCCTCGCGGACATGCAGTGGGCGTGTATTCACCTGGCGGAATTGTTGTACGCGTCGATCCCGCAACAAACAACGCGACGATATTCGCCGACGGATTTCGCAACGCATACGACCACTGCTTCAATGCCGATGGAGAACTCTTCACATACGACAGCGATATGGAATGGGACATTGGCGCGCCGTGGTATCGCGCCCCTCGCATCGTTCATGTTGTGCAAGGTGGCGATTATGGTTGGCGAAGCGGAAGTGCTGCTATGCCTGATTGGTATCCCGACCAGTTGCCGCCCGCAAGCGAAACGGATTCCGCCTCTCCCACTGGAATGCTCGCTGGATACGACGGCGGATTTCCTGCGCCGTGGAAGAATATGATTTTCTGTGCGGACTGGACATATGGCAGAATTCTCGCGGCGACGATCACTCCTGAAGGATCGACATACCTGGCGCCGTGGCAACCATTCATCTCAGGTCGTCCAATGCCCGTCGCGGATATGGCGTGGGGACCAGATGGCGCGATGTATTTTGTGACTGGTGGTCGAGGCACGCAAAGTGGTTTGTACTGTGTGAAGGCAGAAAAATCTGCGGCGATCACTGTCGCAGCTGCAACACCAGCAAGCGCATCGCACGATGCTGCGTGCAATCAACTTCGCCTTCTTCGCCGTTCTTTTGAACGTGACCAACACACACTTGGCGCAGTAGAACTGGCAAAGCGAATTCCCGCGCTTCTTCTTGGACTCGATCACTCAGATCGATTTGTGCAAGATGCAGCGCGTGTTGCGCTTGAACATCAACCAATCGATTCCTGGCGCGGAGAAATTGTGAAGATCGATTCCATTCGCGCAAAACTCGCAGGCTCGCTCGCACTCGTGCGCGTCGGCGGAATCGATGATGCGAAGTCCGCCTGCGATATTGCGGCGAATTGCATGGGAAAAATCCCCGCGGCGACGATCGGTGACAACGATGCGATTCTGGCAATTCGCATCGCAGAAATCGCAGTCGCAAGACATCGAGAACTTGCTTCGTTTTCAGGCGTTTTGCACATCGCGAATCTCGGACTGGCGCGCGCAGCACAATCGACTTCGACCGATTCTCCAGCGCAGTGGATCGCACTCGAACTCGGCGGCGCATTGAATCTTCCAAGCACAGTTCCGGTGGCGATGGCGGCTCTCGAACGCGCGCCCGATCGCAGTGCTGCGTTGCGATACGTCTCGCTCTTGCGATTGGTCAAAGATGGATGGACCGATGATCTGCGTGCAAGATATTGGCAGTGGTTGAATGCGGCGAATGATCAAGGCGGCGGATTCAGTCTTGCCGGGTTCATCGAAAATATTCGCACCAATGCGCGCACGACGGTGGGCGAACCAACTTCGAACACAGCGGCGACAACAACATTAACCGCAGCAATTGCGGCCCCCTTCTTAACAACCAATGCAACTCTGCATGACTGGAAAGTTTCGGAGTTTGAAGACCAGCTGAATGCAGTTGGAGATTCGCAATCACGAGATATCGCTCGTGGCGCGCGAATCTTTCGCGAGTCGACCTGCATCCTCTGCCACCGATTTGCCAACGAAGGGTCAAGCACTGGTCCAGATTTGACTGGCGCTGGCGGAAGATTCACCAACAGCGATCTGCTGATGGCGATACTTGATCCTTCCAAAATCGTTTCGGATCAATATATGGACAGCATTATTGAAACAAAGGATGGAACGATCGTCGTTGGGCGAATCGTTTCTGATTCCGCTGATGCAATCGAGGTTCGCCCCAATCCATTGACACTCGACCGAGAACGCATTGCGAAGAGCAACATTCAGAATGTTTCGCAAATTTCGACATCAAGTATGCCCATCGGACTGCTGAATGCCCGTTCGAAGGAGGAAATCCTCGATCTTCTTGCATATCTTCGGTCAGCGACTCGATAGCTGTCGCCAAGGTCGGTGAAAGGAAGAGGATTTTTTTGCCTTTGCAAGATTCGGAGGTACTCTCATTTGTAATTGTATTTTCATTGATTGCGTCGCAGATCAAACAGAAAACCCATTATTCTTGGAGCGTGGGGCCCCTGTCCATAACAGAAAGCTGAAAACACATGACCATCACTCGTAACACTATCGGCGCACTCATTCTTGGATCAGTTGCGGTCGTGCTGGGAACTTATTCAGTTTCACTTGAAAACCCTGCGCAAGCTCGGCGCGGCGATGGTGGCGTTGCAGGCGGCGGCACAACTTGCTCTACGGCGCCGGCAGCGATCATCGGTAACAACACATTCGATACAACATCGGCGACGGCATCACTCGCGGTCGGCAGCGGCGGTGGTTGCACCGCGCACACGATGTACAAAGTGAACTACTTCACCTTCACTCCGACCCAAACTGGTACACACATTTTTACGACGTGCGGATTTGAAACATGGGATACGCGGCTCGCGATTTTTACTGCATGCGGAGCGAATCTCATTCCTGTTGGATGCAACGATGATTCGTGCAACTATCAATCACAGATGAATGTCTCGCTGACCTTGGGCGTGACATATCGGCTTGCAGTGGGTGGGTATGGTTCCGCGGACGGCGGAGCCGGCGCAATTGCAATCAGCTTTGATACGGGCGGTGGTGGCGGCGGTGGCGGAAGCATTGGACAAGATGTCATCGTTGGAGCAATACCAGACATCGCGAAATATGGCAGCGCTGTTGTCAGCGGTCAAACAATCATGGCTTATGCGATTGGAACGACGAGTTGCAATATCGGGGATGCACAACTGAGTTGGTTCTCTGGTCCATCAAGCAACCTTCATCCGTTCATCCCACAAAATGTCTACCGCGTGAAAGCCGGCCGACTTGAACAAATTGGAATGGGATGGGGAAAGCACGGATTTACTGCATTGCAAGGAACACTTTGCGGAGCATGCACTGCATCTTCAAGCGGAACATGGCTTGGAGTTGGATGCTCCGATCCATACAGCGCAGGTCTCAACGGAAGTCAGAGTGGTCTTGGATGTCGATCTGAAGTCAACGCGGCAACTGGCGTCTTTCCTGCATCTCCAAATGCCGGCATGCCTGGCTCGGCGGCGACGATCGGCCGAAGAATTCAAGTGAATGCAAACGATTTGAATCCCGCTCTCAATGTAGGCGCTGTCTATTTCGTCGAAGCGCAATACGTTCATCCTGGTGATGCCGCCGCGGGCAATGACGACAACAACGCATCATGGAGAAGTTGCACCATTGGCACGCTCAGCAGTGGTGCATACGCAATGACTCCTACTGGATCGACCATTCAACAGAAGTCCGCGATGGATGCTTGGAAGACGCTTGTTCCTGCAGTCACGCTCGCCAACATCGATGTTGCCAGTGATGGCCGGTTCACCGCAGGTTGGAATATCACCAACAACGGCAACGGAACGTGGCGTTATGAGTATGCGATTCAGAACATCAACAGTCACAGAAGCGCGCGGTCATTCAGCGTGCCAGTTCCCGCTGGAACGACTGTTACAAATGTTGGTTTCAAGGACATCGATTATCACTCGGGCGATCCATACGCAACAACCGACTGGACATCCACAACAACAGGCGGTGCGGTGACGTGGACTGGCGGCGATTATGCAGTCAGCGCAAACTCCAACGCACTTCGATTCGGAACGACATACAACTTTTGGTTCGATGCAACTCAACCGCCAACGAATGCGATTGGCACGATTGGACTCTTCCGACCAGGAACCGCGCCAACTGCAACACTTGCACTGCAAGGACCTGGCGCGCCGAGTATCCCTGCTGATCTCAATGGAGACAGTTTGGTCAGCGGACTAGATCTCGCCATGCTCCTCAGCAACTGGGACGGAGTCGGCACGGGCGACATCAACAACGATGGAACCGTTGGCGGGTCAGACCTTGCTGCGATGCTGGCGGCGTGGACGGGCTGATTGGCTGGCTTCAGTTGAGCGCGGGTCCAATGGGATCCCACACTAATTTATTGGTGTTCCAGTTGCCGTCAGGTGTTGAAGGGTCGCGAGTGCCCTGCACATTTGTAGTCGCCTGATCATTCGACATCCACTGCACATGACCGTCAGCAAAAGTGAGGTGGCCACCTTCGAAATGGCGTGACGCAAATCGCTTCCAACTGCAAGCTGCACGATCGAGATTTCGGATGAAGCCTGGATCATTTTGGGGAAGTTCATTGGGGTTCGCGCGCATTTCCAGCATGAGCACCGTGCGATCAGGTGCTGAGATATGGCTCATGCGCACGAGTTTCTGAAAAGAAGTTGAAGGCAATCCGGCGCTCGAGAGAAGGGTCTGATTGAGACGAAGATTCATTACATAAGAAAACCAAAAGCCGCGTGAAATTCCACCCTTACCTGTTTCGCCGAATGCCCAAGGCTCGGATTGCACAGGATTCGCAGCTGGATCAGTCCACACCGATTTATGGTTGTTCCAATTCGAAACATATTCCTGCCGCGTATATGCCTCTTCGACCATCTCGCGATAAGTTGCAGTGCCAACGAACGACGCAAGGGCATTGGGCCAAAAAAGATCCTGTGCAAGATTTGCCGCCATCGGAGGAGTGTCCTTTGCACCTTCCCAAGGAATCTGCTCTTTATGGACGTTCGACCACTGCACGATGGCGAGCCCCCACTGCTTCAGGTTGGACTGACTCTGCACGGCGTATGACTGTGCGCGGACCATTGAAACGGCAGGAAGTAACAGCCCTACAAGTAAGACGATGATCCCGATGACCACAACCGTTTCGATAAGTGTAAAACCTCGACGGTGCTCAACTTTTTTGTATTGAACGCTACTTATAAGCATTTGAATTTTCCAAGACAAGGTCGCGACAGATAGATTTCAAAAAGATATGAACACTGACAACTATTGTAGTGTCGACCAAGACGCACGACGTGGCCCCTTCTCCGATGTGCCGACCGAGCCGGTTGCACACCCTGGCGGCTATGAGACTGGGCCATTCCACCCAACGCTCACCATCTATTCACCCTATCACTCTGATGGAGCGTTCTGCGGAACATGTCACGACGTCAGTAACCCGGTCTTTACTGCCCAGCCCAATGGGCATCTTGCACTCAACGCGATGAATCGCTCTCACCCGACCATGAACAAGAATGACATGTTCGGCGAACAGCGAACATTTTCCGAGTGGCTCAACAGTACATTTGCGACGGCCGGCGTTTATTTTGAAGATCGACGCTTTGGCGGCAATCACGCCACAGGCGTGATGAAGAGTTGTCAAGATTGCCATATGCCTGCTCAACAAGGCTATGGATGTTCTCCTTACATCGGCACCGATGCAGATCGACCAAATGTCCCGCAGCACTCGTGGGCGGGTGCCAATACATGGGTCATTCGCGCGGTCGTTACTCAGCTCAACGATGAAAGCCCTGGTCAAGCTGTAGATCTTGGACTGACACCTGAACGCGTTGATGCATCGGTCGCGCGCAACTTTCAAATGCTGCGCGACGCATCTGATATGGAGCTGACTCAGAGCGGAAGTCAGCTTCGCGTCAAAATCACCAATCAATCTGGGCACAAGTTGCCAACTGGATATCCAGAAGGACGTCGTGCTTGGATCAATGTGAAATTCTACGGTGCGAACGATGTGCTCATCGCCGAACGCGGGCACTATGACATGACCACTGCGATACTCAGCGGCAGCGATACGAAGGTCTATGAAACAGAGCAAGTGGTCGGTGCAGAAGTCGCCGCGGCTTCAAATCTTCCACTTCACGCACATTTCCATCTTTCACTTGCCAGTGAGACTCTGCGCGACAATCGAATTCCGCCTCGTGGATTCACCAATGCGGCATTTGCAGCAGCGGGTGCGGCTCCTGTGGGCTATACATATGCCGACGGACAGTACTGGGACAACACGGATTATGTGATTCCCGCGAATGCCGTAAAGGCCGCTGTCAGTTTCTATTACCAAACGTCCAGCAAGGAGTACATGGAGTTCCTGAGGGACACTATTTCGCCACCAGGACAAACAGGAATCGCCGTGTATAACCTTTGGGAGTTACACGGCAAAAGTGCACCCGCAGTGATGGATTCTGCGGAAATCATGCTTACTGCTGCGGACCACTATTCCAACCCTGCGGACTTGAATGGTGACGGCGGCGTCGGCGGAATCGATCTCGCAACATTACTCAGTAATTGGGGAGGCAGTGGTGCCGGTGACATCAACGGCGACGGAATCATCAGCGGACTAGATCTCGCTGCAATTCTGTCTAGTTGGGGACAGTGAATTCACTCCGACCACTTCACGCCAGTTGATTCCCACTGACCGCTCTTCGCACTTTTCAATACGGCGTCACACACCTTGCCCGTTTCAAGTGCTTCACGAAAAGTTGGATGAGCCGCAGTGCCGTCTTCCAATGACTTGAGAAAGTCCGCAAGGTGATGGATGAATGAGTGCTCATATCCAATCGTCAATCCTGGCACCCACCAATTTTTCATGTAAGGATGATCACCGTCAGTGACGTGAATCGATCTCCAACCGCGCAGTCTTGACTCATCGCTGTGATCGAAAAACTCAAGCCGATGCAGATCGTGAAGATCCCACGACATTGATGCGTCTTCGCCATTGATCTCGAAGAAATACTTTGCTTTATGTCCGCGGGCATAACGGGTGGATTCAAAGTTGCCCAGCGATCCATTGGTGAAGTCGCAAAGAAACTGGCACGCATCATCAATGCCAACATCCTCCACATTTCCCGTCAGCGTGTGCTTGCGCTTCTTGACGAAAGTTTCGGTGCGTGCAACAACGCGCGAAATTCCGCCATTCAACCACTGCGCCGTATCAATGCAGTGTGCGAGCAAGTCGCCAGTTACTCCTGAACCAGCCGCATTGGCATCGAGTCGCCAGAGACCTTCTCCTCCTTGAGGCAACTCTGGGCTGATCGTCCAGTCCTGCAGAAATTGCGCGCGAAAGTGAAATATTTTTCCCAGACGACCTTCGTCAATGATTTGCTTTGCCAGTGTCACTGCGGGAATACGTCGATAGTTGTACCAAACAGTATTTGCAACGCCCGCTTTTTCGATGGCGGCAACCATCTGTTCTCCATCGCTGTTGTCCATCGAAAGCGGTTTTTCACAGAGCACCATCTTGCCGGCATTCGCCGCTGCGATTGCGATCTCGCAGTGCAAATTGTTTGGCGTACAAATGTCGACCGCATCGACATCATCGCGCATGACGGCTTCGCGCC
>CAMAXY010000073.1 GCA_945862215.1 Singulisphaera sp. GP187 | reverse complement strand
GTTCTCTCGGGCGAGTTCCGCAGGCGGCCGACGGCACTTGCAATTAAATTTCGTAAACCAGATCGTGTCGGTCGCCGAGGACTGTCTGAGCCCCGAGAGGACTTTTCACGGCTGCCCACGCTGGCGAATCAAATTCTCGCTCGAACCTTTTTCAGATTCTGTCGCGCATCTTTTTGCGTGCCCAGCCGCTGGAAAGTTCTCTCGGGCGAGTTCCGCAGGCGGCCGACGGCACTTGCAATTAAATTTCGTAAACCAGATCGTGTCGGTCGCCGAGGACTGTCTGAGCCCCGAGAGGACTTTTCACGGCTGCCCACTCATGCATTTCCGTGGCTGTTTCCGCCGCGCGAACAGGATTACACGCCGCCGAGCGGCTTGAGCAAAGGATCTGGATAGACCTCGTTGTAATCCTCCATCGCAGCAGTCACAACTTGAGCCGCGCGCTCATATCCATATACATCTCGAATCGATGTCGTGGGCTTCTCTCCGATATGAAGTTTGTACGTAGAAAAATAATGTTGAAGCCGCTCGATCACCATTGGCGGAAGATCGGTCAATTCGCGCGCGCTATCCCACACAGGATCGCCCACCAGAACTCCGATGATCTTGTCGTCAGCTTCTCCATCATCGAGCATCTGCAAACCTCCGACAACGCACACATCAAGAACAAGATCGCTCTTATTGATCGGTCGCTCTGAAAGAACACAAACATCTAGCGGATCCCCGTCGGCTCTCTTTGCGTGCGGACTGAGCGCAGCCACGCGATTTGCACACAGGGTTCGAGGCATAAAACCATAAAGCATCGGCGGCGTTGCACTCGTGCGCTGCGGGCGATCAACATGCAAATATCCAGACTCTTTGTCGACTTCGTACTTCACCAAATCGAAAGGCGTGATCTCGATAAACGCCTGCACAATGCGCGGAGGATTATTTCCGCAGCGAAGTCCATGCCACGGGTGCGGACGGCTGGTGTGATATCGAATGGGATTCATCGTGAGAGAGTAACGCTTTGTTCAACCACCGCTTGGAACAACCGCAGCATTTGGTGCGATCGGAATTGTTTGCGCTGCCGAAGATTTTGGCGTTCGCTGAAGAAGATTCTCAACCGCAGCGCGCAATTGGCGATCAGAATTTGCTGATTCATCTTGCGGAGTCTGCGCAACAAGAATGTCGGGGACCGCTCCATTCATTTCCATGTCCTTGCCATCGAGCAAGTACCAACCGCGAGTCGGCATCCGAATCGTGGTGCCATCAAGCAGCGACGCGGAACCCGTCGAAATCACGCCGCCATATGTGGGCATTCCCACAAGCGTTCCGCGCTGAAGTGTCTTGAACGCATGCGCCACAATCTCCGCATTCGAAAAACTTTTTTCATTGCAGAGCATATTGACAGGCCCAGTGAATCGCTGAATGAAGAGTCGATCCTGCGGATATCCATCAGTGTGCTTCGGATCTGCGCCGCGTGGAACTGTGTACGCATGAATCGGCGAACAAATCGATGCGAGCAGTCGATCCGCAGTCCATCCTCCGCCGTTATTGCGAACATCGATAAGCAAACCATCCTTGCCATCACACGCTGCATACAAATCGCGTTCGAATTCGTCCAGAGCTGGCTGAGCCATACCTTCAATATGGATGTAACCCAAACGACCACCCGACCATTCGTCCACCAATTTCGCGTTGCGTGTTTGCGTCGCTTGATATGCCAGTCTGCCGATCGCCGAATCTGTCACGGGGATGATGGCGGTTTGCAGAGAAACATCACGACCATCTGCAATAGTGCGATTGATCGAGAGTACAACTTCGCGACCGATGGTTCCCGCCATACGTGAAGAAAGCGTGTCTCCAGCACGAATCGGCTCGAAATCAATCCCGGTGATGATGTCACCAATCATCAGAGGGGTCTTTGCTGTCATCGCTGGGGCATCTGAAATGATTGCATCGACACGAAGACCGCCCGTTGCTGAAGAAACCATAACTCCAATTCGACCTTGTGGAAGGACCGTTCGACCACCCGATTGCGGCGAACGAATTCCAAGATGACTTGCATTGAGTTCTCCAAGCAAACGATTTGCAACATGATCGAATTCACTTGGTGTACGAGCATGCGTGGCAAGTTCGGCATATCGCGCCGAGACTGCACCCCAGTCCAATCCCTTCATCGTCGGGTGGTAAAAATTCTCGCCCATCAATCGCTGAGCTTCAGCAAATTTTTGTGAGACAAGTGCCGCTTGATCAATCACAATCGATGAATCAATGTCAATCGATGTTCCACCTGAACTGCTACTGCCTTCAGCGGGAGTCGAGGGAGCAGGTCCACCAGACGTTGAAAGCAGTTGACCTTTTCCGCCAGAGAGCGTGATAAGTTTTTCGCCGGTGAGTGAAATGCCTTGGACAGTTGTCCGTGATCCAAGTTTGCGTTGACCAGTGCCATCCCAGTTGATGACGAACAATCCGCCATCGAGCAATTCGCCACCGGTGAAATACATGCGGTCGCCAGCAGGAGAGATTTCGAGATTGCCTTCATTGCCAGGCATCGATGAGACGCGACGAACTCGGCGATATGCGTCGTCAAGAGAAAGTACAACTGGAGCTTCTTTTTTCTCTGGCTTCTCAGATTTTTCTGGATTGTCAGACTTTTCTGCCTTATCGCTCTTCTCTGCGACTTCGGTTTTTTCTTCGTCAGGCTTATCTGCCTTTTCGCTCGCATCAGTTTTCTCTGCGGTTTCTGTTTTGTCTGCTTTCGCTTTCCCAAGAGGCTTGCGCTTCTTTGCGGCTTCGGCGGCATCCTTGAAATATTTATCAAGTTCGAACTTTGGAAGACCTTCGAGCGACTTGTCCAAGAAGACCATCCACACATCTACTTCTTCGTTTGTTCGTTCGGAAACGAAACTCAGAATGCGGCTATCTGCAGACCAGCGCGGCGAAGCATCATTATCAGGGTGGCGAGTGACATTGATCGGCGCGGTCGATCCATCAGCTGGTGCAATAAAAATATCGCTGTTGAAATCGCGATCGGTATTGGTAAATGAAAGCCATCGACTGTCGGGACTCCAACGCAAATCAATTTCTGGATCCCAACCTTCGCGCACTGTGCGTACTTCGCGAGACGCGAGATCCATCATCATGACGTCACCTCGGCCTCGACGAAATGCGAAACTCTTTCCATCTGGCGAAGGACTTGATTGACGATCATTTGTTGCACCGCTGATGAGTGGCGCAACTTCGAAGCGAACAGCTTCCGCCCAGCGCTCACTCTTAGGCTTGTCTTTTTCTTTGTCTTTTTCAGCTGCTTTTTTAGCCGGTTTTGGTGTTGCAGGTAAAGGCTCTGAATCGACTGCGGGAGTTGCGACAGGCGCTGGTGCTGGTGCGGGATCGACAGCTGGAGTTGCCACAGGCGTTGGCGCTGGCGCAGGTTCAATTGGCTTGGGCTCTAAAACTTTCGCAGTTGCGACAACATCCTCGCGCGTCGTTGCAACAGTCGCAGTCATTATGGAATCACCACCATCAGTGTCACTTGTGAAATAGAGCGTCTGCCCATCTGGACTCCACGCGATTTCATATTCGCGCGCCATCGCATTGGTGACACGCCGAGCGGGATACTTTCCTTCAATGGGCTTGATCCATACATCACCGAATGCGACCAGTGCCGCACTCTTGCCATCTGGATTCAGTGCAATTTCTGTCGCAGCGCTTGCAAGGGATTTGACTTCCTCGCTGTCGAACGTGTCATCTGGCGCTGTGAATTTCATCGCAATCGGGACTGCGCCTGTCGTGGTGAGATCCAGTCGATAGAGTTTGTCCCAGACTGTGAAAAAAGCGCGCCGACCATCGCGGCTGACCGAAAGATCTTTCACATCTTGCCCTTCAAATCCAGTCAAACGACGAGCAGTTGCTTTGCCATTTGCATCCTGAACGAAGACATTCACTGTTGCGAGATCTCGATCAGAAAGAAAAATAAAACTGGAATCATTACGCCACTGCGCCCATCCATCGTTGCCTTGAAAGTCCGTCAGTTGCACGAACATCGCATCGCCTGTCGCTGATGTGTCATACATCCAGACATCACAATTGTCACTGCCGCGATATCCACGACGAGTCCAATCACTGCCGCCGCGCTCGAAGAGAAAACGCTTGCCATCAGGTGATGGAACTGCGGCGCGGCCGAATGCTCCATGGCGACGTGTGGGCTCGCCACCAGTCAACGCAACGAAGTATGGACGAGGCGAACGAAAGAGGTCGTAATCGAGTGATGCGGAAAAATCGAGAGCAGGTTCGCCTGTTGGAGTTGTGGAAAAACTAGAGATGCTCAAGATCTCGTCGGTGTTGGTCACTCTTCGCAGTGATCCACCCATCGGATCGATTGTGTACAAGTTGCGCCCACCATCGCGCGTACTTTCGAAAGCGATCATGGTTCCATCTGCACTCCACACACTTCGCGATTCATCAGCAGGATGACTGGTCAAGCGCGTCGCAGCGCCGCCATCGGCAGCGCCCTTCCATAAATCACCGCGCCATGTAAATGTCACAAAGTTTCCGTCGGGGCTCGCCGCCGGGAATCGGGGCAAATCAATTTCCGCTGCAGCGACGAATGGTGCGAATTGAAAGGTGACGAAAAGGCAGATCGTCCGATACGCACAACAAGTGGGGCTTTTCTTCATGCCAACACTTTAGCCCATCTTCAGTTCAAATTATTCCTGCTGCGAGGATGTCGATACAACAGGCTGCGCGCCTCGCTCGCTGCAAAGCACAACAAGCAGATTGGCGATCATTGATGCTTTTTGCGCGCTGTTCAGTTCGACCGTCTTTTTTGCTTCCAATCTCGCGAGCGCTAATTCGACCATGCCGACTGCTCCGTCGACGATACGTTGGCGCGCTGCGACAACTGCGCCAGCTTGCTGTCGTTGAAGCATCGCTGCTGCGATTTCTGGCGCATACGCAAGGCTTGAAATGCGCGCCTCGAGAATTTCAATACCCACTTTAGACAACCGCGCTGCAATTTCTGCTTGCAATTTTTCGCCGACGGAATCCGTGTTGCCACGAAGACTCATCGCGGAATCATCTGAACTGTCATAGTGATAATGGCTCGCAAGATTTCGTAGCGCAGCTTCGGACTGCGTCTCGACATATTGATCGAACGCTTCAACATTGAAAAGAGCTTCTGCTGTATCGACCACACGCCAAACAACAACTGCTGCGATCTCGATTGGGTTGCCATCAAGATCGTTCACTTTAATCGGATGCCCGCGTCCGCGTTTCGCTGCAACGACAACTCGTCCCGATGCGGGATCCTTGACTTCGCTGCTCGACTGCGATCCCGTTTCAAATGTGCGAATGCGAAGCGACAGAAGCTTCTTAGAAGAAAATGGATTGACATAATGAAATCCAATGGCGCGGACGCTGCCTTGGTATCGCCCAAAGAAAAGCACAACACGACTTTGATTTGGATTCACAACAAAAAAGCCAGCCCAATTAAAGAGCCACAGAAAACCGAGAATCGCGCAGATCACGATGCCTGCAATCCCAATTGGAATTCCAGATGGATCGTTAAACTTTGCACCCGCAACAGTAGAAATCGAAACACTCAAACAGAGGACTATTGCGGGCAGCGCAATCAGTTGGAATGGCAGGATCAGCCAGCCCGAATACGGTGAAAGTGGAATTTCTTTAATCATCTGTCTCTCCCAAATTGGTGCGATTATTTACTTTAAGCCTATTCTATTGTAACTATGCGACCTGAATCACTTTCGTTCCTTCACCGACTTCTCGACACGCCAAGTCCTTCGGGATTTGAAGCGCCAGGACAAAAACTCTGGCTGGAATATGTAAAGCCGAACGCCGCACGAACGTGGTCCGATGCATACGGAAACTGCTTTGCGGAAATCGTCCCTGCGCAAGCGAAGCGAACCGTCGCCGTGTGTGGGCATGCAGACGAAATCGGATTGATGGTCAATCATGTTGATGCACAAGGATTTGTCTATTGCAAAGCAATCGGCGGCATCGATGCAGGATCAATAGTCGGAAAGCGCATTCAATTTTTATCAACTGTCGCTGGAGTGAAGAATCCTGTCATTGGACTTGTGGGCGCAACGGCGATCCATTTGCAAGACAAAGACGCTGGTGCGAAAGTTCGCAAATTGCACGAACTCTTCATCGATATTGGCGCAAAGGATCAAGCCTCGGCGATGGCACGACTCAATATCGGCGACGCTGGGGTCTTCTTAGATTCGAGCATGATGATGACCGAAGAACTGATCGTCGCACGCGCGCTCGATAATCGCATCGGAACATTTGTCGCAGCAGAGACGCTGCGCTTGATCCACGAACAGAAGGATCAACTGAAAGTTCGTGTCGTCGCTGTGAGTACCGTGCAAGAGGAAGTTGGATTGCACGGAGCATCGATGATCGCAGAGAGCGTGCGACCAGACATTGCGTTGGTGACCGATGTTGGACACGCGACTGATAGCCCTGGAATTTCTCACGCGCAGCACGGGCACTTCAAGATGGGCGAAGGGCCGAAGATTGCACTCGGTGGAGCAATGCATCCTGGCGTCGTTCAAAGATTGATGGCGGCTGCTGCTGCGAAATCAATCCCACTGCAACGTGCAGCGACGCCTGGACGCAGCGGAACAGACACCGATGCGATATTTACGCGCGCCGGTGGAATCCCAAGTGGCCTGCTCAGTTTGCCTATTCGATATATGCATACAACCGTTGAATTGGCGAATATCCGAGATTTACGGCAAATTTCAGAGGTTTTTGCTGCGATGATTCTCGGACTCGGCGCAGATGAAATAATGACTTCTTCGCTGTGATTTGTGTCATGTCGGATAGACTCGCTTCCCAATTATGTTGAAGTTCGTCCATCAAGCCATTCGAGATATTCGCACTACAGGCTCGGTCTTTCCGAGTTCTCCTGCGCTTGCAAAGGCAATGACGAGATCGTTGCGAAACCATAGGGGCGAGAAGAAGATTTTAGAAGTTGGACCAGGGACTGGTCCTTTCACATCGGCAATCCTTGATGCTCTGCGCGGACACGATTCATTCGACATTGTCGAGGTGAACGAAGTTTTTTGTGCCCATCTCGAACATCGACTCCTGAAAGATTATCGTGCGCACCACCCATCCATCAGCGTCAAGTTGCATGCGATGCCGATCGAACAAGCGCCACTTGAAGGTGGATATGACTTCGTGATCTGCGGATTGCCATTTAATAATTTCCCTCTTGCGCTGACCCAGTCGATCTTCAATCAGCTTCTCGCTTTGATGCGCGATGGCGGAGAGATGACATACTTCGAATACGCGGGCGTACGAACGATCAAGCGTCCGTTTATGGGCGCGAGTGGTCGCGATCACATTCGCCGCTTTGAAGCATTCCGTCAATCAACCTCGAAGGCGCACATCGTGACGAAACGCTTGGTTGTCGCAAATTTTCCGCCTGCGCACGCAATGCGAATCATCAAGCGGCAAGGCGTATAAAAGAAGGATCTTTCGAACTATGTTTCACATCAACGAAAACTATCTCAAGCTCTCTGCTGGATATCTCTTCCCAGAAATCGCGAGGCGAGTTGCGACGTATGCGAAAGAGAATCCCACCGTTGCGGCGCGCATTATTCGCTGCGGCATCGGCGACGTGACGGAACCTCTGCCGCCGGCCGCTGCGCACGCAATGCGCAAAGCAATCGATGATTTGACCAAGCACGAAACTTTTCGCGGTTATCCCCCGCCATCTGGATATGACTTCGTTCGTGCAGCAATCGCGCAAGGTGATTTTCGTTCTCGTGGATGCGATATCGCAGACGACGAAATTTTTCTCAGTGATGGATCAAAGCCTGATGCAAGCGCGGTCTTAGAAATCCTTGGCGTCGGCAATCGAGTAGCGATCACGGATCCTGTCTATCCCGTTTATGCAGATACGAATGTGATGCACGGAAATTCTGGCGCTGCACTTTCGAGCGGCGGATACGAAGGGTTTACATATTTGCCGTGCACGCCCGCGAATGATTTTTCTCCAGCACTACCGAGTGGAAAAGTGGATGTGATCTATCTCTGCTCGCCCAACAATCCAACAGGCGTGGTGCTTGATCGCGCCGCTCTGACTCGCTGGGTGAAGTATGCCCGCGAAAACGGCGCGCTGATTTTGTTTGATGCCGCGTATGAGGCATTCATTCGTGAAGATGGAATTCCCCATTCGATTTATGAAATTGATGGCGCCAAAGAATGCGCGATTGAGTTTCGATCGTTTTCCAAGGTTGGTGGATTCACTGGCGTGCGCTGCGGATACACCGTGGTGCCCAAGACACTGCACGGAGCATCGAACGATGGGAGTCGCGTCTCACTTCATGGACTTTGGATGCGACGGTGGGCAACATGTTCCAACGGAGTTTCTTGGCCTGTGCAGTGCGCAACGGCGGCGCTCTATTCACCTGAAGGTCGTCAACAAACTCGCGCGTTGACAGATTTTTATATTGCCAACGCGAAGTTGCTTTCGGCAGCGTGTGAAGAACTTGGCCTGAAGACATATGGCGCCGCAAATTCTCCGTATGTTTGGATGACATGCCCTGGCGGCATTGGATCACTTGGATCATGGCAAACATTTGATCTCTTGTTGCGTGAAGCGCAAGTCGTCACGACACCTGGCGCAGGATTTGGAAAGTGTGGCGAAGGATTCATTCGAATCAGTGCTTTCAATTC
>CAMAXY010000072.1 GCA_945862215.1 Singulisphaera sp. GP187 | reverse complement strand
GCAATGTGGTGAAGGCGCGGCAATTCAGCGAAATGCTGAAGAAGACTTTGTTGGCGTATCACAACCGAGCGATTGCCACGCAGGAAGTGATCGAGGAGCTGATTAAAATTGCCCAGACGATTGAGGCAGCGAAGAAGCGCGGCGAGACGCTGAAGTTGTCAGAAGACGAATTGGCTTTTTACGATGCGCTTGCAAACAATGAAAGCGCGGTGCGCGCCATGGGGAATCAAGAGTTGCGCGTGATTGCTGCCGAGTTGGTGACCAAAGTTCGTGCAAGCGTGACGATTGATTGGACTTTGCGTGAAAGTGCGCGCGCGAAGATTCGTGTGTTGGTGAAGAAAATTCTGAAACATTACGGGTATCCACCAGACTTGCAGGACGAGGCAGTGAAGACCGTGTTGGATTCCGCCGAGTTGATGTGCAAGGATTGGGCGGCGTAAACCTGACTTTCTGCGTGATGCGTTTGGTGACGCATGCGGCGCGTGTGCCGACGGCAGTTGCCCGACTGGACGCGAGTCATTTGTTTGGCGTTCCATTTTCAATGTATATTTGCACAACTACATAGAATATGTAACAATACCAAGATGGCATCTTTACAAAAGAAAATCCAGAAGCTTCTCCGGCGTGTCGGCACGGCTCGATCAAATCAACTTGTACAAGTCGGCGCTGCGCGCGCGCAACTTTCGCGCATGGTTGTGGCGGGGGACCTGGTTCGTGTGTCCCGCGGTCTCTACGCACTGCCTGAATACCAGGGTGGCGAACATGCGGCGTTGGCGACGGTGACCAAGCGCGCGCCAAATGTTGTGTTCTGTTTGCTCACGGCACTCCGATTACATGGCCTGACTACGCAGGCGCCGTTTGAAGTTTGGATTGCAATCAAAAACAATCAGCACGCGCCGCGAATGGAATATCCGCCACTACGGACAGTGCGATTTTCTGCGGCGGCATTGCAGTCAGGGATTGTCACGCGCAAGGTGGATGGTGTTTCCGTGCGTGTGACCAATGTTTCAAAGACTGTCGCCGACTGTTTCAAGTTTCGCAGCAAAGTCGGATTGGATGTTGCGCTGGAGGCACTGTTCGAATCGCAGCGCGCCAAGATGTCCACGGCTGATGAATTGTGGAAGTTTGCCAAAATCAATCGCGTCTCCAATGTCATGCGTCCATACATGGAAGCAGTCGCGGCATTGTGAGTAAACGTACGTCGATCAAATGTCTCTGACGAACTGAGTCGCCCGCACGTGAGACCTGTTGTCTCATTGGCGCGCTCTTGAATGTTCATGTTCCAAGAGATAATGCGCATTGGTGGAGTGATCGTAGATAAAGTCTGCTCCCGCAAGCAATGCTGATTTGAAAGTTATCCCTTGAAAATCCCCCCAAAGTGGAGCGGTCGGTTGGGCGCGTACCTAGCCTCCTACACTTCGACTCCTCGCTAAACTTGCTCATTCTTGATTTAAGTCTCTCATTTCACCCACCTCATGAAGTCTTCCACGCTCACCGCAGGTATCGCTGTCTTCGTCATTCTTGGCGTAGTTGGTGGTGGACTGGTTCTGTTCAAGATGCGGCAGATCAGCGCGGCAAATAATCCCGCTGCAATGCCTGAATATGGCGAGGCTGCGCACATCGCAGACGTCAAGGAAATCATCTGGCAACCAACTTCAAGTCTTGTCGGAACTGCTTTTTCACTTCGTTCTGTTGCGATGGCAAACGAGGTGGCGGGAATCGTGAAGGAAGTGAAGTTCCAGTCGGGATCGATTGTCAACAAGGGCGATGTGTTGCTCACCCTCGATGATTCAACAGAGCAGGCGAATCTCTCCGCCGCGAACGCAGCGGTTCGAGTTGCTGAAGCAAACGCACACGTTGGTAAAACACGTCTCAGCCTTGCAGAATTGGAACTCAAACGAACTGACGAAGCCAACGCACTCAACGCATCGAGTCCAGTAGAAATCGACCGTCGACGCTCTGCTGTCGAATCTGCAAAGGCGGATGCCGATCGACTTCTTGCCGAAGTGGATCAGGCGAAGGCTCGCGTCGAGCAAGTGAAGGTGCTTGTTGAGAAGCACATCATTCACGCGCCCTTTCGTGGACATGCCGGAATTCGTACGCTGCATGAAGGTCAATATCTTGCAGAGGGGACAACATTTGTCGCGCTCGAAGAGATCACCGAGCGTATTTTTCTCGACTTCGCAATTCCGCAAGAGCATCTTGCTCGCGTGCACATCGGACTTGTCGTGAAGGCGACTGGACCAATCTTTGGCGCAGATGGTGCTGACCTTGAAGTTGTCGCGGTCGATGCGAGAGTCAGCAATGACACCCGCAACGGGCGTGTTCGAGGAATGGTCGACAATCGCGAAGGTCGAATATTGCCTGGAATGTTCGTGCAAATTCGCGTTCCTGTAGACGAACCAAAATCGTATATCGCAGTTCCGGCGACGGCGATTCGGCGTGCGACATATGGTGATCATGTTTGGGTTGTCGTCCAAGATGTTGCAAAGGGGCAGAATCGTGCGACTCAACGAGCAGTAAAACTTGGACCGTCGGTGGGTGAAGATGTGATTGTCCTCGAGGGACTGAAATCAGGCGAACGCATCGCAACGACTGGCTCTTTCAAACTTCGCGAAGGTGTCTTGATCAAGGAGCCGACTGCAGTTGCCAATGCGGCCGTCGCTGAAACAGCGTCTCAAGATTCGAAACTAAATGGCAATGACGTCGATCACTGACATCTTCATTAAGCGTCCGGTTCTTGCGATTGTGATCAATGTCATCATTCTCGCCGTCGGTTGGCGCTGCGCGATGTCTTTGCCCGTGCGTCAATACCCGCGTATCGAATCGACCAAGATCCTGATCAACACGATGTACATCGGTGCCAGCGCCGAGACCATTCGTGGATTTCTGACGACGCCAATTGAGAAAGCGGTATCAGCTATCGATGGAATCGATTACATCGAGAGTTCCAGCATGCCAGGCATGAGCATGATTACCGTGCATCTGCGGTTGAATCATGACTCGAATGATGCGCTCGCTGAAGTTACAGCCCGCCTCAATCAGGTGCGAAGCGAATTGCCCAGCGAGGCGGAATCTCCAGTCATTCAGATTCAGCGTGCAGACCGCCCATTTGCAACGTTTTATGTCAGTTTTGTTTCGGACACGCTCGATCTGACACTTCTCAATGATTATCTCGCTCGCGAGATCCAGCCGCTTCTGGCGACAATTGAAGGCGTGCAGCGCATCGGTATCGAGGGCCAGCGAAATCTTGCGATGCGGGTCTGGTTGGACGAGGCAAAGTTGACCGCACTTGACGTCACGCCATCCGAAGTGTGGCTTGCGATTCAGAAAAATAATTTTGTCGCTGCGGTCGGGCGTACGAAAGGCAAGAGCGTCCAAGTTGATTTGCTCACGGATACAGATCTTCGAACAGTCACGGACTTTGACGCGTTGATCGTCCGAGAAAATCAAGGTTCAATCGTGCGTCTGCGTGATGTCGCCACTGTCGAACTTGGCGGCGAAGAACCTCTCGGCGAAGCGGGTTTCAACGGCAAACCTGCGATCTATCTTTCAGTTTGGCCGCAACCCCGTGCCAACGAGATCGATGTCTCGCAGCGTCTCAATGCGGCGATGGAAAAACTTAGACCTTCGCTACCAGCATCGATCAAAATGGATCTGGCCTATGACGGCACGTATTACATGCGCAATGCGCTGAAGGAAATCGGCATTACGCTCGCCGAAACAATTGCAATCGTGGCGATTGTCGTCTTCCTGTTTATGGGATCTGTGCGAACAGTATTGGTACCGCTCGTTGCAATTCCGATCTCGATTGCGGGTGCATGCATCTTCATGTATTTGATGGGATTTTCGCTGAATCTCCTGACAATTCTGGCGGTTGTCCTATCGGTTGGATTGGTCGTCGATGACGCGATCGTGATGGTTGAGAATGTCGAACGCCATATACGCGATGGGATGGGGGGCGTCCACGCCGCAATGCGCGGTGCGCGCGAACTCTTTGCGCCGGTTGTGTCGATGACAATCACGCTTGCTGCGGTCTATGCCCCAATCGGATTTCAAAGTGGATTGACTGGAGTGCTCTTTCGCGAATTCGCATTCGCTCTTGCAGCATCGGTTGTTGTCTCGGGCATCGTGGCGATCACATTGTCGCCTGTGATGAGTGCCAAACTTGTTCCGCGCCATGGAAGCGAAGGTCGATTCGCTCTCTTTGTGAATAGTCTCTTTGATCGGCTGCGTATTTTCTATGGAAAAGTTCTAGATGCCACACTCTCTCTTCGGTGGACGATGGCGGTTGCCGCCGTGTTGGTTGCACTAGCTGCGGTGCCTTTATATATGTTCTCAGGCAAGGAACTCGCGCCAACCGAAGACGAAGGCGGAATCTTCTTTGTCTTGCAATCTGCACCAGATGCGACGCTGAATGTGACGCGAGAGTCCGTCAATCAAATGTCCAACGCACTCGCTTCGATTCCAGAAACGAAATTTGTCTGGCGCGTTCTCATTTCGCCATCTGCAGGTTTCGGTGGGATGCAAACGCTGAAATGGGATGAGCGCAAACGTACGACGAAAGAGATTCAACCTCAGGCGTATGGGCTCGTCTCAAATATCGCTGGAATTAGAGCCTTCCCGATTCTTCCTCCGCCACTTCCTGGCGCGGGGCAGTTTGACGTGGAAATGGTCATCTCAAGTTCTGATCAACCCGAACAGATGGCCGATCTTTCCAATCAGCTTGTTGGTGCAGCATTTGGATGCGGGAAGTTTTTGTTCGCAGACTCTGATCTGAAGATCGATTTGCCGCAAACGCGATTGGTCATCGACCGAGATAAAGTTGCGGACATGGGGCTCGATCTCGCAGCCATTGGTCGAGATCTGGCTGTGATGCTTGCAGGTGGCTATGTCAATCGTTTCAATCTCGATGGACGAAGTTATAAGGTGATTCCACAAATTCGCGATGAAGAGCGTGCAACTCCTGATCATATTCTGCAGATGAAGGTGCGAACTGCCGAGGGTGGGCTTGTGAGCGTGGGTTCGTTCGTTACATTAAAAACGGAAGCGGCTCCACGAACACTCAATCGATTCCAGCAAAAGAATTGCATTCGTATTTCTGGTGGCGTCGCTCCTGGAGTTACGAAAGAAGAGGCTCTTCGTGCACTTGAGGACATTGCACGGCCGTTGCTTCCTTCGGGATACACCATCGATTACGCTGGCGAATCTCGTCAGTTGCGGCAGGAGGGATCGTCGCTTGCCGTCACACTCGGCTTTGCGCTTGGCCTGATTTATCTCGTCCTTGCGGCGCAATTTTCGAGTTTTCGCGATCCTTTGATCGTGCTCTTGGGATCGGTTCCTCTGGCCATTTCTGGTGCGCTGATCTTTACATTCTTGGGATGGACGACGATCAATATTTATTCGCAGGTGGGTCTGATTACGCTTGTGGGACTGGTGGCCAAGAATGGAATCTTGATCGTCGAGTTTGCGAATCACTTGCAAAGCGAAGGGCACGATAAAGCGTCTGCAATTAAAGAAGGCGCGATGACCCGCCTACGGCCAATCTTGATGACAAGTGTTGCGACAGTGGTCGGGCATTTCCCACTGGTCCTTGTGACTGGCGCAGGTGCGCTTGCGCGAAACTCAATCGGGATAGTGCTCGTCACGGGCATGATCATTTCGACGCTCTTCACATTGCTTGTTGTTCCATCGATTTACATGCTTATTGCAGGCAAACGGGAACCCAAAGTCGACGTTGGCTAAATCATTCCGCCTTGCGAACCAAAGTGGTTGCCCAGATGGTGACCACCAGCATCACAGCGAAAACTGCGTTGGCGATTTGCATTTCATGCAGCGGTGAAGCGTTAAGAAAATGAGTGACGATGCCTGGAATAATCTCCAGTACCGCGCCAGCGAAAATTCCAGCGAGGTTGACCATTGCAATTGCGGTCGCAACCCGTCCTGAGGGCAGGGATCTCCCTGCGATTTCAAATGCAAGTGTGACCGAGGATAAACCTGCCCCAATGACTGCAACATTGAGAGCATCAAACCAAAGTGGCCAATCAATCGGCACCAGTAGCCAGAAAAGAAACGCGGGGAGCGTTATTGACATACATGTCAAGATTGTTGCTCTCGATCCAAACCGCACGCCGAGCGATCCGGTCAACGGAGAACCAATTGCAAGCCCAACATACAAACTAGATGCAATCAAGATCGCTTGCGGTTCCTTCCATGCCCAAGATTCTGCCAGCTGCATATTCCACATTCCGCCAAAGCCGCAGATCGTGCCGCATCCGCCAGCGAAAATAAGCGATGCGATTCGCACATTTTTCCGCGCCCAGAGATCTTTGATCGTGCCAACGACAGAAAGCTTTGGTTGAAACTCATCCGTGGGTTTGTAATCAGAGCCAAACCATCTGTTTCGAATTGCGAAAAATAGAATCAGCGAAAGAGGTAGTGCAGCAACCGCAGCAATATGTAATGCGGTACGCCAATGAGTCATCGCCTGCAATTCATTTCCGCCCCAGGTTCCAGAAACTCCACCGAGTCCAATAGCCATATCCGTCAAGCCCATGCAGAGAGGGAAATACATCAGCGGTAGAGCGCGCCGTGCGACCGACGCTGCTGCGGGACAGCCAAATGCAGCTGCAATTCCCATCAATGATCGACCCGCTACGGCGCCAGTCATCCCGTCGCTCTTGCTCATGAAGTATGCACCTAATCCTGTGGCGATCGCAACGAATGGCAAGATTCGTGCGGTGCCGATACGGTCGATCAAGAATCCGGCAGGTATCTGCACCAGCGCATACGCAATTAGAAAGGAGCTGGAAATGAGTGCGGTCTGCAACGTATTCAGGTGAAGATCGACGGCGATTTCGGGTCGCAGCGGCGCATAGGAATTTTCAATCGTGAGTTGATAAAAACTCAGAAGCAGGACAGCGCCGAAAGCAATGACGCCGATCTTGAGTGCTGGCGATGTCGGTTTGGTGGCGACTGTTGTCATTTCTGGCATGCGAGTCTGGAGAGTAGTGGATCGTGCTTTGCAAAAGAAAAACCCGGCGAATGGCTGCTGTGCCATTTCGTCGGGCTTGAGTATCGGCTGATATCAGTTACTTCGCAGTTTTCGGTGTGGCAACATTTGCAGCGTTCGAAGTGCTTTCCTTCATGACTGGTGCAACATCTGTGTGATGATGTACCAATTTCCATTTGCCATCTTCCATGCGATAGATATTGGTGGAACGGAACGTCACTCGATTTGACTTGCCATCGATGGTCATATTGTTTCCCACTTCGACGCATGTGATGTATCCCGTGTCGCCGTCAGTGTCGACAGTCACGACCATGTCCTCGCAGGTGACATTTCCACCCATCTTCATTGCGCCTTCACGCTTGAATTCAGCGTCGATCGCTTTCCATCCAACTTGGCGACCACCACTGGGTCCAAAGTTGGAAGCACTATCACGATGAGACCAAACATCTGAAAATGAATCTGTATTTCCTGTGGTCAGCATTGTGTTGATGCTTGAATAAAACTTTGCGTTGGCGGCTTTCAGCGCGTCCTCTGGGGCGATCGCCGTTACCGCGGAGTTCATTCGCGCAGCAAAGCCAGCGCCAACTGAAACTAAAAAGGCCGAAAAGGCAAGAGATACAATAAGTTTGTTTGATTTCTTCATGTTTGCAATTATAGAAGAATCCATATTCCTTGCATATTTGCCAATAAGAAATAAGGCGATGCGTAAGTGTGAAGCCAAATTGGACGATATTCTGATCCCTCGCAATAACACAAGGAGCAACCAATGGCCGATGAAGAAATGAGAATGGAACTCGAACGACTGCGCAGTGAAAATGCTGCGCTCAAGCATGTCTCTGCGAAAGGGCTTGCGTTGAAGGTCAGCGAGAAGGGCGCGCTTTCTGTCTATGGACTCGGCCGTTTTCCAGTAACCCTCTATAAGGAACAGTGGGTCAAGCTCCTTGCAATGGCTGAAGAAATCAAAGTCTTCCTTAAGGCCAATGATTCGCAGTTGAAAGCGAAGCTCTGAGGTGAAAGCGAAGCTCTGAGGACGAAAGCGGGGGGAGGATCGTTTTATGGCAAAAGCATTTTCAATTCCATTCGTTGCTTTTTTTGGACGAAATTATCAAGAGTATCTCGCGATGTTTTCGCTAGATGAATCTTCGCTGCGTGGTCGATCCATTCTTGACTGCCCAAGTGGGCCAGATTCGTTCGTTGCAGAGGGATCCAAGCACGGTTTGGATGTGATCGGTTGCGATCCGATGTATGCAATGTCAATCGAGCAACTTCAGAAGAATGGCAAGGAACACATCGACGAATGTTTCGCCCAGATCGAACAAACCCCTGGCAACTTTGATATTCGCGATATGGAAAAGTTTCGCAGAGATAAATATGAAGCGCTCGAAAGTTTTTCCAAGGACTATCTCAGCGGAAAGGGGACGCGATACATCGATGCCTCTCTGCCCAACTTGCCCTTTGGAGATCGACAATTCGACCTCGTGCTTTCCAGCCATTTTCTTTTTTGCTATTCGTCCGTCGAAGATGGCGGCATGCTGCAAGGCAATATGTTTGATTTGGATTTCCACTGCAAAGGCATTTCGGAACTGGCGCGAGTGACGAGACACGAACTGCGGATGACTCCAACGCACTCCATGCAGGCTCCGCCGCGGCGTCATCCCTATTTGGATGCGTCGGCAAGGCATCTCGAGTCGCTTGGGTTCGCAGTCACCCTCGAGCCAAGC
>CAMAXY010000071.1 GCA_945862215.1 Singulisphaera sp. GP187 | reverse complement strand
CAAAGAGTTCCGCCGCTTGCGATGCAAACTGCGTTGGATTTGAGATGCTTTGCGATGGTGAATGCAAACGCTGCATCGGCCAAGACTGCCGGTGTCGCAGCGGGGCCTGCAACATGTTCGAAAGATGCAGCGTGCACTGGCAGGGTGTCACGCTCTTGGACCAACATCCCTCCAGGAATGGATCGAAGCGCAAGCGGTCGGTCGACTCGATGTCGAATAGCGCCCAGCGCAATGAGTCGAACATTCTTCCATCTTTGCGAAAGCGCATCGAATGCTGCGGGTTCGAACTTCTCTGCAATGACAACTTCCAAGAATCGATCGCCTTCAACCATCAGTTGAGCCGTCGCCGCATCAATCGTTCCATTGAATGCAACGATGCTTCCGTATGCCGCAATTGGATCGCCAGCGTATGCACGCAGAAATGCATCGGAAGCTGAATCGGCAATCGCGGCTCCACATGGATTCGTGTGTTTGATGATCGCGCATGCGAATTGATTCGCATCGAGATCCGTCAAGTCTTGGACTAATTCCAAAGCCGCACTTGCATCGAGAAGATTGTTGTATGAAAGCGCTTTCCCGTGCAAGAGTGGCACGCCCACAACGGCGGGCTCGCGCGAACCTGGCGAGATGTACGCCGCGGCGCGTTGATGTGGATTTTCGCCATAACGAAGTTCATCAGACTTCACCAAGTTGACCGTCATCACATTTGGGAAATCGCGATTCGCTTTCGAATCAAACCATGCGCTGATTGCGCTGTCATACGCTGCAGTGCGCGAGAATGCAGCAGCGGCAAGTTCGCGGCGCAACGATCCCGTCGTCGAACCATTGTGATTACGCAAGTCGGCGCAAACACGGTCGTATTGATCTGGATTTGTCACGACGCAGACATGCGAAAAGTTTTTCGATGCAGAGCGAATCATGCTTGGCCCACCAATATCAATATTTTCAATCGCCTCTTCATCCGTCACGCCATCGCGGCGTATGGTCGCCTCGAATGGATAGAGATTGACACAAACCAAATCAATCGGAGCGATTCCGTGTTCTGCCATCGAGGCGAGATGCGATGCAGAGTCTCGCTTTCCAAGCAATCCACCATGGACCCGCGGATGCAGTGTCTTCAGTCGGCCGTCCATCATTTCTGGAAAGCCAGTCAGTTGTTCGATGGGAATCACGGGGATTCCCTGTGCAGCCAAAGCGGTTGCAGTGCCGCCGGTTGAAACGATTTCAATCCCGTGCTCCACAAGCGCACGAGCAAATGCAACAAGATCTTTCTTATCGCTGACCGAGAGAAGCGCGCGACGAACTGATACGAGTTCGCTCATGGCGTTGTTGCCGCCGCTGTGGATTTAGCAGGCGCAATCGTTTCGCACCTTTGCAGGGTGCCATCTGTGTTCATAAGGAACATGTCTGAATCAAGCGGACCTGTGACGGCAACCTGAGAAACCTTTGGCAGGCTGATTGTTGCCACAACAATTCCATTGCTCGTTTCAACAGTCGTGAGTGTGTGAGATGCCAAATCCCACAAGAGTATTCGCGAACCAACTATGCAAAGTGGCTTTCCAGCAGCCATGCATTTCCATTTCATCACACCATCTCTTGAGAATGTCGCGTCATCCGCGAGAGGTTTCGCTTGAAGAGCCAACAAGCCTTCGCCTTTCACTTGCACATAAACCAATTCGCCGTCGCAGAAAACATCGCTCGTGAATGGTTGGGTGGTCTGGTATCGCCAACGAAGATTGCCGTTGGACGCTTCAAGCGCAGAGATCGAATGATCTTCGCATGCGGCATAGATCGCATTCGCGCCAACTCCAAGTTTTCCCTTGATCGCACCACCGAGAGTCTTGCGCCAGATTTGTCGTGTTGTGTCCGCATCTAAGAGAGCAACTTGTCCCGACGAACTCGCGGCCGCAACGCTTGCTCCGTTGTCGCTTTCAATAAGAATCGGTGGTTGATCAATGATGCCGCCGAGTTCGTTGGCCATCCAGAAATATCCAATGACAAATTGCTGCCAAACAATTTGGCCGCCTTTCGAGCCGAAAATCAAATGCTTTCCATGGACAACGCCTGATGTAACTGGAAAGCGAGTCAATTTGTTTCCGTGAGCAAGAGCACCAGTCGCAACGTCAAGACCAATCATCGCATAATCCAGAGTGATCAGAACTTCGTCCAACTTGCCATTCATGACTCTGTTGACACCACGAACCGTATCGGTCGCGCGACCGCATGCATTTTTCCAAAGACTTCTGCCATCGCTGATCAGGACGCGCGACATGTGGCAGCCAGTGTCTTCAACAAAGAAACTATCGCCACCAGTCACGAAGAGAGATTTCGCGCTTTCGTTCGATTGCAGAGTCACCTTCGATTGCCAGACAGTTCGCATCCCAATCGAACTAACCGCCGTTGGTCCAGCCAAGAACATATCGTCCAGCTCTGCGGGCGTTGGTGGGGTGGAGATTGCGCTCGAGAAGGTCGCAACCGTCATCAGCGAAAGGGCAGGCGCAATTAATCTGGAAATCTTCGACGCTTTGAAGATCTGACATATAAAAGAGGTTGGGTTGCACATTGGGACGGCAAGTATACGACCCCGCACTCGTCCATAACTCGATCCACAAAAGCATCCTCTGCAAAAACAGACTCGGCCGCGCCCTTTTCAGAGTCGCGGCCGGTCTCCCTTTTCCGTGTTCCCTACCTTCGCAGATCGGAGGTTCTCAATCACATCCCTTGAAAACACTTCTTTCGAAGTCCCAATTCCCTCAATTCCTTTTCCCTCAATCCAATTCAATTCGGTTCCGTTTGTTCGCTGTCCCTTTATTTACTGCGAACTCCCATTCCCGTCCGATCTGCAATCCAATGTCAAGAAAGGTCCCTACTCCGATCCTGACATAAATAACTTACGATACATTTCTTAATTCGGTTGCCAATTCTGCCAAAATTTTTAAAGTTTTTATAAACTTCACTTGTGCAATCGAACACGAATAAGCCTGTGACTTATAATAGCTTTGCTTTTTTTGAGAAAAAAGGGCATTTCGCGATTTCGTGTGCAAAACTGGTGGATGTGCTCCCGAAAAAATATTTTTTAATTCTTGGCGTAACGGTAGGAATTGCAACAAGTTCTTTTGCCCAAGTCGCTCGCGAAAGTTGGTGGGATCGAACATCCAAGACGATGTTCGTTGCAAGTTCGCACAGAATTCGCAGTGATTTGCCTGCGAAAACGAATGTTTCTACCGCAGAAGGCATTGATCGGTTGTGGTTCACAATTGATGCAGGCCTTGGTCAATTGCGTCCGCGCAGCAGAGGGCTTCAGCAAGCACTTTTGTTTGCAAGCCAAGAAGATTTGTCTGAAACGATGCGCTCGCAATTCGCAGTTGATGCGCCGAGTGACGCATTCGCTTTTTTCTCTCCGCTGGGACAAGGCATTGCAGTTTGCACCGAAGATGTTCCTGCGCCATTCGCGGCGCGTGGTTTGACCGCGGCAATTGGAGCAGAGTATTTGCGATTGAGTTGTGGCGCTGATCTTGCGCCTGCACTTCAAGTTGGCATCTTGGATTTTCTCGCCCGGCGAGATTCGAAAGGTGTGGGCGGTGGAATCGGTGAAGCTGGAATCGCTGTCGTTCGAAAAAGTCTGACGGATGCGAAATCAATTTCGATGTTGGATTTCATGTCGATGACAGCGCAAGAGTGGAAGCAAGCGGTCGCACAAGATTCGAATGGCGCACTTCGTGAACAATCTGCATCAGTCGTGAGGTTTTTGACGCAGTCCAATACAGCCGCAAACGCCTCAATCTTCCAGCAATATCTTCGCCTCGTTTCAGAGGGCATGCCGAATTTATCGGCGTTCAGTTCTGTCTATGGCTTGCGTGACGAACGAGGATGGGAAGATTTCGACAAGCAGTGGAAAGCATTTGCGCTGAAAGAAAAATCCAGCGCGAATGAAACTTTACACGAGCGCCTGGCATGTTTGGCAGAAGGATTGCGGCAACTCGACAAGGAAGGAGCGTTGCCGGTTGATTTCGCAGCACTCGAAGTCGCATTGAAAGATCGAAACTTCGTATCGCCAACCCAATGGCGTCCTGGCTTTTCGCAAATTCAAGCAAGTGAGCCAAACACATTTACTCCAACTCAACCCTACGAAAACGCCTCTGGCGCGAAGCCATTACCAAATCGTTCCAAGCCGCCGCGCTTCGAATTCGAAGAGCCGAAGAAGGGCGAGGAAAAACAGCCTCCAAGCGTTCTTGCAATTGATGTTTCAAATAATCGATCCAAAGTCGTCTGGTTCAAGACCCGGCCAGAGCCCGAAGCGCCGTGGGTATGGGACATCAGCAGATGAAACTAGAGTGTGCGCTCTATGAGTGATCCTCGCCAAACTATCCACGCTGGTTCTCAGTTGCGATCTTTGATGAAGCAAGGAACAGTTGTTGCGCCCGGTGCATTCAACGCTCTTGTCGCGTGCGCAGTTGCTCGAGCCGGATTTTCTGCGTGCTATATCTCTGGAGGCGCTTCGGCGAATGTTGCTGGCTATCCCGATGTTGGATTGATCACGATGTCAGAAATCACTCGGACCATTCGAGAAATATCCGACGCAAGTGGACTTCCCGTGATCGCCGACGCAGACACGGGATTTGGCGAGGTCGAATGCGCCATCCGTGCAGTTGTCGAATACGAACGCGCTGGCGCTGCCGCACTGCATATCGAAGATCAAGTTTTCCCCAAAAGATGCGGTCATCTTGATGGAAAAGAAATCATCTCTGCACAAGCGATGGCTGACAAAATTTCCGCAATGGTCAAGCATCGACTCTCTCCCGACTTCGTGATCATCGCTCGCACTGACGCAAGAGCGATTGAAGGAATGGAAGGGACCATTCGTCGCGCGAATCTGTACCGCGAAGCTGGCGCGGATGTCATCTTCCCAGAAGGTCTTTCGGATTCGAGCGAATTCAAAGCATTCACTCAGGCATCGCCTGGACATTCGCTGGCGAACATGACAGAGTTTGGCAAAACACAACACATCTCCGCTGCCGAATTTGGCGCGCTCGGGTATTCAATCGTCATCTTTCCACTTTCATTGATGCGCATTGCGATGAACGCAGTCGAAGAAGGACTCGATTGCCTGAAGAAGCAAGGGTCGCTCGAATCAATGCTGCCCAAGATGCAGACACGCAAGGATCTCTATTCGCTCTTGGGTTATACCCCGGGGACGCAGTGGAATTTTCCTCGAAGTCGAGGATGATTTCTCAGATCTCATGCGATACTCTTCGCACTATGAACATTGATCGACGATCGTTCTTGCGCGCTTCTGCTGCAGCGGCAATTCTTCCCTCGGTCGCATCCCGCGTATTGGCGCAAGATGCGAAGCCTGCCGACCAGCCGAAAATCATCTGCGGCAGCGGATCGAATCGATACGAGTGCATCAATGATTGGATCAAGCCACCAGCAGGAATGATGTTCGGCGACACGCATGGTGTGACGCAAGACAAAGCGGGTCGGATCTATCTCGCGCAGACTGTTGGCGCAGGCAGCACTCCAGCCAACGGCGTCTGCGTCTATGACGCAAACGGCGTCTTCCTGAAATCGTGGGGTGCACAATTCGCGGGTGGCGCACACGGACTTGATCTTCAAGTCGAAGACGGCAAAGAATTTTTATACCACTGCGATACGCAACGACGATGCGTGGAAAAAACCGATCTCGATGGCAAAGTCATTTGGACTGCAACATGCCCGATGCAAAGTGGCGTGTACGAAAAACCAGAATCGTGGTGTCCAACAAATGTTGCGTTCTCGCCCGACGGAAATATTTTTGTCGGCGATGGATATGGCGGTTCATTCATTCACTTGTTTGGTCGCGATGGATCCTGGAAGAAAGTGATTTCGCGTCCTGGAAGTGCAGCAGGCCAGACATCTTGTCCGCACGGACTTTGGGTCGATTCTCGCGCGGGCACTCCAACGCTTGTCGTCGCAGATCGCGGAAATCGCCGCATCCAAGTGCTCGATCTTGACGGGAAGCACATTGCGTTTCACACCGAAGGCGTTCGTATGCCTTGCGATATCAAGTTTCGTGATGGTCTGATGCTTGTCCCCGACTTAGAGAGTGTCGTGATGATTTATGACGACAAGTTCAAGCCCGTTGCTTCGCTTGGTGACGGCAATCCATCTGCTCTGCGTGGCGCACCGCGAGAGCAATTCATTCCAGGAAAATTTGTTCATCCTCACGATGCGATTTGGCTTGCAAATGGCGACATTCTGGTTGCCGAATGGGTTCCAATCGGACGTGTCACGCTCTTGCGTCGCACGACGTAATCGTCAACCGATTCAGCGCGAAGTCTTGATGAAGATGTATGGACCAGTAGTCGATCCCGAGACTTGCGATCCCTTGGAGTCGTAACTTCGATCCCACGATTGAATTTCCTTTTGCGTCATCGTGACAGAGCTCATCGAATATGAAGCGCCGTCGTTTGATGCTGAGCACTGATTTGGCTCTGTTGCTCCGATCCACGCCTTCGAATCATCAAGGCGCATTGTCACATTGCATCCAGCTCGAGGAACAAGCAAGTCGGGCATCAATTGACGGAGAGGCTGATCCTTCTTCCAAGCACCTGCATATTGCGAAAGATCTCCCGGCAATTCATAAATCCGCACTTCGACAGAATTCGCATCGTTGCCATCGACGATTTGATAGACGCGTTGGCGATATGGTTTGTCCAGAGTGGCAGAAAGAGATTGCTCGACATAGAGCCAGAGCCCATCGATTCGGTCAACCCAAATCGGTCGCATGTGCATGACAATCGAATCGAACTTCGCATCGGCCTTCGCCTGTGCCTCGTTGGAATAGTTGCCACTCATCGCAGTCCCGACTTCTCTGCTGTTCATAGATGGAAGCGACGGGTCAATTCTTGCAGATGTTTCGCTGCCGCAACCTTGGCTTAAGCAAACGAGTGTGCAGATCGAGCAAAGAACACGACTGAAAAGTGCGGGGGTACTCATGTGACTATTGTGATCGTAATAGGGTGAGTCCGCTAGTATGAGTTTTCTATGAACACTACGGCTCCAACTCCCGGCTCTGTCGCTTCTTTATCCCCCAAAGTTCCAGATACGCGTGGTCTCGCTGGTCAGACGGTTGGCGAGACGGCGATTTGCGAAGTGAATCAGACTCAGTTGGTCTATCGCGGATATGAAATTGCGGATCTCGCAGAAAATGCGACCTTCGATGAAGTGGCGTTTCTGCTTCTTGTTGGGCATAAACCATCGTCCGCAGAAATCGCAACATTCAAGCAGGAACAGGGCGGTTTGCGTGCGATTCCAGCGAGCGTTCGCGATGCGATCATTCGCGTGTGCAAGGAAAGTCCAACGGCTCATCCGATGAGCATTCTGCGAACTGGCGTTTCCCTCTTATCTCATCTCGATCCCGATTGCGAAAATCTTGCGCCTGACGCAGAACTTCGTAAATCAAAGCGTTTACTTGCACAAATTCCAACGATCATTGGCGTCTGCCAGCGAACTCTTGAAGGCAAGGATCCAGTCGCTCCAGATGCATCGCTCGATCATGCGGCGAATCTCCTCTGGTGCATTACGGGCAAGAAGCCAGATGCGACCGCAGCACGGATCATGGATGTCAGCCTTGTGCTTTATGCCGAACATGATTTCAACGCGAGCACTTTCGCTTCGCGCGTGATCGCAAGCACCGAGTCCGACATGCACAGCGCTGTGTGCGGTGGAATTGGCGCACTGAAGGGGCCGTTGCATGGTGGCGCAAACGAAATGGCGATGGAGATGCTCAAGGACATCGACCGTGACTGCGCGGGAGGAAAGATGACCGTTGAAGATTGGATGAAGCGAGCTTTTGTCGAAAAACGCAAGTTGATGGGCTTTGGTCACCGGGTCTATAAGAACGGCGATCACCGGGCTCCGATTCTGCGTTCATGGGGATTAAAATTAGCGAAGAACATGGGGCCAAATGCCCAGAAATGGTTTGATTTGGGGGACCAAGTCCAGGCGATCATGCTGCGAGACAAAGCGATCCATCCAAATGTCGATTTCCCTTGCGGCATGACTTATTTTGTCCTGGGTATCCCAGTTCCGCAGTACACCCCGATCTTTGTGGCTTCGAGAATCACGGGTTGGTGCGCCCATATCATGGAACAGCACCAAAACAATCGCATTATCAGACCTTTGGCGACATACCGCGGCCCTGCAGTCCATTCTTGGTAAATTTTTTCGATCGCATAATTTGTTTTTTTAAATTTTTGCCTCTTAAAAATTTGACAAGGCCATATTTAGGGTTATGTTTCTAACTCGTGGAGGTCGGGATAAAAGGAACCAAGGATTTTTTATGTACACATCCACTTCCGTCAAATTTACATTCGTTCTTTCCACCTTGTTTGTTTCATCATTTGCAAGTTCAGCCGTTATTGTCACGAATAGCAGTTCAACTTTTGCTGCAGCTGTTGCGCTTCAGGGCGGATCTGTTTCGACTGAATCATTCGAGACTTACAACGGCTTTTACTCGTCTCCTCTGACTGGTGGATCTGGCGACAGCGCTTGGAGTGCCACTGCGGTTGGGGGCATTTTCTGCGGTGCCGTCGGAACTTCGCAAGTTCTGTCAACCAACAATCCAGTCCCCCTCACCATCTCCTTCGCGAGTCCAAATGTGTTTGCAGTCGGCGGAAATTTCTTCAACACTGACTCCAATTTTAACATTATTCCTGGAAATATCACTATTTCAGTTGCTGGGGTTTCGTACGTTTACGCTTCCGATGGTTCATCCACAAGTTTCGGTGGGTTCGTCAGCACGTCTGGAGCAATTGACTGGATCAAAATTGAAAGCATTCAAGGAGGTCCAACTTTGAATTTATACCCAACAGTCGACAATCTCGTGGTTGGCGTCGTGCCTTCACCCGCAGTTCTTGCGCTTGGTGCGCTCGCTGGCGCATTCGGTCGCCGTCGCCGCAACTGAGTCATTGTCTTTTTAAACTTTCGTTCAATAACACCCTCGCATTACACTGCGGGGGTGTTTCATTTCAACGACTGCGAACTTCCATT
>CAMAXY010000070.1 GCA_945862215.1 Singulisphaera sp. GP187 | reverse complement strand
TCGATGTCTACATCCACTTCCCATCTGCCTGACATGTGAAAGAGCATTCCTTCAGCGCGACACTCTCTTGACTTTTCCAAAACTATCGTTGGCGCAACATTCATCCCGTGGCCGTGATCCGGCATTTGCGCATCGACCATCACAGACTTGGGCAATTCTGTTGGATTTCGCGTGGACTCGATAATCAATTCGATTGTGAATCTACGGCGAACGATTGGCAACTCTGATTCTTTTCCATCAACAAGCACTCGCCACTGCACACGCCACGACCCATCGTTGCTGAGAGTTTCTTGCCACGCATTTTTCGCAGGGGAAGTTTTCGCATTGCTCCCCTGCATCATCATGGCACCAGAAAGTGGGAGCGCAAGGAATGCGGTCAGCACAAAGTTCTGGAATCGACGGATGCAGAACATTATGGCGCCGTCCCTGTTGGTTTCGCATCGGTGGATGCGTCAGTTTTCTTGCGAATTTTCAGCACTTCGTCTGGTGTTCGAGCACGGGTATACGACCGTCCCAAACTGAATGTCATCTGCCACTCACCATCGGCACCAAATCTTTGTGCTCGATGATTGCCGCCGTCGATCACATACAGATCGCCATTTGCTGAGATTTCCGCCGCGCCTGGCAACCACAATTGACCATCTGCAACTCCGCGCGAACCGATTCGACGAACGCTTCCATCACTTGCGAAGCGCACCACAGAGTCGCCCCATGAATCGACAACCACCCATTCGTTGTTGGCTGCGGCGATCAAGCCACTTGCAAATGAAACATCCCCAAGTAGTTTGCAGCCGTCGGTGCGCCACGCGATTTGTTCCCATTTGAATTGACAAAGTATCGCGGGACGATCGAAGACAACTCCAACAGTTCCATCAGCGGCAACAGCGATCGATTGAGCACGCGCAGTCGTATCAGGCGCTGCAATGGGAGCGGTTGTTGCCGTGCGCAGCGAAGAATCAAGCGTGACAATGCAAGGGCCTTCATTGCAGAGTGCCAAAATAGATCCGTCAGGCGCGCGCGCTAAACCTGTGATGCGAGCATCAGCGGGAAGATTCAATCGATCATACGAACGCGTCTTGACGAGCTTCGCCATAAAAGGTTCAAAGATGATTTCCTTCGGCGGTGGAGTCAATTCCCAGAGTGCGAGTCTGCGATTGATCCCATCAGCAACCAGCAATCGCGTCCCATTATTCAACGCGAGCAGCGCATCAACTTGGCCAATTTCGTGCGGCTTTACGCCAGCAGATGCAATGTTGGTCACATGCAGAGGTTGTCCCCTTGATAGATCAAAGACCACAATGCTGCACGATTCTGGATCGTGCAGAAAGAGACGCTGCCCATCGAGCGCTGCAGAAGCGCCGAAGTGACTTTGGATGCCGTCCAGTTTCGGCAGAACCAGTCTGATATCAGCAGGCTCGACTGCGAGACCAGTCACGAATGCTTGAACGCGTCTCTCGAAAGGTTCACACACAACTGCAAGAGGAGTCTTCGTTGCACCTCGATCGACAACGCTGCAGACAGCGATCGCAGTTGGATAATGCACCGCTCCTTCACCTTCACGAGGACGAACTGCGTGTTGTCCATATGCAATTTGTCCGCGACCTTGCAGATCCTGCCGAGAAACTCGGTGATTGAATTGATCCGCAGTGAAAATCCATCGCCCATCACTTGCGACTCCCATCGGATTATGAAAGAGACCTGGGAAAGGTCCACGCCCACCCCATGATGCAAGAACTTTTACTGACGAAGAATGATCCGAGAGATCAAGGACAAAAATCTGATTTTGCTCGCTTGCGCTTACAGCAAGTTTTCCATCGCCGCAGAAGGCGACGCCATAGGGAAACCCTGGAGCGCTGTTCTTGATCTGCAAAATTGCCCTAGAAATCCGCCTGATTTCCTTTCCTGCCAGCGAACAGATCACGATCTCTCCTGTGGCTTGATCAACAATCGCAATACAAGTTGATAGTGGATTGCCTGCCATTCCAACAGCAATTTGTCCAGGCGAGCGAAGCGGTGCATCCGTGGCGAACTTTTCTAGCCAGACTCCAAGGGGCGAATAGTGATCAATGGATCCTCTGCGAAGATCACTCAGCAAGATCGAACCATCCGCGAGTACTGCGACGCCGCTTGGCTGCACAAGTTTTTCCACGCCGCTCATTTGTGAACCAGCAGTACTGATGCGCCAAATCTCCGATCCATCATCAGCAGAAAGTCCCACCAATTGCCCAGACGCATCGGCGACTGCGACCAAACCATTTGGAGTGATAGCACATGCCACTGGCGATTGGAAGCCAGCGCTCTGCCACGCAAACGTGCCAGCCAATTCGCTCGAAGATGGAACTGGCGACGGAACTGGCGCAGGACTTTGCTGCAAAAATATTGCAGCGACAATAATGTTTTTCAATAGGCTGACGACAATCACAACAAGAAGTCTAGTGCGCTAATCTTGTTGCGATGCTTGCAACCCATTCTCTTTGGCCACTGGGAACCATTCCGTTTATCGGGCTTTTACTGGCAATCGCAATTTTACCTTTGATTCCAGCGACTTCCCATTGGTGGCACGCAAACCGAAGCAAGACAATCGTCGCAGCAGGCTGCGGTCTTCTGACGCTCCTTTTTATATCCCTCACCGAGAGCGTTGCATCTGCTGGGCATATTTTCATTCATACGCTCATGAGCGAATACATCCCATTTATTATTCTGCTTGGGTCGCTCTATGTTGTTGCGGGTGGAATTGCACTGCGCGGCGATCTTGCTGCGACGCCGCGAACAAACACAATCATCCTTGCTGTCGGCGCTCTCCTTGCCAGCGTGCTTGGGACGACGGGCGCAAGCGTTCTGCTGATTCGTCTTCTCTTGGACACGAATCGAGACCGCACCCGCGTCGCGCACACTGTGGTCTTTTTCATCTTCCTCGTTTCGAATATCGGAGGATTGCTTCTTCCTATTGGCGACCCGCCGCTCTTTCTTGGATACTTGCGCGGGGTGCCATTTTTCTGGACTCTGCAAATGTGGCCGCAGTGGTCATTCACAGTTGGATTATTGCTCGTAACTTATTTTGGCGTCGATTCGTGGATGATTCGCCACGAAAGCCCAGAAGCTCTTCGCAAGGAAACAAAGTCCACTCACCGAATCCATATCAGCGGACTTATCAATCTTGTTTGGCTTGGAGGAATTCTGGCATCGGTCATTGTGCTTGTTCCAGGCCGACTCTTCCCAGGAACTTCACAAGAAATTCCCACCTTTGCTCGCGAAGTTGCAATGTGCTTATGCGGTGGACTGAGCCTCATCACCACACCTCGTGGACTGCGCGCGATCAACAAGTTTTCTTGGGGTCCGATCTTGGAAGTTGCTGCGCTCTTCATCGGCATCTTTGTTGCGATGCAAGTTCCACTTGCGGTTCTCACTGAACGCGGCGCAGAACTTGGCGTGACAACTCCCGCTCAGTTCTTCTGGGTCACTGGCGCACTGTCCAGTTTCTTGGATAATGCGCCAACATATTTAGTCTTTCTGACCACTGCCACAAGCCTTCCTGCGGAACCAGACACCACAATGGTCATGCTCAGCGAGGGAATGCATGTCAGCGCCACGCTCCTCGTTGCGATTTCGCTTGGCAGTGTTTTTATGGGAGCCAATTCATACATCGGAAATGGCCCTAATTTTATGGTGAAAGCGATGGCTGAAGAGGGCGGCGTGCGCATGCCAAGTTTCTTCGGTTATATGGCGTGGGCCGCAGTGGTATTGATCCCCGTCTTTATTCTTGTGACGATCATCTTCGAGCATTGAAGCTTGAAGAGAATCACTTCTTCGCAGGCGCAGCGCCATCATCGCGCTTCATCATCGAATAAATAATGCTTTGCACGACGACTGATTCGCCAACAAGTCTGCCAACGCGCTCGCCAGCTTCCCGCACAGATCGAATCTTTCCTTCATCGAATTCTTCTTCGAATTCACCAAGAGAATTCTCGATTCCAATCATCATCGATGCGATGACTGCCCACTCGTGACGAGAGTCCGGCCAATACTTGTTCGATCGAAGAGTGTCCACCGGAACATTCATTCTCCAACCATCCGAAGTTTCTACCATCGTCAACAATCCACCGAATGCTGGCTCCTTGTCAATCGAGATTGCAGCAGTTCCATCACCGAGATCCTCGACTTCCATCCGCGCTCGTTGTTCCGTCAGGAAACCAAATGGATCTCCCAAGACTCGCTTGGCCAACGATCGATAGTCAAATCCTTGATCCGCCGCAGCCTTGACTCCGACCTTTGCCTCGGCTTTCAATTCCGCCGGAAATCGGCTGTTCACTTTCTTCGAAACCCGCCATAACTGTGCAAGCATGTCGCCCATCTTGTCTTTCACATTTTGGATCGCACTTGCCTCCGTCACACCATCTTCAAATGTGACATCGCGCGCTTTAATATCGACCATCTTGGGAAGATCCTGTGGTCGCCCCTCTTCGATCATCCGCTGAATCGCATCGAGTGCTTTTTGCGGCGTGCTTGTGTCATCGCCATTTTTTTTACAGCCAACAACACAAAGTGCGCATATCGCCGCTACGAAAACCCAGCGTGGGGCTGGAAAAAAAATTGTCAACAGTTGATTGCTCACTGCGCTAATCTTACGCCAGAGATGCAAGTCACAATCAATGGAAAAACCGAGAATCTCGCAGACCCCTGCACTGTTGCAGAGGCTGTTCTTCGCTTCAGATCGGTGGATGTGCCATGTGCGGTCGAGGTGAACGAGCGACTTGTCCCCCACGACAAGCGCGAAAGCATTTCACTGAAGGCTGGCGACCGAATCGAAATTGTCACTCTTGTTGGCGGAGGATGAATCAATGACGACGCTCCAATCACCTGCAATTTTCCCCACTCCTCTACGTGTTGGATCGTTCACGCTGAAAAGCCGACTGATCGTCGGCACTGGAAAATATTCCGACAACGACACGATGAACCGCGCGCTTGCTGCGTGCGGCGCTGATGTCGTCACAGTTGCAGTTCGGCGCGAACGGTTGATCGACGCGCAAGGCAAGTCGCTGCTCGATGCGATGGACACTTCGAAGTTGACCATTCTTCCAAACACTGCCGGGTGCTTCACCGCGCAAGACGCAGTCCGCGTTGCGCGATTAGGCCGCGACATTCTGCAGCAAATGAAAAACCCCGGCGCGCGCTGGGTCAAGTTGGAAGTCCTCGGCGATAAGCGAACTCTGCTGCCAGATCCAGTTGGAACGCTCGAAGCATGCCGCGAGTTGGTCGCAGATGGATTCGAGGTTTTGTGCTACTCCAGCGATGATCCAATTATGGCAGTGCGATTGCGCGATGCTGGTGCAACAAGTGTGATGCCCGCAGGAAGTCCCATCGGATCTGGTCGCGGCATTTCCAATCCGAGTGCAATCTCGATCATTCTCGAACTTCTCAAAGATCCTTCTGCGGGCGGCGATCCAAATTATCCAGTCATCGTTGACGCTGGCGTCGGAACGCCCAGCGACGTGACGGTTGCGATGGAACTCGGCGCAGATGGCGTGCTGTTGAATACTGCGATCGCTCATGCCAAAGATGCGGTGATGATGGCAAATGCAATGCGCTTGGCATGCGATGCAGGTTGGCTTGGCGCGCGTGCAGGGCGAATGCCCAGCCGCCGATACGCGAGTGCATCGAGTCCTTGGGAAGGCGTGATCACGCATATTCCCGGGGAGTAAGTCAGGCGAGTGAAGCCTGGCGGCCAATTCGTCAGACTGCGCTCTTCGCCATCTTGAGAAAATTGTCGAGCAACTTTGGACCTTCTGTGGTCAAGAAACTTTCTGGATGAAACTGCACGCCGTCCATCGGTGCGGCGCCATGCGGCGCTTTCCAGCGAAGACCCATCACCTCGTCTCGTTCAGTCCACGCAGAAACTTCGAAGTCATCCGTAACGGTCGCACGTTCGACAATCAATGAGTGATACCGCGTCGCCGTCGTTGGATTGGTCAAGCCTGCGAAGAGTCCTCGACCATCGTGAAAAATCTTCGACGTCTTGCCGTGCACAGGCTGATCGTTTCGTTTGACCGTCATGCCGTGCGCATCACCGATCGTTTGATGACCGAGGCAAACACCAAGAATGGGAATCTCTCCGCGAAAAAAGCGGATGAGATCTGGACAGACGCCACTTTCTTTGGGCGTACAAGGACCCGGCGAAATCACCAACCACTTTGGATTGAGCGCACGTGCTTCATCGCTTGTGATCGCGTCATTGCGAACCACATGAATCGGCATGGATCGATCGAGCACGCCGAAGGCTTGCACGAGATTCCAAGTGAACGAGTCATAGTTATCGATAAGGAGAAGCATTGAAGGACTTGCGATGGAGGATAGAAGGAGATCGCGCGCATGGCGCAGCATTTTCATTCCAGAGCGTTTACCCCCGTTGCGGGCAAATGGAGGTGCTGCAGCATTGCGATTTGCACGTAGGAACGGGGTGCACGCAACGCACCGCTTCTCACATTGTGTGCGCCGACCCATCAAAAAGAAAATCCCGCAAGCCTGCAAAGCCTGCGGGAAATTTCAGTGGAGTGGATGAGAATCGAACTCACAACCTCTTGAATGCGATTCAAGCGCTCTGCCAATTGAGCTACCACCCCTGCAATCAAACCACAACAAAAAGTATAACCAGCGGAGTTGAGAATGCACCGCGAATCGAAGTAACCTGCTTTCGTGACATCCGACACAGCCAATCCAGAGAAAGACGCGCCCGCGCCAAATCGCGACACGCCAGCGATGCGTCAGTACGACCGATTTCGCCGTGAGCATCCTGGATGCATGCTCTTCTTTCGCATGGGCGACTTTTATGAGATGTTTCATGAAGACGCGGTGCGCGCGCACAAAATTCTTGGCATCACATTGACCGAACGAACATCGGGGATTCCGATGGCTGGCGTTCCATATCACGCAGCCGAAGGATATTTGCGAAGACTTGTCGAACACGGCGAGCGTGTCGCAGTCTGCGAACAAATCCAAGACCCAAAGGATGCGAAAGGCGTTGTTGATCGCGCCGTCGTGCGCGTAGTCACGCCAGGCACGCGCGTTGACGAAGCTCTGCTGGAATCTGGCGCGCAAAATATTGTCGCTGCGATTGTCACGATCAATGCAAGCGCCGCAATCGCACTCGTCGAACTTTCCACTGGATCATTTCGCATCGTTCCATGCGATACAAATTCTCTCGCCGATGAATTAGCGCGCGCTGCTCCCGCAGAAATTGTTGTCGCTGAAGGTGCGCGATTTTCCAATGATGTGCCGCTGGCGGATATTGCTCGATCGATGCGCGTCGCAATGACAAGTCGACCTCCGTGGTCGATGGGCGAAGAAGAATCCGCAAACATTCTGCGCCGACATTATGGCGTCGCTTCCTTTGCGGCGTGGGGACTCGATGCCGCATCTCTCTGTGCAGCTGGCGGACTGCTGGGATATCTCATCGAAACACAAGCGGGTTTCGCTGTCGATGGCGCAGCTGGAACCACTGCTGGAGTGCGAACGCTTTCCCATCTCGAAGCGCCAAGAATTGTCGATCGATCGAAGTCGGTCATTCTGGATGCTTGGACGCTGCGTGCGCTGGAAATCGAACGCACATCACTTGCAGGAACGACCGAATCTTCACTTGTCGCGACGCTTTCCGCCGCACGCACGCCAATGGGTCGCCGACTGCTTCGTGACTGGCTCTGCTTTCCACTTCGCGATCGGCATGCAATCGAAAGTCGACTCGGCGCGGTCGCTGCGTTGGTGCAAGATCAACCACTTCGTGACTCCCTTGGATCGCTCCTCGCGCGCATTCAAGATGTTGCTCGCATCCACGGACGCGTTGCGATGCGTCGCGCAACTCCGCGAGATGTTGTCGCGCTCGGTCGGTCGCTTGCGGCGCTGCCGACAGCGACTGAACTTCTTGAAGGCATCCCCGCATTCAAGGATTCATACGCTCGATTGATGTCGCTCAGTGATGGGCTTGCAGAACTTGGCATACGAATCGTGCGGTCGTGCGTCGACGATCCTCCCACACATCTTCGCGAAGGCGGACTGCTTCGAGAAGGCGTCGACGCCGAGTTGGATGAAGCGAAATCGCTTCAACGTGATGCGGGCGAGTGGATCGCAAACTATCAAGCCCAATTGATTCGCGAGAGTGGTATCGAAAGTCTGCGCACGGGATTCAATCGAGTCTTTGGTTATTACATCGAAGTCACACATACTCATTCGGCTCGAGTGCCGATCACTTTCACTCGTAAGCAGACGCTGCGAAATGTGGAGCGATACATCACGCCCGAACTGAAGGCGTTTGAGGAACGGGTTCTCACCGCAGAATTCCGCGCATTTGAGCGTGAAAAGCAGCTCTTTGAGCAACTTCTCGCTCAGGTCAGCGGACACACAATCGAGATTGCGTCTTACGGCGAAGTGATCGCGCAAATCGATTGCCTCGCTTCATTCGCCGATTGCGCAGTACGCCACGGTTATGTGCGACCGGAGATTGTCGATCAATCCATTCTTGATATCGAACAAGCAAGACATCCTGTTCTCGACCGATCGCTTGGCGGAAAGTTTGTTCCAAATGATTGCACGCTTGGGAGTGTGAGCGCAAGTGCAACCGCAACGCTCGCACTTGTGACAGGTCCCAACATGGCTGGAAAGTCCACATTCATTCGCCAGAATGCGCTCATCGCACTGATGGCACTCGCGGGAAGTTTTGTTCCAGCGAAGCGCGCTGTCATCGGACTCTGCGACCGAATCTTCGCACGCATCGGCGCAGGCGATGAACTCCATACTGGGCGTTCAACTTTTATGGTCGAGATGACTGAGACTGCGAACATCCTTCATCACGCCACAGCGCAGAGTCTGGTGGTGCTCGATGAAATCGGGCGCGGCACGAGCACACTTGATGGGCTCAGTCTTGCGTGGGCGATCACAGAATGGCTCGCACAGCGGCGCACGCGGACACTCTTTGCGACGCATTATCACGAACTCACAGCTCTTGCAGATGACGAGCCCGCGATCTGCAATCTGCAAGTCGCTGTGAGAGAATGGAAAGACGAAGTTGTCTTCCTGCACCGCATCGAACCCGGTCGTGCCGATCGTTCGTATGGAATCCATGTGGCAAAACTGGCTGGATTACCGCCCAAAGTCGTGGATCGTGCTCGGCGGATATTGGAGACTTTGACGGTTCAAACCGCGGCGCCTGTGCGGCGAAAAAATGGTGATGACCAGCCTTCGCTGTTTGCGCAGCACGAAGCGCGCATGAACGCGCCAAGCCTGCAATTCATGCCAAGCGTGCCAAACGTGCAAGCAGAACCCACCGTGCACCCAGTCGTGCAAGAGATCAACGAACTCTCACTCGAAACGCTCACCCCGATGGCTGCGTTTGATCTGCTTCGCAAGTGGAAGACGATGCGGGATGGGTGATGAAAGTTTCGTGTGTGCTTCGGTTCGCAACTCACCGCTTACGGTCGCGTGCCAGAATTCGGCACGCTCATCAGCGTTGTCACTGTCGTCGCAGGAGATGATCCTGTCAACACGAATTTCGCTCTGACTGAATAGACGGCCGTTGTTCCGCGTGCAATTGCCGTGTCATCAAAGAGAAGTGCAGTTGGAGAAGCGATCAACGTCGCAGTCGCGCCACCGATCGATCGAAACACTTCATAGCCAGTCGATCCCGTGACGGCGCTCCATGTGATTCGAACCTTCGTTGTATCTGTGTCAGTTGCATTCACATTCGCCGGCGCTGGTCGGTTGCGATATCCCGTATCGCCACTGCTTGCGGCGCTCATTCCTAGCGTTCCATAGACAGCCTTCACCGTGTATGTGTACAGAACTCCTACTGCCGCAGAAGTGTTGCTGAATGTCGTGACTGCCCCCACTGTTCCAATTGCTGCAGCACT
>CAMAXY010000069.1 GCA_945862215.1 Singulisphaera sp. GP187 | reverse complement strand
CAATCAAATTCGAACCGTCTGAAAGTGCCTGCGACCAAGCCATCATCGAACCTGACGAAAGGTCGGTTGGGGAACACCGTGTTTCCAGCCACTGCCAATTAATTTTCTGGAGAACCTCGGCATCGATTTCTTGCGAGCGTGCAAAGTTGCCCATCAATCCACGATTCAGGAAGACGCAAGTTTGGACATCGACGCCCATGGAATTCATTCCATGAATGTACCCTCATCACCGATGCAGCAACGAGACTTCAACTGGATCGCGTTCACGATCGGATTCGTATTGGTGTTGGGTTTGATTGTGTATTTACGCTAGAAACGCGTGGCTACTTACACTGCATTCATGCTCCGCTTTGCGATCATCTTTGCGCTTCTCATCACTCGACCAACCTTCGCGGCGACGCTTGAAGAATCGTGGAGCGAATCTGCGAAGTCGATCAGTGAAACGCTGAAGACAAAGAATGTTTCTGCGATAGAAAAGTTTGCGCTGACGCAAGAAGGATCGCTTGCCCTTCTGCAGTGGAAGTTTCTCTCTCTCTTGGGCGCCGATGGTCGCAAGTCTCTTGAAGAGGCTCAACCCACAGAAGCTAAATGGTTGTTCACCGACCGTACCGCGCTTGAACTCTTTCTGACCTCTGGGAACGCTGCAGAAAACCGCTGGCCTGACGCCGCGCGAATATTCTGCCAGATCATCGCGAAAGATCCCGCCGCGAAAAGCGCCCTTCCACTGCGCATTGCAGTCGCAACGGCGCTAGTTTTTGCAGAGCCCGTAAAAGCGCTTGCAGATGGTGTGGCCATCGAACCAATCGCACGATATGAATCATTTCGCAAATGGAACGACGAGGGCGTCTTGTTTCCAAGCTTTCGCGATTTGAACGCATGGCAGATGCGTTATGTCGTTGGAAGTTGGGCGACTGACGAAGAACTTGCTTGGGCTCGTGCAAACATCAAGCCAGAATTGAAAGTGCGCGAGAAAATTGGCGAAGGCGCATATATGGTGGAGTACCGCGACGTGAATTCCAAAGGTGTCAGCGTGCAACGGGGCCGCGAGTATTACGACGGACGACCGATGACGATGGCAGTGATGGACGAAGTCGGTGGAGTGTGCGGCGCTATTTCAAGGTTTGGCTCTGCGATGTGCCAAGCGTTTGGAGTCCCTGCGATGCCGGTTGGCCAACCTGGTCACTGCGCATTTATTTGGGAGAGCGCTCCTCACACATGGTCGATTGGCAACAACATTTCTGGATGGGCTCAGAGTCATTGCCATGATGGCATTTCGATACCTTGGGGAAGAGCATCGTGGTTTGTGCGCATGATGTCAGACGCACAGCAAGATCGCACCGCATTTGTCGATGCGGAGTGCTTGAGAATTGCCGCAGAACTGGCCAAATCTGATGTGCGGGACGATGTGCTCGAAATTGCGTGCAAACGATCTCCCTTGGACTTTGCTGCATGGCAAGATCGCTGGACTGCGCTTGCAGATGCTCGGCCAGCCAAATGGCGCACTGCCATAAAACAATCCGCCGAAGCATTTGCATCTGAACCGATTGCGTTCGTCCAACTTTCAATCGCAGCCGCACCGAAGATTCTCGGAGCAAAGCCAACTGCAGCAGAAAACGAAAAATATTTTGGGCAGATGACAGATGAACTGGTTGCAATGGCGCCGAAATGTTCGGAGTCTTCTCTTATGACTGGAGCATTGATGGTCATGCTTGTGCGAGAGAGTGAACGCATCGCGCCCAACGCGAAGAATGCTGCGCGCAATATCATTGAAGGCGAAAAATCAGAAAAATTGGAAATCGATGCTCAGACTGCGCAAAAGATTGTGAAACTTTGCGATCAAGCCTGTCTGAAGTTTGAAGCCCTCAACGAAACACCCGAGGAAAAAGTCTGGCGTTCCTCATTCAGACGAATGCTCCGCGGAGCAATGCTGCAGCCATCATCGCGTGATGCTGGTGTGAAGTGGGCGCGTGAGACAATTGATCGACTTGAGAAGTCAAAGCGAGGAAATGACGCGCGGTGGCTTGCGGATCGACTGGTCGAAAATGCGAAGGAAACGGGCGACGCAGAAATGCAGGCAGATGCGACAAAGCTTCGCCAATCGCTTTGACATACGCCCAGTTTCACACTCTTTCCGTACACTATTTATTCGTAAATTTCGTTCTCACTTTCGCGCAAGATCAGACCTTTTTTCAAATCAGGGATTTCACATGACAACTCCAACCATCATCTATACACACACCGACGAAGCGCCTGCTTTGGCGACCTATTCCTTTCTCCCAATCATTCGCGCATTCACAGGTCCCGCAGGCATCGCGGTCGAAACTCGTGACATCTCGCTGGCTGGTCGAATCATTTCTAGTTTTCCTGAAAGCCTCAAACCAGAACAACGCATCGAAGACGCGCTTTCCGAACTTGGCAAGATGTGCCTCACGCCCGAGGCGAACATCATCAAGCTTCCAAATGTCAGCGCATCTGTGCCGCAGTTGAAAGCCGCGATCATTGAACTTCAGAAGCAGGGATACGCACTTCCTGATTACGTCGAAGAACCTGCCAATGATGAGCAGCGTGAAACAAAGTCGCGCTATGACAAGATCAAAGGAAGTGCAGTCAATCCCGTCATTCGCGAAGGCAATTCTGATCGCCGCGCACCCAAAGCAGTGAAGGCATACGCCAAAGAGAAGCCACACAAGATGGGCGCATGGACGAGTGACAGCAAGACAAGCGTTGCCAGCATGAGCACCGGCGATTTCTTCGGCAATGAAAAGTCCGTCACAATTGGCAGTGCGACGAGTGTTCGAATTGAGCATGTTGCAGCGGATGGCGCAGTGACCGTTCTGAAAGATGGGCTGAAACTTCGTGATGGAGAAATCCTTGATGGAACTTTCCTCAGCAAAAAGGCACTCATCGCATTCTTAACTGCACAAGTTGATGCAGCGCGTTCAGAAAACCTGCTCTTTTCCTTGCATTTGAAAGCGACGATGATGAAAGTTTCGGACCCGATCATCTTCGGACACGCAGTGCATGTCTTCTTCAAGCCTGTCTTCGACAAGCACGCATCCACACTTACCAAACTTGGAGTCGATGTGAAGAATGGCTTTGGAGACATCGTGGAGAAGATTGCAACACTTCCTGCAGCACAACGCGAAGCAATCGAAGCAGACATTCAGGCCGTGTACGAACGCGGTCCTGCAATCGCCATGGTCGACAGCGATAAAGGAATTACAAATCTGCATGTGCCAAGCGACATTATTGTTGATGCTTCGATGCCAGCGATGTTGCGCGAGAGCGGCAAGATGTGGAACTCCGCAGGCAAGACGCAAGACACCAAAGCTTGCATTCCAGATCGTGGATATGCGGGCGTCTATCAAGCAGTCGTCGACTTCTGCAAGAAGCACGGCGCGTTCGATCCCAAGACGATGGGCAGCATTCCAAATGTTGGATTGATGGCTCAGCAAGCGCAAGAATATGGATCGCACGACAAGACATTTGAGATCAAGTCTGCCGGAACTATTCGCGTGATTGACGCAAGCGGCGCGGTGCTGATGCAACACACGGTCGAAGCCGGCGACATTTGGCGTGCATGCCAAGCGAAAGATGCGCCGATCAAGGATTGGGTCAAGCTTGCAGTTTCACGCGCTCGACTTTCTGCAACTCCCGCCGTTTTCTGGCTCGACGAAAAGCGTCCGCACGATGCGCAAGTGCTCGTGAAGGTCAAGAAGTATCTCGCAGAGCACGAATCAAAGGGCGAATTGAAGGGACTTGAGTTCCACATCATGGCCCCCGCCGCGGCCTGCCTTTTCTCACTTGAGCGCATGAAGGACGGCAAGGACACGATTTCCGTTACAGGCAATGTTTTGCGCGATTATCTCACCGATCTCTTTCCGATTCTGGAACTTGGAACAAGCGCCAAGATGCTTTCAATCGTTCCTCTGATGAGCGGCGGCGGTTTGTTTGAAACTGGCGCAGGCGGATCAGCGCCAAAGCATGTCCAGCAGTTCAACGCAGAAAATTCTCTGCGATGGGATTCGCTTGGAGAATTCCTTGCGCTTGCTGCTTCGCTGGAACACATGTCCGACAGCACTGGCAACAAGCGCGCGAAGGTTCTCGCCGATGCGCTCGATGCTGCAACTTCGCAGTATCTGCAGCACAACCGTGGACCTGCGCGCAAAGTTGGAGAATTGGATAATCGCGGCAGTCATTTCTATATCGGCATGTACTGGGCGCAAGCGATGGCTTCACAGACAGCAGACAAACAACTTGCGGCACACTTTGCGCCAATCGCAAAAGAGTTGACCGCAAACGAAGCGGTAATCGTTGCAGAGTTGAACGGCGTACAAGGCAAGCCAATCGATGTCGGGGGCTATTACCACCCCAATCCAAAGCTTGCTGGGGCGGCGATGAGACCAAGCGCGACATTGAACGCGATCATCGAAAACGCACTCGCGGTGGCATAAGCGTCAAACCACACAGATTCTTGCGAACTATTCGGCCGCTTCTCCAAGCGGGTTTGGATCATCCTGTAAATAAGCGCGTGGCTTATAGAAGATCACTACAAGGACGAACAGACCAGTCGTCCACACCATCAGGTTTGTGAAGAACCAGTAATAACTGGCGCCGACAAGCGTCGTGTTTCCGCTTGCATCCATGGTGAAATGATTGACTGCAACAGTAAAAAGATTTCCAAGCGAAACAGACAACAAATAGAAGCTCATGATGAGCGACTTCATCTGCTTGGGCGCTTGGGTATAGCTGAACTCCAAGCATGTGATCGAGACCAGCACTTCCGCGGCAGTTATCACGACGTATGCCAGAAGCTGCCAGCCAACGGTTGGCCAAACCGCTTTCATCGTCGTCCCATCTTTGAGAACAGCAACGCCTGCATTGGAAATTGCATTCAATATCTTGGTCTGATCATTGCTTGCGGCTTCAAGATCCATCGCAGCAGAATTCAATTCGTCGGCGCGCAGCAGAACGCATGTTGCGGCAGTATCCAGCGTTCCAGCCTCACACATTGGCGCGAGCACTTCACGAAAGCGTGAAACTTCTTTGTCAATCAAACCCTGAGCATGCCCCGCAATTGCGAACGAAAGCACCGTCAGTGCGAACCCCATCAAAATCTTCCGCAGCGGAGTCAACTTGAAAATTTTCGACAGCAGCGGATAAATAACATACGCAAAGAGCGGGATATAGATAAGAATCAACAGCGGGTTGATTGCTTGCACCTGACTTTCAAGCCAAGTAATCCCCATAAAATCAAGATTCATTTGTTGAGCTTGTTGAACCCATGCCCCGCCACCCTGGTCATAGAGACACCAGAACATTGCAACAAAGAGATAGAGCGGCACCAACTTCAAGATTGAGATCAACCCAGATGGACCGAAGGTCTCTGCAAAGTATTGCATTCCACGCGGCTGAATGTGCGTGAAGCGCGTACGTCCCATCCAAAAGACGATTGTGGCGATCGCCATCAAAATTCCCGGCACGCCAAACGCCCAGCCTGGGCCGTAATTCTTCAGCAACCACGGAGTGAGCAATGTTGAGAAAAATGAGCCGAAGTTGATTGCGAAATAGAACCATCCAAAGACTTTCGAAATCAAATGCTTATTGGCGTGACCGAATTGATCACCGACATGCGCCGAAACGCACGGCTTTATTCCACCAGATCCAATCGCGATCAACATCAATCCTGCGATCATCCAACCCTTTGGGTCGAGTGTTGCCGTCAATGCCGCAGATGGCAAATCAATAAATGCTAAACAGAGATGCCCTGCCACATAGACCATAGAGAGCGCCAAGATCGTGACATATTTTCCAAGAAACGCATCTGCGATGACAGCACCGATCACAGGGAAAAAATATGCACTTGCAACAAAGAGGTGCATCCACTCGCGCGCCTGAGTGTCGGTCATATAATTCGGGCTGCCACTCGCACCCATCAGATACTGCGTCATGAAAACAACCAAGATGGTCTTCATTCCATAGAACGAAAATCTCTCAGCCGCTTCATTTCCAACGATGTATGGAATGCCCTTTGGCATTCCCGTGGTATTGGTTGGTGCAGTTCGGTATTGACTCGTCATATGTTGGACGAGTGTAATGCCATATGAGACTCATGCACTTAGCGCCCGCACTCAGCGCCGACCACCGCCGCCGCCGCCTGCGCGACCGGCTCGTCCCCCGTTTGCGTTGCCTTGATTTCCACCGCCGCCGCCCCATGAATTGCCGCCGCCGCGATTGTTACCAGCATTATTCGAATTGCCAGCATTTCCGCGATTATTGTTGGCATTCTGAGCTGCATTTGCATCGTTTGCGCCATTCTGATTGCCGCCGAATCCTTCGCCGCCCTGCTGCCAACGACCAGACATAGACGAACGCCAATCGCCATCGTTGCGTGTCGCTTGCTGCTGATTCAACTGTGACTTTGTATTTGCATCGGTGACATTATTCCAACTCCCGTTGTTGTAACTCTGCCACGTTCCATTGTTGTCTTTGTAGACATTGCCATCACCCGTTGCGTACACATTATTTCCAGTAGCAACTGCGGTGCCGTTGTCGCCATGCGCGACGCCCCAAGTTCCATTTTCGGTTTTCACTCCTGCTGCGCTCACTTCATTTCCAGTTGCAGTATTGCCGACCGTGCCTGCGCCAGCGACAGCTTTAGTTTGACCATTCACGCCGACTGCGCCAACTTTGCCCGCTGCATAGTTGTCGGTTGCTGGGTTGTAACCCGCAGCGCGCGCGCCTTCAGCCCACTGTCCCGTGTATGCATTGTCGACATAACCCTTCTGACCCGCAGCGCGTGCGCCTGTTGTCGAGTTGTATGCAGTCGCAGTTGTTGCGCCCCACGCGTTTCCAGTCCACGCGTTATATCCCGCGCTCGACCTGGTCATCGTGCTCACATCGCCCCAATGTTGATAGACATTTCCAGTCGTTGCCGCCCATCCGCCTGGTCCCCATGCTGCATAGCCATTTGGCCCATATGCCGCAGAATAAGGGCCCCAATATGGATATGAGTTGTAGTAATAGTTGTCGCTCATTGCCATTCCCATTCCATATCCCATGCCCCAACCCATCCACGGGTTGTACGCAGGATTGACGGCATATCCGTAAGTGACTGGCGCTGGAATCCACACATCGTCGTAGTAGTACGGGTCGTACAAATATCCTGTTCCATACACAATCACGCCATCTTCTTCATACGCACCGTAATAGCCCGGCGTGTATCCCATCAATACATAATCACTCTCAGTGCTATAGACACGAACGAAAGTGACGTAGTAGTAAGGACTCGATGCTGGGATCGAATAGATCGCGGGCGAAACAAATGTTGCGACAGTCCACGGTCCCGCAACTCCAGTCGCAGCAAACCAAACGCCATCTTTCAACGCATACCACTCTGTAGCAGTGACCATAAAAATCGGCGTTGTACAATTCTTGACAACTTGCAGAGTCGTCCCAGAAATTTTCGACATCACTGGCTTGCCACCAACGATTGTTGGAGCAGCAAACTTCTGCGTCTTTGGAACGCGTGCCATCTGCGGGATCGCATTTGCAATCGATGCCTCTTGAGCCTGTGCAGTTCCTGGAACTGAGGCAAGAATATTTTCCTTCGCACTGTCTTGTGGAATCGCATGAAACTCATCGGGAATCGAAGCGGGCGCGACATAGACCCACGGACCTGCCAAAGTCGCAGCAGTGAACCAACGCCCTGAAATCAGCACGTAATTCGCACCACTACTGGTCAAGCGAAAAATATTTCCGCCGGTGTTTGTGACATATTCCACGCCACTTGTTCCAAGTGCTTCCCATTTTGGCGCACCTTCGGTCACGATCACTTCGGAGGGTTTTAAAGAAACAAGAATCGCAGGAGTCGAAGTATTGAGAGATGGCGAAGGGCCACCAGCCGTTGTCGACCCCGTCAGCAAATTGATCGTCGGCTGTGTCGCGGCCCACTTTGTTGCAGTGGCAAGATCGGCGTTGCCGTTTGCAGAACCGATTGCCCAAGGACCATCAAGCGATGTCGAAGTCATCCAGCCATCTGCGATCTTTAACCACCAAGCATTTGATGCATCTTGAACCAACAGCATCTGAGTATTGATGACGCGCTGCAACTTTGTCCCTGGAAGTGGCTTCAAGATTGGCTTGCCTTGAACTGGAACAAGAATTGTTGGCGTGGTCGCAACAGTAATTGTTGGCACAGTATTGCGTAGTGGTGCAGCATTCACATGAGGCGAGGTCGACATCGTTGGCACTGCGGCTTCGAGTCGATCGAGTGAAACATTAATAGACGCACCAAGTTTCGCCTGCGCCATCGCCTGCATCTTTGATTGCATCGTTGCTTGAGCCGACGGATTATCCGGCAGAGAAACCGCTGTAATCGTGAGGTTTGTCAGCGTGACCATTCGATTCAGACGATTGACTTCCGTGGATGCGGTGAACGAAAACGTTCCGTATGTCAGAGCAGAACCATCCGACGCTGTTCGCGAGAACGCAGAAGTTCCAGTAAGCGTTCTTGTATCCCACGTTCTTATCGCAGGCGGATAGACGGTCACCGTGAATCCTTCTGTATTAAAGACACGCGGCCAACTGTCAGCGGTTGGTGCGGAAGTAGTCGGCGCAGCTGCAGTCGGTGGTACAGCAGTCGGCGCGACGGCTGGCGACTGTGCATAGGTCGATACCGAGATTGAAAATACAAGGCATGAAATAACAAACGTGATTTTGGTGTTCATAAGGCTCCTAATAAATGCAAATTTAGCGACCGTCGACTCGATAGAACCCACGTGGATTGATCATGAAATAGCAGTCATATGGCTCGAGCGGTGGAAGTGCAATGTATGACTTTCCGTTCTCGTCACTCTTCAACATGGACATCCACCAGGCAGAAGCTCCAGACCCAGTGGGCTTCGTCCGAACGCCCTCTTCACGGATTTCATTCACCAAGTGGTCGATCCACTTCAATTGAAGAGCTTTGTCTGCAAATTCGTCCCAGTCGCCGCTTTTCTTTGCTGCGTACATTTTTTCCTTGAATTGTGCGACACTAATTCCCATTTTCTTTGCGATCGGCTCTGCGAGGCGTCGTTCCCACTCTTGCATGGTCGCAATCTCCTGCTCCATATTTGTCATGTTTCCACTTGCGCCGCCTGACATCTGATGATGCAAGATGATCGCATTTGGATAGGCATAACTATGCGGTGCAAGAGTTGCGATGGTTGCCGCCATCGACGCGGCGAAACTCTTCACAACAACATGCACTGGAGCATCACTTGTCTCAATCGACTTGAGAATTCGATAGCCCGCCATGACACTACCGCCAGGCGAATTATTGATAATGATAAAGATTGGCAATTTTCGATTTTGATTGTTGAAATAATCGATCCGATCGCATATTGCATCAGCTGTTCCTGAAACGATGGCGCCATTCAAATCAATCCTGCGATCGCTCACTGTCAAGACCCCATCCTTAAATGGCTCAATGGTGTAAGTCACGGGCGTGTTGACTTCGTCGCGCCACTTGTCTTCCAAGTCACGATTCTGAATCTGTGCGCCCAAAGTTGCCGCTGCAGCGGTCGCACGCAATTGTTCATCAATCAACTTGGACTGATCCGATTTACGCTTTTCCGCTGCGAGCGCGTTTTCAGCAGAAAGCTGCTCGATTTGACGCTTCAATGCACCGACTGAAGTCTTCGTCTTCATATCAAGCACCGCCTCTGCGACGGAGGAGCGTTCCAATTCAAGTTTGCTCTTTGACAATTCCACTTGCAATTTGGTGGACTCGACATCCAGTCCCTGTTTCATACGAATCTGTTCCGCGGACAAGCCAGAGAGTTCGTCACCGAGTTGAGCATCGCGCAACTTCTGCGCGCGTTGCAGGGTCTCGATCTTGGATCGATCTGGTGCAGAGGCACTCGTCTCCTTGGCATTTATGAGCGCAAGTTCTGCCTCCAACTTTCCTTTTTCTAGCATCACTTGTTGAAGCGCTTGCGCTTGCTTTTGCTCGGCAAGTTGACCTTCCGTCCGGAGTCGATCAATTTCGGCTTTCAAGGATGCGAGTTCCGCCGCCAACTTTTCATTTCGAATCTCAGCCTCTGTTCGAAGTTCTTTCAATTCTGTCTTCTGCTCGCTCGCCTGAGCAGCAGTGCCGGCTGGAGCTGGAGCTTGTGCTGGGACTTCAGCAGTCGCACCAGTTGCGCAAAGTAATGCGCTCACCAAAGAGAGCGTGGAAATGAATGAGGGTTTCTTAATTTGCATAGAGTTCGTTTTCTTTCAATAAAAGTTGAT
>CAMAXY010000068.1 GCA_945862215.1 Singulisphaera sp. GP187 | reverse complement strand
GGAAACAAAGTTGGAGCCGGTTTGCTCCACACTCTGCCCAAACTGTGGCGAGACCGGTGGAGTTGCAGCTGCAGAAGTTCCTGCACCAACGCCAACAACCGACGTGCTAGTCGGTGCCAGCTGCGGAGCTGGTGTGGCAAATGCTGGAGTTGCGAAGGTTGCGCAGACGGTGAAGAAGGCTGCGCTACGAATTGATGAATTAAGCATGAAAACTCCTTAGGAAAAACAATGAAAGCAAAACAAATTTGAGATAAGCAAAGCCTTGTAAACAAGGCGTTTGCGATGATTTTTGATCCAAGTTAAAACGCATTTGAAAAACAATCTGAGATGCCCTGAACGCGATACTTTGCCTGACTTTTGACCCACGAAACGCCACGAGAAACACGATTCTGGCTAAATATGCAACATGAACTTAGTTATTGCAAATTATGTTCGACATTTTCATTTGACGAATTAGGCAAACCCAAACATTTTTGCCCTATTTTATTTTTCAGAAACGAAGATTTTCGCTAAGTTTGCTGCTAATAAGTGTTTATGAGGCAAGGTTGAGTTTTGTGATCTGGTGGATAACATTTTTTTAAAAAAATCTACAGCCTCGCATGTCGATAACTTTCGATTTCAATTTCTAGGGCTGTTTTAGGTCTGATAGCCTGTTCGGATTGGTTGCGACCCTTGGACCCTTCATTGGACCCCTGATTATTGGGACGTGGTCCGAATCACATCCCTTTGACCAAGGCTCGCTTGGTCGTTGCGCGAGAAGCTTTGATGATGGCATCCGCACCCTTGGGATTTGCCTTGCATTCAAGCAGGGCGCAAAGCATCAGCGGGGCAACGATCGTCGCATCAGATTCGATCACAAACATTGGAGTGTTTTCCGTCAGTTTGTCCCACGTGATTTTCTCGTTGGGTGTCGCGCCGGAATAGGAACCATACGAAGTGGTCGAATCGGAAATCTGGCAGAAATATGCCCACGGCTCTGCCTTTTGTTGCAAGTCATATTTGATCGACGGCACAACGCAGATTGGAAAGTCTCCTGCGATGCCTCCACCAATTTGGAAGAACCCAACGCCTTTTCCCTTTGAAAGCACTTTGTAATCGTCGTACAGATTTGCCATGTATTCGATGCCAGACTTGACGATGTTTGCGCTGCACTCTTCAAACTTGACGTGCGATGCGAAAATGTTGCCGAATGTCGAATCTTCGTGACCTGGGACGACGATTGGCAGTTTCGCTTTCGCAGCAGCAAGAAGCCAGCATTCATCAGGATTTCCTTCGTAATGCTTCGGATTAATCGCAAGCACGAGGTCATAAAAATATTCGTGCCAGAAGCGGCGATCACCATTCTTTGTAGCGCTTTTCCACATCGGCACGAGAATCTTTTCCACCGCGCGAAATGCTTCATCTTCAGGAATGCTCGTGTCTGTCACGCGGCGCATGCGCTGCTTAAGAATCTTGGTGTCATCGCGCTTGGTGAAATATCGATATTCAGGAAAGTCTTTATAGCTGTCGTGCGCGACCAATCGAAAGATCGACTCTTCCAAGTTTGCGCCTGTCACCGAAAGACCGTGCACAAGTCCAGCGCGAATGGCTGGCGCAAGTGTGATCCCCAACTGCGCGGATGACATCGCGCCAGCAACGGCCCAGTACATTTTTCCGCCGACGCGCACGTGATCCCAGTACGCGAATAATGCATCGCGCATTGCACGCGAATTGAAGTTCATGTAATTGTGCGAGATGAAATCCAGGATGGGCAGTGAAGACTTTGGCGTGGGCATAGGGGGTGTGTTTTATCGCAAGTCCGCGTTCGATGCTGAGCGCCTTTGAAAATGGCAATAGAGGAACCTTTGCACAGTTCCAAAGGGAGTTGCGTGTTCTTCATATTGATGTTCAACCAACGAAAACGCACCGTCAAATTGTGCGCGCAAATCCTGCGGGCTGTATCGCACAATCTGCAATCCACTGCATTTCAGCGGGCCATCTTCAGCGAAAGTCGCAAGAATCAGATGGCCGCCTGGCTTGACCGCGTCAGAAACACTCTTGATATATGCGGCGCGATCATGTTCTTCGGTCAGAAAATGAAATGCCGCGCGATCATGCCAGAGGTCATAGGAATGATTTGAGAGTTTGACTTTCGTCACGTCGCAGTGAATCCAATGCACGCCGCTGGCGGCACTGCCGAGTTGTTTCTGCGCGGCCGCAATCGCCGCAGAAGAAATATCGAGGACTGTCAGATTTTTATAGCCAAGTGCAATCAATTCGCTGATCAGGATCGAAGCGCCGCTGCCAACATCAATGATGCGTGCATCTGGTGAGATTTGGGTGCGGCCAATGAGATCGAGCGAACACCGAGCATGCTTCTGAAACCAACTCACATCGTGAATCGCTTTCGTTGAATAAATATTTTCCCAGTGTGAAGCGGATTGCATGGGTTGGAGTTGGAAAGTCTATATGTGACATAGCCGAGGCTTAGAGATATCGCACGGGAGCGTGAAACCCCTGTTTACGGGCAAATAAGAACCGAAAACGAGCGTTTTTTGCCCGTAGACAGGGGGTACACATTTCGCGCGGCGATATCTGCCCGCAAACACGGACCGCAAACATGGACCGCAAACATGCCCTTACACATGGGCCGTAAACATGCGCGTACAAATGGACCGCAAACATGCCCGCAAACGTTCCATACAAAATCCCAATAACTGCGAGGCTGTCCAATCCCCAGCCGCATTTTTTTAGAAATCGAAACACAACACTACTTCGTTGAACTTGCTTTGGCTTCAGGCAAAGCTTTTCCTGTGATCACTAAGTTGTGCTTAGGGATAGAAAAAATAAAAGCAACAACTGCCGAAGCTGACATGCGTGCATCTTCTCCATAACCATTGTTGTCACGGTTCGGCTGGTAATAAAAACTTCCATCGTTGCATTGAGCCATCGTGAACCACCAACGATTCGCATCCATCAATGCGCGAAAACTTTCGGGCTCGACATTCGCACCTAGCGCGGTGTAAGCCATTCCCATCACAGGCGAAGCGTGCGTGTCTGGAAAACTTTGCGGATGCTTGCCGATGACTTTCGCGTGCAAAATGGCGCGCTGGCGATAATCCGCTTCGGGATATGGACTGAGAAAATTCGCAATGGCTGATGCCCCGGTTCGGCCCATATCAGCCCACGCTTCATCGCCACCACCAGGCCCATCTTTGTACCAAACATAGCCGTTTTTCCCCGACGCTCTCTTCAAGAATGCATACGCCGCGTCATGATGTTCGCGATCAATCTTGATGCCGCAGCGAGACATCAACGAATACGCCAACGCTCCTTGAGCCGTCAACATGCCGATGGGACCATATCCCTCGAAGCCAGGATTGTGTCCCCATCCACCATTCGAATCCATTGGAACTTTGGGATATGTATGTGGGTGCGACTCTTTCGACTTCGGATTGATTTGCGACATGTCAAGATATTGGCTTGACTGCAAATAATCACAAACTTGCTGAAGTTCTGGAATGACCCACTCTGCACCCGTGGCGAAAAAATATTCGCTCAACACAATTGCCGCAGACATATAACTCCAATTGATCAGACCTGCTACCCGATTGTCTTGCGACTTTGTTTCGCGGCAATGAAAGCGAACATTGCGCTCGACTGCGGGGAGATATTTGGGATCACCACTTGCCAAGAGAGCCAACGGCGCAAAGGTGTCATGCACGGGATTTCCAAATGATCCATCTGCATTCTGATGTTGAATGAGATACTCCAACAGTTCTGCAAGAATTTTGTCCGACTTTGCGCAAGACGCTGGAAATGTCGGTGAAAAAGTCCCATATTTCTGCCCAATATCAATCACCACTTCTTTCACTTCACTTCCACGCCGCAGTGTGAGCGATAATTTTCCTTTGCCTTCAGCGCTTTGAGATTGTTCCAAGGCTTTCGCCAACTCCGATACGGGGCCGTTGCCGCCAAATACTTTTTCGCCATAACCATTGCGATGCTCTTCTTGAAACATCTTTCCCCCAGCGCCAACAATGACATCGCCAACTTCGACTTTTTTCTCTGCAGGTGTATTTGCAAAGACATACTTCACCAACAATACTTTCGGTTGATCCGGGACCAACTGAGCGCGCATGCCAGTGATGCCAAGGTTGTAAAACCATCCAGGAACTTCGGCATCGGGACCCGATGACGCTCGCTGCGACCAGGGGCTTTCATTTTCGTAATGAACTTGCGCTTGGACCGGCGCAGACAAGACAAGCAACGAAGCGCCGATGAAACTGAGCGTGGATTGCAATCTCATTCTTCATTTCAGTTTATCGCATCCAAGCGGCTGCATTGTTTGCAAATTGATTTCGCCCGTATTCTATTGCTATGTCTACGACCTTCACTCTGCTTGAATCGTCACCCACCCTGACTCATGTTGCAATCATCGGCGCGCTCGACCTTGCTGGCACCCGAGAAATCGAGCTGAAATTGACCGCATCAACCGCAGGCCGTCATAAGCCGGTGATCATTGACATCTCTCAAGTTCATTTTGTTGCATCCGCAGGACTTGGACTGCTGATTCAAATTGCGCGATCGCTCATTACGGACAAACATTCGACAATTCTCTTGGCTCCAAATGAGGCAACCCAACAGACAATTCATGTCTCGAAGTTGGGCTCGATGTTGCGCATCGCCTTAACTTTGGAAGAGGCGCTCGAAATTGCGAAGCTCCCTGCGATATCAATCGTCCGAACGTAAAAGCAGAATGCCAGCGACCGACGAAATAGTTGATCAACTCTCGCTCTCTGTTGGAGGAATGGTCTGCGCTGGTTGTGCTGCATCGGCACAATCAAAGTTGTCGCAAGTTGCTGGAGTCGAAAATGCCACAGTCGATTTCGCCAGTGGGGTTGCATCCGTTGAAGGTCGTGAAATCAAAGTCGCGTCGATCGTTGACGCTGTTCAGCGTGCGGGTTTCGATGCAACATTGCACGCTCCGAAATCTGCTGCGCACGATCCACTTACCGCACTTGTGGAATTGCAAGCAGGCAACGAGCGCAATCAAATTATTCGTGAAAGCCAGTGGTTTCGACGCATGCTTGTGGCGGGTTCGATTTGGATTGTCCTTGAAACGCTTCACTGGACAGTTGCGCATGACCACTCGATGACTTGGGTGAGTTGGACAATGTTCTTCGGAACATCTTTCGCGCTTGTCTTCGCAGGAGGTGGTTTCTTTTCCAGTGCGTGGCGAGCCGCGCGTCACGGCACCACAAACATGGACACGCTTGTGGTCATCGGTGTCAGCGCATCATTTGCGCTCAGCACTTGGATTTTCTTCGCGCAACAATTTATGCACACGATGTTGGACTCGTCGCTCTATTTCGCAGAGGCAACGGCTTTGCTTGGAATCATCAGCGGTGGACATTGGTTGGAATCTCGCGGAACAAGTCGAGCAAATTCAGCTGTGAAAGAACTGCTGCAACTTCAACCAGAATCTGCGGAGCGATTGGATAAGAATGGTGCTTTGGAAATTATTCCCGCTGCGTCGATTCAAATCGGTGATCGAATCAATGTTCGCCCTGGTGGCCGAATCTCTGTCGATGGAAAAGTTCTCGAAGGTCGCGCATCAGTCGATGAAAGTTCGTTGACAGGCGAACCGCTGCCGATTCTGCGCCAAGTCGGCGATTCTGTTTCCTCTGGGACGATTGCACTTGATGGGCGCTTGGTTGTCCGAGTCGTTGCATGTGGCAGCGCATCTGCGCTGGGGCGAATTGCGCAGTTGGTTTATGAAGCGCAAATCACGCAAGCGCCAATCCAGCGATATGCAGATCGTGTTTGCCGCATTTTCGTTCCTGCGGTCTTGGTTATTGCATTAGCAACATTTTTCGTGTGGTGGTCGATGGCAACTTTGAATGTCGCGGTCATCACGGCCGTCACAGTGCTTGTCATTTCTTGCCCATGTGCGCTTGGAATTGCAACGCCGCTTGCGGTGATGGTGGGGACTGGCGAAGCGAGTCGCCGCGGCATTCTTGTCCGTCGCGCAACAGCGCTGCAAACTTCCGCGCAAGTTCGAACGGTGATTTTCGACAAGACGGGAACGATCACCACTGGTCGACCAACCCTTGATCAAGTCGAAGTGATCGACAATCGTTGGTCGCAGGATCAACTCTTGGGTTGGGCAGCTGCTGCGGAAATGCAAAGTGAACATCCACTCGCACGCGCAGTTGTGATCGAGGCGCAAGCGCGCAAGATCAATATCCCATCTGCCGAGGATTTTATTGCAGAGCCTGGCGTTGGCGTGCGTGCAGCGGTGGAAGGCAAAGTGATTGCAGTTGTCCGCGATGAAATTGCATCTGCCAGAATTGAAGTTGATGGAACCATCGCAGCTCGATTGACTCTGACTGATCGAGCGCGGCCAGAATCTGCAGCTGCAATCGCCGCGCTTCGTTCAATGGGTTGTGCGGTTGGAATGTTGACGGGCGATCGAAAGGCTTCTGCGCTTGTCGTTGCAAGTGCGGCTGGATTGCGAAGTGATGAAGTGATGGCTGATCAAACTCCCGAGTCAAAGTCCGCAGCAATCGCAGCACGTGGCGCTTCGACTGTGATGATGATCGGTGATGGAATCAACGATGCAGGTGCGCTTTCTGCTGCAGGAATTGGAGTTGCAATGGGCAGCGGTACTGCGCTCGCAGCCGCAAGCGCTGATGCGATTCTCCTTCGCGATGATCCTCGTGGAGTTGCAGAGTTGATCGGTGTTGCGCGAGAGACAATCGGAGTTGTTCGCCAGAATCTTTTTCTCGCTTTCATCTATAACGCTGCTGCGATTCCGTTGGCTGCGCTTGGCTTTCTTGGCGCGAATGGACCAATCATCGCGGCGGTCGCAATGGGGCTCTCCGATATTTCAGTTGTTGCAAACACGCTTCGCTTGCGCGCAAAGTTGTCAGGTCAGCGCAAGAGACTCGCTTCGGGTACACCATCCGTATGAGCAAACATTTCTTCCAAGCCGCGAATGAGAAGTTAATTGCAATGAGTGCGCTTTGCGTTCTCAGCGCCGCATTGACTGGATGTGTGACACAAGCGCGAACAATGTCCAGCCTGCCATGCGCCGAGGAAATTCATGCGAATGTCACAACTGCCGTGACGAAGTTGACCGCGCAGGCCGCTGCTGATCCTTCAAACAATGAGACGCAGTTGTGCCTTGCGTATGCATTTATTGCGCAAAAGAAATTCCCTGCTGCGATCGAAGCCACTTCGAGAGTTCTCGCAGTCGATAAAGTCAATCCGCTTGCACTGCGGATGCGTGCATTTGCGCGCTATCGACTTGGTGTTTATCAAATGGCGATTGATGATGCGAGCGCATCGCTGAAGTTTGAGACTTCAGGTGAGGCATACGAAATCATGGGCAAGTGCCGATTGCATATGGGCGATTCTGCAGGCGCTGCAGAAGACTTTCGCATTTGGGCAAATCTTGACAAGTCGATCGAAGCTCGTTGTTGGATGGGATCAGCGCAGTGGACAGGCGGCGATCAAGCGGGGGCGTTGAAAACTTGGGAGACTGCTGAAATCGTAGCGCCGAAAGACCCTGAACCATTCATTTGGAAAGCTGGTTTTCTTTTCCGTGCTGATGATAAAGGCGGCGCGCTTGAGGCTGCGAAGCGAGCGGTGGAACTTGCTCCAGATTCTCCGCAGACACTTGGAACACTCGCACGAGTTCAATCTTGGAGTGGTGATGCAAAGGGCGCTGCAGAAACTGTTGCGCGACTTGCAAAGACAAATCCAAAAGCCGCAGCAAAGTTGACTGAAAAACTGAAGACGTCAGTTCCCGCTGTAAAGGGTGCGTGAGTTTTCAGATTTTTCTGCGAAAGTAATACGAGGTTGTCACACCTGCATCGACTTGGTTTTGGGTGACTGCAACCAATTCCCACTGCGCGAGTCCCATCCACTGGACGAGCAACATGTCATCGACTGGCACGCCGCTTGGAAATTGAACATTACTCGCTGTCGCTTGGATCGCACTTCCAATAGGGTCCAGGCTTCCCGTCGAATCTATGCCGAAAGATGCACTTAATGCATTTGTTGGCGTATTCAGCCAGACCGTTTTTGCATTGCCTGCGATTGTGAAGACGAGGCGCGAATATGCATACGTTGGATTGGAACTTTGCAGAGTTGCCGCAGCGGCATCGCGTGACGCAGCGGAAGCTTCGCGAGTGACGGAGAGATCCGCAGACCTCAACAGTGCGGCGCCTGCGATACACACGGTGAGAATGCTGAGTGAAACGATCCAAGGAGATTGTTGTGTCTTCATCGCAGGAAGGTACCTTCTGCTCCGCAGTGCAAGCCACCTCTACACAATTTTCGGATTCGACATCGTTGCAGACGCGGACGAAAGTCATCGTCATCTTGGTTGCGGCATTGGGCTATTTCGTAGACATCTTCGACCTGCTTCTCTTTGCAATCGTGCGGGTCGACAGTTTGAAATCAATTGGAATCGCTGCGGATCAACTGAAGCCAACTGGTTTATGGCTGGACAACTTTTTGCAAGTCACAGGATTGGTCATCGGTGGAATCGTCTGGGGAATTCTTGGTGATCGACGCGGGCGAATTTCGGTGCTCTTTGGCTCGATTCTTGTCTATTCAATCGCAAATATTCTCAATGCTTTTATCGCAGACGTACCGACAACTGGTACAGGGGCGTTGCTGCACGCATTTGGACTTGGAAGTGCGATCAATCAATATGGAGTGTTGAGATTTATTGCCGGCTTTGGTCTTGCCGGTGAACTCGGCGCAGGCATCACGCTCGTCAGCGAACTGGTCAGCAAGGAACGTCGCGGACTTGCAACAACCTTCATCGCAACCATAGGCATCCTCGGTGCTGTCGTTGCATATTTGATCACACGAGTGGTCGAATGGCGCACTGCCTTTTTGATCGGCGGCATTATGGGGCTTGCGCTTCTTGCGCTTCGAGTTGGCGTGGTCGAAAGTGGAATGTTCTTGAAAGTGCAAACACAACATGCCCCATCTCGTGGTGCGATTTGGTTGTTGTTTTATCCATGGACTCGCGCTCGCAGATATTTGTGCGTCATCTTGTGCGCAGTCCCCATTTGGTTTTCTGTTGGAATTTTAGTGAAGTATTGCGATTCAATCGGCGCAAGTATGGGAATGCCCGAAGGTGCGCGTCCTTCCCCTGGACTTGCAATCATGTGGTGTTATGTTGGTCTTGCAGTCGGCGACATTTGCAGCGGTCTCTTAAGCCAGTTGATTCACTCACGGCGAAATGCGCTTTGGATTTTCCATCTGTTGACTATTGCTGCGACGGCGCTCTATTTCACAATCGGATCTTCATCGTTGACGACCTTTTATGTATGCGTCACATGTATTGGATTTGCTTGTGGATATTGGGCCGTCTTTGTCACAATAGCCGCCGAACAATTCGGCACAAACTTGCGTGCAACTGCTGCAACAACCGCTCCAAATTTGGTGCGATGGTCGGCAGCAGCGGGAGCGTTCTTCTGGACGCAATGTGAGGTACTGCTTGGAAATGGTCCAAGTGCGCCGTGGCAAGCTGCGTTGATTGTCGCAGCGATCGTTGTACCAATCGCCATGATGGCTGTCTTCTTCTTGCCCGAGACATTTGGACGCGATCTGAATTTCACAGAAGAATGAGTGGGGCGATGGTGCCCCTATGTTCACTTTGAATCTGCCGTATCTTTGAGCCCATGCACAGTATCCACGCCATCATGTCTTCCGTCCTCGATTTCGCGGGGCTCTATCCACCAGCTCTGCTCGAACCCAAATCTGCAATCGAGCGATTCGCCCAGTTGAACAATTCGCCACGCGATTGGATGCTTGGCCGTCTCGTGTGGCCTGCAGCAAAATTGGAAGAGTTGTCCACACTTGCTGTTGGGCTTGCGCCCGAAGCAGTCGCACCAGCGACTGAAGGTGCGTGGGCGATCAGTTGCGTTCTTGCTCCTGTCGGCACTCCAGAGTTCGAACAGGATCTCGAGCGAGTGCAGGATTTCAACGAACTTCACGAACAAGAAGGTCAAGCAGCCATGCGAATCGATTCAATTGAGATGCGTGGAAACGATGCACCATCGATTGAACTTGGACTTAGTCAATTGCCCGACGATTTGTTTCCATATTTTGAACTCTCGCTCGATACAGATCCACGAGGTTTGATTGCTGCGCTTGTTGGCGAAGAAGCGGGCGCAAAGTTTCGCACTGGAGGAACGACACCTCAAGCCCATCCAGCGGCAGAAAACTTGGCGCGTGCAATGCATGCATGCGCAGCGGCGGGAGTTCCATTCAAGGCAACCGCTGGAATGCACCGCGCACTTTGTCACTTTAATCCAGCTGCAGGTGCGAAGCAGTTTGGATTCCTGAATCTGCTCATCGGTGCTGCAATGATCTATGGCCGCAAATTTGATGTCGAGGGATTGACACAATTTCTGAATGTCGAGTCTGTTGAAGACATCGACTTCAGCGAAAAAGCATTGAGTTGGAATGGCGTTCGCGTCTCGACCGAAGAAATAATGGAATCTCGTGCGCGATTCTGCCACTCATATGGATCATGCTCGTTCGAAGAACCGTGGGATGACCTTGTT
>CAMAXY010000067.1 GCA_945862215.1 Singulisphaera sp. GP187 | reverse complement strand
GGACCACTCGTCGTCCGACTCGCATTGGAATTATTCCCGTGGGCTATTTCGACGGTTATCCAGCGGGATGTGCAGAGAGCGATCGTCGCTGGATTCGTGTGATTGCAGATTCTCCAACGAGCGCGGCAAGTGCTTCGCGCTCTTGGGATGTGCCAGTTGTTGGCGCAGTCAACATGGATCAGATCATGGTGGACTTGACGGATGTGCCGCCATCAATTGCATACGGCGACGGCCACATCGGAATGACAGCAGAGTTGTATGGCGCACAGCCATCCGCTCGTAACTTTCTGCCAAGGGTTGCCGAAGCAGTTGGCGCACACGCATACGAATTGCTCTGCCGAATAAACCCACGCATTCCCCGCCAATATGTGGGCGAATCGACGGGAACCATTACAGCGGATCTCATGCGAATAGACCGTCTATCGCCCGGCGCAATGACCGGCTGAGTCGTCGTACCCTTCAATCTATATGCCGCGATCTGGTGCTTTCATCCTGGATGAAATGCGTAGTTTGGCGAAACAATTGGCGTTCCTGCCAAGCGACGCCGCACGACGCCAATTGAACGCAACGCGAACTCTCCTAGAACAAATCAATCCAAGCGAACTATATGGATGGAACGATGTCATCTGGCGCATCACTCAATTTCGAGTTGAGAAGCGTTCGAAACAAAGCGAACTGAAAATCGTGGGCGAATCTTTGTCTCGTGATCTTGTCCAACTTGCGCTGCGACTGTCTCGGCGCACGCCAGAAGAATTTGGAACTGGAGTGACAATTCCAAAGCTCGCACAAGAGTGGCGAGTGACCGAGCGCACAATTCATCGCTGGCGCAAAGTGGGATTAGCTTCGTGTTGGATGCGGCGTTCGACAGCGATTCGTTCGGGACCGCTTGTGATGGCAATTCGCAAAGTTGACGCGGCAGCGTTCGCTGCAAGTCACGCGCCACTGCTTGCACACGCAGCGCGCACAAATCGATTGACGCCGACGGTGCGAGAAGCAATCTTGCGTCACGCGGGCGAGTCTGCGGCAAAGGGCGAGCGGAGAATTTCTGTCGCCGCACGAGCGATCGCCAAAGATGTTGGCGTGAGCACCGAGAGTGTGCGAGCGATCTTGGTAAAGAACCCAGCGGCATCGAAGGGGAAACTTGTGGGACGAAAGCCGCGCGCTCCACGCGACGAAACGCTGGCATTCGCAGCATGGTGCCGAGGTCTGGGACCTGCGCAAATTGCCGAAAAACTGGGCTGTTCTCAGCCCGCGGCGGATCGAATCTTGCACAAGGTTCGCGCGCAGTTCTTGGCTCTGCACGCCGACGCTTTCTCGCCCAAAGAAGTTGAAATCCCAACGACCTTTGCGCGCGATGATGCGCGTGAAGTGATTCTTGCAAGCGATGCCGTTTGCAATAATCTCTGTAGTGCATCGCCAATGCGTGACGCGCGTGAGTGGTTTGCATCGAAGGGAAATGTTGCGCTCGGTCGTGGCGCTCAATTGATGGCAGTGAGATTTCTATTATGGAGCGCGCAGAAATCGACGCGCGCGCTTCCTTCGATTCGGCCAAGCGAAAAAATACTCGACCGAATCGAAACGGATTTGCGCTGGGCGAGATTGCTGCTGCGATCACTCTTGATTCAGTCGATGCCACTGATCGTGACGCGTTTGAAAATTTGGAGTGGGGGAGAGATCGAACTGCTCACGCCAGACGCACAGAAGAAAGTGCTTGTTCTGTGCGCAGAATCGCTGCTGATGGTTGTGCGCGAATCCAGTCCTGCCAACATCGCAAGTGGTCGTGTGCGCATCGAGCGTGCAGTCTCGCAGGCAGTCGAGCGACAGTTGATTTCGCTGAATCCAGAATTGAGAACATCAAAGTCGATTCTTCGTCAGCCGATTCCCACACGCGATCCGATTGATGTGGTCTGTCCGTGGCAAATTTCATCGGATGCGCTCGCTCGACGCGTGGGAAAAATCTCTGCGGGTGCAAGTGGCCGAGAACTTTGGTGGATGCGAATTGGTTGGGATGGAAATGCGCCGATGACGATTGCACAAATTTCGCAGTCGCAAGGAAAGCCGATCAGTGTGATCGCGGGAATACTCGGGCGGGCGATTCGCTGAATTGCTTTCCCCATATAGGGCGAATGCGCAACGAAAAACCTGCGCCATAAAATGGCTGCTGCATCGAACTGAATACAAACTGAATCAGCGCTTGGAGAACTGGAATCGACGACGAGCGCCGGATTGTCCGTACTTCTTACGCTCGACCTTGCGCGAATCTCGCGTCAAGAAAGAGTTGGATCGAAGAACGGGTTCCAAGTTCGAGTCATACGCGAAAAGTGATCGCGCCAAACCCATCAAGACGGCTCCTGCTTGGCCGGTGAATCCACCGCCAGCAACAGTCACGCGGACATCCATCTTTCCCTTGAGGGAGCACTTGTCCATCACGCCAAGAAGCGACTTTTGATCGCGGTCTTCGACGAAGAATTCGACGAGCGGAGTTTCGTTGATCAAGAATTCGCCACTGCCTGGCTTCACGCGTACACGCGCGGTCGCAGTCTTGCGACGGCCAGTTCCCCAGTACCAACCCTTTTTGTCAGCGACGGTCTGAAGAGAAGACTTCGTTGTTCCGATGGCATGAACGCCGGCGGTTTCCTTGATGGCGACTTTGACTGATCCAATATTGAGAGTTGTCATGGGTTTATGCCTTGGTCTTCATTGTGGTTGGCTGTTGTGCTTGATGTTCGTGCTCTGTTCCCGCAAAGACACGCAGATTGCGTTGAATTCTTCGGCCGAGGCGTCCGCGAGGGAGCATTCGAATGATTGCTTCAGTCACGAGCGTTGTCGGATCATCACGAAGCAATGTGTCGTATGTTCGGACGCGCAAGCCACCTGGATATCCGCTCCATTTGCGGAGGGTCTTGAGCGATCCCTTGCGACCGGTCAACACGATCTTCGCAGCATTCGTGATGATGATCGAATCGCCGCAAAGAACATTGGGCGTGTATTCGGGACGGTGCTTTCCCATCAGTGCGGTGGCGATTTCAGTCGCGAGACGACCGAGGATTTTTCCTTCGGCATCGACGACGCGCCATGTGGTTGGGAGTTGTCCTGGCTTGACGAATGTTGTTTGACGGGGCATAGTGATCTTGTCCTTCGAAAACTCTTTTTGTGCGAAACTCTCCCAACAGGAGGGAACGTAAAAGCGTACCGAAAACACAGAAAGTGTCAAGGGAATGGCGTGGTGATACCTTGCACTTATGTCCAAATCTCAAAAGTCGGTCTTGAGCGCTTGGGGAGTGATAATTTCGTGCATTGCCTTCTATTTGTGCTTGGATTTGATTTTTGCTTCGGGGGAAGCTGCTGAAGACGCCGAGGCGCAAGCGATCGAAGAGGTTGCGGGCCAAGAAGTCGAGGATGATTCCATGGTGGGTTTCAAGGATGTCATTCAGGGAAAGATGGTCTCGGTAGTGCTGGCTGGTGGTCCAGCTCAGATGATGACTGGAATTGCAATCCAGCAAATTCAGCCGATGCGTGATGTTGGACAGAGTCCAGTCACCAATCTTTGCGCAGCAATTCTGCTTGCAAGGGCAGAAGAAAATTCCAATGCATCGACAGAAATTGATGCAGTGATCGTTCGAGTTGAAGCGGATCCGGAATCTGCGCCACCTGCGTTTCTCAAATGTGCGCGCATTGTGCAGATGCTGATTCAACAGAAGGCTGATGCGAGCGCAGCGACAGCAATTTCTGCGGAAGACGCCCAGTTTCTCAAAGCGAATTTGGATTGGTATGGCGAGCTGATGATCTCGACCGTTTCGCCCGATCCAGCATTTGAAGGCGCTCTTGAGAAATCGCAATTGTTGCTGATGGCTTCGTTGTTCACCTTCGGATTTATCGTGTTGGTCGCAGGACTTGGAGGATTTGTTTGGCTGGTGATCGTGGCGGTGCGATGGACGGCGAATACATTGGCAAATCCACTGCGACAACCGACCCTCTTGCAAGAATCGCTCCCGTGGATTTTCGCAGGATGGTTCATCGCGGTGATCTTGATTGCAGTCGCGGTCGCGTTGTTTGGCAGTCGCGCAGAGAGATTGTCTGGAGGGCTTGCGCTTGCAATGCAAATTGGCGCGATGTTTCTGCCTCTCATCGCGCTTGCTTTGCCGATGCGCTCTGGGAAGTCATGGCATCAAATTCGCCTTGACATCGGTCTGCACTGCGGTGCTGGATTCTTCCGCGAGTTTTTCTATGGAGTGACTGTCTATGGGACGGCAATACCAATTGTCATTGTGGGCGCGGTATTTGCGCTTTTGCTTTCGCTGATTTTTCCCCAGGAATTGGCGCAGGCTTCGCATCCGATTCAGAAAGCGCTCGCCGATGGAGATACTTCGCAGCGCATGCTGTTGTTGTTCATCGCGGCAGTTGCTGCACCAATCGTTGAAGAGATTATTTTTCGCGGCGTGCTCTTTGTGCATCTGCGCGATCTTTCGCGTCGATGGGGTCGCTTTCTGTCATTCCTCTTCTCCGCACTGGGATCAAGTCTGATCTTCGCAGCGATCCATCCGCAGGGGATCATTTTTATTCCAATTCTGGGTGCGCTCGCAGTTGCATTTTGTCTTGCGCGCGAGATGCGTGGAAGTTTGATCTCGTGCATGGTCGCACATGGAATCAATAATGCGTTGGTGGTTGGATTGAATATCGCGATGGCTGGATAGTTATTCCAACTCGATCGTCCAATACGCTTCATCCAAGAAAGCCTTCCAACTTTGATACTTCGGACTTCCTAAACGAAGCGCAATAGCTGGATTTCTCTTTGGCTTGATTGCCGCACGAATCAACTTCATTCGCGCTTGTGTGGGAGTTCTTCCGCCCTTTTTTGCGTTGCATCTGACGCACGCACAAACCAAGTTGGTCCACGAATTGTCGCCGCCTTGAACGCGCGGCAAGACATGGTCGAGCGTCAATTCTTTGGTCGAAAATGACGCGCCGCAATATTGACATTGATTTGCATCGCGCGCATAAACATTTCGTCGGTTCAATTTGACTTGCTCGCGGGGGAAGCGGTCATAACCCAGAAGTCGAATGATCTTGGGGACGGCGATCACCAATCGTGTTGTCGTGACCCAGTCGTGCACTTCGTGTTCATGCGCGCGCTGATATTCCGCAGCGTCGACCCAATTTGCAAGGTCATACGAAACATAATTTCCAGATTCGACGGAGATGACTTCGGCGACATTATTTGCCAGAAGTGTGAAGGCACGGCGTCCACTGACGACACGCAGAGCGGTGTACACCTTGTTGAGAACCAGAACTTTCGAGTCAAGACCGCTTACAAGCAACGTCAACTCAATCTCCTCTGGCGAAGCGATCAAGCTTCGTCAGGTGAAGTCTATACCGATCTTTGAAAGACGCCAATCGAAGGCGAGCGATCTTGCGAATTTATGGATTCCGCAAGATTTCAGCGAAAGAATGGCGGGTCGGTGCTGATGATCACCGGCGTTGATGCGGGGAGATGTTCGCTCAGCAAGCGTTCTATGAGCGCGTGGGGCAGGATTCCAGTCCCCCACGGCGCGCGCTGAAAATGGATTTCGTCTTGCGATCCCACTGGCGCAGCGAGATCTTCCAGAATGCAAAGTGAACAGCGGGGACCCAGATTTGAGATCGAACGGATGAGATGATCGTCGATGTCTTTCATCATCGACGGCGCGATCAAACCCGATGGATACAGAATCGTGGCGAGCCCCTGATCTTTTCGATTGTGCCAGAGTCGCATTTGTCCAGCGACATCGCTGAGCAGATGCGTGTGGTGAGGAACCAATCCCAATCGCCGAACTCCATTGCCTGATTTGGGTTGAACATCACACAATTTCGGCAGCGTTTCATCGAGCCATCTTTCAAGCGCGGTGTGGCCAGACTTTGTCCAGTTGTGAATATCGCCATCGAAAAGCGTGGCGGCGAATGTTCCGCTCCAACAGAGTGCGATGGATTCTTCGCCATCATTTGGCGTGGGAAAATTCGCAGATGCAATCCATTGATCATCTTGCGGATTGCCGCCGAGCCAAAGAAAAGACCCGCCTGATGGTGGCGGGTCTTGGAGTTGTTGTGAAAAATCAGTTCGCAAAACTGCGTGAGGATTTGCACATGCAGATGAAAGTTCGCGTCGAAGATCGTTCATACAGATCAACTTTGCGTTCGAATCGCCTGCTGCAAACTCACTTGGTTTCTGCGGTTTCTCTGCGTGTTTCCTTCAGTCGTCGTGCCTTGCCAGTCAATCCGCGCAAGTAATACAACTTTGCTCGGCGAACTTCGGCGTGACGAAGAACTTCCACCTTTGCAACTCGTGCCGAGTGCAATGGGAAGACGCGCTCGACGCCTTCGTTGGCGACGATGCGGCGGATGGTGATCGTGCGATTGACGCCACGACCCTTGGTGGAAAGCAAGACGCCTTGGAAAACCTGCACGCGTTCCTTGTCACCTTCGACGATTCGATAATGCACGTCAACCGTGTCACCGATGCGAAGGGTTGGGATTTCTGCGGCAGGCTTCAAGTGCTTGGCCTCCACGCTCTCCATGATGGCGGTTCGATTCATGAGTGATTCCTCTCGTGGGCAATTTGCCCGGGTAAAACTGTGCCCGAACAGCATGACGCGCGGGAAGAGTTTCCAGCGAGTGACAGGCCGACTGAGCGATGCAACATTGAGGCCTCGTCCTCAAGTGGTTGCCCATGGAGTAAGTCGAGGTCCGGACGGCGTTCGCGCGTCCGGCTGATGCTCTCTTCTCGGCGCCACTTGGCAATTGCCTGATGGTCACCGGAAAGAAGTACGTCTGGAACAATTCGACCGCGCCATTCGCGCGGACGGGTGTAATGCGGACAGTCGAGAAGGGGGGTTCCTTCTTCGCTGGTCAGTGAAAACGAATCTTCTGCGGCGGAATCCTCGTGACCGAGTGCGCCAGGAATCAAACGCGCCGCGGCGTCAACGATTGCAAGAGCGGGAAGTTCTCCGCCGGAGAGAACAAAGTCTCCGATAGAAATTTCTTCCAGCTTCATTTCGTCGATGACGCGTTGGTCGACTCCTTCATAATGCCCACAAATCAGCATGATTCGTTCACTTTTTGCAATGGTCGCTGCTGCAACTTGGGTGAACTTCGATCCAGCTGGCGAGAGCAGAATCCGCCTTGATGGGCGAGGGTCCTGCGCTTCAACAGCTTCGATCGCAGCGCAAAGTGGTTCGCACATGAAGACCATTCCTGGTCCGCCGCCAAATGGTCGATCATCAACTCTGTTGTGACCTCCGGCATCGCGACCGATGGACCATTTGCGAATGTCATGCACATTCACTTCGAGCAATCCTTGTGCAATGGTTCGACCAACAATGCTCGTGCCCAGAACGGGCGCGAACATGTCGGGGAACAATGTGAGGATGTCGATTCGCAGTGGCATAAAAAAGGTTTTGCTTTTTGCTTTTATTTCTTGCTTTTACTTCTTGCTTTTACTTCTTGCCTTTTACTTTTTGGCAGTTTCCGCTGCTTTGACTTTCTTCGGTGCATTGCGTCGCGCCTTCTGGCGAACTGCAGCAAGCGAAGGTGTGCCCTTTGGTCCGACTGTGTTGGCAATTTCTGCGCGTCGCAAAAGCGAGACAACAGTTTCGGAAGGTTGCGCACCAACCGAGAGCCAATGCGTGACTCGGTCAGCCTTCAATTTCCATTGTTGACCTTCAGGTGCGGTTGGACTGAACCAGCCAAGTTGCTCGATCACGCGTCCATCATTTGGTGAGCGCTTGTCGGCGGCGGAGAGACGATAGAACGGTGAGTGAATGCGACCGTAACGTTTGAGGCGAAGAACGACCATGTGGGGGACTCCCTTATAAGACATGCTTCCTGCGGTGAGTCATTCGTCCATTTGGACGGGACCGACCGGATTCGCCGTGGGGTTCGATGTCGTTTCGAGACCGTGCGGTAAATCTTGAGGAGGCGGGTTGCGAGCCACAAAGAGTAGCAGAAATTTGGCTACGCTCAAGGGCTATGACAGGATGGTGGATTGCAGATCTTTGGCAGCGTGGCGACACGGTCCTTCTTATGAGTTGGATTTTCTGGGTGATCTCATCCATAGTGCTGCACGAATTGGGCCACGGATTCGCCGCTTTGTGGGAAGGCGACACCACGCCGCGCGATACAGGGCATCTGACGATCAACCCAATTGTGCATATGGGATGGTTCAGCATTATCGCACTCTTGATTATGGGAATCGCGTGGGGATTGATGCCTGTCAATCCGAGTCGCTTTCGACATGGTCGCCGCGGATGGGCCGTGGTCGCAGCAGCGGGACCGGCGGTCAATCTTTTGTTGAGTGCGCTGTGCATCGTGCTCTGCGCGGTGGTGATTCGATACGCCACATTTGCAGAGCCGCTTTCAGGAAACTTAAAAATGTTTCTTGTCGTCGGTGGTTGGTTAAATATCTATTTGATGCTTTTCAATTTGATGCCCGTGCCGCCGCTTGATGGGTCAATGATTCTCTCTGGATTTTCGAACACGGCTCTGCGATTTTTCTCCAAGCCAGGCGTGCAGCAATTTGGTTTACTCGCTTTGTTCTTGGCAGTTTTCTCTACCAACCTTGCAGATCAAGCTGTTGATTACATCCAAGCCGCGACGGTGGGCGCGATTGCGTTTGTTGCGATGATTCTGCCTGGCGCGCAGTGATATGCGCGGGATGATCAGCGCAAAACAACTTGCGCGCGTGCGTCATATTGCACGACTCCGCCAACCACAGTCATCACAACTTGCGGCGCTTCATCCATCCAATTGCACGCGAATGGATTTCGGTCCAGCGCGACAAAGTCCGCGAGTGATCCTGGCGAGAGTCGCCCCATCAACCGTGAATCTCCCAAGCAATCGGCCGCGCCAGTTGTATATGCCGCAATCGCTTCTTCAGGCGTGAGATTCTGCTTTGCGCCGTGGACCTTGCCATCGAGTGCAACTCCTGTGATCGCGACGCGCATTCCTTCTAGTGGATCTGCGGTGACGATCGGCCAATCCGAACCGAACGCAAGTCGCGCGCCACTGAGCAGAAATTCGCGAAATTGAAAGACGCGATTTTGTCGATGCGATCCCAAGCGCGTGGCCGCAAGCGGTGCATCGGTTGCTTTGTGAAATGGTTGCATACTGATGATGCGACCTTGATATTGCGCAAGTGTGTCTGGATGAACCGTCTGCGCGTGTTCAAAGCGAACGCGCTTCTGCGGATCGCTCTTGTTCGCAGCGCGGAGCACTTCGCCCAGCGCGCGATCGCCGATTGCGTGAACACTTGGCGAATATCCCGCAGCAAGAACTTCGCGCATCCAATCGGCGAGCGTTCCTTCAAGCGCGTGTTCCATCAGCGTGCCAGAGCCTGCGTGATCGCTGTAATCATCGATCATCGCCGCAGTCGATGAGCCGAGCGTTCCATCTGCGAATGATTTGAACCCGATGACGCGGAGGAAGTCGTTGCTGTGAATCGCATCCGCGCGCGCGAATGGAAGCGGTCGCTCGCGGTCAAGCACGGTTGCGCGCACGCGCACATGCAGCGCGCTTTCTCTGCATGCTGGCGCGAGAATGTGTTCGATGTCTTCGAGATATTCCATCGCGCCCACGCTGGTCACTCCCACCGAAAGCAAATACGCGCACGCATCAGCGCACGCTTGTTTCTTCATGGCGCGTGAGGGTTGTGGAATGTGCGGTACAAGCAATTTCCACGCGGCTTGTTCGAGCAGCAATCCGGTTGGCGCGCCCGAAGAATCTCGCACAATCGTGCCGCCAGCGGGAGATTTTGTGTCGGCATTCAAGCCAAGAATCGCGCAGGCGTGTTGATTGATGACCGCGCTATGTTGATCGCATCGCCATGCGATGGCGGGACGATTGCCAGCACTGCGAATCCAAGTCGAATCTGGTTTTGCGCCGCCCCAATTGTTTTCATTCCAACCGAAAGATTCCAGCCAGCGGTCTGGTGCAAGTTGCGCCGCGCGCGCGTCGATGAGTTTTTCAAATTCTTCGCGACTGCGCGCGCCAGCGAGATCGAGTCGACCGAGTGAAAGTCCGCCCATTAAGAAATGCAAATGAGAATCGATTAGTCCCGGCAAGATCCACGCTTCATCAAGATTGAGTGTGTGTTTCGACTGCGGAGGTTTGTGATCAAGCGAGTTGATCAAACCGTTTTCGATTGACATGCACTTCGCCCATGGCGCGGAGGCATCGCCCGTCCAAATACGCGCAGCAGTGACATGATGAATCGACATCAAGTGAAGGTACACGGCGTCTTGCGGGCAAAAATCAACCGCTCGCAGGCGTTTTTTGCCCGCAAGCAAAGCAAGCGAAGGGTGTGTGAAGGTTTTCAACTTTGATCAATTCTGATCAACTTGTATTGGACTTTGCGCTTCTTGGGGTTATCTTGAATGCAGTTCAGGTTTTCCGGTTGATTCGACTTTCAAGGAGTCCAGATATGAAATCGCTAAATATTCTGCTTTCAATCGTCGCCGCAGTCACTATGACTTTCGGTATTTCAACTTCTTCGGTGCAGGCGCAGTGCACTGGCGATGTCATTCCAAGTGGAATCATTGATGGAGTCGACTTGGCGCAAATCCTCTCAAGTTGGGGTCCTTGCACAAACTGCCCAGCCGACATCGACGGTGATGGTGCGGTGACTGGAATTGATCTTGGACAACTGCTTGCTGGATGGGGCCCATGTACGCCATTCATTGCATCCGTTGCACCAGGTCAAGGGACGATTGTTGGTGGAACACCCATCACAATTTCAGGTGCATACTTCACGGGTGCGACAAGCGTTACGATCGGTGGCGCACTAGCGACAAACATGGTCGTGGTCTCGTCAACAACAATCACAGCTGTGACTCCAGCGCATGCTGCTGGCTCTGTCAGCATCACGATCACGACGCCAAGTCGCGCATCGACATTTCAGAATGCGTTTGTGTATGCGTCGTCATCCATTCTTTCGATTGTGCCCAATACAGGTGTGGTTGGTGGCGGTGCGCTCATCACTATTTCTGGCAGTTATCTTGGCGGCGCAACCAGCGTGACAATCGGCGGTGCGCCTGCGACAAACTTGATTGTGGTTTCTCCGACAACTATTACGGCGGTGACTCCAACAGGAACACTTGGTCC
>CAMAXY010000066.1 GCA_945862215.1 Singulisphaera sp. GP187 | reverse complement strand
GATCTTCAGGAAATGGAAGCAAGCCAACTCGATTGAAGAGCGTCTCGACATCACTTCCGCTCATAGGCTTTGCAACGAGTGGAAGTGACAGAACCTTTGCCTGATCAGGTTGGGTTTGCGGACTCGGATTCGCTCGTGCGTCAGGCGCTTGCCCCTGTGCCGACAAAGCGAAACTTATTATGGCAACGACAGAGAATACCGATCGAAGAAATTTCCCGGATTCAATTTCTATATTCATTGCCAACATAGTAATGCACTTGTTCTGGAAGGAGAAATCACGAAAAACTCTTTTCACTCGGGCACTCTTTGCAAGTCCATTTGCAAAAATTCAAAGTTTGCTGGAGAAAGATCCGATTGTTCCAGACATCGTCCAATTCGCTGCGCCAATCCATGCAGCGAGTCGATCAATTGCGAGTTCCAATTTTTGCATGCGGACTTTGCTGACTTTCACACCAGGTTCCCACCACGGTCCACGCACAATGAGCGTGCCTTTGGCGCGATCAAACTTGGGATCGACTCGGCCAATGAGCGTGTCGCCTTCAAGCATCGGCAAAACGTAATAGCCATAGACACGTTTCGCCGCAGGCGTGAATGCTTCAAATCGGTAATCAAATCCGAAGAGCCGTTCGACGCGCGCGCGCTCTCGAATGACTGGATCAAATGGAGATAAGAGGTCGATGCGATCGGAGTTTGGCGCGAGGCAAAGAGTCTTCCAATTTTTCAGCGCGACGCATTTTGTCGGTTTCATTCCTTGCCGTACATCTGGGACAACTGCTTCAATCAATTCACCGCGCGCAACTGCTTGGACACACCACGCACGCGCTTGCACAAGTGTGACTGCCGAGAAAAATCTTGCGATCTCTGTTGGCGTTGCGATTCCAATTCGTGCAATCGCTTCGCTGCATGCCCAGTGAATGTGAGTTGCTTGAGAACTTTGCGCAAGTCCATGTGCGTCTGGAAAAACGCGCTCTGTAAGGTCGTAGACTTTTTCAAAGCGATCGCGACGGGCGATTGCCAATTTTCCGCTACGCCATAAATATTCGAGCGCTGCTTTTTCTGGATGCCACTCCCACCAACCTGCACTGCGATGGTTTTTGGGTGGCTCAAAATCGCGCGCCTTCAGTGGACCATCGCGCTTCACGCGCACAAGTGTGCGCCGAATTGTTTTCAAAGGGTCATCACCAAATTGTGCAGCCCACCAACTGCTTCGTTGAACGCGCACACCGTATCGAACGAACCGATGCTTCCAATGTGGATACCACTTTGTCGGAATGATGCACGCATCGTGCGTCCAATGCTCCCAAAGTGTTCGCGTGCCTTCGAGCGAATGCGCGAGGTGCTCTGGACGATAGCCATCCAGTCTTGTGCCAAGAATCATGTGATGGGCTCGTTCGAGAACATTAATCGAATCAACTTGCACATATCCAAGTCGATCGACCATTGATTGAACCGACTTCGCATTTGAACAAGTCGGAGAACTTCCTAGCCGTTGCAGATGCAACAAGACTCGCCGCGCATCAACTGCGGAAATGACGGCTGGAGATTCAGCAGCGTGCGGCACTTGATCATCATCGCATACATTGGCAATCATGATCCAGATGCTCCAATCAATAGATCCCGCTCGTGGGGATGTTGTCGGCGAAATTGCCATCACTCCAGTTCAGGAAATCCCACAGGTCGTTGCGCGATCGCGTGCAGCGCAAGTTGGTTGGGCTGCAATGGGACTAAGTGCGCGCGCGCAAGCAATCAAATCTGCTGCAGTTCAGATGGAGGCGCGTGCGGAAGACATTGGAGCGCTCATCAGCCGCGAAATGGGAAAGCCTTTGCTCGAAGGGATTGGTGAAGCGAAAGGTTGCGCTGCAATACTTGTTGAATTCGTCAAAGAAAACGCGAAGGCGCTTGAACAAGAAACGCTTGATGATGGAAAAGTGCAATCACAATTGCGCTTCGATCCACTCGGCGTCTCTGTCTGCATCACTCCTTGGAATTTTCCTGTGTGGATGGCGCAAGATGTCGTCATTCCAAGTCTCGTCGCTGGCAATACTGTCATTTTTAAGCCAAGCGAAAAAACGCCACTCAGCGGCGATCTTTGGGCAAAGTGCATCTCTGCGGTGCTGCCTCAAGATGTCTTGTAAATTGTGCACGGCGATGAGGAGCAAGGAAAAGCACTGGTCGTTGCAGATGTCAACCTGATTGCATTCGTTGGAAGTCGCGCGGCGGGAAAACACATTATGCGCGAAGCTGCAGGAGGACTGAAGCGACTCGTCCTCGAACTCGGCGGAAAAAATGCGCTCATCGTTCTTGAAGATGCGAATCTTGATGCTGCGGTCACTTTTGCGGCAAGCAATTGTTTTCGCAATGCAGGGCAAGTGTGCGTCAGCACGGAAAGAATCTTCGTCCACGAACGAGTTGCGGATGAATTCGAAACTCAACTGGCCAAACGTGCAACTGCAATGGTGCAGGGCGATCCCGCAGATGAGGCAACTCAAATTGGCCCGATGGTTGACGCCGCTCAAAAGGCACACGTCGTCAGTCTGGTGAATGATGCCATCAAAGACGGAGCGCGCATGCTTGCCGGAGCAGATGCGAAGGGAAATTTTATTCGCCCCACAGTGCTTGCTGGTATTCGTGCGCCGATGAGAATCATGCAAGAAGAAACATTTGGTCCCGTCGCGTGCATCACTCGAATCTCAAGTGATGAGCAAGCGATTCAAATGGCCAATTCCACTCCCTATGGACTTGGTGGCGCAGTCTTCGGCGAGACTTCTCATGCGCAGCGCGTTGCAAGTTTGCTTGACACAGGAATGGTCGGCATCAATAAAGGATGTGGCGGAGCAGCAGGCTCTCCTTGGGTCGGAGCAAAGGAGTCAGGCTTCGGATTCCTGCGCGGAAAAGCTGGTCACCGACAGTTCACGCAAATTCGTGTCATCAGTATCGCGAAATAGATTTGCTTGTTCGCTTAGCCATCATCGTCTTGCGATCCTTTGTGAAATGCCACCACGGACATGGCGCCTCACCGCGCGCCTGAGCAATTGCAGACATAAATACATCGATGCAGCAGAGATCATGACGCTTGCGAGTTCGCTTGCAAAGGTCTTCCCATAATTCAAATGCTTCGCGCTTGGCAAGTTGTTTGGGATCTTGAATACCCAGCACTTTGAAATCCCCAAGCGTTGCTGGGCCAACATTTGCCATTTCTGCAAGAGTCTTTGGTTTTTTACTAGGCATTCGTTTGAGTATAGAAGTTGCATCCTGTGCATAGATTTGCAGAATTTTGAGAAGAAACGAGAAAGATCCAAACGCTATTTGCTCTCGCGCCCCATCGGAGTATTGTGTATTCATGCACTTCGCAGCATTTGTCACACTTGCGCTTTCCATGCAACATTCGGCGCAAATGCCTGTGACCGCCAGCGCTCCAAGCGAGCGTCGTGCGATGTGGATCGAACTCGCTGCCAAACCACTTCCAAAGCATGACATCATCGCAGCAGACACTGTCTTGAACGCGCGAGCAATCGCCCGCCGCGAAGCGCACCGCACGATGCCAGGATTGTTTGATGAACGTGATCTCCCAATCGATGCGACACGACTGGATTCGGTCCGATCAACAGGCGCAGACATTCGCACACAGAGTCGATGGCTGAATGCGATTTCTGTGAACGCAACCGATGAAGAAATTCGTGCGATCGCAAAGTTGACTTTCGTTCTCTCGGTTGCTCCGCTCCATCGATCACACCCCATACACCTTGATCGCGAAAGCCCCATCGAAGCCGACGGAGGCATTGCATCTCTTGATTATGGATCGACCGCCGCTCAACTTCTCCAAATAGACATCCCCTCGATGCACATGCGCGGATTTCACGGCGAAGGAATGATCATCGGCATTCTTGATACGGGTTTCAACCGCGTGCATGAAGCGTTTCATTCCGTCGAACATCCGCTCGATGTCATTGCTGAATGGGACTTCGTGTCCAACGATGGGAATACTGGTATCGAAACTGGCGATGACCCCAATCAACATAAACATGGCACTTGGATTCTGGGAACGCTTGCTGCATATCTGCCTGGTAGTGCGATCGGCGCAGCATTCAGCGCAAAATTTGTGCTTGCCAAGACAGAGGTCTATGCGACCGAAACGGTCATTGAAGAAGATTATTACGTTGCTGGCCTTGAGTTCATCGAAGCGAATGGCGCGGATCTTGCAACGAGTTCGCTGGGATATATCGATTGGTACACACCAGAAATGCTCGATGGGCTGACTGCGATCACGACACGCGCAGTCAATATCGCAACAGCAAATGGACTTGTTTGTTTGACCGCTGCAGGAAATGCCGGACACGACGCAAATCCACTGACGTTCTCAATCATCGCGCCTGCTGATGCGTTCAACGTGATCACTTGCGGCGCAGCGAACCTGAATGATTCGATTGCGGGATTTTCTTCCGACGGTCCAACTGCCGATGGTCGACTCAAGCCCGAAGTGCTTGCATGCGGCGTGAGTGTCGTGAGTGTTCACTCGACAAATCCAACTGGTTTGAGTGGTGTCAGCGGAACGAGTCTTTCCACACCACTCATCGCCGGCGCAACGGCGCTATTGATGCAAGCGCGCGGCGATCTTGGCGTTGCAGGCATTCGCGATGCTCTCTTCACAACATCATCTGACTTCGTTGCAAATGGATTCACCGATCCTCTTTTTATCCGCGGTTATGGAGTCATCTCTGCAATCGCTGCAGCAAAGAAGAATCGCTCGCCTGCAGATCTGAACTTGGATGGATTGGTGAACGCCGTCGATCTCACCACACTGCTTGCTGCATGGGGTTTGTGTATCGATCCAGATCCTGCGAATGGCAAGTGCATCGCAGATATTGATTTGGACGGAAGTATTGGAGGATCGGACATTGTCCAAAGCTTGTCCGCGTGGGGACAGACATTCCCATAAGCGTTTGGGAAGTATCTTTCTCGCCTGATGTTTCATGGCACAACTCAACCTCTGTGGAGGACGACTGCAATCTCTGCCCTCGGCGGCATTTTCGAGTTTTATGATTTTGTCATATTCGCAATCTTTGCGCCACAGATCGGCGCTGCATTCTTTCCAACAGAGACCGCGCCATCAACTGCGACACTGAAAACATTTGCAATTTTCGCTGTTGGATATTTTGCAAGGCCATTTGGTGGAATCCTCTGGGCGCACATCGCTGATCGACGCGGTCGCGCATTTGTTTTTTCGCACACCGTCCTCGGCATGGCGACAACTACCCTGCTCATCGGATTACTTCCCGGATATGCGACGCTTGGGTTTGCCGCACCAGTGCTTCTCGTCGTGCTGCGCTTGGTGCAAGGCATGGCGCTCGGCGGGGAGATTCCCGCGTCACTCTGCTGGCTGAGTGAACACGCAGGTCCCAGACGAACTGGTTTGGTAACAGCAATATTGCTCGCAGGGGTGAATTCGGGTTTGCTACTTGGGCAGACTGTTGCGCTGATTATCGAAACGGTTTTTGGCAGCGAGCACGCAATGACATGGGCGTGGAGACTTGCATTTATTTTTGGAAGTTGCATCGGCGTTTTTGCATATTTCATGCGGCGTCATGTTCACGAAACAGACGCATTCACCACACTTCGAAACAGCGGCAAGATTAATCTGTTCCCGCTGAGAACGCTCTTGCGCAATTCGCCTCGGGCGGTCATTGCAGGCTTTCTCATGTGCTCGGTTCATGCTTGGATTGTTGCTGCTTTGTATCTCGCACTTCCAACTTTTCTTGTGAACAATTGCGGCATGACTCAGTCGCATGCTGATGCGACGGCTCTTGTCTCTTCCGCAATTGCATCTGTGATCTATGTGATCAGCGGTTGGCTGGCAGATCGATATGGCGCGAAAAAACTTTGCGCGCTGGCAGCACTCGTCGTGGCAATCTTTGCCCTGCCTGCATATGGGTCCGTGATGAACGTCGGCGTCGCACCACTGATTGCACTTGGAGCAGTGAGCGGAATTTTCATCGGGGCATATCTGGGATTGCTCCCGCAACTTTTTTCGCCATCCATCCGAGTCTCTGGAATCGCAGTCTCATATGACGGCGCATCCGCAATCGTCGGAGGCACAGGACCATTCTTAATGCTGCTCACAGCAGATCGCTTTGGACCTTATGGTGTTGGTGCGCTGCTGATCTTCTTTACACTCTGTGGAATCACAGGCGTTCTGATCGCACCGAAGAACGTGGCGATTTAGAAAAATCGCAAACGCTATTTAGCGCCAGCTGGTGCTGCGGGCTTTGCAGCGGGCTGTTCGTCTTCGTCAGGCTGAAATTCTTCGTGACCCTTGTCTTCGGAAACTTCAAGTTTCGCGACTGCTGCCTTCGCCGCGGCGGAGTCTCCTGCAAGCACAGCGCTTTCGAGCGCCACAGAGATTGTCAATGCTGCGAGCAACTGCGTACGCATATCCATCATGTATTTCCCATTATCGTCGCCATACTTTGCTTTCGCTTGCGGTGCCATGCGAACAGAAGAAGCCATGCCCTTTGCCGCAACAAGACCTGACTGAATAATCTGAACTTGCTCCAAGTCCTTTGTTTTTGATGTGGCATCGAATTCCGAACCCTTCAGTCCCTTGAAGCCACGATTGACTTGCTTCATCGCTCCCTCAAAATTCTGCGGAGCTCCACCTGCACCACCGCGGCCACCACGAGGGCCGCCGCGACCTTCGCCCTGTGATTTGGCAAGAACCAAAATTTCGGTCTGATCAAGGAAACCATCTTTGTTCGTGTCAATAGCTGGGAAGATTTCCACGAACTGCGGAGGCAGTTCTTCAGCGCTCAATTTCCCGTCACCATCTTTATCACTCTGCATCAGTCGCTGCAGCAATTGCGTTGCACCTTGGCCGCCTGGACCACCTTGGCCTTCGGGACCGCCCGGACCACCTGCTCCTCCACCCGTCGGACGACCCTGAGGTTGTTCAGCCGGAGGCGTCGGGGCCTGCGACACAGCAATGGACGAAATGAAAAGGCTGGCGCAGATAGCAAGTGTGGTTGTCTTCATAGCGCAAGGATACTAACTATGAGACAAAGCCATAAAAGAAAGCCCCCAACGTTTTGCGTCGAGGGCTTTTCAAGTTCCAGTGAATCGAGTCTGCTCGCGAGAGCGATTCGGTTATTGATGAATCAGTAACGTCGACGTCGAACAACAAGTCCAGCAAGTCCGAGAAGCGCGATGGCTCCTGGAGCTGGGATGGTGGCGAAGTACATGGTGTCAACTGTTGGATAAACAACAACTGGACCACCAGGAACCGAAGTTGCGCTAATCGTCAAACCAGTGATCGCCGCACCGTTGGAGTAAAAGCCTAAGAAATCGTTGAGACTGGTTGAGTATCCGATGTATGTCGAACCGTCCGACAAGGTGACTTCCATGATGCTTGGTGCACTGTTCTGAGTTGTGTCAGTTGCGAACACGAAAGCAGAAACTCCCTGAACTCCACTGGCGAAGGAGAAGGTCATGGTTTCTGGAGCATTCGATTGAAAGAGTCCTGCAATTGCAAAGAGACCTTGTGCAGCCGATGCGGTCCAAGCTGTCGAGCCCGCGGTTCCAGAAACTGGAGCAGTGTAAATCCCGCTCAAATTATTGAAGGTTTCCGCTGCAACAGAAGTTCCTTGGCTTGCGGAATACGAATTCCAAACTGATTGACTTGTGAACACCACGACTGCCGCTGGTGCAAGTTGTACAAAGGACGCACACACAACTGTTGCGATTACGGTAGAAGCAAATTTAGTAATTTTCATTGGGACCTTAGATGGAAAAGAGACAACTGGACTGTCCCTTTTCATAAAAGCACTTTTCGCAGTGCTCTCATTCGCCCACCAGATCGAATGTATATCGACAACAAACAAATGCAAATTATCTTGGCAATAATTATAAATATTTTTTGAAGTGCCTTTTTAGGCGGTCAAAAGTCGACTCCTTGCGAATTTGGATGGCCTGCAAGGGCTTATTTTGAAAGACTTTACGGATTTCGCCTGCCCGACAGTTCTGGCTGAACGTCTTTAGCCCCAATTTTCCCAAAGCCGCATTGCTCCTATGATCTCCGCCCCGCCGCATCGCTCGACGGATTGAAACATGCTGCTCGTAGCCTCCAACCTCTCGAAGTCCCACGGAATGCGGGAGCTTTTTCACAATGTGGCGATCAGCGTTGCAGATGGTGACCGCGTTGGATTCATTGGGCCAAACGGCGCAGGGAAAAGCACTCTGCTTCGCATGCTTGCTGGTGTTGAAGAAGCAGACGAAGGAATCATTCGAACGCAACGCGGCGCAGTGATTGTTTATGTTCCGCAACGAGATGAATTTGATGCGCAATCGACGCCACGTTCTGCTGCGACTGCTGCGGCGATGCGCGCAGCAAGCGTGCATGGCGATCATCATGAGGCTGAAGTCCTTGGATGCGTGATCTTGGGAAAGTTGGGATTTCCAGATGCGCGCATGGATGAGCCTGCGGAGAAATTGTCAGGTGGTTGGAAGAAGCGACTCTCGATTGCATGCGGATTGTGCGAAGCCGGCGGAGCGCCTGATCTGCTGTTGCTCGATGAACCCACGAATCATCTTGATGTCGAAGGCATTCGTTGGCTTGAACAATTTCTCGTGCGTGGATTCAATGACATCCGAGCTGGTGCATCTGTCTTCATCACGCATGATCGAACATTCCTCGAACGTGTCGCGACACGCGTGGTCGAACTCAGTCGTGCGTATCCGCAAGGGACGATCGCCGCAGAAGGAAATTACACGGAGTTTCTGCGAAGGCGCGGCGAATTTCTGGAAGCGCAAGCGAAAGCCGAAGCTTCACTTGCCAATGAAGTCCGCGTGGACAATGTGTGGCTCTCGCGTGGAGCGCAAGCGCGCCGCACGAAAGCGAAGGGACGCATTGAAGACAGCGCAGATCGACGCGGAGAACTCGATGCAATTTCTGCGCGCAATACTGCTGCAAATGCTGGAGGAGCGCGCGTCGATTTCTCTGCAAGTGGAAGACGAACGCGGCGCTTGGTTGCGGCAGAAGGAATCTCCAAGGGCTTCGAAGGACGCACACTCTTTCGAGATCTCGATCTCGAACTTGCACCAGGCGATCGCGTCGGACTGATGGGGCCCAACGGAAGCGGAAAGACGACACTCTTGCGAATTCTCTGTGGCGATTTGACGCCAGACAGTGGGACGATGCGCTTCGCTGATCCCAAACCGAGAATTGTCGTACTGCGACAAGAGCGCGCAGACATTCCGACTCAGATGCTGCTTCGAGATGCGATTTGTCCTCTTGGAGATTTCGTTGATTTTCAAGGTCAGCCGATGCACATCACTGCGTGGGCGAGAAGATTTCTTTTTCAAGATGCGCAGTTGTTGCAAACAGTCGGAAATCTTTCTGGAGGCGAACGCGCGCGCGCACACTTGGCGCGAATGATGTTGGAACCTGCGGACATCTTGGTCTTGGACGAACCAACAAACGACCTAGATATTTCGACTCTTGAGGTCTTGGAAGAATCGGTCGATTCTTTCCCAGGCGCAGTCTTGCTCGTCACACATGATCGAACGATGCTGAAGCGATTGGCACGGACGATCACCGTGATTGGCGCGCCTGATGCCTCGGTTTCGGTTGTTGCAAGTTTGGATCAAGCGCTCTCGGCACTTGAGCGTGCAGAACGTGCCGCGCAAGAACGCATTCGCGCGGTCCGTTCGGATGCGAATCGCACGGCGAATGCTGAAAGAGCAGTGAATGCAGCGAGTGTGGCGCATGCGGCGAAGTCGAGTGCAGATGACAGTGCCGGTGCGATCGTCAATGCAAACACGAAAACAAACACCAAACCAGTTTCATCAGGAGCGCCGACTCGCCGAAAACTGAATTTCAAAGAGCAGCGCGAATTAGAATTGATGGAAGACGCGGTCGCCATTGCGGAACGCTCGCACGCTGCAGCAGAATTGTGCGTGGGTGATCCTGCAATTGCTGCGGATCATGTGAAAATGGCTGCTGCATGCAAGGTGCTGGAAAAAGCGCAAGGCGTGGTCGCAACGCTCTATGCACGCTGGCAAGAACTTGAATTGAAACGCGGCGGTTGATTTACGCGATTCTTGCGCTTCTTTTTTATTCCCGATTGCGCAGAAACTTGACATGATCTGGAGAAAGATCGGCCAACGTTCGTGCGCCGAGAAGTTTCATAGTGCGAATCATTTGTCCCTGCAAGATTTCGATTGCGCGATCCACCCCTTCACGCCCACCAGACATCAGTCCATAGAGATATGCGCGGCCGATCCAAGTAAAGTTCGCTCCGCACGCAATCGAAGCGATGACATCAGATCCGTGCATGATTCCCGTATCCAAATGAATCTCGGCCTTGCCACCGATTCGCGCGACAACTTCCGGTAGCAAATAAAGCGGCACAGGTGCGCGATCAAGTTGTCGTCCACCGTGACTTGAAAGAATCACACCATCTGCGCCCGCGGCAACTGCAAGTTCCGCATCGTCGACATTCTGAATCCCCTTAACCAAGAGATTTCCCTTCCACTGAGTCCGAATCCATTTCAGATCGTCAAACCCAACTGTTGGATCGAACATGTGATCGAGCAACTCCGCGACAGTCCCCTTCCACTGCGCAAGTGATGCGAATTTCAGAGGTTCGGTCGTCAACAAGTTGAACCACCAACCAGGTCGCGGGATCGCATTGAGAATTGTGCTCGCCGACAACGACGGCGGAAGTGTCATTCCATTGCGAACATCGCGAAGGCGCGCGCCTGCGACGGGAACATCCACCGTCAGGACAAGTGTGTCAACGCCTGCTGCTTGGGCTCGACGGACTAATTCCATACTGCGATCTCGATCCTTCCACATATAGAGCTGAAAGAAATTTCGGCCGTTCGGTGCTGCGGCCACAACATCTTCGATCGAGCGCGTGCCCATAGTTGAAAGACAAAACGGAATGCCCGCGGCCGCGGCGGCGGTGCACCCTGCAATTTCTCCCTCCGTCTGCATCATGCGAGAAAAACCTGTCGGCGCAATTCCCATCGGCATCGACACACGCTTGCCAAACATCTCGACGGAGAGATCGACTTGTGAGACATTGCGAAGAACACGCGGCTGAAATTCGATTTGCTCGAATGCAACACGCGCGCGCGTCAGGCTTGATTCCGAATCCGCAGCGCCATCGGTGTAATCAAACGGTCCCTGTGGAGTGAGACGCTTTGCGACCGTGCGAAGATCTTGAATTGTGAGCGCGCGTGACAATCGCCTGCGCTTTGGACTGAGGACCAGTTTTCGAAAGCGAATCAAAGCAGCCAACTCGTGAAAGCCGGGGAAGACTCGTTTGATTGGTATTTTTTTTGGGTCCATACTTCTTTTTCCCATGCTAGATCGTCCCTGAATCGCTTGTGATGTACAACAATCTATATATGTCAAGAAAATTCCCTGCTTTTTCAAGCTTCGCACTACTTCTGACTGTGACTGCCGTGGCTGTCGCCTCGAATGCAAGCACAGAGACGCCTCCTACAAAACCAGAGATTTCTCCGCCAAATTTTATTTTTATTCTTGCGGATGATCAGGCTTGGAATGGACTTTCAGTGCCGATGACCAAAGGCGACGATTCAAGTAAGAGCAAAGAATTTCATACGCCA
>CAMAXY010000065.1 GCA_945862215.1 Singulisphaera sp. GP187 | reverse complement strand
CGCTCGATGACGAGCCATCCAATATCTTCATCGGAGACTTCCAGAAGCATTTGCACGACAGGATCTTGATTCGGTGCCAGTTGGAATTGAATTCCTGGTCCATACAAAATATCAGTGCTCTGAGTGTCCGATTGCGTATTCAACATGCGAAGACATTTCTCCACAGATGAGCGCGAACCCAACGAGGCAGGGTTGCGGTCAGAGGGGGTTCCAGATGGTAGTACGACAAGAACTCGCATTGAAGTGGCACAGAATATGAAAAGTGCGCTTGCCCGTGTGGAGTTGTGGTGGTTCTATTTCGCCACAGTTTCGACGGGAGATTGGCCCGCTCGAGCGCTCACAGCACGGCGAACGCGCTCATCGCGGCGAGGGGTGATATTGCGAACGATCCCCAAGCATTGAAGCCCGCGAACTTCCCAGTATGTCAGATCGAATTCCCACCAACGATGCTGCACCGTGCAACAGGAGGGATCCTGATGATGATTATTGTGCCAACCTTCTCCGGCGGCAATCAAAGCAACGAGCCAATTATTGCGACTGTTCTCGCCAGTCTCGTGACTGCGATAACCAAACATGTGAGTGAGACTGTTCACGCTCCATGTGATGTGCCAGACTAGAACTGTCCGCAAGAAAACTCCCCAGATCATTACGCTTGTTGCGAAGAGTGCGGCATCCGAGATCGACGCACCAAAGAACCACGAGAGCCCCATCGGGATTGCGAAGTAAGGAACGCATTGACCAAAATAGAAAAAGATTGGCGCAATGGGATTTCGTTCAAGCCAGAAATAGAATGGATCTTGAAGCGTGTCGCGCGCATATCGCGAGTAATTCGAAACATGAGTCAAATCGTGATTGCGCAAGAAGAGCCATCCCATGTGGCCCCACAGAAAGTCGACGAGTGGAGAATGTGGATCCTCACCTTCATCGCTATGCGCATGGTGCATGCGGTGCGTGGCAACCCATCGTGCGGGCGAATCCTGCAGACAGCACAACGCAAGCGTGACCAGCGTCCATTCAAACCAGCGCGGGACTTCGAAACTTCTATGAGTCAGAAGTCGGTGATATCCCATGGTGATCGCCTGCCCAAAGATATGAATTCCAACGAGGCAGACGATCAATCCAGTCCATGAGAAAAAGATTGGAAAGGCAGCCAAGACAGACAATGCATGGACAAGAATGACCGGCAAAAGATATCGAAGGAATAATTCCGTCGGAATCGTTGAAGATGGCCTTGTCAATAAATCAGTTGATTGTGTGGTGGTCATTGAATTCGATTCGAAGTCGAGCCGTGCTGGCATTCGCTCATCCGTGAACGAGGCCTCTGAAACAGGTCTGCATGACCAACTCTAGGGTAGCGGTTGTTGGCCGAGAATTGTCCGAAACAAAGAAATTTTATACCGTCGGTACAAGAGGTTCAATTCGCTGTTCAAGGCGCTCCATTTCTTCGCCTGTCATCCATGGCAATTGGAGCAGTTTTTCGCGCAATCTGTCAGGCATTGGACGCCCCAATCGCTCATGTGGCGGACGACTTTTCCAACGGCGATGAACCCATAAATATTGTTCGGGAGCTCCTCGAATTGCCATTTCAATCGCGCGATTGAATCGAGCAGTGATATAAAAAAGTGGATCGGGTTGATCCTTCCAATCTCGCGGGTAGATGATGTCCGCATGATTCAGCTCATAGGAAAATGTTCCATCACACCGACGAGCAGATCCGCTGACGATTGGAATTTCATATCGCATCGCAAGCAAGCCGATTGATTTGTAACTCGAAGCGAGGCGACCAAAGAATGGCACAAATATGCCATCGTTTCCTGCGTTTTGATCTGCGATGAATCCAACTCGTCCACCTTGCTCGATCAACTTCTGCACTTCGGTTGTCGCGCCCCATTTTGTGATGACTTGAAGCCCACGCGCTGCGCGCACATCGCTCAGCCATCGATCGATCCATGGATTATCTAGAGGCCGAGCGAGCGCGCTCATTCTGAATCCAAGAAGTGCAAGGACGAATCCCAACAATTCCCAATTTCCACAGTGACCTGTTACGAACAATATTGGATCGCGTCCAACCAGCATCCGCAGAGATTCCTCGATCTTGCCAGTTTTGACATATTGAGGCCACGAAGTCGGTGTCAGCAAGCGGGGGATCGCAACAGTTTCGACCATAAACATTTGCAAAAGACTTCGCACCGATTTCTCAGCAAGGTCATTGACTTCAGATGGTGAGAGATGCGGAAAACTTCTGCTGATATGTCCAATCGCACGCTCGCGGTGTCTGCGGATTGCGTGAAAGTAGAGGCTGCCTGCGGTTGCAGCGGTGCGCATGTTCTGCCCAATACCAAACATATGGAAGACTCCAAAGAGTCCACGCAATGCTGCATACTGCGCAAGTGCGGTTGTTTGATGAAGGGCGCCGTCGTGACGCAAGGTTCTACGATCAGCGCTCTGCTGCGCCAGTAAGAATTTGGAATCGGTTCCAATTCAGGATGGGAATCTGTGCGGCAGACGCAGAAGCCAAGAGCGCTTGATAAGAGTCATATGCACGGCTTGCAGCGAGTGAAGCGGCATAGGCCGCGTCGCTCTCTCCGATTGATCGCATTTGTGGCTTTGATGGAATTGATCCAATCACGACAAAGTCGATATCTGGAGTGATTTCTTCGCCTTCGACGACGATCCCACCCCAGTCTCGGATTTTCGCACGGATGTAATCGGTTTCACCATCGGTGACTTTTCCATCATTGTCAACATCGAATTTTCCGTGAACGAGGAATTTGTATTGATAGGTTGGGCTGTATACGGCGTTGGCGATGACATCACCCTTGGCGATCGATTTCCGTGGAGCCTTTCGAGTCACTCGGGCAGTACTGGTTGTGTCGCCAACTTTGATGATTTCGACGCTGGCATAGCCTGGGGTCTGGCGATCAGTCTTCGGGTCGTACATGATCGCCGTTGCGTCGGAATAGACCTCGAAAGTCATGCCGGGACGAACGCGATCCTTTGTTCCAAGCGAAATGAAAACTTGATCTTTTGTTGCTGCCAAATCAATGATCGTTCCGTCGACCAGCAGGGAGGCATCCTTGGGAGTGATGCGAAATGCATCAAGTTGTTTTTGCAATTCGGTGACTCTTCCAGAGAGTCCTTGATTCGCAGAGACAAGGCTGGCCTGCTTATTTTTTTCTTCTGCGATTTGGTTTGCGTACTCAGACTTCGCTTCGTCTCGAGCTTTGGTCAGTTCATCTTTGAGTTCCTGAATCGACGCGAGCGCGGCTTCAGTTGACGCTCGGTATGGCTCGATTGTTGCCGTCAATTGCAACACTTTTTCGTCGGCGCTCTTGGACTTCTCGTCTGCTTGTGCTTGGACAGTCTCCATTTGCGCGGTCAATTGCTCGACGATTTTTTGTTGCTCAACGGTCTTAGCTTTCGCTTCCTCAACGCTTTTTCGAGATGATGCAAGAGCTTGTATGGCGGTCTGATTTGGCTTGAGTCCAAGCGCCTTTCGAACTGACTCAGCATCAGCGCTGGTTTCTCCAGTCAAAACAGCCGCAACTTCGGAATTTTTCGATACGAGATATTCAACCAAGCTTTCACCTTTGGCAGCCTGGAGAAATTTCGCGCCTGGATCTTGGTCCAAATAGCCTGCGCTCACGACGGCGGCAAGAGCTCGCTTACTTTCCATTGCGATGGCATCGCTTTTCTTCCATTCTGTAAAAAAGTAGATGGCAGTTGCAATCGAAAGCACCGTAAGGATCACGAATACGACGACAGCGATGAGGGGACCTGAAGATCCTGAGCGAATTGCCATAAGTCATATAGTGTCGCTGAAAACCCCATCCCTCGTCAAGTGCTCATTTGACCTTCACTTGCACAAACCGAAGTTTTCTGCGATACTGTCTCTCCGATGTTTTCTGGTCGCTTGCGCGGTCGACGTCGATTTTTGCGAGGAATATCACAGTGCCAAATTCTGAATCAGCGAAGAAACGAGTTCGACAAAACATAGACCGCAGTGCGCGGAATCGTTGGCGTCGTACCAAGGTGAAGGACGAAACCAAGTTGTTCCTCAAAGCAATCCATGATGGCGATAAGAGCGCGGCTGAAAAGTCTCTTCGTTTGCTCTCCGGTATGTTGGATCGGTTCGCGCTCACGCCGACCATGCATCACAACACCGCGGCTCGTCGAAAGAGCCGTTTGGCAAAACGCTTGAATAAGTTGACTGCCGCAAAGTCCGCATAAGAAAATGGCGACTCGGCGAGGCGCTCGGGGAAAGGAACGTTCCGCAGGATCGTCTTCTTTTTCTCATTCTCGTGGTGGCGGAAGTAGTTATTTCGAACGCTCCAAGCAACCGCTGGAGATTTTGGCGCTGATCGCTCCGCTGATCTTGCTCTACGAAATCGGGTTGATTTTTTTCTTGCGCGGATCGCATGGAACTTTGACCAACGGCGCGCACGAAAGTCTGCTGCGCTTCTTTTCAAACTTTGGTGTCGACCCCGCTCGTCTGAACCTGCCGACGCTGGCTCTGCCCGCTGTCGCACTCGTGGTGGTGATGATTGTCTGGCAGATTCTCGTGCGCAAGCCGTGGTCGATTCATTTGCCGACGATCGGGGGAATGGCGATCGAAAGCGCCTTGTTCGCACTGTCACTCTTGGTTTTTGCGCAACTGATTTCACGAGCGTTCACCCCCGCAATGCCAGATTCAATCTCGCAACTGAGTCCGTTTGGGAAAATCGCCGTCAGTATCGGAGCGGGGCTTTATGAAGAACTGATTTTCAGAATGATTCTTCTCTCCATGTTCCACACGGTATTTGTTGACCTTTTCCGCATGCCAGAGCGCTGGGGAATCGGTGTTGCAATAGGCATTTCTGCGGTGCTCTTTGCGCTGTATCACCCTCTGAAAACTGGGGCTGGAGTTCTGGATATCAGGCGTGCGGTATTTTTCCTTCTGGCTGGAGTTTACTTCGGAGTTTTGTATGTGGTCCGAGGCTTTGGCATTGCCGTCGCAACTCACGCGCTGTACGACATCGCAGTCGTTGTCCTGTTGAAGGACGATTGAAGACTCGTCATGAGATACACTCCGCTCAATTCATGAAAGTCGAAGTTTCACGCATAGTGGTCATTGGAATTTCCGTTGTCGTCGCTGCAGGACTCTTGTTTGCAGCGTGGCAGTTTGATCTTGATCTTCCGATTTCTCGTCGCGATCGATCTGCACCAATCGAAGATTTAGTTGCGCCGAAACCACTCACTGATACAGAGCGCGAAGCAGCTCAACAACATCGAGGTGGTGCAACCACTGTGCAACTCGATCAAGGTGCTTGGGTTCAAGTTGCTGGAAAAGATGGACGAGTTGCACAGCAATACACTGCGCAGAAAATCGATCCACAGCCTGGCGCATTCATGTCGATGACGGAACCGCGAACTGTTTTTTATATGGAGGATGGTCGTGTCGCAACGCTGCGAGCGAATTCGGGGCGCGTCCACGTGCCAAATCGTGCGCTTGAATCAGGAACATTCAATGGTGATGTTGTCATTCGACTTTACCGCCCGTCACCTGGAGCGGTTGTCAATCTTGCCAAGGACAGTCCTGCAATGATTCTGGAATCGGAGCAGTTGGAGTTCGATCAAGTGCTGAATCAAATCGGATGTCAATCTGTTTTTCGATTGACCACCGACATTCTGACTTTTGATGGTGAAGGACTCGATCTGCTTCTTGGATCAGATGGAAAGTCAATCGAACGTTTGACCGTTGATCATCCGCTTGGTCCGATCGTGATCGATCGCGCGCGGCAGAGTCGCACGCAAGCGAGTGCGATGCCGATGAAACTTGCACCAAACATGATGTTGATGACGCCGGTTTCTATGCCTGCAGTGGGGCGTGAGAATGCACAAGCTGCAACTGTACAAGCTGCAACTGCACCAGCTGCAACTGCACCAGCTGCAACTGCGCAAGCAGAGCGCTTTTACCGTCTTGAACTGCACGATGATGTTGAGATATTGCGCTATTCGACTGTTGACCAAGCGTGGTCGAAAGGTGACGAACTCATAGCAATCTTCTCGCTCAAAAGCGATTTGGTCTCGAAGGAAATGGTGATGCATACAGCGCCTGCTGGTTCGCCGGATCCTTTGGCGTTTCGTGGTCGAACACTTCCGCTGGGATTGCATTTGGGAATCGCCAGCCATATCGCAGGCGCTGTGATTGCGGCTGCACCAGAAACAGTCGGCGATCTTCTTGTGGTTCGTTTTACTGGGCAATTGAAAATGGTTCCAGTTGCCGCGGATGAAAAAGTCCCAGATTCTGCGCAAGGCATGCATATTCGGATTGATGGTCGAGAAGTTGAGTTTGCAAATCAAGCTGGTCTGGCACTTCGAGCGAAGGATGTTGATATGGATCTTGTCAAAGATGCGTTGGGTCGCACAACTCCCAAACTTCTTGTGGCAACTGGTGCAGTCGAAGCGACAGATGTTGCGCAGACACTTTGGTGCGATGCGTTGCGCGCGCAATTCGAAAGTACGCAAGCGGATGCGGCGCCAAGATCTGCCAATGCGAGCGACCCTGCACTCGGCCCATCTGAAGTCTCGCGAGTGGATGCCGACCACGGCGTGCAAATTCAACTGAAGGATGGCGCACGCGTGTTCGCCGATGGAATGATCGCATTTCCACCGAAGGGGATTGCGGATCTTCGTGGACCAGGACTTTCGATCATTCGTGGCGGAGTCATGATCGATGGGATTCCAGAATTGAAAGTCGATGATCGCAAACGAACAGCAGATTCAGCAGGTGGTGGTCGTGCGCGCAGTTGGCAGACGCCGATTGTTGGTGCTGAACTGCGAGGCAAGATAGAACTTCCTTCACTTCCTGCTGGGAAACCTGAGATGGATGCGCAGTGGAAAGGTCAGATGACTTTTACAGATCGCGCGCAGAATGGCGCTGTGTTGGATCTCGCGCAAGATGTCAGGATTCGAGCTGAACCACGAGCCGAAGAGTTCGATGCACTTGATGCGCAAACTGTTCATCTGGAATTGGATCGTCGTCCAACAGCAGGAGGTGCGCTTGCGAGTGCTGTTCAGGCAAACGCAGACACTCCCGTGGGAGGCGATATTCGTCCGCGGCGTTTGATCGCAACTGGTGATGCTCGTATGGAGAATCAAGTTTGGTTGAATGCAAATCGCACTGGTGAACCACGACTCTTTCAAGTGCGCGGACAGACCATCGATTATGACGCTGTGACCGGCGAGGCGAGTGTGCCAAGTGCAGGAAGTGTTCTTGTCAATGTGCCAGCGGGTGGTTCGCTCGATCCAAAGGCGCAGCAGAATCGCACGCGTGATCAATCCGTACCCGGGGGAGGAATCGAAGGTATCAGCCGATTTCGCTGGGGATCTGCTATGAATCTGAAGCGACTGGTCGACGAAAAGTTTCTTATGACAATGGATAAGTCTGTCGAACTTGTGCGCGCAGGACTGAAGAAATCAGACACATTGACTCTGACTTGTGATCGTCTCGAAGCAACTTTGGAGCGTCGAATTGAAAATGACGCGAATCCCAAAGCTGGTACGCAACCCGCGTTCAATTTGGGAGGATCGTCCGAAGTTCAGCGCGTGCGCGGCATCGGTCGTTGCTTTGTTCGCACTCCTGATTATGACGTTGAGTGCGAGGAGTTTGATTACAACGTTGTGACACAGATTGCAGAAATGCGCGCGCGCGCTGGAAGATTGGTGAATGTGTTGCCAAAGGGTCAAGGAACTCCGCTTCGTGCGGCAGCGATGACGTGGGATCTTCAATCTGGACGAATTCAGATTCGATCAGGTTCAGGAACGATCGGTCAATAGTTTCAGCGTGCGGGAAAATTTCGTTCGATTAAATACGATCGCGAATCGTCCAGAGATCAGTAAAGAGTGGAGTGAAGAGCGTGGCGCGCAAATATGCGGCACCAGGCGATCCGCCCGTTCCGATACGTGCGCCTATTGTGCGCTCAACCATTTTGACATGACGATATCGCCACTCTTGAATTCCTTCGTCGAGGTCGACCATCAATTCGCAGAGCATTCGATCATTTGGATAATTGTGATAAACATCCAGCAGGATTTCCTGCAGTTCTGCGTCGGTTTCTGGAAGTGCCTGCATCGGAGTATCAGTCAATCGATTTGGAATGGCGTGTCCAACATGCTTCAGCCTGCGAAGAAAAGATTGCCATAAAGTGAAATCATTCATGCGCCCGGCAAGTGCAATGCGCTCTGGACTTCCTTCGGGATATCGATCAATCGCTGCAGCGCGTTTGTTGCCCAGAATGAATTCGAATTCGCGAAACTGCGAAGATTGAAAACCACTTGCGCTCGAAAGGAGCGATCGAAAAGAGAGAAACGAAACGGGGCTCATCGTTTCGAGCACATCGATTTGACCAACCATCGTCTTGAGAATCGTCAGCATTCGCTTCAAAGTTGAGAGCGCAGTTGGATCATCGCCAGCTTCCAATGCACGCTGCAGAAAGAGCGCTTCATGAATCTGCTGCTTGAACCAAAGTTCATAGACTTGATGGATGATGATGAACAAAGTCTCATCATGGTCCTTCCCCTTGGATGCTGTTTGTTGCAGAGAAAGGAGTTCTGGAACCCGAAGGTATTGGCCGTATGTCATTGTCACGGCGGCGAGGATACGGTCAGACGGTCGCCATCGTCGGAGCAGCGAGAGGATGATCGATCCCTTGCAATTCGCAGATGTGGCGAGTGGTGATCGTCGAACTGAGAAAGATCACCGGCAATCCCGAACCTGGATGCGTCGCTCCGCCAACGAAATGCAGCCCATCAAGTCCCGGATATGTGTGGGGAATTCGCCGATGCAGCATTTGATTAAAATTATGCGCTAAATTGAAAGTTGCTCCGTGGTTGATTCGCTCATTTTGCCAATCGAGAGGGGAAACAAGATGTTCCACTTCAATTCGAGATCGAATGTCTTTGATGCCAAAAACAGTTTCGAGTTGGCGCATTGCATCTTCACGAAGTCGGGGTTTTTCGACGGCCCAATCCAATTGGCACTGAGCAGGGCGATTGTTGGTCACTGGAAGCAGGACATAAAGCGAACTATTTCCAGCAGGTGCAAGCGACGGATCGAGTGGTGATGGATTGTGCACATACGCAGAGGGGTCTTCGCTCAATTTGCCGTCGTGCGAGATGTCGCGAAAATTATCCTCGTAATTTCCAGACATAAAGATGGTGTGGTGGGGAAGATCGACTGCACCCTTCAATCCCAAATAGAGCATGAATGTCGAGCAGGAATATCGCCGAGAATCGACGCCTTCATCGGTGTCTCGTGGACGAAGTTTCGCAGGGACAAGATTTTTTAACGCCCACGTTCCATCAGCATTCACGACGACTCGATCATGTTGGTGATGATGTCCGCCAACAACAACTCCCGTCACGCGTTTTCCATCAAAGGCAATTTGCTCGACGGGTGCATTGGTCACAATCTCGACGCCCATCTTTTCGCATGCTTGAGCCATTGCAGTGGTGATCGAATTGCATCCGCCTTTGGGATGCCAGATCCCATATTCGTATTCGATGAAAGGGAGAATGCTAAAAATGCTTGGGCATTCGTATGGACTCATCCCCAAATATTTCGCTTGAAAACAGACGGAAAGTCGCACTTTAGGATTCTTGAAATACTTTCCAAGTTGGGTATAGACCGATTCCCAAGGTCGCACGTGTGGAGCCGCTTGAAGTCCCTCGAGTGTGATCATGTCAAAGATGCTGCGGACACGACTCTTCAGCACGGGCGTCAATCGTTCCAGTTTCACACGGTTGTCATCCATGAAGCGGCGAAATGCGGGGCCGTCTTCAGGTTCGATTGCTGAAATGCGCCGAACCATCTCGTCAACATTCTGAGTTGTTTCGATGACTTTCGGCGGTCCGTTTTTATCGCCAATAATCAATCGGTACATTGGATCGAGCCGTTGAAGTTCGACGAAGTCTGACAAACGAAACCCGCATGCGCTGAAAATCTCTTCAAGAACATAGGGCATTAAGAAGAAGGTTGGTCCGCAATCAAACGAATAGTCGCCCTTTGAGATGCGCCGGGTTCGGCCGCCAACGATCGGTTGGGCTTCGTAGACCCGAACCGACATTCCTGCCGCGGCTAACTGCATCGCAGCGGCAAGTCCGCCAGGCCCAGCACCGATGATCGCCACTGATTGGTCAGAAGAAGGGAGAATTGAATGGTTGGAGTTGTGAATCATTATTGTCCCTATGCTCATCGGACTCTCACCAACTGTAGGCGCATTTCATGGAATCAGACACAATAGAAATTTCAAGCCAATATTCGCAACAAGTCCGTGCGAAAGCATTTTATTCTGATTCGACGAAAAGTTCTTGGCCTGTGGCGGAACGGCTGCAGTGGCTCGAAGGATTTGGTATCAGAATTGACCAACACGCAGATGAATTGATCAAAATGATTCACGCCGAAACAGGCAAGAGTTCGTGGGAGTCCTTTGCCAGCGAGATTCTCCCGCTGCGAGCGAGCATTCAGTGGCACTTGAGCAATGCGCGAAGAATTCTTGCGTCGCGTCGACTTTCGGGTCGGCCTTGGTGGATGCTCGGTCAGCGGCATCAAGTTCTTCGTCTGCCAGCTGGTCGGGTGGCGATCATTGCAACCTGGAATTATCCGGTGCAATTGCTTGGCATCCAACTTGTGCAATCGATCGTTGCGGGCAATGTCACTGTCGTCAAACCTTCAGAAAATTCGCCCCGCTCGCAAGGTCTCCTTCTTCGGCTCGCCGCTGAAGGGTTGCCTGATGGGATTTTGACGCGGACTCCTGCAACTCGCGCGGCAGGCGAAGAGTTGCTTGGTTCTGATTCGATTGATTCAACTCTTCCATTCGATCACATCGTCTTCACGGGTTCAACTGAAGTGGGTCGTGTGATCGCTAAGCGTGCGGCAGAATCGCTGACGCCTACAACATTGGAATTGTCAGGATGTGATTCGGCTATTGTTTTTGCGAGTGCTGATGCAAAGTTGGCTGCGAAAAGTCTCTGGAAAGCGGTGGTTCTGAATGCGGGTCAGACGTGTATGGCGCCGCGCCGAATCATTGTTGAATCGCCAATTTATCGTCAGTTTTTGACCTTTTTAGCGCCGCAGGTTGCGGGCGCAAAGTCTATGAGATTGATTTCACAAACTGCTGCGAGGCGAATGGATGCATGCGTGCGCCAGGCGGTCTCTCTTGGAGGTCATTCGCTCAGCGGAGTTGTGGAATATTCCAATCAAGCGAATGCGCGACCGACCGCAATCTTCGATTGCCCTGCGACGAGTGAGTTGGCGATGGGAAATCATTTCTCTCCTGCAGTCGCTGTGATTCGTGCTGACGATGCGGCACATGCGCTTGCGATTCATAACACATTTCGTAAGCATCTCAGCGTGTCGATTTTCGCAAGTTCGCAGCAGGCTCGATCGCTTGCTGCGAATGCTGACTTCATCGAAGAACTTCGCGCAGGCTTCGTGACCTTCAATGACTCGTTGATTCCCACGGCGCACCCAAGCACATCGATCCGCGGGACCGGCGAAAGCGGGTGGGGCGCAACGCGTGGCGAAGCGGGATTGCTAGAATTAACTCGCAGCGTGACGGTATCCAACACCAGTCGTTGGATCCGAATGCCCACCGGTGAACCAGATATGAAGTCGCAGCGCATCTTGAGAGCTATTCTTGGAGGACTCCAAAGGAATCGACCAACATGACGAATCTCTCTTCTCAAACCAACCATCCGACTGCTCTTGTTATTGGTGCAGGACTTGCAGGGCTTGCATCCGCTGTCGAATTGACAACTCACGGATTCGCGGTCACGGTGATCGAAAAGAATGCACATCTCGGCGGCAAGATGAATGTTCTTGAAGAAGCGGGATTTCGCTTCGATATGGGACCGACCATCTTGACGCTTCCGCAAGTTGTCCG
>CAMAXY010000064.1 GCA_945862215.1 Singulisphaera sp. GP187 | reverse complement strand
ACTTCAGCGTTGTCTCTTTAGGAAGTCGCTCTTCCATATACGGGATTCGGTCGCGCACGCCATTGGCGACAGCGAGACTGCTCGATCCTTGTTGGCGATAGACGGGGACGAAGACTTCGTTCTGATCATCAATGCGAACGCGGCACGTCTGAATTGTTGCGGAATCCTCGGCGTGGCCGACATCTTGAAGCAGAACTCCCGCTTGCGGACCAAATGTAATTGGAAGCATGTTGAGATCTTCAACATTTTCAACCATCGAATTGCTATCAAGAAGAACCTGATTGGGACCGAAGTATGCAGAGCCAGGAGTCGCGAGCAAATTTCCCTTGCGCAGTGCGCTCACAACATCCACCGAAACCAGATTGCGCGCAAGCAGTTTGTTCTGATCGAGATAAATCAAGACCGTTCGATCTTGGCCGCCGACAACAATCGGCGCGATGCAACCTGGCACTGCGCCAAGCATGTTGCGAACGTTGATTCGAGCAACATCTTTTTGTCTCGCATCATCAAGCCTGGGATTTGCGACAGTCAGAATTCCAACTGGCAATGTCCCTGTCGCATCAAACGGAAGCGCAACAGGGGGAAGCGTGTTGGGCGGAAGATTCGGCAGCGCGCCAAGCGCAAGCGAATTCGTCAGTGTCAGCGCTTCGTTGGAATTGATGTCATCGCGAAAATAAATCTTCACAACGCTCACGCCAGGAACTGATCGAGACTCGACCAATCGTGCGCCCGGAGCTTGATTGACCCAGCGTTCGATTCGATTCGTGATCGTCTTCTCGACCGAAGACGCGGGCATTCCTGGGTAATAGGTTAAGACTTGAACAGCAGGGGCTTTGAAAACAGGCAGGACATCGACTGGAATCGAGAGCGCCGAAAGCAAGCCAACGATCGCAATCGCAAAAACTAATGCTGCGACCATGTATGGATTTCGAAGTGAGGCACGAATCAGCCACATGTTTCGGGCATTCCTTTACTCAAGTGAGAATCGTTGTCCATCTTCAGCATAACCCTACATCAGGATGAACCCTACAGTTTATTAAATGCCACGTTCTTCTTCTGTTTCTTCGAAATCTGCGAAAACACCTGCAAAACCCTCTGCGAAGCCTCTTCCGCCCAAGCCAAGCAGAGCCCGACTTGCTGTCGTCTTCGGCGACCAACTCGATCTCGACGCTGCGATCATTCGCTCGCTCGCACCTGACGACACTGTTTTGATGATGGAAGTTGCGAATGAATCTCAATATGTCCCCAGCCACATGCAGCGGACCACTCTGTTTCTTTCGGCGATGCGCCACTTCGCCGCCGAGTTGATTGAGCAAAAGATTCGTGTCAAGTACATCACACTTGATGATCCCAAGAACACTGGCGCGTTCGAGACGGAGATCGCTCGCGCTTGCGACGCGCTCAATCCATCGGAGATTGTTTGCACGCACCCAGGCGAGTGGCGTGTGATGGCGATGCTCGAGCGCGTCCGCGATTCCACCGGCATCCCGCTTCGCATTATGCCCGACGAACATTTCTTCACAACTAAAGAAGAATTTGCAGCATGGGCGAAGGGTCGCAACTCTCTCACCATGGAATTCTTTTATCGCGAGCAGCGTCGCAAGACTGGCTATCTCATGGAGGGTTCTGGCAAAAGTGCTAAGCCCACTGGTGACACATGGAACTTTGATAAAGAGAATCGACTTCCATTTGGAAAGCAAGGACCAAATCCCAAACCGCGCATTCCAAGCAGTTTCAAAATCGACGAAATTACACGCGAAGTTCTCGCGGCAATGAAACGCGTTCTCCCTGATCTTCCTGGATCCATCGACTCCTTCGCATGGCCAGTCACTCGCAAGCAAGCACTCGCATCACTCAACGACTTCATCAAGTATCGCCTCGCAAATTTCGGCGCATACGAAGATGCGATGTGGACCGGCGAGCCGACGCTCTACCACTCCATACTCTCCAGTTCGCTCAACATGAAGTTGCTCAATCCACGCGAGTGTTGCGAGCGCGCTATTGAGTCGTACGAATCCGGCAATGCTCCGCTGCAATCTGTCGAGGCGTTTGTGCGGCAGATCATTGGTTGGCGCGAATTCGTGCGCGGCGTCTATTGGCTTGAAGGACCCGAGTACGCCGATCGAAACGGACTTGAACAACAAGGCAAATTGCCCGACTTTTACTGGACCGCCGAGACTGACATGGCATGTATGAAAGCGTGCGTTGGTCAAGTGCTCGATACTGGATACGGCCACCACATTCAGAGGTTGATGGTCACTGGAAACTTCGCCCTCATCAGCGGCGTGCACCCGCGCGCTGTCAGTGACTGGTATCTCGGGATGTTCGTTGATGGAGTGGACTGGGTCACGCTCCCCAATGCGCTGGGTATGGTCATGCACGCAGATCGACGTCCCAATGCAACCAAGGGTGTCACTGGTCTTGTTGGCACCAAGCCTTACGCGGCGAGTGGAAAATACATCGAGCGGATGAGCAACTACTGCGCCAATTGCAAATATAAACCTGGGGAGCGCAGCGGTCCTTCAGCATGTCCTGTCACGGTTTTTTATTGGGACTTCTTGATCCGCACACGCGAGAAGCTGGCTCAAAACCAGCGCATGGCGATGATCCTGAAAAACGTTGATCGGCTCACGCCGCAGATTCAGACGCAGATCACCATCGACGCAAATCTTCTTCGCAAGAAACTTGGCGTCACGCCAATGTAAGAGCGGGGGAAAAGTCATCTCGGTCCCACGACAAACAATTTAAAAATGTCGGCCGCATCGAAAGTGATATCGCAGGCAATCCTCCACACTTGATACGCATTCGCGTGTCCAAATCTCAGACCATCGGCGATAGGTCAATGGGGAAGTTGGCGTAATGCGCAGCAAACAATTCGACGCACTTTGCAGAGCGACCAAATACTCGTTACTTAGAGAGTCACTGTTTCAGCTTCGGCTTCCAACGACCACCGCCGACCATCAAGCGTTCCAGCAAGACGGTCGTCCAAAATCACTTTGGGCGGGATGAATTATTTTTCGTGCGGATTGAATTGTGTCTGTCCCATGTCACCCCCCGAGCCCCGCCCACGACAGCGCCCGAGGGAAAAACCCCTCGGGCGCTGCACCGCAATTCAACAAATAACACTTCAGGCACTGCGCACTCACTGCGGGCAAGAACCCCACGAGGCCAGCATTACGGTCATATCATCGCCGTTCACTACGCCGTCGCCGGTCAGGTCTTGCGATGACCCTGATTCGCCCCAGGCCCCTAACAACACCGCCAAATCAAATCCCTCCACACGGCGATTGCCGTCACGATCGGCTGGGCACTGCGGAAGATGCGACTGCACTGTGAAGCGCTGGCGCACGGTGATCGGGCGCGCAATGATGGCTGCTGGATCAGCGGCCGCCTCTTGCGGTGAGAACCAATCAACGCCCCACGTGGTCATCGTCAGCGCCTTGGACTGCGCGTTCACCTCAAACTCAGTCCAACCATAGTGATGCACGGCAACCGGTCCACCCACCGTGAAACTTGCGGCGATGGAAGGATCTTGAATTCCTGTCGCCGAATACCCGTACTGCGCGACCACGCCGTCGAGCACGTTCTGCACGAACGCATCCTGCGCTGCGGGCGGGAGCGTCAAGTAGTACGCGTACTGCTGCGCAGTGAGAACACCGGTGGACAATCCAAGTTGCGCGAAGGTCGGTCCAGCTGGCGCAGAGTAGGCCACCGAACCGGTGATGATCTCAAACATGCCCGTGTAAAGTTGCTGTTGCGGGTTGGTGGGGTTCGGCACTGTCACATCATTCACGATGGTGCCGTGAAAGTCCGCCGTCACAAACACAACATCCTTGATGCCCAACTGCATGATCTGGCCGAGCAGATAGGCGCGCTCCGCCGCGTATCCCTCCCAACGATCTTCACCGGCAAGCGGGCCGAAGTTCTGGATCGGCTCCGGAGTCATGATGAACTTCCAGGTCACACCCGCAGCCTGCGCCGCTGCTAAGTTCTGCAACAACAGTCCCAACTGCGCGTAGCCCATGATGGTTCGGGCCGGGTTGTACGACGCCTGAATAAACGCAAACACCTGGGCAGGGTCAAACGGGTTTGTCACTGGCGTCAAACTTGCGTCGCGGAACGAGCGGGTGTCGAGCATGAACACCGCAGCATCGGTGCCCCAACTGAATGATCGAGAGAGGTTCGGGCGGCCATCAAAGCGCGCATCACCGAGCGTGGGCCACGTGGTGGGCGCAATAGCGTTGTGCTCGACGAACGCCTGCAAGCCGTTCACATACAGGCTGCTCTGGTTGTACCAACCGTCGACTGCATCAAATGCGCCGCCGTCAAAGTCGTTGGTGACTTCGTGATCGTCGATCATGGAGAAGGTTGGCATCGCGGCGGCAAGATCGCCCCACGGATCAATGCCGTTATTCGGTGCGTAGTTCTCAACGTGCTTGGCGCGGAACTCATTCAGTGTCTGCGCGGGGCCGTTTGGCACAGCTGGGCTTGCCACGTCTGCGTAGATGGTGTCGCCGAGTTTCACAAAGAATTCCAAGTTGCGCTCGTCAGCGTTCAAGATCGAGTTGAAGATGCCAACATCGCCGCGCCAGTCACCAGAAACACCAAAGCGCACGCCCGATGAAGCGGCGGGGGCAGCTACTGAACTTCCACGTGCATTAAATGTCGCAATGCGCGCTTGGCCAGCGTGAGTAGCTCGCACGTAATGACGAACGCCCGATGGAAGACTTTCCAAGAACACCTTGCCGGGTACGAGCGCATCGGTCACGTTCGACACGGTGGAGTAGGAAACGCTGCCGAACGCGGGATCCGTCGATACTTCAACGGTCACCTCGCCCGTGCCGGTCATGGGAGCCACCAGAACCACCGCGCGACCACCGATGGTGTCGCCCACAGCAATACGCGGTGGCTGTGCTAGTGGTACCCCAGCGAATGTCAGTGCAGTGGGTGCGAGTAGGACGAACGAGTAGAACAGTAGTCGGGTCATTGAAGTCACCTTGTTTAGCGGCGAGGGCGAGCGCCCGTGCCTGGATGTGCGGGCACCCCAAGTTGGGGTGCGTGAGATGAAAGAATGACGAGTGTTTGTTTTGATTCAGTCACAAAAAAGTTAAGATTTGCCGTTGATTGCCCCGTCGCCGCGGATGATGACTGCCAGACTTTGATTGCTGATTCGCCCCAGCATCCATCCCGCAGCAATCAGCCTGCTATCCTTTGACCTCTTATTCTGGTTAACAAGGAGTTTTTATGTCAACTGCCACCAAATGTCCGTTCATAGCTGGAAACAATCTGCAAATTCCTGAGGCTCCATCCAATCGAGCATGGTGGCCCAATCAACTGAACCTGAAACCGCTTCAGCACAATCCGCCAACGATCGATCCAATGGATCGTGATTTCGATTATGCCAAGGAGTTCAAGTCGCTCGATCTCGAAGCTGTTCGCAAAGATCTGCGCGCACTGATGACAACTTCTCAGCCATGGTGGCCTGCGGACTATGGACATTACGGTCCATTCTTCATTCGTATGGCGTGGCACAGTGCGGGGACATATCGAGTGAGCGATGGTCGTGGAGGTGGCGGTGCGGGAATGCAGCGCTTCGCTCCATTAAATAGTTGGCCCGACAATGTCAATTTGGACAAAGCGCGGCGCTTGGTGTGGCCCATCAAGCAGAAGTATGGCAAAAAGATTTCGTGGGCTGATTTGATCATTCTCACCGGCAATGTTGCGCTGGAATCCATGGGATTTAAAACATTTGGATTTGGTGGTGGCCGCGAGGATGTGTGGGAGTCTGATGAAACATATTGGGGCGGCGAGAAGAAATGGCTTGCAGAAGAGCGATATTCTGGTCAACGCGAACTTGCAAATCCGCTTGCCGCAGTGCAGATGGGATTGATTTATGTCAACCCCCAAGGTCCAGACGGAACACCCGATCCACTGGCTTCGGCACACGACATTCGCGAAACATTCGCGCGCATGGCAATGAACGATGAGGAAACTGTCGCGCTCATTGCGGGCGGGCACACATTTGGAAAGACACACGGCGCAGCGGATCCAGATAAGTATGTTGGTCCAGAGCCAGAGGCCGCGCCGATTCAAGAAATGGGTTTGGGTTGGAAGAATAGTTTCGGCACAGGCAGCGGCAGCAGCACAATTTCCAGTGGACTTGAAGGCGCGTGGACAGCCACGCCAACAACTTGGGATAACAGTTATTTCGAAACCTTGTTCGGCTACGAATGGAAACTCACAAAGAGTCCAGCCGGTGCACATCAATGGATTCCAACCGACGAATCTGCAAAGAACTCTGTGCCTGATGCGCACGATCCAACCAAGCGTCACGCGCCGGTGATGCTGACAACGGATTTGGCGCTTCGCATGGATCCAATTTATGAGCCTATTTCTCGGCGTTTTTTGAAAGATCCCGCGTTCTTGGCAGATGCATTTGCGCGTGCGTGGTTCAAACTTACGCATCGTGACATGGGGCCAATCACGAGATACTTGGGTCCGCTTGTTCCTAAAGAAGTTCTCATTTGGCAAGACCCAGTGCCCGCGGTCACGCATGAATTGGTGAATGCGCAGGATGTTGCATCGCTGAAGGCGAAAGTGATTGCAAGTGGTCTGACCACTGCGCAATTGGTTTGCACAGCATGGGCAAGTGCCAGCACATTCCGCGGCACCGACAAACGAGGCGGCGCAAATGGCGCGCGTATTCGTCTTTCGCCGCAGAAGGATTGGGCGGTCAACAATCCAGCGGAGTTGTCGAAAGTCTTGAAATCGCTTGAAGTGTTGCGCGCGGAATTCAATGGCGCGCAAGTAGGTGGTAAGAAGCAGATTTCCCTTGCAGACATGATCGTGCTTGCAGGATGTGCTGCTGTCGAACAGGCCGCAAAGAACGCTGGCGTGAATATCGCGACGCACTTCACTGCGGGTCGCACCGATGCGACTCAAGAGCAGACCGATGTGCATTCATTTCAAGTACTGCAACCAAAGGATGATGGATTCCGCAACTATCTCACAGCAGGTCATGAGTTGCCCGCGGAGTATTTGCTGGTGGATCGTGCAAACTTGCTCACTTTGACTGCGCCGGAAATGACAGTGCTTGTTGGCGGAATGCGCGTTTTGGGCGCAAATTTTGATCATTCCAACTTAGGGGTGTTCACCACGCGGCCTGGTGCGTTGACGAATGATTTCTTTGTCAACGTGCTTGATATGGCAACCACATGGACGCCAACATCAAATGCGCAGGAGACTTTCGAAGGTTGTGACCGCAAGACAGGACATGTGAAGTGGACGGGCAGTCGAGCGGATCTGATCTTCGGATCGAATTCTCAATTGCGTGCGTTGGCAGAGGTTTATGCCAGCGAAGATGCCAAAGAGAAGTTCGTGCGCGACTTCGTTGCTGCGTGGGTCAAAGTGATGAATTTGGATCGATTCGATATTGCTTGATTCTCCGAAAAGAGCGTTTTGAATTTTAGGATTTAAAGCCGACAAAAATTTTTGTCGACTTGACTTGCATTTTCAAATGCGCGCTGTATAGTTCTCCCAGCATCAAGAGTTTCAGACAGCCTCTTGTCTGAACGGCAACCGACGAACTGCGATACGCAGTCGAACGGTGCCGAGGCAGCCCCGAAGGGGGATCGATGCGGCCGCGCGAGCCTTTTCCCAAAGGATTGCGTTGACGCAAAGCGCTCGAACATCGTGTTCGGCGCACCCTTCCGAACTGCACTTTTTGATTTCATCGCCCACGACTTTTCGTGCGCTTTGATTTCAATTTGTGTTTTCGGAGCCGAGCTCTTGTTGCCATTGGAGTCTGTCATGGCGCAAGAAACATCTACAAATTCAGCAGTTCCAGCATCAAATCCAGAAAACGCACCCGCGATTATTCCCACGCGTTTTCTGCGGCAACTCGGCATTATCGGTTCAGATCGAATCGACGCAGTCCTTCTCGCAGCGCTTGCAACCGAAGCTCCGCTGCTGCTCATCGGTGCACATGGCACTGCGAAAAGTCTGCTGCTCAATCGTGTCGCAGCAGCGCTCGATCTGAAGTTTCGTCACTACAACGCAAGCCTGTTGAACTACGACGACCTCGTTGGCTATCCACTGCCTGATGCAGATGGCACGCTGAAGTTTGTTGAAACTCCGGCAAGCATCTGGCCGGCAGAAGCGGTTTTCTTGGACGAGATTTCTCGTTGCCGCCCAGATATGCAGAACAGGCTTTTCCCAATCATTCACGAAAAATGTATTCAAGGGATGCCGATTAAAAATCTCAGATTCCGTTGGGCTGCGATGAATCCGCCGCCAAGTGATTCGAGCAGTGGGGACGAAACGGAATATCTCGGTAGTGAAGCACTCGATGCTGCGCTTGCGGATCGTTTTCCCTATGTGGTTGAAATGCCAAACTGGGGAAATTTCTCGCCAGATGATCGAATTGCGCTCGTCCAGAATCAAGCTTTTGTTGTTACTCCGGCGGTCAAGCAATCAGTGCAGGCGCTTGTCAATACGACGCGGCAGCGCCTCGCACAGGTGAAGGGCGCATATGGCGAAATGATGAACGAATATGTCCACTTGATTTCCAAGGTATTGCCGGAAGTCAAGATTCAACTTTCGGGGCGTCGTGCGGTGATGCTCAATGAAGCGATCTTTGCAGTGCATGCCGCTCGGTGGACACTGGAAGGAAAGTTCAACATCGACGAAAGCGCATGGATTGCCCTGAAAAATACGATTTCTGATCGCGCTCGAGGCATCACCATTGACGAAGGAAAACTTCAACTGGCGCACCGAAAAATTTTCGAATCTCTGCGCCTCGAGCGCGCAGATCCGCGCCGACTGCTCTGTCAAGAGACTGACCCAATCAATCGAATTTTTCTAGCACTCGAAATTGATTCGCTCCCTGGATATGAACTCTCTGCATACACAGCGGATGCGCTCGCGTCATGTGGATTGGGCGCTCGCCATCTGCTGGCTGCAGCAATCGCCGACCATGCCGCGATCGCACGTGTAAATCCTGCAATTGCAGAGCAGCTGGCAATACTTGTTGGCGAACTTGAAATTGGCTGTGAAATTGACAGCAACTATGACGCCTGGGGTCCGAAATATAAGGCGTACACGCAGATCGTTCAAACCATCGGTTCCAGAGTTGCAGATGCGCCTTCGACGATCGGCTTGAACAATCTTCTTCTGAAACTTTGGAAGGAGTCGCAGTGTGCAGATGAAAAGGTTGTCGTAGATATCGCGGATTCATACATGTCGATGCACGAACGACTTCAGAATCGAAGGGCAGCATGAACAAGCTTTGTCCAACTGAAATTCGGTCGCGGCTTCATATGGGAGGACCCAGAACTGCGATAAAGCAAACCGGTGTCGGTTCTCGAAAAAGCATCACGGCATTTGGATTGCTACTTCTGCCTGATCGAGTAATCGAAACAAAAGCAGGCCGTAAGGCAGCGGCATCGTTCAACATCGATCAGGCCTTGGAGCATGTCGCAAAGTTTTGGGGAATTTCCAACTTAAAAAACGTTGAAATGCTCTGTGAATTTCTTCACGGCAACGGCGAGGATCTTTCGCTTGTCGAACAATTGCCGATGATCGTTCCGGTCGAGGCAAACGCTCTGACCAAAGAACTCTTTGACAAATTCCTGTCGCCCAGTGACCCAACTGACGTCGTCAGCAATCCACGCCGTGTGTTGCCAGTCGTTGCGCGCTGCACAAGCAAAGCGTTCATCAAATCGCAGTCACCCATTTACTCGCCTGCGGTTTTAAGCCGCTTCGTCAATCTCTCGCTTCCCAATTCCTGGACCCAGAAAGGCCAAACAACATGATCACAGATTTACACAACACGACCGACTCGCACATTCACAGAGATCTCATTGACCAAGTTATGAATTCAGTTCCTGCAATGCACTTCGGTGCAGACGCACTGTTGCGATTGATTTCAATTGAAGAGACAACGAGTGTTCCAACCGCGTGCGTCAGTTGCGGTGAATATTCAGTGCTGAAGATCAACCCAATTTTCTGCACCGAACACGCAAATACCAAAGAGAAAATGACCATGCTCATTCTGCATGAGATGCATCACATTGTGCTTGGCCATACTCGGCTCTTTGCTCGTGCCACACCGCTGGACAATCTTGTCTTCGATGCAGTCATCAACGCGATGTTGTGCCAGGCATATCCAGACCCTGCGTCGACCGCGCTGTTCCGCGATTTGTACGACGACAAGCATCCGCTGTACTGCTTTCTGCGTCCAGCATCTGGATGGAGTCCGGCAGGTCTTTCTGTAACTCCGCCAGCGCTGCGCAAATTCCCAGAACTTGCTGCACTACACCGCAGACTTTATAAAACAGGCTGTACTTACAGCGAATTGCGCGAGGCGCTTTGCAACAGTGGGGTGGTGATTGAAGTTGACATGAAGGTCTTGATTGGTGGTCACGATGACGATGCCAACGGCAGCGATGAGAGAAATTTGCAAAGCGTCTCGCCTGCTCTTGCGAGTGTCATTCAGAAGGTTGTTGGCAAGTGGCCTTCGAGCGTGATGCTTCCAAAGTCCTCACTCGATGATCTCTTTGCAACGCACACAATAAAAGTGCCGAAGACCAAACGAGACTCTTTGCGAAGTCTCATTCGCAAGGTCAGCGTGACTGGAAAAACGGGGGATGTCAGGCGGCGGAGTCTCAGTTTGATGTCGATTCAGTCACCAATTCCACGGTGTGATCGCAGGGGGATGGTGCTTCGAGCAATTGGAGGAAGGCAGATCATGCACTCGCATCAGATCGAACATCGAAAAATCACTCCAAGCGGCGAACGTGTTCATGTTTATATGGATGTTTCGGGAAGTATGACGGAGTTCATCCCGCCGCTGTATGGCGCAATTCGTGATTGTTCGGATTGTGTCTTTCCAAAGGTGCATTTGTTTTCGACCATCGTTTCGGATGTCACGCTGAAAGAACTTGCAGAAGGGAAAGTGAATTCGACTGGGGGTAACAATATGACTTGCGTTGTCCGGCATATGCAAGAAAACAAAGTGCAACGCGCGGTCATCGTGACAGATGGTCACGTCGGTACTGTGACTGCCGCTGAATTGTCAGTCTTGAATGGCGTTTTCATCGGAACTGCGTTGACGGGGGCCAATGCAAGTCGCAATCAAATGGCGGGATACGTCAATGTTTGGATTGACATTACTGGAGGTGGACAATGAATTACTTCGAAACAAGTTCGATTCTGCGAACAGCTGAGTGGATATTGCCTGGGCATCCGGACAAGCTTGCTGACGCAATTGCTGATGGCATCGTGCAGGCAGCGTGGAAGAAAGATCCACGCGCGCTTGTTGCGGTCGAGGTCGCGCTCTTCCGCAAATCAGTTTTCATTGATGGTCGAATCGCAGGTGACGGCACCAGCAAAGTAAATGTGGAAGCAATCGTCGAGCGCGTTTACAGAAGTGCGGGGTATACAAATTGGTCTTGGTCGAAAAATGACAAGTTGAATGTGATCACCGATCTCATTCGAGGAAAGTTTGCGACAGGCGAGTCCGAGATTCGTCCGATGGCGGACGATCAGTCGATCGTCACTGGATATGCGTGCAGCACGCCTGGAACTGGATATTTGCCAGTCGAACATGCGTTGGCGCGACACCTCGCAAAGGCGCTTTACACATTCTCTAAAGCAAACGCTTCGAATTGTGGTCCAGATGGAAAGGTGATTGTGTTTCTTGCTGAAGATTTGGATGCGCGATCGTGGCGTCTTGATTCGTTGTCGGTTTCGCTGCATCACCGATTGGAGTGGGGCGGAGTTGATGCGTATCGGGCGACACGCAACGCGCTCTTGATTGCGCTGGCGGATTTCGCGCTTGCAGTTCCTGGGTTTCACTTCGATGATTCTGTGAAGTTCAATTTCAACGGTGCTGGATGTTTCGAAGTTGGTGGGCCGATGGGTGACAACGGACTTTCGGGAAAGAAACTTGTGGTTGATTTTTATGGCCCGCGCATTCCAATTGGTGGCGGTGCGATGAGCGGTAAGGATTTCTGGAAGGTTGATCGTGCGGGGCCGTTGATTGCGCGCGAACTTGCGTTGAAGGCGGTGCAAGTGCATGGTTGCAG
>CAMAXY010000063.1 GCA_945862215.1 Singulisphaera sp. GP187 | reverse complement strand
GACACCCTGCCAGTGCACGCTGCATCTTTCGAACATGTTGCAGGCCCCGCTGCGACACCGGCAGTCTTGGCCGATGCAGCGTTTGCATTCACCATCGCAAAGCATCTCAAATCCAACGCAGTTTGCATCGCAAGCGGCGGAACTCTTTGGGGAGCAGGCACAGGACAAATGGATCGTGTCGCAAGTTGCGCCATTGCAATCGAAAAATCAAAGGCGAAGTTCTCCGCCGGGAACGGAGCGATCCCCGTTGTGGGCAGCGATGCATTCTTCCCCTTTGCAGATGGGCCGGAACTTCTCATTCGTGCTGGCGTTAAATGCATTGTGCATCCAGGAGGTTCGAAACGTGATGCAGACACCACCGATTTATGCGCGAAGCATGGTGTGACCTGCCTGATTGCTGGATCGAGGCACTTTCGCCACTGAGCGACTCTCGTTACGATCAAGCCAATGACCGCAGTCGTACTTGAACATCCTTCTCTCGCCGCTATCAAGCGCGCTTTCCCCGATGCAAAATTGCAAGTTGCAGAGTTTCGCCGACAAATCACGCTGCTTGTGCCCGCTGCGAAATGCCACGAGATCCTGCGCTTTCTGAGAGATGATCCAGAATGTGATTACAACATGCTTCTCGATCTTGGCGGCATTGATTATCTTGGATACCCCGCTCCCCAACCTGCGCGATTTGCAGTGGTCTATCACTTGGTGAGTTATCGATTCAATCAGCGGTTGCGCGTCAAGGTCTCTTTGGATCCATCGCTTGAAACCACGGGCATTCAAGATGATCCAGCGCTCTATCTTGATTCCGTCACCGATCTTTGGGCCGCAGCAGAATGGGCAGAACGCGAAGTCTTCGACATGTTCGGCATTCGCTTCAGAGGTCATCCTGATTTGCGACGAATCTTGATGTGGAAGGACTATCCCGCGCATCCGCTTCGCAAGGATTACCCCCTTCGTGGACGCGGCGAACGCGAGCATTACCAGAGAGCTGCACGCAGCGATGGGTCAACGGGCGCTGGGATCTAAGGGGAAATTTGCGGCTTTGCAAGGATGTATTGAGGCCTATCTAAGCCAAAAAAGCGTCTTTTTATGAAATAAATGCAGTTTTGATTTGTGTTGCTTTTATATAGATAGTTCCCGTCCAACGACTTAAAAGATTTTTGAGAAAAATCGACCGCAAAATTTGACCTTTCGCAGATTGGGGACATACTCCAAATGTCATCGGTTCCGTCGCAATGTGTGGCGGGAAAACCTGGTGAGTATGGGAGTCTCGAAAAAGGTGAATCAAAAAATCTAGTTTGAGACTTTGGAAAAGTTGTTTTTTCTTCGTGGGTTTCTACTTGGAAATAACAACAGAAAGTAAAAGGGAGATTTAAAGAAATGAAGACTTACGCAATACTGGGAGCCCTCGCGCTCATCACCTCATCCGCATCCGCTCAAAATGGTTTTACAGGTTTTTCAGTTGTAAGATCAATTACGGCTGGTGGAAACACCCAATATAAAATTTCCGGCAACTGGAGCACGGCAAGCAGCTTTACGATTGTCAATGCATTTGATTTCAATGTTGCTCCTGGCTTTGAAGGAACAATGGATGCGCGACACCAAGATGCTGCTGAAGATGCATCAGGTGACCCAAGTCAGAGCTGGAGTGCAAATTTTAATCTTTTAGGATCAACTGCTCGGAACGAGGACTCATGGGTCACTATGACTGGCTTGGGAACATCTGCCGGAAATGACACGAGTCTTGATCCTGGCTTCACGCCATCGAATGCAAGCTTTATTCCAGTCGCTGGCGGCTGGTTCGACGCAACCCCAGGAGTTGCAAACCTCACTGGTGCAAGTCTATTGCTCCTGCAAATTGTTCGAGCAGGCGATGACTCCATGAACGGAATGGGATTGTGCATTTCCACTTTGAAGGTCGGCTTCAAGGTCTCGGGCACCACAACTGCGATTATTGGTGCTGGTTCATTCACGATTGGTACACCAGCTCCAGGAGCTCTCGCGCTTCTTGGTCTCGCTGGCGCCTTCGGTCGACGTCGACGCTCGTGATTTCGTAAGTTAAAAAAACGTCAAGAATTTCTTGACTGAACCGGTCGTCGTCCTTGGTCTCCCCGAGGACGACGATCTTTTATTTTTTGCACAAGCTTCAAATTACTCGAGAAAAATAGATAAAAAATTAACTCTTTTACTTGACTTTTGAAAAAACTGAGTTAGTATAAATAATATCAGTTGTTGAGCAATGTGCGAAACATACTATTCTGATATTGGGTGAGGTCTCGAAAAGGTGATTTAGAAAATTCTGATTCGAGAACGAAAACTATCTATTTTCCGTGGATATAGATTTATAAAGGGAGAAAATTTAAAATGAAAACGTATGCATTACTTGGTGTTGTGGCACTGATTACTTCTTCGGCCAGCGCGGTTTTTACAAACTGGTCAGTCGAAATGACCTCTGTCGGACAGGGATTTGCGGCGAGGGATATCTATTCCATTTATGCGAATTTCAGTAATACTGGAATCAATGGATCTGAAGGAATGAATGCGAGAATAATTAATGTTTACGACTTTGGAACAGCTGATTCAACCCCAACAGGAAATCAAATCTCCGTGGGAAGAATAGGAACAATGAATGCTGTACACAACGACTCCGATTCTGGTGTGAGTAGCGTTGGTACATGGTGCGCAGGTACAAATTGCTATAACAACACAACTCAAAGCCTGACCGATTCTTTTGTCACAGTCAAAGGAGTCGGGGCAAACTGGGGAACGACCCTCGACCCAGGATTTATAAGTCCATCCGGACTCAGTGCCAGTGACATTGCGCAAAATGCGGGTTGGTATACAGACTCTGTAGCCACGCCTTATTTGGTGGGTTCCACCCTCAAGTACAAAGTGATGCAAATCGCACGTATTGCTGGTGATTATGGTGTTTTCAGATCGAACATGACATTGGGTTATGCTGCTCTGGGTTCGCCAACTGCACTTTTTGGATATGGAAGCATTACGATTCCAGGTCCAGGAGCACTTTCGCTTCTTGGACTTGTCGGAGCTTTTGGGCGGCGCCGTCGATCTTGAATCTGTAAGTGAGACAGCGTCAAGAAATTTCTTGACCAGCATTGCTGAAAGTATTAAAGTCACCTCCTCAGGTTTTCTGATGAGGTGACTTTTTATCTTTGACTCATAGTTTTTTTAACCTTACGCCTTCAGTAAAAGTTTTGCTTGATTATTGAAGGCATAATTTGACAATCAGTCATTCGGGGTTAAATTTGTAATGACATCTTTTACTTTGCAGCGTGCACAGTAAAAAGTTTGGTGTTATTTGAGGTCTTGAAAAGGTGAATACAATTTTTAGCCTTAATTTTCGTGCGGATTCATAATTTATATAAAAGGGAAAAATAAAATGAAGACTTGTTTAATGCTGGGAGCAGTTGCACTGATTGCCTCCTCGTCTCATGCTGGGTTCAGTGGATATACTGTTGAGCAGGTGAATACCGATGCCGGGAACACTCAATTTCGCGTCTACGCAAATTTTGACGCGAGTGGATTTGTCATGCTGAACATACTCGGCTTCCAATCAGTCTCTGGTGCAGCAATGAATGCGCGACACCAAGATGCTGCTGAAACTCCAGCAGGCGAACCAGGTCAGAGTTGGAGTGCAAATTATAATCTGTTAGGAGCAGTTGCTCGAGACAATGACTCATGGGTCACGGCATCGGGCAGCTCAACATCGGGTGGCAATGAAACATCCTTGGATCCAAGTTTCACTCCATCCAATTCAAGTTATATCCCAAACACATCTGGCTGGTTTGACGCGACTCCAGGGGCTCCTAACAACGTTCTTGCCGGAGGCGCTTCGCACAGAATGCTCGTATTGCAGATCGTGAGATTAGGTACAGGCGCTGATGCGTACGCCACGTCCACTTTTTCTATGGTGACTGGCTATAAAGTAGCCCAGACAACAATTGCTCAGTTTGGAAATGGGAGCTTTACCATTCCAGCTCCAGGAGCGCTCGCACTTGTTGGACTTGTTGGCGCCTTCGGCCGACGTCGTCGCTCTTCACTCTGAAAGTTACGTTCCGACACGAATCGCATCGTCAATCCGATTGATTCAAAAGATCGCCTCCCTTGGAAAAACCAAGGAGGCGATCTTTTTAATTTGCTGTTGAGCTTAAAGATTTCCGCAAAAATATAGGGAAAATGATCAAACAAAGTTGCATTGACTATTTTTGGTTGTATGTTTCAGATGTATCGCGTCAAAGAAAACCGTTAAAGTTTTCATTGGGAGAACGCGATGACACTGGAGAGGTTGAGTAGAAAAGGGATTTGATAACGAATATTTTTTGCGAAGGATGTTGTTTCATCAATAACTTCTAACGCAGCAGGCTCTCTTCGTTGAGCCTGACTTTCGATTTTCCTTCCCATCCATCCCGCGACACCCCCCCCAAAAGGGGGGGCTGTTGTTTTTGCGCTCTGGTTTTTTCCCTCTGGTTTTTACGCTCATAAATTCTTGCGTTTGAACACCGCCATCCAAGCCTGCGCACCCATTTCATTTGTACTAATTTCGTATCGCGTGGGTTCGATTGATTGCGCATCCCACGAATCGCGCAGACATGCGCAGAGTTCGGATTGGGTGACGCGCCGAGGACCAGACCGAGTCTCGTGTTCATTGAAACAAATCAAGATGAGCGTTGCCGCAGGCTGTGCGATGCGCGCTAACTCTGATGCATAGATCGCACGATCCTGATCGGAAAAGACGTGAAAGAGACCGCTGTCGAGAATTGAACCGGCCCAGCCGTCAGGGATGAGACCGCGCAAGTTGAGAACATTGGCGTGTTCGAAGCGAATGAGATCGGTTGGGGGTGTCGATTGACGAGCCAGTTCTAACGCGCGCGCGACGGAATCGACTGCAAGCACCTGAAGACCATTTTGTGCGAGTAATCGAGCGTTTTCTCCTGTGCCGCAACCAAGGTCGGCCACTGGCGAACGAAAGATGTTGCGTTGGAGAGCGATCTTGACCGCCGCTTGTGGGCGAGCAATTTCCCAAATTGGTGATCCCAGATAGAGCTGGTCGAAAGACCCTGGCTTTACACCCCGCGCGTCCGCGATGAAGTCACGAGCGTCGGAGGTACGTTCAGGTTTGTCGTTCACGCTTCGTATCGGATCGCGCGTTACTTCTTGTCCGCGGCAATTGCGTCGGCCAAACTCATGTACCGCAAGTATTGCAGGCCAACCGATGCACCAGCCATCAAGCCTTTTTGCCCAGTGATATAGACCGCGATCCCATTGTCATATGCAGCAGCGGCTGCAGTTCCAGCATCCCCACCGACTGCGGTTCCGCCTGCGCTGCCTCCGAGCACATTCTTTTTGAATTCATCGAAGCGAGCAGCAGTTTGAAAGACAATCAATAACTGAAGCCCCTGTCCACCAATTTGCAGACCGACATTTGGGTTGCTCAATGCAGCCCAACCCTCTTGGATTCCACTTGGTGTGAAGACTGCACCGCGACCAAACTGTCCACCGCCGAAGAGAAGCCCCCACTGACCGACTCCTGGGAATACTGCATAGCCAGCGCTCTTATCGAGTTGTGCTTGGAGTCCAGTCACTTCGCTCAAGAACAAGGCGCGACTGGTCTGAGCCTCTTGTGTGAATGCGACGCGATCTTCAGTCTTGGGCGCGGTGTCGCATGCGGACAAGCCAGTGATTGCGATGACAGCGAGAATGGACGAGGAAAGAAATGTGGATACGGACTTCATATAGAGGAAACCTTATCACGCTTCGCCGACTTGAGCCGCGAGCCACGCAGGAACTTTTTCGATATTCATGCTTTCTTGTTGTTGCGTGTCGCGGTGACGAATCGTGACATTCTGACCTGTAAGTGTGTCAGTATCGATGGTGATGCAGAACGGCGTTCCAGCTTCGTCCATGCGGGCGTAGCGTTTTCCAATAGTTTGCTTTGGGTCATATTCGCAGTTGTGACGCTTGCGAAGTTCCTTGTAAAGTTTTTCGGCAATTTCGGGAAGACCGTCCTTGTTGACAAGTGGAAAAATGCCGGCTTTCACGGGAGCCATTCGAGGATGGAACTTCATATACACGCCGCTTGGACGCGTTTCATCTTTGGTGTATGCCTCGCAAAGAAGCGCGAGCGTGCCGCGATCAGCACCAGCGGATGGTTCGATGACATGGGGGAAATATCGCTCGTTCTTTTCGGCGTCGAAGTATTTCATCTTGTCGCGGCGACCAGAATGCTCGGCATGTTGGCAGAGGTCATAGTCGCTTCGATGCGCGACTCCTTCGAGTTCGCCGAATCCAGGCGCTGAAAACGGAAATCGGTATTCAATGTCGCTTGTGCCTGCGCCAGTCTTTGCATAGTGCGCGAGTTCGTCGCGATCATGTTCGCGCAACTGAAGATTCTCGCTTGTCAGTCCAATCGACTGCCACCACGCGAAGCGTTGTTCGCGCCACCACGCGTACCACTCGTTGGCCTGCGTTGGATGAATGAAGAACTCGATTTCCATTTGTTCAAATTCACGGCTGCGGAAGGTGAAATTGCGCGGAGTGACTTCGTTGCGAAATGCCTTGCCGATTTGTGCGATGCCGAATGGAATTCGAACGCGCGTGCTGTTGACTACGTTTTCGAAGTTAGCGAAGATGCCCTGCGCGGTTTCTGGGCGTAAATACGCGATGTTTGATGGGTCTTCGATTGCGCCGACGTTGGTCTTAAACATCAAGTTGAATTGGCGAGGTTCGGTGAGTGTTCCAACTTCTTTCGCATCTGGACCAATGCAGCGCGCGCGATCTTCGGCAGTCAACTGCGTGAATGGACGAAGAAGATGTCGTGCGGGATCGAGCGCATCGGACTTTTCGTATTTCAGAAGTGTCTTGATGGCTTTGTCGCGTTGATCCGTGTCGTTTTCGATGAAGGCGTACAAGCGTGCACTTGCATCCGCAGCGCCCAGAACAGTCAGATGATCCGCGCGATATCGCGCCTTACTCTCGCGACAGTCAACCATCGGATCGTTGAATCCGCCGACGTGCCCAGATGCTTCCCAGACTTTTGGATTCATGATGATCGTGCAGTCGACGCCGACGATGTGAACGGATTCGCCGTTTGGTCCAGGCGTATCGCAGCGCACAACATCTTTCCACCATGCGTCCTTGAGATTGCGCTTCAGTTCGGTGCCAAGCGGACCGTAATCCCAGAAGCCGTTGATGCCGCCATAAATTTCGGAACTTTGAAAGATGAATCCGCGGCGGCGGCAGAGAGCGACAATTTCATCCATTGATTTCGTTGGTGTTTCGGGCATAGGGTTGGCGAGTGTATGAACAACCTGCGATGCTGGCATATGCCCCGCTCTTTATGTTTTCTGGGATCAGCGCGTCGCAAGAATGAAATCTGGAATTGCTTGGATGGCAAGATATCGCTTGAGAATTGCGGTGGGCAGTTCGTGAAAACTTCGGATCTTTTTTCGGCATGGCACTTCGCCGCAATTGCAAGGCATCGTCCACGAATCGTCCGCACCCAAGAGCGTTGAATAGTCGTGGGTGATTTCAGTGCACGCTGCGATTGATTTGATCGCCCTGAAGAAGAGTCGACCGCTCTGTTTGACGACTCGAACATTTGGATTGCAAGAGTGATTTGCAAATGCGCCGATCTTGTCGTGTGGACTGATGTAGCAATCTGCGTCATACCGAAAACAATTTGCGGCCTTGCGTGGATCTGTTTTCCAGAAGGACCAGACTTCGTCGCTCGTGACGATATAGCCATCGATTTCGCAAACAAGCGCGCCGGCGCTGAAAGATTTCAGAGCAACAATTCCAAGGCCGTTGCGCACGGGTTGAACAGCGAGATAACGGAGTACAGGCATTGAGGGCGGAGGGTACGAAACCCACCGATTTGAATTGGATCGAATGCGTACAAGAGACTTTCGTGAAAAGCGACATCGTGATATCCTTCGATTGTCGGGCGATTAGCTCAGTTGGCTAGAGCACACGCATCACACGCGTGGGGTCGCTGGTTCGAATCCAGTATCGCCCATTTTTTATCTGCAGGGAAATACGGGGTGACGCTAACTCTCGCACATGCCCCACCGAAAGGTCGTAAGGCGCGATGGCTGACGATGGGTTCGGTTGGGCCCGTTGATACGACTTCATATTTCGAGTGTTGCGGGCAAAAATATTTAGGTTGAGTGAGTTCTAAAAAATCTCAATAAAAACCAAACGCGAATTGCCGATCATATTTATGAGAAAGGCCATTCATCTTGACCACTACTTTTGACTACCGAACAATCTTCATCAGTGACGTCCACTTAGGATTCCGCGGATGCCGGGCCGAGGAGTTGGCTGCGTTTCTAAAGCGCGTGAAGTGCGAACGCGTCTTCTTGATCGGCGATATTGTCGACATGTGGATGCTTCGTCAGCGTTGGAGTTGGCCATCAACGCACAATCAAGTCATTCGAAGGCTATTGAAACTCGCACGACACGGAACCTCGATCATCTACGTGCCGGGAAATCACGACGATGCTCTCCGGTCATACTCTGGGCTGGATTTAGGTGGAATTCGAATTGCCAGACAAGCGATTCACACTCTGGCAGACGGCAAGCGAGTCTTGGTGACGCACGGCGACGAGTATGACCTCGTCATTCAGAACTCCCGCTTGCTCGCTCTTTTTGGGGCATGGGCATACGACCACCTCGTCGCACTCAATCGATTCGTGAATAATGTTCGATCACTCTTCGGTCTGGGTCGATGGAGTTTTTCACGAATCATCAAGAAACGAGTCAAGAGTGCCTGCACATTCGTGAGTCGATTCGAAGAGGCACTGACAGCTCAAGCGCATCGACGAGGGCTCGACGGCGTCGTCTGTGGGCATATTCATGAACCTCGTATCGACGAGCAATTTATTGATGGCGTGGCAGTTCTGTATGCAAATTGCGGCGATTGGATCGAACGTGCGAGTGCTCTGGTGGAGCATCACGACGGACGACTTGAAATCATCGAGGTTGATCAACTCCTGAAGTCCATCGGATGGACTCCCAATGTCGAAGAAGAAATTGAAATTCTCGAACAAGTCGAAGAGGGAATCCATGCGATCTGATTTTCGCGCACGAAAGAATTGCTCAGTCGTATTTGCGAGTGCCTCGATCGGTTGCGGTCACACACGCGCTGCCGTCGCTATCCAAGACGCACTGGCAGATCATTTGGGACCGAATTTTGCCACATTCCTCGATGCAATGGAGGACTCGCCGACTTGGTTCAAGCACATCTACCGAGACGGCTATTTGGCAGCTGTCCGATTTCTCCCCAGAGTCGTCGGAAGGCTCTACGCCAGATCAGACTCCACACCCATCAGATCGACTCGCGCTTCGCGATTTGCAGGTCGCATCGAAGATCAGGCACTTCTGCGACTCTGCAATCGACCAGAACTTCATAGCGCCGACATCGTCGTATCAACTCATTTTCTTACGAGCGGAGTACTGGCGCGAATGCGACAACGCGGAGAACTTCAAGCGCCACTTGTCACTGTCGTGACCGACGAACATCCACACGCAACGTGGTTGCACCGCGGGAGCGATCTCACATGTGTCGCGAGCGAATCCGCTCGAATAACTGCGATTGCTGCTGGACTTTCTCCAGAAGCAGTTTGCGCAACTGGAATACCTGTCGACCCCAGGCTTGGGCGCTTGCCACAAACCATCTTGAGAGATGCCTTCGAAACTCGCCAGCAAAAACCAACCATTCTGATCTGTGGCGGAGGACATGGACTTGGCGCGCTCTTCCAAGTAGTCCAATCAGTGATCGCTGCTTCGCTCCATGCGACTGTGATCGTCGTCTGCGGTAAGAATGAATCGCTACGGCGAGAGATCGAATCACTCTCACGCGCCAAATCCGATTCCACCGACCTTCGGGTCATTGGTTACTCAAACCAGATGCACACATTGATGTCGTCTGCAGATCTGCTCGTCGGAAAACCCGGTGGATTGACGACAACCGAAGCGCGCGCAATCGGACTCCCAATGCTTCTTTTGCAACCCATCCCAGGTCAAGAAGAACACAATGCCGAGATGTTGGTGCGCTGCGGTGCAGCAGTACGTCTGCGGAATCCCAAAACAGCTGCGATGGAAATCAACGCGATTCTCGCGGATCCGCAGATACTTTGGCGAATGCGTGCCGCATCTGCCGCAGCGGGTCAACCACATGCTGCGACCGATATCGCGACTCGCATTCTTGGCAAAGTTCGCCAAGCCATCCCGTCGCACCGCCACGCACGGCTCGATCAACGAATCATGCATTGACAAATTGTGTGCCGACGTAAGCGGGCGAAGAGTCTTTACGCACTTCTTTGCTTGATGCGATCAAGCAAGAATGAAAGCTGTGAAACTGGCAGCTTGAGCAAAAGAGAACGCGCGGTTGAAGCGTTTGCTTGCAGAGGCGGAGTTGGACAACGCGATTCTGCGTTTCGGACTTACGTATAGAATTCCCACCATCATTCGATCCGGACTCATTCATTCGCGGTGCCTTGCGTGCGGAATCGCACTCACGCACACGCTCATACTCGGTGGGTGCTTTCGACAGTTTCACTTGCGCATTCCAGTCACGATCAAAGTTGTCGATGGATTAACTGGATTGCCAGCCGAAGGCGCGCTTATCACGCAACACGAATGGGATCAAAAATTTCGACCCACGATCGATAGATCTATGGCATTCACTGGACCAGATGGATGCTCACGATTCGTCTTGTTGAGTGGATTGGATGGGTCCTATTGGCAGATTCTCGCGGGCGATCCAATGCTGCCAGAAAATCTTGAGGTTGAGACTGGTCGATTTTTCGATGGCCGCGGGTTCAGCCAGATTCCTTCAGAATTCAAAGAGATCTCGAAAGATTTTTATATCGCTCCGCTCTGGCCTGCACTCGACCTCGTGATCGAGTTGCCACAAGACTTCATCGGCATGATCGCTGAGGTGAAGTTGGCGGAAGACTCGCCAGATGGTCGCGGATGGCGGCCCCCGCTTTCAGTCAGCGAAGGAGCTGCGAGGAGGGCAATTGTTCGACCCGATGCACATGGCGTCGTTTCATATCCAGGAACGATTGCAGGCGTGCAAGGGTTTGACTTTCAAGCTGGACGTAGTTTCAGACGAAATGAAGTGTGGATCAATCCGACCTATCCTTGGATTTCAATTGCGCCGCGCAAGTACGTTGATGGCAAAATCGTGAATGTGCCGATCGATCCACTCGAAGTGCACGCATGGACGATTGCGATCGAAGACCGCCCTGAAGAATTGCTCGACGTCACACGTGTAACATTCGTTGGTTCACTTGTCGATCTTCGTGCGTGGATCGTTGCCAATTCACTCGTCCCTGGAAAGAACTCACGATTGAAGTACGAGCCCGTCGATGTCGCAGCCTTTCGCCATTTCACTGCGAAATCACTGCTGAAATTGGTGCCGATTCCCGAACCTGTTGTACCTGAATGGCACGAGCGCAAGCAGAATAGATGGAAGCCGTATCACCCCAATCCGACTCCTTCGCCGACTCATGCGCCTGACGTGCGGGTGTGAGTTGTCAATACAGTGCCAATATGCCGCGAGAGGCGCTCGATGAATTGTGCGTCATTGATCAGTGACACAATCCGCATCTTGAGCTGAGGATATTCCTCATGGCAGCGCATTGTTTGGTGCTCTGTATTGTCGAGTTTGAGACGTGATGGGAGTCGTGCGCAATGGAGTACTTGCTCATTTCGGTGTGCACGGAATCGTGGAATCATCAGGCGAAGTAACGCTTGCTCGACGAAACAAAATCCCTGAGCCAACGAAGAGCACAGCAATGTTTGTGTTCAAAACGAATGTCTTGATAAGACCGTCGTCAAGCGGCGGGTGCCAAATAAAGAATGCGATCACGGGAACTAAGAATTGCGCGATCGCAGTTGCGAAGAGCGCGTAGGACATCCCGCGTGGCTGAAATCCAGACCCGATGACTCCAACAATGCAGATCAAAATCACGGTCGAATACATCAGATTTGCTGGGTTGTCTTCATTGCCGATGATGCCGACTGCAAGATTTATCCATGTCAGAAAAAGGCAGGTACCGACCGCTCCAACAACGCCGAGTTTGAACGTGATGTTGCGAGACCTTCGCGCGGTGAAGTCAATTGCGAGGCCACTGCCCATGATCAACATGGCGGCAACCACGAAGTCCATCAAGCTCCAGTTCACTTCCTTCGAGAATTGCATCGCTACAAGTGGAACTGAAAGAATCAGCGCAGTCACAATCGACAGAATGATGATCGGCTTGCGTTTCATAGTCAATCAAGTCTGGATGCGGAGCGCGGTGACAATACGAGGACCATTGTATGCGCACAAGTCTTCAATTTCGCATGGTGAAAGTGAATCAGTCATTCAAAAATCACACGCGATTTTTAGAATTTGATTCTTGACTTTTGGTGCGAGACTTCAAGTTTGCGAAGTCGTGCGGCTGGATCGCTCGCATGTT
>CAMAXY010000062.1 GCA_945862215.1 Singulisphaera sp. GP187 | reverse complement strand
CCGTCGTACTTCGACTCGTCAGGTGCGCCTTGTGCTTCCATTTCGCTGATTGGTTTGCAGGCGACGGGCAGAAATGCCGCGAAAAGGAGCGTTGTGATGATGAGTACGTTGCAGGACTTGAAGGAATGGCTCTGTGTTGAGTTGCGCTCTTTCATGGTTTATGGGGATACTAGACGCACGATGCAATTTATGAATTTCTGCCCAACTCCATTATTCGCAATGTTTGAAAAGGGAACTTCAATGATTCCACTTTTTGAACAGCAGTCGAAACAACCGATCAATGCAAAGAGTGTGCAAAGCTCGATCGAGCACTTTACGAATCCGTGGTTTGTTGGATCGCTGCTGCTTGGTTTGGCAGTCTCAGCACTTTGTGGATTAGCAATCGCGTGGCATCCTCGTCGATCAGGCAAGGGAGATCCCGTCGAGGATTTGGAGCAGCGCAATACTTTGATCGTGCTTGCAATGGTTGGAGCGATTGTTTCGGAACTTGTTCGTGTCGAACCCACAATGGCATTGGTCATTTTCGGTATCGGCGGATTGATTCGCTTCAGGACCGTGCTGGATAATCCAAAGGTCACGGGGAAGGCGATCATGGTCGTGGTCGTTGGACTTGCAGCAGGTCTGGGCGAACTTGCGATGGCTGTCTTTTTTACAGTTTTCGCATGGCTGCTGATTTTCTGGCTGGACTCGAATGTTGGATTCCGCATTCGCTTGAAGCTTGGAAAAAGCGCAGATTCCAAGGGAACTCTCATCGCACTGATGGAGATGATTCGCACTGCGGGCGGTCGAACGTCATCGGCGGAGGAATATGAACACAAGCAACAGATCGTGGTCGTTGGAAAATTGCCATCGTCGGTTGATCCAGTCAAGTTCAAAGCGGAATTGACCAAGAAACTTCCTCAAGGCGAGGATGCTGATATTGATCTAAAAACGGGATGATTCGCAAACTTCCTACTCTGGATTTCCAAAGCGTCTCGCGGATTTTTTCTGGTGGCGTTTATGCGCTGAAAGAAGTTTCGTTTTCAATTCCTGCTGGAGGTCTGACTGCAGTCATCGGACCAAGTGGTTGTGGCAAGACAACGCTCCTTCGCATTGCCGCTGGACTTGAGCGCGCAACAACGGGCTCGGTGAAACTGATCGGCCCAGATGGCGGTGCGTATGAGCGAGCAAGTGAAAATCTTTCGGTCTGCTTTCAAGACGCGCGATTGCTTCCGTGGAGAAATGTCACGGACAATGTCGCGCTTCCACTGGAATTGGCGGGAGTTTCTCGCAACGAACGAATCGCTCGTGCGAATCAAGTGATCGCAGCTGCTGGACTTTCTTCGGCGCAAGCGAGGTTGCCTGCGCAGCTATCGGGTGGAATGCGAATGCGAGTCGCACTCGCGCGGACGCTTGTGACCAGTCCCGATGTCTTGCTGTTGGACGAACCCTGCAGTGCCGTCGACGAATTCACGCGCATGCAATTGGACGAAGAGATATTCAGAGTTTGGCAAGTTTCTGGAGCGACCACGATGCTCATCACGCATTCGGTTTCTGAAGCAGTGTGGCTTGCAGATCAAATTGTTGTGATGAACATGGGATCGATCCACGAAATTCGCAAGGTCGCATTGCCAAGGAACGCTCGCAACCGAACAAGCGCTGCATTCTTGTTGGAAGTCGAGACCGTGATGAGATCGCTCGCATGCGCTGCAGGAGTGGTGGTCGAATGATGCGAGTCATGAAATCAATTCGCATGATTGCCGCGCCTGTGATTGCTGTCACATTCATTCTTGTCGCGTGGCAGATCGCAGTGATGATGAGTGGCGTCAGTGCATTTCTCGTGCCGAGTCCGTTGGCGATTGGGCAAACGATGTGGGCGAGCAGTGATCGTTTGATCGGTGGTGCGATACAAACTGCGATGGCATCCACGATTGGTTTTGTCATCGCTGCTGTGATTGGAATCCTCGTTGGAAGCATGATCGCGGCGGTTCCATTTCTGCGCAGATCGCTTTATCCGCTGGCAACAATTTTGCAGATGGTTCCACTGGTCGCAGTCGCGCCACTCTTGGTGATTTGGCTTGGATTCGGCTTGCCAACAGCGATTGCAGCAGCAACAGTTGTCGCTGTCTTTCCTGTTCTGGCAGCAACAATTGATGGACAAGTTTCCGTCGATCCAGGACTGCGAGAGTTTTTCTTATTGCACGGCGCTTCGGCTTGGACGCGTTGGCGCAAATTGGATTTGCCTGCGTCGATACCAGCCATCGTGACTGGACTGCGAATCGCAGCGGGACTCGCGGTGATCGGCGCAATCGTGGGCGAATTCGTCTCGGGTTATGGTGGGCCAAACGCTCCGCTGGGCATCGTGATTATGACGGCAATGCGCGAGGCTCGCACGGATCTGGTCTTTGCAGCGATTGCACTTTCTGCAGTTGTTGGATTTGCACTCTTTGGCGCAGTGAGTTGCCTAGGATGGCTACTTGTTTCTCGATGGCACGCATCAGGAGTGAATTCTTTGGAGCAATCAAAATGAAGAAAGTAAATCGATTTTTTTTATTAGCGGTCGCTGCGGTTGGAGTGATGTTTGGTTGTGACCGTGCTGATCCCAATGCAGGCGGGCCCAATGCAGGCGCGCCCAATGCAGCCAAGACAACTGCGCTCACTCCGATCACATTGCAATTGAATTGGGTTCCAGAACCAGAATTCGGTGGATTGTTCGCTGCGCTGCAAGATGGTTTATATGTCGCAGAAGGATTGGCCGTGGATATTCGCAAAGGTGGCGCGCAAGTTCCTTGTGCGCAACTTGTGGCAAGTGGCCAAGTTCCGTTTGCAATTGTTTCCGGAGAAGAAGTGCTGACTCTGCGCGCGCGCGGTGGCGAAATTGTCGCAGTGTTCGCAACTTTCCAGCGTAATCCCACGGGTTTTATGTTGCATAAAAACAATCCGATTGATTCGCTCGAAGCGCTTTGGAAAAGTTCTTCGACGATCGGAATTGATCCGGGAATGCCATTCGTTGCAATCTTGAACGAAAAATATGGTGGACAGAATCTGAAGATGGTTCCATATTCTGGAGCGCTGGCAACTTTTTTAGTGACCCCCGACTCTGTTCAACAGTGCTTCATCACCGCAGAACCTGTGGAAGCGAAATTGCGTGGAGTCGAAGCGAAGGTCCTCTCCCTTGCTGAGGTTTTCAATCCATACAGCGCGGTCATCGCGACAAATGAAACATACTTGAAGGAAAATGGCGCGACCGTTGAAGCGTTTGTTCGTGCAACAACCCAAGGATGGATTCGATATCTCGCAAACCCTGAAAAATATAATCCTGCCATTGCCGCGCTGAATCCGTCGATGACATTAGAGGCGATGAATATCGCAGCGGAATTGGAGCGGTCGTTGATCACGCCTGCCTCGGGCGCCGCAGATATCGGACAGATGACGATGGATCGTTGGAGCAGCTTGGGTCAGCAGTTGGTTGATACAAAGGTGATTCCTGCTTGCGCGCCTGTTGAAAATGCGTTTTTGAGTCGTGGCAAGAGTGCGAAGCAAGCGCCATAAATTGTCTTTTCAGGCTATTCTTCGCAAGTCAAATGCGACTGCCACGCGAAAATATCTGCTTCTTGCTTGCAATGTGCGCGATGACATTCTGCGCGCAATTTGCGCTTGCAGCAGGAGGTCTTGATGTTTGGGGAACTGAACAGTCGATCACTTCGCGAACGCTGACGGTTCGTGACGAGACCGAATCGAAAGACTCTCGTTCGAATTCTTGGTCGGTGATTGTCGAATCTGAGACCGCGGATGTGATCGTGCTTGGACAGGCATCTTCAATAGGTGACAAGTCCAACGAAATCGAAATTCCATTTCTCGTTGTTGTTCCAGAAGGTGGACCGGTCGATTCCAAAGCGACGATCATTGTGATGCGAGGCGAACAAGTGATTTGGACTGAAGTGATCGAAATTCATCGCACTCCAAATCCAGCGGACATCAATCTCGATGGAAGAGTCGATGCTGGAGATTTGACACTCTTGCTTTCGAATTGGGGACGATGCGTCAAGCGAGGCGAATGCCTTGCAGACATCGATGGAGATGGATGGGTCGACGGACGCGATATGTCGATTCTGGTGGCAGCGTGGCATTTGTAAAACGCCCGACGCTTCGGATTCAAACCACCACGCTTTGGGAATATCCCAGTCAGCACTATGACGCCGCAGATGGTTCGCGGATGCAGGGGGATAAGAATTATGTTGGTGCGACACCTTCGTGGGTCATATGGCAATTGCTGAAGCGGTACACGCGTGAAGGCGACACGATTCTCGATCCGATGTGCGGAAGCGGGACAACGCTTGATGTCTGCACAGATGTTGGGCGAAAGGGGATTGGATTCGATCTCGTTCCGACGCGCCCCGACATTTCGCAAGCCGATGCCCGCAAGATTCCGCTGGCTGATTCATCGGTGGATTTCGCTTTTATTGATCCGCCATATTCCACGCACGTTGATTACTCCGATGATCCAAGATGCATCGGCAAATTGGATGCGTCGGGCGATGATGGTGGCAAAGAGTATTACGCCGCAATGGACTTGGTCATCAAAGAATTGCACCGAACATTGAAAGACCGCAGATATATGGCGCTCTATGTCAGCGATTCGTGGCGCAAGCGTCGAGGAGAAAAGGGATCGGGCAATGGGATTTTCATGCCGATTGGATTTGAACTCTTCGCACGACTTCGCAAACGATTTCAACCCGTCGATGTCATCAGTGTGGTGCGACACAACGCATCGCTGGGCAAAGGCAACTTCAATAAAGCTGCCGAAGAAGGAAACTTTTTTCTGCGCGGATTCAATTACCTTTTCATTATGAAGAAGGTCGACGAAGTCGCGGCGCGTCAAGGTCGTTGATTCAAGTCAAGCAGTTGCGCGCGTGATGCGCGATCAATTCGCCGCATCGATTGCTCGGCGAGCGCTTCATCTGATTTATAGAGCGCGCTCAAATCCTCGTTTGATGGTTGTGCAGTTGGATCGAGAGCAAGTCGCTTGTTGATCGAATCGAGTAGTGCAAGTTCGTCCATCTCAAAAGCGAGAGCAAGCGCGCGGTCATTTGTGCCTAAGAGTGATCCCGCGCGAGTGACAGATTGCAATCGATCCAGCGCAAATGGATTCGATCCGCCATAAAATATTTCTGGAACGAGCAACTGGGCATGGCGATATCGCAGTACATGCGCGTCATTTGCGGGGAGAATGTCGGCCGCTTGGTCGACGAGTGATTGTTGAAGATTTCCCCAGCGATCATTGACGATTCGAAAATCGCGGATCGCTTGTTCGAACATCGATTTGGCTTTGTCAGGGTCGTGCCGCATCGCAAGCGCGCGCAGAATTCGATCGACTGCTGTGTTGCGCGCGATCTCGGTGTCGTCCGCTGCTGCAATCAATTCTTCTGCATGAACAACGATCAAGTCGATGAGTACCTGCCGAGTTTCAATCGGCAATTCGCGATCGATTGCAAGCACGGCGATCGATGCTGGCGCAACGCTTTGGAAACAGCGAATACCCTTTTGTCCAAAGTTTGGATCGACCGCACGATCTTTCGTTGGATATCTGCGCAGCACTCGCCAGAGAGTTGCCGCGGGCTCGATGTGTCCGCCAAGAACCGACGCTTGACTTGTGAGGTTTTCCGCAATTCGCTTGTCCAATTTTTGCGCACTTTGATTGGTGGAATTCACGCACTCGCGCAGAACCATCTTGACCACTTTGTCGAGCGCCTCTGGATTTTCTATAAGTTCTTTGCCTGATTCTTCGACACGATATTGGGCCGCAGCGATTCGGCTGTTTGCGACTTCGAGCAATGTACGCCATTCGTTTCGAGCGTCATCGACAAAAATCGCTTCTTGCTGCGCGTCTAAATTTGCAATGCGCGAAATGGATCGAAGCGTTTCACGTGAAGGCGCCGCTGCGATCAATCCAAGTCCCATCCAATTTTTGTATTCCTGCGCCGAGGAATAAAACGCAAATTGATCGGATTCGATGACGGGTTCTGGCACAGCTGCAGGCGCATCCTTGTATATAGCTCTGATTTGCTTGCGTAGATTTTTGTACGCGTTCTCATTGGGAATCAGCGATTGCAATTGTTCATAAGCCAGCGCCGCGGCTTTGACTTGAGGCGAAGTGTCCTCTAGATATTTGCGAAGTATCGCAGCCTGTGCAGCGAACCAAGCAATGCGAATTTTTTTGACTTGCTCGCGAATGGCTGGGCTGAGTTGCTGCGATTCTTCTGCAAGCGTCAACGCTCGAAGCGTCTGTGCAAATTCGGGTATTCGCGTCATGTTTGCGAGTGTCTGAAATCGCGCAGACTCTCGCGCTGCGGCTGGGATTCCTGGCGCATCTTGATCCAGAACTGCAAAGACTGCACGCATATATTCGACTGCTGCCGCACGCGTCTTCGCATTGATCACAGCGATTCGTTTTTCGTTTTCTATCTTTTGAGTCTCTGGATCCCCAGCGGCATCGCGCGGTGGCACGAGAACCTGAAGAATCGCAGGCGCCGACCAAGCAGTTGCATCCCACCAATGATCCGCGGGGATGGAAAGTTGCGAAGAAATATGCATCGTCCACGCAATGATTTCCTCTGTCGATCGAGGCGCATCTCTCGGCCAAGCGGCAAAGACCATATATGCCGGAATTGGAAATTGAGTCGTCAAACTGTTTGGAATTGAAGCGATCTGAAAAAGCCGCGCTGTCCGCTGCATGTTTCGCCGCGCAAGCAAGTACCTCGTGATGGATTGGTTCAGCCCGCGTGTATCAGCGAGTGCGTTGAGGAAGAACGCATCTTGACCTGTAAGTTGAACAGAGAAGTCGCGGTTGATTCCAAGCGCGGCCTTGTTGATCCTGAAATTTTCTTCTGGCGTGGTTTCTTGCTGGAGATCGACTTTGTGAAAGAGTTGATCAATTCGTTCACGTGCGATGATGCGATCGCTGAGTACTTGGTCAAGATATTTGTCGTGCGCGGCATTGACTGCTGACCAGTCAATGCTCTTGCAATCGATGGCGGCATCATTCATCCAGCGAACAAGATCTTCCGTTCGAATCGACGGAGCCATAACTCGAACTGGATTCTGCGCTGGGTCGCCGCATCCCGTCAGAAATGCTGCGAGTATTCCAAGTGCAATGAACGCCACTCGGCAGCGTGCGAAATTTGTCCAAGCAGGCCACCGCACGGTTTGAGAATAACTCAGGAGGGGGGGTTTGCGGGCAAAAAACGACCTCTTGTGGTCGATTTCTGCCCGTAAGAAGCAGGTTTTTCAGCCAAATAAGAAAATCTTTCTTTCCGCCAAAGTGCGACCCAATTTTCGCCGATTTCGACTGTGAGAGGAGTAAAGATTTATTTGGAAATGTTGCACGGCGACTTGCGCTAAGCAACTTTGAATCAGATTGTGTTGATGTGCGGATTTCAATGCCTCGTTGGCACGAAATCCAAACGGTTCGGTCACTCAGGAGGATTGGCAGCATGAAGCAGAGCCAGATTCAGCATCAGCGGGGCGGAAATGGGAGAAGTCTGCCTCATGCTGCCATCCTCTTGATTTTGACAGTCGTTGCACTGATCGCACTTTTTCGCGGCGCATTTCCATCACGGTCGATTGCATCGACGAGTGAAATTGTGTCCGTCAAATCGATCGTGGGAGTACGACAAGTTCCTGATGATTATCCAACGATTCAAGCAGCGGTCGACGCAGCGTCGTATGGCGAGACGATTCTTGTCGCTGCTGGCATTTATCATGAACGCGTTTCGATCAACGAAAAGAAAATCACTCTGCGCGGAATCACCGGCGATGCGCGCGCACAAATCGTTGGCGATGACCGAATTGGTCCAATTCTGAAAATCACTGGCGCGGGTTCAACTGGATGTGAGTTTGAGCATTTGTTCTTGACGAATGGTCGTGGATCAAATGGTTGCGGCATCTTGATCGATCATGTTGATGTTCTCATTCGTGATTGCGTGCTGAGTGGAAACGCTGGCGGCGGTGCAGTCAATCTGGGATCTTCAAGCACCTTTTATGGCTGTTCATTCGATGGAAACGCAGCAGAAATCGCAGGCGGCGGATTTCGCAACGAGGGTGGATCGCCAACAATGTCCGATTGCACTGTGAAGACAAACACTGCGGGAACGTATGGCGGCGGAATCTATTCAAGTGCAGGCCGAATGACTTTGATGAACTCGACAGTCTCTGGAAATTCGACAAAGAGTGGAGCGTGGGGCGGCGGCATTTATAGCGCTGCTGGAGAATTGCTCGCGTTCAACACGATCATCGAAAAAAATTCATCACTCGAATCTGGCGGCGGAGTTTTCGTCGCGAGTGGTGAAGCGTCGCTGTCAGGTTGCAAATTCATGGGCAATTACAGCGATCGCGGATGGAGCGTGGGATCAGTCAATGCAACGGTCTCTATGAACGATTCAACAGTTTGCGGCGATGCGCGCAGTGCAATGCTTGGTGAAGGGATCAACAATGCAGGTGTGATTTTCACGAGCGCTTGCTTCCCTGACCTCAATCAAAATGGACGTGACGATGCAGAAGAGATCGCTCTTGGTCTCACTCCTGACTGCGACGGCAATGGTGTGCCAGATGCTCAGGATCCTGACTGCAACCAAAATGGAATTGTTGATCGCTGCGAGATTCGCGCAGGATGGGTTCGCGATTGCAATGCGAACGGTGTTCCAGATCGCTGCGAAATCGACTGGGGACTTGAAATCGATACCGACGGGGATGGCCGAATCGACGGTTGCAACGCAGAGTGAATCAATTCGACCACAGCGGGGGAATGCGCTATTATCGCGACCCCTGCATGCGTAGCTCAGCTGGATAGAGCATCGGTCTTCGAAACCGAGGGTCGTTGGTTCGAATCCAACCGCGTGCGTTGCTGAATGTTCCGAGAATTGTGGGGAAGGCCTTGTGGGGGATTTCGCAAGTGACATAATCCTGAAACGCCCCAGATTCTCTTGGACTTTCCACTTCTTGGGGTTATCTTGAATGCAGTTCAGGTTTTCCGGCTGTTCAACTTCAAGGAGTGCAAATATGAAATCGCCAAACATTCTGCTTTCAATCGTTGCCGCAGTCGCTATGACTTTCGGTGTTTCAACTTCGTCGGTGCAGGGGCAGTGCGCGAGCGACATCACTGGCGATGGTCAGATCAACGGCGCAGACCTCTCTCAGTTGCTGGCGGACTGGGGATCGTGTCCAGGCACGGTCACATCTGTGACTCCGCTGCAAGGTTCGATCTTGGGCGGAACTCAAATCACGATAAACGGAACCAATCTGACTGGAACAACTGCCGTGAAGATTGGCGGATTTGCTTGCACCACTTTGCAAGTTCTATCGCCGACATTGGTCAAGGCAGTCACGCCGGCAGGCGCAGCTGGTGAAGCGTCGATTGCGATTGTGTCGAGCAACGCGACATCGCTCGCTCCCACTCCTTTCACTTATGTTCAATTATCGATTTCATCCGTCTCACCAAATCAAGGGATTTATTCTGGTGGTACTGCAATCACGATCACAGGATCGTTTCTGAATGGTGCGACGAGCGTCAAAGTTGGCGGAGTACCTGCAACGAATGTTGTTGCAGTGGATTCGACGACGGTGACTGCAGTGACACCAGCTGGATCAGTTGGTGCTGCATCTGTCGAAGTGACAGGCGCGAAGGGAACTGCGACTGCCAGCGGAGCGTTTACATATATCGACATCGTTGTTCCGACATGGGCAATACTGTTGGAAGCGACACCAGATCCTGCGGTGGTGACCGATGCGAATCTTCGCGCTGCGATTGTGGCAAGTGGACTTGCGTGGCGTGTTCGTGACAATGCAAGCAATATCGAAATGCTGCTGGTTCCTGCAGGGACGTTCATGATGGGATGTAGCGCGTCGACTCAGCAAGGCTGCGACTCCGATGAGAGCCCGACGCATCAAGTGACATTGAGTGCGTTTTATATTGGTCGTTATGAAGTGACACAGGCTCAGTGGCAGGCGAAGATGGGGAGCAATCCGAGTTTTTTCGTGCCGGCAAACGGTTACTCATCGGATACCACGAAACCCGTCGAACGCGTCTCTTGGAACATGATCGCATCAGGATCTACTTCTTTTATGTCTCTCACAAATTTGCGCTTGCCAACGGAAGCCGAATGGGAATATGCATATCGCGCCGCAACAACAACGGCGTTTCACAGTTATCCAGCGCAGCCAAATGGTTTCAACGACGACACACTTCTTGAGAACATTGCGTGGTCCGGCTCAAGCCCAACCCACGCCGTCGGCGGCAAGTTTGCCAACGGACTTGGCTTGCATGACATGTCAGGCAATGTTTGGGAGTTGTGCCAGGATTGGTATCAGCCTTATTCATCAGGAAGCGTGACAAACCCCACAGGACCGGCGACTGGCACGTACCGTTTGTTGCGCGGCGGCGGCTGGGACAACTCCTCCTACTTCTGCCGCGCGTCGCAGCGCGACTACTTCGAGACCTACAGCATCGGCTACAACGTCGGGTTCCGTGTCGTGAGAAATCCATAATGCGCACATCATTTCAAATCTGCATTCTCTCGCTCGTCGCATTGTTCGTCGGCGTCGCAGCGCCAAGAGTAAATGCGCAGTGCACTGGGGATGTCATTCCAAGTGGAATCATCGATGGAGTCGACTTGGCGCAAACCCTCTCAAGTTGGGGTCCTTGCACAAACTGCCCAGCCGACATCGACGGTGATGGTGCGGTGACTGGAATTGATCTTGGACAACTGCTTGCGGGTTGGGGCCCATGTCCGCCATTCATTGCATCGGTTGCACCAGGTCAAGGAACGATTGTTGGAGGAACGCCGATCACAATTTCAGGTGCATACTTCACGGGTGCGACAAGCGTGACGATCGGTGGTGCACCAGTGACAAACATGATCGTGGTCTCGTCAACAACAATCACAGCTGTGACTCCAGCGCATGCGGCTGGATCTGTCAGCATCACTATCACGACGCCAAGTCGCACAACGACATTTCCCAACGCATTTTCGTATGCATCATCTTCCATCCTTTCGATTGTGCCCAATATGGGTGTGGTTGGTGGAGGTGCGCTCATCACCATTTCGGGAAATTATCTTGGTGGTGCAACCAGCGTGACCATCGGCGGTGCGCCTGCGACAAACTTGGTTGTGGTTTCACCGACAACGATCACGGCGGTGACTCCAACAGGAACACTTGGTCCAGCAGATGTGGTTGTAACAACACCAGCAGGGACATTGACCTCATTGAATGGTTTTTCGTATGTGACAATCGTCGTTCCGACTTGGGCAACGATGCTGGAAGCGTTACCAGATCCTGCCGTTGTAACCGATGCGAATCTTCGTGCTGCGATTGTGGCAATTGGATTTGCGTGGAGAATCAAAGACACTTCAAGCAACATTGAAATGCTGTTGGTTCCTGCGGGGATATTTACGATGGGTTGCAGCGCATCGACTCAGGATGCCTGCGCTAACGGCGAAAATACCACTCATCAAGTGACTCTTACGCAGGCTTTTTATATGGGTCGTTATGAAGTGACTCAGGCTCAGTGGGCGGCGAAGATGGGGAGCAATCCGAGTTCTTTCTCTGGATACTCTGACAGCCCCTCGCGTCCTGTCGAAAAAGTCTCTTGGAACATGATCACAAGTGCAGGTGGTTTCATGTCTATAACAGGTTTGCGCTTACCAACAGAAGCCGAATGGGAATATGCATATCGCGCCGGAACAACAACGGCTTTTCACAGTTATCCTTCGCAGCCAACTGGTTTCAACGACGACACACTTCTTGAGAACATTTCGTGGTTTTATCCTGCGGCAGGCAACCAAACACACGCCGTGGGCGGCAAGCTTGCCAACGGACTTGGCTTGCACGACATGTCAGGCAATGTAATGGAGTGGTGCCAGGATTGGTATGGGCCTTATTCATCAGCAAGCGTGATCAACCCCACAGGACCGGCGACTGGCTCGAATCGTCTGCTGCGCGGCGGCTCTTGGGGCTGGAGCTCCTACTTCTGCCGTAGCTCGCGGCGCGACGGCCACTTCCCGAACGTCGCCGACATCGATATCGGCTTCCGCGTCGCTCGCAATCCGTAATTACATTTTCTCTGTGACGAGTCCGCGACCTTCGCAACAATCACGTCACTACAAACATCAATGGTGAATGTTGGAACTGCGCAGGCACAGGCCGATACTCCAAGACCAAATACAAATGAGCCGAACGCCTGACAGCACGCAGAACTTGGGTTCTTCAGCGTCCTGCTAGATGTCGAGCTTGGGCAATGAGTTCACGATCTTCATCGTGTCAAGGCTGACCGTGACGACGCGACAAAAGAGGTCGAGCGGATACTGCGGGTCCTTCATAGTTTCTCTGGCCCAGTCGTTGGCATCATTGACGATGCCACTCTCTTTGTGAGTGCTCACTCCCTGCCTTTCCACAACCCAGTCAAGCGCGGGCTTGCCGTTGACAACATACTCATACGCTTCCAGTGGAATGCCAGTGAGCGTGATGCTTTCGTTG
>CAMAXY010000061.1 GCA_945862215.1 Singulisphaera sp. GP187 | reverse complement strand
CGATCTCTGGAATCGTAAGATTTGCACCGTCGGTGGCCGTGATCGTCAGTGTGAATGGAATCGCCTTTCCAACTTCAACAACATCAGCTGGGGTTGCAAGTGTTGCACTGACTGCACCATTTTCGACACGAATGTCAATGGGACGGGCAGGGTGAGAAGCCACCTTTGATGGCGGAGCCTTGGCAGGCGCTTGCCCACTTGGCGCGCTTTGCGGAGGTGGCGATGTTGTCGAAAGGACTTGGCTCTGTGCAGGGCCAGTGACAAATGCCGCAAGGCAAAAAGATGCAATGAGGGTTCGAGTCCGATTCATCTGCTTCCTCTTGCCTCTCGTTTTCGGAAATACGCGATGATCGGTTCGACATAATCGACTCCCGTTTCGATCATCAAAGGATCGATTTTCATTCGTCGCAAGGCAAGTTCGAATTGCAGCGAGCGCAATTCACCTTGTCTGCGAAATGCATCGCGGACTTTTCGACTCGAAGTATCGACGACGACTCGCTTGCCAGTCTCTTCGTCAGTCAATTCGATCATGCCAATCTTGGGCAGTTCGCGCTCTCGACGATCGAAAATTGAAACCGGAATCACATCATGTCGTCGTCGTGCAATTGTCATCGGTTTCTCCCAACCATCATCGAGGAAGTCGCTCACAACAAAGACCACCGCACGTCGCTTCTGAATCCGATTCAGTTCGTCGATCGCTGCAGCGATATTTGTTCCTGTCCCGACAGGCTTATGCGCCAACAGATCTCGCACGATGCGTAGCACATGGCGTCGCCCCTTGCGTGGGGGGACGTATCGCTCAATTTGATTGGAAAAAAGGAGTAACCCAACTTTGTCGTTGTTGCGAGTTGCACTGAATGCCAGCGTCGCAGCGACTTCTGCGACGAGTTCTCGCTTGGTCTGAGCATTCGAACCAAATGAAAGCGAGCCAGAGAGATCGATCGCAAGCAACACGGTCAGTTCTCGTTCTTCGCGGAAGAGTTTGACATGTGGTCCGCCAGCTCGAGCAGAAACATTCCAGTCGATCGTGCGCACATCATCGCCATCCGCATATGGACGAACCTCTTCAAATTCCATCCCGCGTCCTTTGAAGGCGGAGACGTATCGGCCCGCAACTGCTTCTTGAACCACACGCGATGTGCGAATTTCAATTCGGCGAATTTTTTGGATGGTTTCTTTCGACAGCATGGTTTGTTCCCTTGTGCAGTCAAACTTTCGTTATTTCATTGCGCAGAAGAAATTTGGAAAGTCCACAGCACCTTTCCATTCAGGGGACTGGCACGTGATCAAGAAGTGTCCGCACAATATCGTCAGAGGTCTTCTCGACTGCTTCTGCTTCATAGGAAAGTCCAAGTCGATGACGCAGAACATTCGGCGCCACGTCCTTTACATCTTGCGGAACGGTGTATCCGCGACCATCAAGGAAAGCCTTTGCTTTTGCAGCGAGTGTTAGCGCAATTGTGGCACGCGGCGAGCATCCGTATGTCAAGAGTCCTTCGATTGGAACTTTATGCTTCTTGGGATCGCGTGTGGAAATGACAAGATCGACAATGTAATCCTTCATCCGGTCATCCATAAAAATCTGATCAACAAGCAGACGAGCTGTCTTGATGTCTCCTGGATTCATCACGGGATCAACGGTCAGATTGTTCTGAGTGTTCGCCATGCGATCAAGAATCAATCGCTCTTCCTTTGGCGATGGATAGGTCACTACCAATTTCATCGCAAATCGATCGACCTGCGCTTCGGGAAGGGGATAGGTTCCCTCTTGTTCGATTGGGTTTTGTGTTGCGAGTACCAAGAATGGATCTGGCAGCGGATAAGTTGTCTCTCCGATTGTGACCTGTCGCTCTTGCATCGCTTCGAGCAACGCAGACTGAACCTTTGCTGGAGCGCGATTGATTTCATCCGCAAGAATGATGTTGGAAAAAATCGGTCCATGCTTGACAACAAACTCGCCAGTGTTCGGCCGATAAATCATTGTTCCAATTAAGTCGGCAGGCAAGAGATCGGGAGTGAATTGCAGGCGACGGAATCCAGTATTGATTCCTTTGGCAAGACTGCTCACAGCCATTGTTTTTGCAAGGCCTGGGACGCCTTCAATGAGAACGTGACCGTTCATGAGCAGGCTGCAGAGCAAACCTTCGATCAATGAATCTTGTCCAACGATGACGCGTTGAATTTGATCAACCAAGTGACGGAATGGACGACTTGCTGCTTCAACTTGGCGTTCCAGTTCGACGATATCTCTTTGTGATGTAGACATAATTTGGTTCATCCGATTTTTACGCCTCCCCCAATGGTTGGGTTCGGACCGTCGTAAAAGGATATTCGAAGAGTAACCTCGTCCAACTATGGAATCACCTCTTCGAATTGGTTGGATTGGAACTGGAGTTATGGGAAGTTCAATGGCCGGCCACCTTCTGGCGGCGGGGCATTCGCTGACGATTCACTCGCGTACCAAATCCCGCGCTGCTGGATTGCTCAGTCGTGGAGCAACTTGGGCGCAGACGCCTGTCGAAGCAGCGTCTGGGATGGATTTTCTTTTTTCCATGGTCGCACTTCCATCCGATGTCGAATCAGTTCACCTCGGTTCTCATGGCACATTGAGTGCGCCAAGCGTTCCAAAGTTTCTTGTCGACTTGACAAGCAGTCGTCCTTCAATTGCTCGGAAAATCGCACAAATTGCAAGTGAAAAAGGATCATTCGCATTTGATGCTCCAGTGACAGGCGGCGATATTGGCGCACGAAATGCGACGCTTTCGATTCTTGTTGGTGGCGATGCAAGCGCATTCGAGCAAGTTCTTCCAGTGCTTAAAATCATGGGAAAAACTGTCGTTCTCCAAGGTGATGCTGGATGTGGTCAACAAGCGAAAGTCGTGAATCAAATTCTTATTGCATCGACAATGATGGGGATTTGTGAAGCATTGCTTTATGCGCGCGAAAGCGGACTTGATCCCGAGCGAGTTCTCGAATCGGTCTCAGCGGGAGCAGCTGGAAGTTGGTCGCTTGCAAATCTCGCCCCTCGGATTCTCAAAGGTGATTTCGAGCCTGGTTTTTTCATCGATCATTTTCTGAAAGACCTTGGGATTGCGCTGGAGGAATGCCATGCCAACAACCTCCATGTTCCTGGGCTTCTGCTGGCTGAGAGCCTCTACCGCAAGGCCCAAGAGGCAAACCACGGGCGGAAGGGGACTCAGGCGCTCTATCTGCATTATGTCTCTGGAAAGGGCTCAAAACACTCTTGAATGCGATTGCCGGCAACGGAAGTGATCGGCTTGCATAAATCCTGCTTCGACGGTACGATTTTCAATCCTCCTCGGAGCCTAAATATGACACTCACCGCTGGCAAAACCGTCACAATCTCAGTCACTAAACTTCCAGCTGAGGCGAAGCATCGCAAGACCATCGAAAGATTGATGCGCTTGCAGCCATCCATTCAGCGAACTCTGACTCGCGTTGCTCGTGAACGAGGCCGTACGAATCCAGAGAATCAACGAGGTGGTCGCATGTGGATCTCACGCATCCCAGCGACACGTTGCGTTCGTGCAGAAGTTGGCGCGAAGTTCACGCTTCGAGTGACTCCAAAGATCATCCCCGATGTGATGGCTGTTCAGCGTTTTATCGCTGTCGCCTGATTCTCTCGTTTGATCGATTTATTCAAACTCAGCTTGCGCTGATCGCTTGCCAAATTGGCATGACGAGGTGTGGTATTGCGCGTTGTTCCGCAAGTCTTTCTGCGTGTCCGCAGAGTGTCGCAAATATAGTTGGCAGTTCATCAAGCGAAGTGAGCGGTCCATTGCGGCGCACTGTCAGATAGACGCTGATCGGATCCGTCGTGGAAGAGTGCTTGGTATCAGCTCGGTGAGGCCGCGTCTTGACCTCGAAAGATGCCTGCAATTCCCGTCCTTCTGTGAGTGAAATGCCAACGAATGGTTGTACATCAATTGGATGATCGTGGTCGCAGTCCAAGAGAGATCCAAGCGGACTGTTTGCCAAGAGCGCTTCATAGACGATGCCATCTCGATGTGATGCAGTTTCGATATCAAAGCCAAAGACCAACTCGATGTGATCAATGTCCAGAGGGCTCATCGATAGAAACCACGGCGCAGTTTCGAGTACTGCACGATGAATTTTGTATCCGTCATCAGTCGATTTCGGATTGACATGTCCGCTGCGGATAGATGTCTGGCGAAGCGCGACCCATAAAAAATCTTGTTCGTCCTCGGCGGATTCAAGTGCGACCTCACCTTCGACTCTGCGTACGCGTGTCAGTCGTGGCAATTGTCGACGCAGTCGATCGAAGAGCTCAAGAGTTGGTTCTCGCGCTTCGGGGAGATCCATCTTGAGTGCGATTTTCTGATTGATACAGAAGTCGCTGCAGAAAGTTGCAAAGGCGGACATACAAGAAAGGGTAAGTCTCGTGCGCGCTGGGGGGAAATTACCGACTGGTAATCCACGAAGCGATTCGTTGCCAATCATCGAGCCCAGAAACCAGTAAATCAGGATTGTGGGTTTCTAATTCTGCGATTGGATGGTTTCCAGTCGCCACTCCAATCGCCAAACAACCATTGAAATGCGCGCAGTCCACATCCAAAGGCGTATCGCCGATCACGATCACTCTGGAAGTGTCAATACCGCGGCCCATTTTCTCACTGTATCGCTGAATTGCAACTGGCGGCAGTTCACGCCGATGGTGGCCATCATCTGCCCACGCGTTGTGCTGGAATGGTTCGAGAGAAAATCCCGCCTGTTCAACTTTCAGGCGACCCGTGTGTTCATAATTTCCAGTGAGCAGACCGAGGCCCAGCCCACTCTGCGCATGGAGCGCATCAACCAATTCTTGCGCGCCTGGCAACGCGTGTGCACGAGAGTTCTGCGAGAAGCCTCGTCGCAGATGCGCGCCATAATTTTCGCGAAAGACTTCGTGAATCTCGTTGGTTGGTTCGACGCCGCCTCGTGTCATGAGATCGCGCCAAATCAAACGATCAAGCCGGCCCGAAATTGAAATGCCATCAAATGAAAATGTCTTCGTTGGGAAAAGTTCATGCGCCGTTGCGAGCATCGCACTCATGCCAGCACCCTCGGTGCGCAGCAACGTTCCATCGATGTCAAACAGGATGAGCATAAGTTTTATGAAGTATGGCAGGGTTCGGCAGCGACCGCGGCAACAATCTTCGACGCGGCGTCGGTCAAGTCTGTGGCGGATTGCATCGTTGGAATGTTGACACGCGCTTCATCAAGAATGTGCCTGGCCTCGTTGACATTTGTTCCTTCAAGGCGAACAACTAGTGGCACACGGAAACCAATTGTTTGCGCTGCTCCAACAATGGCCCGTGCGATACGGTCACATTGCATGATTCCGCCGAAAATATTGACCAAAACACCTTTGACACGATCGTCGCTGAGAATGATTCGAAATGCTTCCGTGACAGCTTCTTCGGTAGCACTTCCGCCGACGTCGAGGAAATTTGCAGGTTCTCCGCCGTGCAATTTGATGATGTCCATCGTGCTCATCGCCAATCCTGCGCCATTCACGAGGCAGCCAATGTTGCCGTCAAGGGCAACATACGAAAGTCCAAATTCCTGCGCGCGCATTTCAGCTGCGTTTTCTTCAGTTGGATCGTGCATTGCAGCGATGTCTGGATGTCGAAAGAGTGCGTTGTCATCGAAGTCAAACTTCGCATCGATCGCCATCACTTGCCCATCTGGATGCACGTCGTTGGCAGGAGTCAACACAAGCGGATTGACTTCAACCAAACTCGCATCGGTGGTGCGCTGCAGTGCGCTCAGTTTTGTGAAGACACTGATCGCTTGCGCAATTGCTTTACCTTTGAATCCAAGTGCCAGCGCAACTTCACGGGCTTGAAATGGCTGCAGACCAGCAACTGGGTCTAAGGGGATTCTGATGATCGCTTCGGGACGCGTCTCTGCGACTTTTTCAATCTCAACTCCGCCTTCTGCACTGGCGATGAGGGTGTTGGTGCGATTGGCACGGTCAACCAAGACGGCAACATAAAACTCGTGTGCAATATCAACTGCATCAGCGATTAAGAGCCGATTGACTTCGAGGCCCTCCGGCGGAGTTTGTGGACTTTTCATCCGATTGCCAAGCATGAATTTCGCTGCGGCAAGAGCTTCGTCGATGGACTTCACAACTTTTACAAATCCGGCTTTGCCTCGACCGCCAGCATGCACTTGCGCCTTGACGACCGCCATTTTCGATCCAGATGCGAAGAGGGATCTTGCTGCAACGTGCGCCTCTTCAACGGTCGTGACCATCTTTCCAGAGGGGACTGTTATTCCGGCATTCGAGAGCAACTGACGAGCTTGGAATTCGTGGATTTTCATGGATTTGTAATTCTATCGACTTTGCGAGAGCTACGGCGGATTCGCCACCATTCGATCGCGATTGGCAGAACTGAAATGATCACGATGGCGATCACGACGGCTTCAAAATTGCGTTTGATAATTGGAATCTCCCCAAAGAGAAATCCAGCGCCAACTAGAAGAATCACCCAAAGGAAAGCGCCAGTGACATTATAAAACTGGAATGTGCGAAATCGCATGACGCCAATTCCTGCGAAAAAAGGAGCGAAGGTGCGAACGATTGGAACGAAGCGCGCGAGGACCACAGCCTTGGGTCCATGTCGTTGGAAGAACTCTCTTGTTCTCTCAAGATGCGCAACTCGCAGGAGAGGAATCTTGCCAGAAAATGCGCGGGGCCCAATCCATTTTCCGATGTGGTAATTGAGCAAGTCTCCTAAAACTGCTGCGACGAAAATCACAGTTCCGCACATCCATGGATCGAGTCCTATGCGACGCGCGCAGATTGCTCCGACTGCGAAAAGCAAACTGTCACCTGGAAGAAATGGAAAGATGACCAAACCTGTTTCGCAGAAGATGATCAAGAAAAGAAGTGCGTACGACCAGAGCCCCGAGCCCTGAACGACTTCGGTCAGAAAAACATCCAGCTCTGTGAAAAGTCGAGGAAGTTGTTCGATCAAGCCATCCATGGAACTTCACGTTATTTCTTCAAACACAAGAAAACGGACAGGGCGGGATTCGAACCCACGGTAGGGGTATAAGCCCCTACATCGGTTTAGCAAACCGACGCCTTCAACCGCTCGGCCACCTGTCCAAGGATTGAAAGTGTATCAATCGATTGGGAATGCCTCAGACAAGCGGTTTGCGACTCGAGCGCACTTCGGCATTATCTCGGGATCGCAACACCTGAGAGCATCCGAACTTTATTTTCTGGCTCTCGGCGGTGGCTGGCAAATGTGGCGTCACCAATTGTGCACGGGGGATTGGATTCGATCAAATTCCGATTCATTCCAGAACGTTCGAGCAAGATTCGTACGGCATGCGAGCAATTTGCAAATGCTTTGTGGGCAGATGGAGAAGGCCGCAGAGCCTCGCCGAGCCCTTGCTGAGTGAACGCGTCCATGACGTCTTCGCCGACCTCATATCGATCGACGCTCGCGCAAGGACCGATTGCGGCAACCATGTGTTTGGGATCAGCTCCGAATCGTTCGACGAGTGCTCGCAGTGATTCTCCAACAATATCCAGAGCGATACCTCTCCATCCAGCATGAATTGCTGCACAAGATTTGGAGTGCAAGCAAACCACGAGCACAGGGCAGCAATCGGCGGTCGAGATGATTGGCACAAGCAGAGGATCGTTGGTGATGATCGCATCTGCAAGTTGCAGTGGGTCGCAGTCGCACGTTGCGGCATCAAGACACCGTGATCCGTGCACTTGCTTCACTCGTGCCGCGCGCGCGTTGTGGGAGCCAAGGCGTTGTGCGATCCAATTCGAATCTGGAGGATCTCGTTTGGAAAACCAATGGGGGATTTGATGTGCTTGCAGGAGTGGGGAGGTCCAGCACGAGAGTGACTGGGGGGATTCTGAACTGACATTCATGAAGCGCAACAATAGCGGACTCTGAAGTCCTAGTCTTAGGACTTAGAGCCAGAACCAGAAAACAACCACACAGTCTTGCACCCCATCAAGTGGCACAAGACTGCGTGTGAGGACCAAACGGGTCCTCCGCGGATACCAAGTTTTCTAAATTTACGGACACGTGAGAGTGACACTTGTGTCGCCCTCGTCTGTGGGATCAATTTTTGACATGTCAACATTCCAACCCATTGCGTCGAGTGCTAGCCATTCACGCTTAGTTAGAAAATCTGCTCTCGATCCAAGTGGGTCAAGTGCGAGAGGAGTGGTTGAATATGAGCAATAATCGCGGGAGTAAAATGTGTTTCCCTTGCCGATCGATTCTCCCATCAAGCATCTTGTTCCTAAGCTTGCGAGTTCGTTTTGTTTCACGAATGCACCGCGAATTGGTGATCCGTCATACATCTCCATCTCGAAGTCAGACTCTTGACCAGAAGTTCCATATGGGAAATTGAGGATCGATTTGTTGGCGACGCTATTTCTGGCAACAGTCCGTGGCATTGCGCCAAGGAATTCATTGTCAATTTGTGCAAGCGCGGGTGGTCCAGTCACGCCAGGAACCTTTGCTCTGAAGTCAATGACAAAGCACTTACGACCTTGTGTGAGTAGAGCAACTCCAGTTCCTGCTGCTCCAGCGGTGGTCGCATTGAAAGTAGCTCTGAGAGTTGTTCCAGTCCCTGCTCCAGCACCAGCAGCAACAAAGCTTGTCTTGATACAGGTTCCTGTTCCAGCACCAACGGCAGTCGCGGTAAAAAATGTTCCAGCAGTATTCGCAACTGCTCCACAACTCGTCCAAGAGGTTGTTCCAGCGACAGTAACCATGTACTCAGAGCCGAGGACCAAAGCATCGGGCAACACGGAGGATGCACCAGCATTTACCCACTGGGCATGTGTTGTCGTTCCAATGAGTGAAACAACATACGACGTTCCATTAACGAGTTGTGTGGCGGACACCGCTGTTGCACCTGCAGCAGTGAAATTCGCAGCGGTTGAAGTTCCTTTCATCAAAATCTTATAACCCCAGCCAGGCTGAAAAGAGCCGATTTGAAAAGCAGCAGAAGCCGTTCCAGTCCCAGATCCAGGACCAGTCGAAGTGAAAATTCGACCTACTGTGTTTGATCCCGCACCGATACTTGTGAAGTCCGTACTCCCAATTGTTTCGATTTTGTATCGCTGCCCAGTTACAAATGTCCCCGCAGTGTTCGCACCAGCTGGGATAATCATATTTTGAATTGTTTGAACAGCACCGTCGGGATATGAAAAAGTTCTTTGTGCAGCGGGCACGGGGGGAGCTTGCAGGTCAAGGTCATCAAAACTATTCACATTTCCAGATTCCGTACCAGATCCTGCCATCTGAAGTTGTAAAAAAACCATGGAGTCGGGTGGGGTTGGAGTGAGCGCGGCAAGGATTTGATTTCCAGTAACTGGGGGGAAAAAACTTCCAAGGTCAGCAGCTTTCGCAAGGAGCTTCTTATTCAAACCAGGGTTGTAATCAAGTGCCCAGCCTCCAAATTGAGTGGTTGTATTTCCATTCACAAGGCTATTTTCATAAAATCCAGAAAATGCTTCACAAGTGAGTGGAGGTGCACCACCGAAGACATTTGTCGCGCTATTGACAAGGAGAGTTTCATCAATCACATCCTGTTGAAACCTGAAGATGTCCATTGCTGTGCAATCTCGCACCAAGAAGTCTGCGCCGGCTACGAATCCCATTGCTTGTGCAACTTCACGAACCAAATGATCTTGAAAAGAATAAAGTAGAGTTTGTCCAAACTTCAATCCATTGCTCGGGTCGAAATCCCATTGAATTGCAGAACTCATTGTTATTGACCCATCGTCTAAAATCGTCGAGGCTCCGGCAGTGTCTGGTATTCCGAGTGCTAGCTTCAAAGGTCGCACGACATAGATTCGATTTTCTGGCGTAGCAGAGGTTGATACTCCGCTATATCTCACAGGTAATGTTGAAGCAAGCGGGAGTGGGCGGATTTCATTTTCGCCAAGAATCTGTCTGTCGTAAGCATAGGAAAACGTTGAGAATTGTTCAATTGAATAGCGAACTGTGGTGACTCCTAGTCTTCCAGCAGTGAGGGGCGTATAAAGCAACTTCAATGTGACAGTCAAATTGAGAGTTGAAATTTGAGATTCAATATATTTTTCAACTTCAGCTACAGCATTTTGAAACTGAACCAACTGGGTTGGTGGAATCAACGAGCTTGAAGAAATGATGAATTTGATATCAATTGGAGTTTGTACGCCCGCGATTCCACCTTCTTGGTCAGAATCATCTATTTTTTCTTTATTGACGCCACCAATAGTTCGATCAACCACGAATGACTGCATTGGGTTCTGCTCTGTTCTCTGACCTTGCGCAACCATTTTTCGCAATTCAGTCAAACTGACGTGGCTGTATCCAACTTCCGAAACTGGAAATGAAACAGAACCAGTTTCTTGTTGATCCTTTGGTTGGTTCTTGACGGGTTGATCCCGAACAACCAGGACTGCATTTTGGATTTGAACAAAGTCTACGGAATCACGAAGAGATTGTTGAAGAAGTAAAAGTTCCGTCGCAAAGAGAATTGGTGTGATCATATTATTTGTCTCGCTTTAAAATTTTCTAGTTGGTTTTTAGCTTCCAGATCCGCCTGGACAATTGCCCCACAAAGACAGGACTTCTACCAAATCAAATCCATTGATAAATCCATCGTTATTTATGTCGGCTATGGCGGTCAGTGGATCGCCTGACGAGGAGTTTCCAAATTGTACAAGGACAAGGATTAAATCTTCGCCGCCAATTCGACCATCTGGGGTCGGGAGTCCGCCTTCAGGAATACCGCCTGCGATATCGCCAGGGCATTCTGAAAAGTCTTGCCCCAAGTCAAAAGAAATATTGTCGATGACGACAAATGCTCCAGAGATCACAATTCGATTGAAGTAAAAATTTGGGTCAGGTTCTTGACCAAAGGGTTGTGCAATTCGAACTGGCCCGCCTTCAATGACAGTTGTCGGGAAACCTGTCGAATAAGTAGGTGTCTCGATTTGGCGCATATCGAACGTTTGAACGAAGACTAATTCGTCATCAGCGAAAGCCTGAACGCTTATCAAATTTGATTCGAGAAAACCAAAGTTTTGAAGTTCAGGGTATGTCCCAGGAAAATCTTGCTCCAGTTGAAAGTATTGAGTGAAGTCTGCTGCGTTTAAATAGAAACGAGCTTCTTTTGTGTTGCGAGCGAGCCGCATCGTTGTCACTCCACTTTCACCAGTAACAGGATTCGCGGATGGAAAGTCTCCAGTAATGCCGTTGAATATGAGTCTCTGCCCATATCCCTTTGATCCGAATGCTTTCGCGAAACCTTGCCCCAGAAGTCCGCCCCATTCGTTCAGCGAGCCATTTTCTCCCAGACCGTATGCAAAGAGCGAGGGGATGTTGTCCGTATAAATGAAACCACCATTTCCAGACCCAAGAAACTGATCCGTTGTTTCTATCGTTGCAAAGTAATCAGGAAAAGTTGGGTCAGATTTTCGTATCTCTTCCAATGCATCTGCTTTTACTTTGGCAATTGGTAACAAGCCATCGTTGGCGCCATAGGAAAAGTTTTCAAAACTTTCGCGAAACAGCAACGTTTGATCTTCACATTCGTCAGGGTAACCATTGTTATTCACGTCTTGACTTTCGCCGCTTGAGATGTCGCAGGAATCTGGAATTTCATTCTGATTGCAGTCGATCGGGCTTGGGATTCCAGGGTCTTCCACTGCCACTTGGCAACCATCGGGAACCCCGTCACTGTTGCAATCATCGCTGACTGCATCAACAGCTTCGATGTAATCGTCAATCTCATTGTCGTTGCAGTCAACAACAGGAAAGAGGCTGCATCGGAACTTGGCAAAGTCGAACTTCACCTGAGAAATAGATCTCGCGTTGTTTGCAGTGTCCGCGCCGCTATCTTCGATTTGAGCATCCGAAGCGATCACCATGGCAGCGGGAGAGTTTGGGGCGTCATCTCCTGTTTCGGTGCAGAGATCAGTAGCCGCAGGTGTTTGAACGCCGGTTCCTTCGATATATTCTGCATCAGTTCCATCGTCGTCTATAGCAGTGCAATCAAAGTCAAAGACCTTTCCAGCTTCGCCTGTCTCGTCGGCCCCTGCGCCATAGTTTGCCCATGTCTTCGTTGGATTCGAATATCCAGGAAGCCGAACATTGGTTCCATTGGGATATGCCATCACAGTTCGAAAATCATCATCGCCAAATCCGAAGGAGTCTGGGAATAGTGCGTCTTGTGATTCTGGGCTTGGTGCTTCGTGATTGTGTTGGCAACCAAAATTGTGGCCCAATTCATGGGCATAAACGGTGTCGCCAAGGACAGTGATATCGAGAAGGCAGAATGGTGATTCAGAAAAAGCCTGAAGTGTTGAGACGTTAGATGGGCCAAGAATTTGATTGACGGCGTCTACCTTGGTCGAGTCCACCATCGGATGTGGATTGGCGGGAATCGAAAGACCTGCTTGTGCCTGAGCACCGTTATTTGTATCACTCATGACGCTTGCCAAGCCAACAAAGCCGCTGTCGGAACCGTAACCCGTTCCAACGAGCGCAACTTCATCCGCTCCAAGCGCGTCTCTCCAGTCGAG
>CAMAXY010000060.1 GCA_945862215.1 Singulisphaera sp. GP187 | reverse complement strand
AAGTGGTCGACCGCTGCGGTCTCGCAGAGGTTCGCAACAAACTTCTGGGGTCTTTGAGCAGAGGATTTCGTCAGCGAGCGGGACTTGCCGCGGCTCTTGTCGCATCGCCAGCAGTTGTGATTCTCGATGAACCAGGAACAGGACTCGATCCAACAACCGCAATGTCGTTTCGTACTCTTGTCCGTTCACTGCGAGGCGAGCACACAGTGCTCTTCTCAAGTCACAATCTCGCGGAGGTCGAAGCGACATGCGATCATCTTGTGCTGATCGCACGTGGAAAACTGGTAGCCGATGGAAGTGCGATTGACCTTCGCCGTATCGGTGCAGTTGGAGTTCGATTTGAAATCGAATCGACGCACTGCGATCCTGTTGCGCTGCGGCAGATCGTTGGTGTGCTTGGAGTTCAGACACAGTCGATGCAAGATGGTTGGACTCGAATATCAGTTGAGATCGAGCCCAACGGAGAATCAATTGGAATTCCAACTGCACTTGGCGAGTCTTTGCATTCGTCTGGCGGAACAATTCGACGATTTGAACGGGTAAATCCTGCATTGGAGGAGATTTTTCAACGACTGGTACGCGAACGTGGTGGCGATGTGTCAATCGAACGCATTGAGGGCGCATCTCAATGATGGGCGATGTGCTGACGATTGCTCGACGAGAATGCGCCGCGCTCTTTTTGACGCCGACTATCTGGGGCGCACTCGCAATCTTCGCGTTCGTCACTGGAGTCATCACTGGTATCGCAGTTCTTGTTCCTGGTTCACCTGCGGAATTGAGAACCGTTGCAGCAGCCGCTGGTTGGGCAATGCTCTTGACCGCTCCAGCGCTTTCGCTTCGGCCGACGACCGAAGAACGTCGCACAGGATTTTGGGAAGTGCTTGCGACAAGTCCTGCAAGCGTTGGATCAATCGTTGGCGGAAGATATCTCGCGGGAATGATTGCGTTGATTCTTCTTTGTCTTGTCGGGCTGGGAGGTCCTTACGCAGTGCTCGAATCTTTGGCGCGCCCAGATCTTGGTGAAGCATTATGCGCATCAAGTGGTGTGTTGTTGGCAGGATCGATGTATCTCGCATCTGGACTTTTCTTTGGATCAATTTCGTCGAGCGCAGCCGTCGCATATCTGGCAACATTCTTTTCTTGGTTGATGGTGTTGATCACTATCCGATCAATTGCTCCTGTTCTTCCAAGTGCACAAGCAGACATGCTTTTCGCCGCTGATCCAGTGCGAAGGCTTGAAGGATTTCTCAATGGAGAATTCGATTCATCGAATGTGTTGTATTTTCTTTGCATAACGGCTGGATTTCTAGCGGCAGCCGCGGTCATTCAATCGACAGAGGCCGAACGTGGAAGTCATCGTGGAGCGATCGCAATCAGGTTGCGCGTGATTCTTGGTGTGATCGGGGCATTCGCACTTGTTTTCGCTATCGCAGCCGCTGCACATGCGCCTTGGGCTCGTGTTTCCTTCGATGCGACGAAGAGTCGTGTATGGGTTCTGAATGCACAGACCAAGCGATTGGTCAGCGAATTGCCAGATGGTTGGCGCGCAACTTGGATTGCTCCAACTGGTGGATTGGATAAAGCGGTTGCGGGTCAATTGGACGAAGTGCTTGATGCGTTTACAAGTGCGCATTCCACTGATCAACCGCCGCACGAGAAAATTGATCCAACGACTGCGTCTGGCGCAATGCAATATTCGCAGTGGCTTGAAGATTTGGTGACGCGAAAGCGTGGACCGGTGCAAGATATGCACGACGCAGTTGCTGCTGGGTTGAAGGAGTTAGAAACTCTGGCGCTGTACGCATCAAATGAGTCCGCTCGATTGACTCTGGTGATTGATCAATTGCCTGCGGAATCTCCAGATCGAAAATATATTGAGCAGGTGAGAGGATCGCTGACGGCTCTTGCCAGTGGAGCTCCAGTTCTGACACAAACGATTCGTGCAATGCAAGTGGGACGACCTGATCGCGCACTCGCGGATTATTCCGAGACCGCAGAAGTCATCGCTGCAAATAATCGAGATTGGGCGATGCAGCTTGGATCTTTCTCAAATTGGCTTGTTCGTCGGGGTGCTGATGATGGATCGCCTGCAGTTGTTCGTGAACTTTCGCAGCGAGCGCGTCCGGAGTTGGGTGTGCGGACGCGTGCCTTGCTACGAACGGTTGATGCACTTGATGTGTTGCCTCGCGATCCGCTGCAAGAAATTTCTGCTGGTCTTGCGATTGGCGGAGGCGTTGTTGTCGAATCTCCAAATGGAATTGTTTTTCTCCCAGACAGTGCTTTGGCGATCAACGCAGTTGACCAAGGAGCGACTGTTCGATTTGATCGGCGATATCGAATGGAACAATTGATTGATGGCGCAATTCGCAGCATCTTGGATGATCAGAAGCCTGAGGTGATCTTTGTACACGCCGAAGATCGTTCGATGTTGGTTTCAGCGGCGGATGGATTTGATTGCACTGCCATAAGTGATGCGTGCCGAGCAGCGCGAATCAGTGTGCGCGAATGGAGGATCACAGCTGAACCTCGACCGATTGTCACAGGTCGCACAGTTTGGATGATCATTCCAACAAGAACGGTTGCGGTCGAGAGAGATGCTCGTGAGAGAGCATTGCTGGAAGCGATCGGCGGGTTGGTCACCGCAGGCGAACCGCTGTTTTATTCACTTGGTCCAAGTCTTCGCCCACTTGCAGGTCGATCCGATCCGTGGAGCGAAATCGCAACAACATTAGGTGCTCGTGCAATTTCCGATGCGGTGATTGTCGATGACATCCCAGTTGCGGAAGGTCGAACAGAACGCCGTACAAAGATGGATGTGTCGGTGATTCCGTCGGACAATCCTTTGGCACAAGCGCTTGATCAACAGCGTCTGGGATTCTCAGTCGCAATTCCTGTGACAGCGATGGAATCCTCCATCGGCATAAGCAGCCAAAGTGTGCTCGCGGCACGTGAAGGCCCAAGTCGATCGGTTGAACGAGATTGGCGCAGACGGACTCCTGATCCGCGGTCCACAAAATTGATGACAGAGCCGACAAGTGTTGCCGTTGCGACTACTCGGCGTGATCCAGCGTCGAAATCACTTCGCGCGATTATTGTTGGCTCGCCATCGTGGATGGTCAGTTCGGTTGTCGACTCTGCGCGATCGCTTGGTGGAGGACGCGATGCACTGTTGAATCCAGGCAACCGTGAATTTGCCGTCAACGGAGTTCTGTGGCTCGCGGGTCTTGATCAGCGTTTGGGAAATAGTGGAAGTGGTCGAGAATCACCTAGAATTGGAGCACTTTCCGTTCGCAAGCGTTTGGAGTTCACAAGTGGATTGGCACTTGGAATTCCTGCTGCATCTGTGATGATTGGATTGATCATCTCGATGTGGAGGTCCCGAAAATGAATTGGCGAACTATCTTTCTTCTTTGGGTCTTCGCAGCACTTGTGTGGATCGGTGGATGGTTTCTTTGGAGCATCTCTGTCGATTCGCGCACAGCGCAACTAGATGAAGGATTCGCTCCAGTCTTTGTCACTGGTTCGGTGCCGTGGTCGCAAATAGACAAGATCGAAATCTCCCGTGGTGGCGAAAATACTTTCGAATTCAAGCGCAGAGATGGTCGTTGGTTCCAAACATTGCCCTTTGAATTTCCAGTCGATACAGCACGACTGATGGAGGTTGTAGATCAAGCAAATGGATTGACTGCGCGTGCCGCGCTTGCTGATGTTGCCGGCAATACCAAAGAGTTGCTGGATTCCACAGGCTTGGGTGCAGATGCGCCGTTTGTGAAACTTGCATGGAAAGAAGGTTCGGTGAAGGTTCGATTCGGGCGTCGATTGCCAGCGGGATTCGCATGGATTGATCTTGGCGGCGAGCAGGTACAGCCTCGCGCGGCGCGTTCGACGCTTCACGATGCTGCGTTGCTGACAGACCTGCGACAGTGGCGACAAACATCGTTGTTTTCCCGTGCAGATGTCGAGTGCGACCGATTGGTCAGCGAAAGTCCTGGGCGCGATGGGAAGACACAGCGTTTAGAAATTGTCCGTGATGGCTCTGCGTGGAAAGTTGTGTCGCCTATTTCAACTCGAGCAGATCGTGCAGCAGTCGAGCGATGGCTTGAAGCGCTTGCACGCGCACAGGCCAGTGGATTCGTCGTCGATCGTCCAACTCAACTGATGCCATTTGGATTGGAGAAGGCGGCAGGTGTTGTTGAGATTTATGCGTCGTCGCGCAAGACTGATGCAGATGGTCGAGTGACTGTGCAACCAATCGTGGAGCGTTTGGAAATCGGCGCGCCGATTCGACCAGGAGCAACCGATCGATTTGCAAGATTGAGTGATAGACCAGATGCCATCATGGAAATTGATGGAACTGCCGTTGCAGCAGCGATTCCTCCAACCCTTTTGATGATTGATCCAACTGCGACTGGTCAGCGACCTGAAGATGTGCGTGTGATTCGACTCGAACCCGTTGTTGGGGAAACTCTCAGAATCGAGCGTGTCGGCAGCGAATGGAAGTTGTCAAGCGCTTCTGGTACGCAGGCGACGACAACTGCAAAGGTCGAGGGACTCCTTGGAAAATTGTGCGACAGCAGGGCATCAGAAATCACCTTGAGTGCGGCGCCTGCGGATCTGATTGTTGGACGGATCGTTCTCGAATCATTTGATGGCCGCGAGATTTCGTCGGTCAATGTTTCAAGAGAGCGCAACGAAGGACGTTTTGGCGTGGACGATGGCTCTGGCGTTCTGCGAATTTTTCCCCCGAGCCTTGGACTTCGCTTCGATGCGACTGTGTTTGCAAGCGAGTGATCGAATTCGTCAATCAGTCGATACGTTCTTACGCCGTGGGACGTACTGCGATTTAGTCACCTTGTTTTCTGCATCGATGCGCACAACTTCGAAGCGCACACGGCCCGCTTCGACTGCTTGTGAGATTGCGCGCTGCGCGGCAGTGAGTTGTGCCTTGCCATACTTCACATCGATCAACACGACTTCAAGGTCTTCGAATGAACCACCGCCATCGCGTGCTTCCGTCATCCCTTTGAAGATGACATAATCGATTGGATCGCCGAGAAACTTGGAATCCGCTGGGGAATAATCAAATCCTGGCAACATCGGAGCCATCTGTTCAGCCATCTGTCCTTTTAACGTGCTGCGACTTTGCTTGACGCTTTGTTTGCGTGCGAGGTCGATTTCGCTTTGATGTCGCAACTTCGCACGAATCAAAAACACAACGAGTAAGATGACGCCAATCGCAAAGCCAAGCAAGAAGGAAGTGAGTGGGGGCATGGGGGGCATGGTTTTTCTCTTTATTAATCCCCTTGATTTATTCACCTATCAAGAAGTGGTCGCACGCCAGAAATATCTGTTCGGGTGATTGTGTCAACACCTTCTAACTCATCAGGAAGGCGTTCGAGATCACCTGCAAATTCTGCCGTCGCTCGTGCGCTGGTCAGAAGCCTTGTATTAAAAGAGCCGACGGACTTATTAAATGCCTTCGAAGCAGTTTCGAGTCCATTGCCCACAGATTGCAGATGTTCTGCGAATTTAACAACTCGATCAAGCAACTCTTTCGCGCTTGCGCCAATCTTCTGCGCATTTTCAGTGACAGCTGCGTTCTTCCACTGCAAAGCGCAAATGCGAAGGAGTGCGAGAAGCGTCGATGGCGTTGTGATAATGATTCCTTCTTTCAGCGCATCTTCGAAGAGACTGCCATCAATTTCGAGTGCAACAGAAAGAGCGCTTTCAACTGGAACAAACATAATCGTCATTTCGATTTCTGCGCCGATCGTTTTCGCGTACTCACGACTTGCAAGTGCACGAACATGTGATCGAATTGCGATTGGATGGGCGTTACGGCGTGCGGCGCGTTCAGAGTCGCTCAGTTCTGGTTTCAATGAATCGAGATACGCATCCATTGGCACCTTCACATCGATCGGCACCACGCGATTATCGGGAAGATTGATCGTCATATCAGGGCGAATGCGGCCCTCTTCGCCCTCCGAGGATTCCTGCTCTTTGTAATCAATATGCGGAACCATTCCGGCCATTTCAACAATATTTCTAAGCTGAGTTTCGCCCCATTTTCCACGTTGGCGATTGTCGCGCATAGCGCTTGTCAGAAGCTGCGCAGCGCTGGAAGCCTCTCTTTGCAGAAGGGCGATTTGTTTGAACTGCTCCGTCAATGTTGTGGCGTCAATCGCACGCTTTTCATCAAGCGACTTCATCAATGTTTCCTGTTTCACCAATTGTTCTTTGAATGGTGTCAGCGTCGCATCGAAAGCTTTTTGTCGAGACTCCAAGTCTTGCTGAGAGAGTTTTGATTGATTCTCGAATTGCTCTCGGGCCTGAGCCATGAATGTGTCCGTTGTTGCCTTAAGCAAATCTACGCCGGTAGATTTGAAGACATCAGTGAGAACGATTTTGGATTGTTCGACACTCTTGCGGATTTCTTCTAGAGACGCAACTTTTTCGTTGTAAAGCGAATTGAGTCCCTCTGCTTGTGCTTGAGCTTTTGCGACAGCATCTTTCGCCCCCGAAACTTTTTCGCGCTCCGCCAATATCTCTCGCTGCAGTTCGAGCACCGATTGCTGCGCAGCGCCAAGGAGTGCTTTGGACGAACCTGCTTCGACTCTTGCAAGTTGATTATCCTTGAGCAGCAAATCGCATTCGTTTCGTTTCGTTTCGAGTTCGACTCGCATCGCATCGACACCAGCAGTCCGAGCACGAGCGGCCATATTTGCGAAGACGAATCCGATTACTCCACCAAGAACAGCCCCGATTCCAAGCCCAATCAATATTTGTGTTGCATCCATTTGAGTCATCTTACTTCTTGAACAAGGCCCTTTGCGTGAAGCAAAAACCCAGAGTCAACTTTGTGCGGCCAGTACTTGCTTGGGTTCGTTTTGCTTTTCAAACTAGGCTTGTTCATTTTTGTGATGTGTTGCTAATCGAAAAACAGCCTCTTGAAGTCATTAACTTCCTTTTCCGATCCTTCCAACTCATACTCATCGGCGTAGTGGTATCCGACGCAAGCGATTGCTAGACGGTACTAGCCATTCTGTTCTTGAGGTTGCCTATCTATCGGCCTAAAATGGTCGATTTTTGCCCGCAACCAATGGGAAAAACCGCTCAGGAGTTTTAAGTCTTTCTTCGCCACAGAGCCATGCTGTCGTCAGCGCGTCTGCGAAGGTCGAGCAATTCGTAACGAAGTGCGTCAATCATCAATGTTCGTCCTTCGCCTGTCGCAATCGGCGCGCCGGCACCATCTGCAATTGCAAGCGGGGCAGTGAAACACCAGGCGTCATCAACAAGATCTTCGTCAAAGAGTGCGCCAAGCAATCCAGCGCCACCTTCGACCAATACATTCGAGACTCCATCGGTGTGCAGATTCTGCATCAGCCTTGTCATCGAACTTTTCGGCAATCCTCGAAACGAACGGTGCGCACTCTCCATCGCAGACCCGCCCAATTCAATAAACGTAACACCTGCAGTGGCGAAGTCCTCACGTCGTTCGTCGCTCATTTCGTGAATCGAACTGGAGAGCGCGGCAATAGCAACAGGTCCTTGCGAAACTGTTTGTACAACTTGCGCATCTGATGGAGTGACCAGTCGAGGATCGACAATTATTCTGCGCGGTATGCGCCGAGATCGACTTGTGCGTGGAAGAAGATGAGGATTGTCGGCGAAGAGTGTGCCGATGCCGACCATCACCGCGTCGACGCGGCCGCGTTCGCGGTGAACCATCGCGCGACTTTGTGCCGAACTGATCCAGCGACTGTCGCCGGCGCGAGTCGCAGTGCGACCATCGATGGTTTGCGCCCATTTCGCGATAATCCACGGTCTTTTCGAGCGAATACGAGTCAAGAATGGCGCGGTGACTCGCTCACAGGCAATGCTATAAATCTGCTCGACGGAAATTCCCGCCGCGCGCATTCGATCTGCACCGCCTGCAGCAAGTGGATTTGGATCAGCAACTGCATAGACCACTCGTGCGACACCGCTCTTGATCAGCGCATCGCAACAGGGAGGTGTTTTTCCTTGATGCGCGCAAGGTTCGAGCGTGACGAATGCCGTCGCACCTTTGGCGCGAATGCCAGCTCTTTTCAGAGCAACAGCTTCGGCGTGCAATTCTCCACAGCGCGCGTGATATCCCCAACCAACAATTGAACCATCGCTTTGAACAATGACGCAACCAACCATCGGGTTTGGTTCTGCTCCACCATGACCGCGAAGCGCGAGCCTTGCGGCACTCTCCAACCAGTCCGCATCAGCTGGTTCTCTCATGCGGACTCGGAAAGTGTTGAACTCACTGGTTGGCGAGAACTTCGTCCTTCAATCGATCAGGCATGATGCGATATGTCAGCGGCTCCATAGAACTCGAAGCGCGACCTTGGCTCATCGAACGAAGGCTGGTGGTGTAACCGAAGAGTTCAGAGAGCGGCACTTCAGCCGTCACGAGTCGCAGAATTCCGCGAACTTCGCTGTCGGTGATTTGACCGCGTCGGCTGGCGATGTCGCCCGAGACGCTTCCGAAGAATTCGTCTGGGGTTGTGACGACCAATTTCATGATTGGTTCGAGCAGCGCGAGTCCTGCTTTTGTGCAGGCTTCGCGGAAAGCAAGCGCACCTGCTTGTTCGAAGGCGATTTGGCTCGAATCGACGTCATGGTATGAACCGTAAACGAGTTCCAACTTGACGTTAATGACTGGATATCCACCGAGAATTCCGCTTGCAGCGGCTTGGCGAGCACCGTATTCGATACTTGGGATGAATTCGCGTGGGACAACTCCACCGGCGATCTTGTCTTCGAAGACAACGCCATTCTTCATCACCAAATCTTCTGCTTCAGCTTCTTCCTTGGTCATCGGTCGCACGTTGACAACTGCGTCTCCGAATTGACCGCGTCCACCAGATTGCTTCTTGAAAAGACCGCGGACGCGTTCTGCGACTCCAGTGATTGTTTCGCGATATGCGACGCGTGGCTTGCCGACGCTGACGCCGATCTTCATATCACGGACAAGTTTGTTCTTGATGATTTCAAGATGCAATTCGCCCATTCCTGAGATAATCGTTTCGCCAGTTTCTTCGTTGTAATTCGAACGGAAGGAAGGATCTTCGCGACGAATCGTCGTGAGAGCTTCACCAAGTTTCTTCTTGTCGTCCGCAGTGTTTGGCTCGATCGACATCGAGATGACCGGTTCTGGGAAGACCATGCGTTCGAGCACGATTGGATGATCGAGATCGCAGAGCGTGTCGCCTGTGAACGAATCCTTCAAGCCAACAACGGCGACGATTTGGCCTGGGCCAGTTTCATCGAGCGCATTGCGATGCTGGGAATGCATTTCGTACAAACGAGAAACATTTTCTTTGCGATCGTTGCCTGGATTGAGAACGCGTGAACCCTTGACCAACTTGCCTGAATAAACACGCAAATAGGTGAGCGTTCCAGCGACGTCAGAGACGACTTTGAAAACGAGCGCAGAAAACGGAGCGTTTTCAGAATGCGGTCTCGTCAACTTAATGTTTGGATCGCGAATGTCGGTTCCTTCAACGTCTGGTCGTTCGGTTGGGCAGGGCAGATAGTCGATGACTGCATCGAGAACAGTCTGAACACCCACATATTTCAGGGCAGATCCGCAGAGAACTCCGAATGCTCGCAAACTGATAATGCCAGCGCGAAGAGCAGCCTTCAACTCTGGCACGGTGATCGAATTTGGATCGGTGAGATATTTTTCGGTCAAGTTGTCATCGAGTTCTGCGATCTTCTCGACCATCTTTTGGCGCCATTCCGTCGCCTTTTCCATCCACTCTTCTGGGATTTCCGTGACCTTAATGTCTTGGCCGTCATCAGCCTGTGACCAATACATCGCCTTCATATTCATGAGGTCGATGATTCCTTTGAATTCATTTCCCCAACCAATTGGGTATTGAATTGGAATCGCATTCGCTCCCAAGCGGGTGAGAATCGAACCGAAAGAGAAATCGAAATCAGCGCCGAGCTTGTCCATCTTGTTGATCAAGCACAAGCGTGGAACTCCATAACGATCTGCTTGACGCCACACAGTTTCACTTTGCGCTTCGACACCTTCTTTGCCGTCAAACACAGCGACTGCGCCGTCGAGAACACGCAGTGATCGTTCGACTTCAATGGTGAAATCGACGTGACCAGGCGTGTCGATCAGATTGATTTTGTATTCGGTTCCCAAATGCTCCCATGGGCAAGTGGTCGCGGCGGACTGAATGGTGATGCCGCGTTCTTGTTCTTCAACCAGCGAATCCATCGTGGCGGTGCCTTCGTGCACTTCACCCATGCGATGAATCTTTCCGGTGTAAAAAAGGATGCGCTCCGTGACGGTGGTTTTACCAGCATCGATGTGTGCGCAAATTCCAATGTTTCGAACGCGATTGAGATCAGTAGGCATAGTCATTAGCTCCAGTTAGTAAAGAGTCCCGCAGTCTAACAGGGAAGCGCATTGGGTCAATACGCTAAGAGAAGGATTTCATTGCCTGATTTGGCACCCTCCTGAAGGCGTGATCCCCCAACTTTCTGCTTGAATGGTCCAGTCCGAGTTGCGAATCGTTCAGATTGTGCGAATCAACTTCGACTCGTCCAGTCCACTTGCGACCAAAGCAGGTCGGATCAACCCAACGAAGCGGCGACCATCTTTTACATAGCCCGCAGTAGGCGCCAAGTTGGTGACGCGGGCGGCAAACCAGCGATTCATGCGATCCATCCAAAGTTCACGCACATATTTCGCCGTCATCGATGCAAGCGCGATCGGCAAATGATCCATTTCACCTCCGACCGTAAAAGAAATCACCATCGAAGCCTTCGCACTATCAATTTGATAGACGCTTTCTCGCAACTCTTCTTGGATGACTTTTATTCGATCGTTTGGAAATGCGCGCAGTAGATCATCGAGATATCGCATGCGCCCGCTTTGACGATCGGCGGCGACTCGAATCGCGGCATCGGGCCAACGCGCGCGTAATTGTGTGACTTGTTGAATCAACAGCGTCCATGGAACGCTCGTCTTGACCATTCCTTGTCGCGCGGCTTCATTGATTTCATCTGCATCAGTCGTGAGACAAGTCATTCCGTGACCGGCGACGGAAGCGTCGATCGCTGCTCGACGAAGCATTGCACACGCAATCTGAATCTGCGGCGCATCGCACGCCCACGGCAGCGCAGTCGATTCGCAGTACCACGGCGCAATTGTGGATGGATCGCTCGCACCCACTCGAGTGAAAAGTTCAGAATCGGTGTAGAGCGCATCGACATTCGATTGCAGACTGAGTGCGGCGAGAACTCCGCGTTCGATTGTGCGCATTGGATGGACACCATTTTCGCCATTGCCCTTCAGTTTCTTGCTGTCATTGATCGCAATTCGTCCACGGCGATCTTTACTAGTGCGACAAACTGCGCGCGAAAGGGTCTTCCATAAGTTTGGAGGCGCAAGGGGATCGCTCTCGCCTTCGATCGACCAATGCGAACATGCAACGCACAACGGCCCGAGCAAAGGTCCGTATCCAGCTTCATCGATTCCTGCATAGATCAGCATTGAAAGGGTATTGTGACAATCTGACGCTATCCTTGCCTGCTCACCCCCAACCGAATCAGGAGCCTTTCGTAATGACCAATGCAGCGACCCGTTCTACAAGCACACCAACCACACAAGAATTACTTGGATCTGATGCAGATTTGCTGTTGAATTACAAAGCGAAAGTCAGCAAGGATCTTCTGCACTTGCCTGGTCCAGACTTCATTGACCGCATGTATATCCAGAGCGATCGCAATCCGCAGGTTCTGCGCAATATGGCGGCGATGTTCAATCATGGGCGACTTGCAGGCACTGGATATTGCAGCATCTTGCCGGTGGATCAAGGAATCGAACATTCCGCAGGCGCGAGCTTCGCGAAGAATCCGATTTATTTCGACGGTGAAAACATTATTAAGTTGGCGATTGAAGGTGGATGCAATGCGGTCGCTACAACCTTTGGCGTCTTTGGAAGTGTTGCGCGAAAGTATGCGCACAAGATTCCGTTTCTCGTCAAGATCAATCACAACGAATTGCTGACATATCCAAATCAGCATAAGCAGATTTTGTTTGGGTCAGTCGAAGAGGCATGGAATCTCGGCGCCGCATCTGTTGGCGCAACGATTTATTTTGGCTCGGATGATTCTGATCGCCAGATCATCGAGATCTCCGAGGCTTTTCAGCGCGCGCACGAACTTGGAATGGTCACCGTTCTTTGGTGTTATCTGCGCAATAGCGCTTTCGTGAAGGATGGCAAGGATTATCACACGAGCGCCGACTTGACTGGTCAGGCAAATCATCTTGGAGTGACGATTCAGGCGGACATCATTAAGCAGAAGCAAGCTGATTGCAACGGCGGATATCAGGCGCTGAATATGGGCGGGTCGAGTTATGGAAAATTTGATCCCCGTATTTATACCGATCTTTGCTCGGATAATCCAATCGATTTGACGCGTTATCAAGTGTTGAATTGCTTCAGCGGTCGATCCGGCTTGATCAATTCTGGTGGCGCAAGCACTGGAGCGAATGATTTGGCTGATGCAGTCCGCACCGCGGTCATCAACAAGCGCGCTGGAGGAACTGGGCTGATTTCTGGTCGTAAGTCTTTCCAGAAGCCAATGGCGGATGGAGTCAAATTGTTGAATGCGATTCAGGACGTTTATTTGGACAGCAAGATCACGATCGCATAAAGCCTGTTCACGATCGCAGAGCGAACATCGACAACGCTGCGCCAAGACAACTACGCAGACTCCGGCTCGGCTTGCAAACTCGCCGGGGTTCAAATCAGTCCGCTGACCACGTTGGCGAATCAAATTCTCGCTCGAACGTTTTTCAGATCTGTTGCGCATTCGTTTGCGTGTCCAGCCGTTGGAAAGTTCTCTCGGGCGAGTTCCGCAGGCGGCCGAC
>CAMAXY010000059.1 GCA_945862215.1 Singulisphaera sp. GP187 | reverse complement strand
TGTGCGTTGGCAATTTCGATCAGCAGACGCCAAGTATGGCGCAACTTGCTGCGCTGGATCGTCATCTGCGCGTTTGCATGCTGAAGTACAAGGTCAAGAGCAGGCAGGTGCTTTCACATAAGGAATGGGCGAGTGCGCATACTGCTTGTCCGGGGCGAAATTTGCAATCAAAGATGGATGGAATTCGCCGCGCAGTCGCATGACCGCTTATCCCAAGCGGCTCTCGCGTGCCTTTCGCGCTCGCTCATCATCTGCATCCAACTTCGCTTGAAACTTTGGATCGCGCCGCTCCTGACGATTGACCAGTTTCCATGCACAAAAGCCGATTGCTGCCATGCTGACGATTGAGACGAGTATGGAAAAAAATGTATACACAGATTGACTCTAGTCGAGAACCTTCTGTTCAGATCGACTTTCTGCGGACTGTTCTGCGGACTGTTCTGCGAACTGTTCTGCGAACCAAGGAGCGAGTGCGGAATATGCGTGCGCATACCTCCGAGCGAGCGCAGGAAAGTAAGCGGCATCAGGACCGACGCGAGTTGAATTCGATTCTTTGATGTGAGCTGTCGCACTGTCAATGTTGGACCAGAGACCTGCGCCAACGCCAGCGATGAGCGCAGCGCCATAGGCGGCACCATCGGTTTGTTCGACAGTTGCAGTCGGCAAGTCGAATGCGTCGGTCATCAATTGTCGCCAGAATGGACTGCGTGCACCACCACCAGAAAGTCGAATGCGATCTGCGCGCGCGCCAGTTTGGCGAACAAGCGCGAGTACTTCACGAAGAGAGCATGTGACACCTTCAAGGATTGCTCGCGTCAGATGCGCCCGCGTCGTACGAGTCGATATGCCTACGAAAGTTCCGCGTGCATTTGGATCGGCGTGAGGAGTTCTCTCGCCAGAGAGATAGGGAAGGAAAATTGCGCCTTCGCAGCCAAACGGTGCATTTTCTGCTTGTTTTAGCATCAATTCGTATGGATCCACTCCTTGTATTCGTGCTGATGCAACAAGATCCTCGCACATTGCATCGCGCCACCAACGTAAACTTCCGCCTGCGGACAAGGTCACGCCCATCAAATGCCAACGATTTGGAATCGCATGACAAAATGAATGCAGAACTCCGTGTGGAGTTGGCCGCCACTCGTTTGTTGTGGCAAAGATCACACCACTCGTTCCCACAGTGCAAGCGACAGATCCTTCAGAAGTGATTCCCGTTCCAACTGCTTGCGCTGCTTGATCGCCTGCGCCTGCAACAACAATTGTTCCCAGTGGAAGTCCTGTTGCTGCGGCGCCATCGGCGTGCACACGGGAACTTGGTGTTGTTGATTCGAAAAGTTCTGGAAGCAGAGCAGTGTCGATTGAAAGTGCTTCGCACATCTCTTTCGACCAACGACGATTTTCGCAGTCAAGCAGCAGCGTTCCAGAAGCGTCGGCCATATCGGTATGAATCGCTCCAGTCAGTCGAAGTCGGACATAGTCCTTCGGCAACATGATGCGTTTCGCGAGTCGCATTGTTTCTGGTTCGTGCTGCATCAGCCAAAGCAACTTTGGCGCAGTAAATCCAGGAAGCAGACGATTGCCAGTCAATCTCCAAATTTCTGAGGCGGTGATTTCGCGCTGTGCTTTCTCGCAGACTTCGGCCGTGCGCTGATCATTCCACATAATCGCAGGTCGAATTGGACGATCGTCCGAATCAACAATCACGAGTCCATGCATTTGACCTGCGAGTCCCACAGAGACGATGTCGCCCGCACGAACTGCCTCGTGAGAGGTGAGATTTCGCAGCGCTTCACAGGTGGCGCGCCACCAAATGTCAGGGTGCGTTTCGGTCCAGCCAGGGCGGGGAGAATCGAATTCATATTCAACGCTTGCAGTAGCGACGACGGATCCATCACGACTGACAGCGAGCGCCTTCAGCGAACTTGTTCCAACATCAATTCCAATCGAAAGTTCAGGTCGTTTCATGGGGCGCATCGAGGAAGAACGCATCCAACTGCGGTTGTGGATGCATATGGAAGTGGATGACTGTCAGCAATCGCATCGACAACATCAGCGAGATCTCGTTTGGTTGGCGGTCCATAGGAAACCCCCAGTCCTTTATAACGATCGTCGATCCGACCTCGGTACATCACATTGTGATTTGCATCGAGAACGACAACAGATGGAATGATTTGCGCGCCAAGATTGCACGCAAACTTCTGAGTCGGGTCAACGACTGCTGGCAATGGCAACGAATACTCGCGTTGAAAAGTTCGGATGACATCGGCAGAAATGTCGTATTCGGAAAAAATCATGACCCATGAAATTCCTCGCGCTTCATCGCGAGCAGAAATCCTTGCAATTTCAGGGCAATATAAGCGGGAGATCGGGCATTCTGGCCCCGCGAAGAGATAGACCGTCGCACGTTTTCCAATTGGAAGTGTACGCCCGTCCAAGTCGGTTGTTGGCAAATCGCTGGCGGGAATGATCCGTCGGGTCGAGCGCTCATCGACCGTCGGCGTTGAGGCACAGTTTGTCGCTGCAAGCAGCGTGGCCGTGAAGAACATTGCGGCGAGCGCGCGCATCAACATGCTGCAAAGGGTATCGCCCATGGCAATAAGAGGATGTGTAGGCGCACGGACTTTCTCACGGCGATCTAGTCTTGACATCGTGACCCCATCCGCACTTGACTGGTCGATTGTGATTGCATTTGTCGCTGTGCTGATTGGGACCGCGCTGTATGCCAATCGTCTTGCTCGTGGGGTATCTGGGTTTCTCAGCGCAGATCGATGCGCGGGGCGATATCTGGTCACCGTCGCATACAACATGGCGCAAGTTGGAGTGATCACGCTTGTTTGGTATTTCCAACTTGGATATGACGTGGGATATACACAAATTTGGTGGGGATATTTTGAAGGTCCTTCGCTGATCTTGTTAGCAATCACGGGCTGGGTGATTTATCGATTCCGCGAAACGCGCGCAATGACCTTGGCGCAGTTCTTCGAGTTGCGATACTCGAAGAAATTTCGCGTGATGTCGGGAATCGTTGCTTTCGTCGCAGGCATCGTGAATTATGGCATTTTTCCAGGTGTGACGGCGCGCTTCTTTATGGCGCTCTGCGGCATGTCGGAACATTTCACGATCGCAGGCGAGACATTCGAAACATTTCCAGTCATCATGTTGATCTTGCTCAGTCTTGGTCTCTTCATGATCTTTGCCGGCGGAATGGTGTCGATCATTATGACCGACTTTCTGCAGGGAGTTTTCTGTTTCGGTTCATTCGTGTTCATCTGCTTCTGGTTGCTTGCACAATTTCCATGGCCTGTGTTGGAACGCGCGATGTTTTCGATGCCCGAAGGAACTTCCTTCATTGATCCATTCAACTTGAGCAAGGAAAAGAATTTCGATGTGCTGTACTGGGCGATCTCTGCATTCATCTTGTTCTATGCGGCGCGCGCGTGGCAAGGAGATCAGGGATACAACTCTGCGCCGCTGAATGCTCACGAAGCGCGGATGGCGCAGATTCTCAACGGGTGGCGTTATCGCGTGCTGATGCTGGTGACAATTGTTATTCCGCTTGCTGTGCGTGCGTTTTTGACACAGCCCGAATACGCGGATGCGGCAGCTCCGATTCACGCAGCATTGGAGCAAATGCCATCCGGAGCACTGCGGGCAGAAATGCGAACGCCACTGGCGATGGCGTTGATGCTTCCCACGGGGATTCTTGGCCTTTTTATCGCAGCAATGTTGGGTGCAGCGGTTTCGACTGATGAGGCATATTTGCATTCTTGGGGATCGATCTTCATACAAGATGTCATTCTTCCATTTCGGCGAAAGCCGTTTGATCCCAAGACGCACATTTTGCTTTTGAAACTCGCAGCGCTTGGCGTGGCGATTTTCGCCTTCACTTTTTCGCTGCTGTATGAACCGACTCAATACATCGCAATGTTTGCGGCGCTCACTGCGAGTGTCTTTGTCGGTGGTGCCGGAGCAGCAATCATCGGAGGTTTGTATTGGAAGCGCGGATCGACTGAGGCTGCTTGGGCGGCGATGTTGACAGGAATGGGACTTGCAGCACTTGGAGTGATCGTGAATCAACTTCCAGAGGTTGGGCTGCGAGAAACAATCGCAACTGGGGGGATGGCAACTCTTCCAGCTGAAGTTGCACTTTGGTTGCGCACGACTTTCACTGGTCAAGAGATGAGCTTCATCGGAATGATTTCTGCATGCGTGATGTATGTCGGCGTCAGTCTCTTTGGGCCGCGTACGGACTTTAATTTGCAGCGCATGCTCAATCGCGGGCCTTGGCGAGTTGAAGGCGATGCATCCATCGATGATGCTCCTCGGACACTGCTCGAAAAACTTGGAATTGACCGTCAATTCAAAGGGACTGATCGCGCCGTCACGCTTGTCACGCTTGCATGGCCGCTCTTTTTTACAGTGGTCTTTATTGTCGGAACGGCATACGCCCTCTGGCGACGAGAGTCCGGCGATCCGATTTCTGTTGCAGCATGGAGTGAGTGGTGGTTTTGGTGGACATGGCTGATCTTGGGAACCAGCGTTGTCGTTGTTGTGTGGTTCACAACTGGTGGCGTGCGCGATCTGATTCGGATGGTGAGATTGCTGCGTGCTCGTGCAGTCGATGTGCGTGATGATGGAACAGTGATCGATGGTGTGAACGCGGATGAAGTTGCGCGGCGTCAAGCATGAGGATCTTCCATGCGATCGATTGAGTCAACTCTCTGCGGTGATGTCTGGCGATTGACGGCAAGCGATGGTCGTTCGTGGCCTGCTCGCGTTCCGGGTTGTGCACATTTGGATTTGATGCGAGCGGGGGAGATTCCTGATCCAGATTCGCCTGGCGGAGAGGCCGCTCAAGAATGGATTGGTCGAACAGAGTTCACATGGAGTCGTGAGATTTCGTTGACGGCACAAATGTTGGCGCACACGCATATTGAATTGGTCTTCGAGTCAATTGACACAGTTGCCGAAGTACGATTGGATGGAAAAGTTATTCTTCGGACTGCGAACGAGTTTCATCCCCACCGCGTTGAAATAGGCTCATTTGCGCGAACTGGAGATCCGCTGCGAACAATGCTGCTCGAAGTCACTTGCGCTGGTCCTGTGACCGAAGTGGAACGATTACAAATGCAACTTGGATCGCGCCCAGTCAACGGCGACTGGACGCCATATCCATTTCTTCGCAAGACAGCGTGTCAATTTGGTTGGGACTGGGGACCGCGTGTTGCATCAAGCGGCATCGTTGGCATCGTCATGCTGCACGCATGGACGGGTTTGCGGTTGGATTCAGTCCGTCCGCTGACACGATCGTGCACGCAAGATGAAGTGATTCTGGATGTCTTTGTCGATGCAGTATGCGATGGTGATCCATCAAGATATGAAGCGCGAATCGAAATCGAATCGCCGGATGGTCGCACCTTCGATGCCGTGGTGACTTTCAAGCGAAGCGCACGAGATCTTTCTGTCATCGCTCACGCTGTCATCATTGCGCCTCGGCCGATGCGTTGGTGGCCACGCGGATATGGCGCGCAGCACATCCACCGCATGCGAGTTGAATTGACTCAGCAAAGTGCCACTCTTTCCAGTTGGTCTGGACGAATCGGATTGCGTTGCGTTGCGCTTGATACGACTCCGGAAGTTGACGGCACACGATTTGCAATACGAGTGAATGATCAAGCGATTTGGTGCGCTGGTGCGAATTGGATTCCAGAAGGACTCTTTCGATCGAACGAAACGAATATTCGCGAGCGACTGCTGCAAGCATGCGAAGCAAACTTGGTCATGCTGCGTGTGTGGGGCGGTGGCGGATACGAATCGCAATCGTGGTACGAACTCTGTGATCAGCTGGGCATTCTTGTATGGCAGGATTTCGCTTTCGCATGCGCGACATATCCCGAAGATGATCCCTTCCCAGCGCTTGTCGAAGCTGAAGCGCGATATCAAGTCGCGCGACTTTCTTCGCATCCATCAGTGGTCCTTTGGTGCGGCGGCAACGAAGACATTCTTGCGTGGCATTCATGGGGATTCCGCGATCGATTGCGTCAAGGACAAACTTGGGGGCGTCGATATTGGTTGGAGATTCTCCCACGAATTTGCGCTGAATTGGATCCGTCGCGCCCGTATTGGCCAGAGAGTCCGTGGTCGGGATCGCTGGAACTTGATCCCAACGATTCGAATCGCGGGGATCGTCACATCTGGGATGCGACGGCGAAAGTCGAAGGTCTGCGCTCGATCACTCCAAGATTCGCAAGCGAGTTTGGTCACCAATCTCCGCCTGCACTCAGGTCTCTTGCAAAGGCGTTGGACATCGATGAAGACACGCTCGCTTCGATGACCGCCGCCGATGGATGCGCGCTGATCACTGATCGTCAACGAGCGACCGGTGGCGACACGCCGCAATACGGCGAATTTCTTTCACGTCGATTTGAACCTGCTGCGGATTTCGCTTCGTGGATTGTGCAGGCGCAGGTTGTTCAAGCGAAGGCGATGCGAATTGCATATTCGTGGTATCGAACAAATCGTCCGCGATGTTCAGGCGCTCTCGTCTGGCAGATGAATGATGCGTGGACTGGACATTCATGGTCACTTGTCGATGCGCAAGGGCGTACGAAGCCTGCGTGGCATGCAGTGCGCGAATCGTGCGCCCCGCGAATGTTGACGATTCATCAACGCGATGGTGCTTGGGTCGTCGATGCTGTCAACGATTCGCCGATTGCTTGGAAAAGCCGTGTGTGTTTATTAAAGTGCGCGAATATGAAGCGCGCAGAGTCGTCGACCGATTTGCGCGAGTATTTTCTTGAAGGATTCACCGTCGAACCTTGGCAAACGATCACGGCTCTACACATACCGCAGGAATTTCTTCCAGATGACAAGAGCATTTTGTTTGCAGAAGCGCCGACGGAATTTCGTGCCGACCCGATCGCAATTGCATGGGCACCTGGAGCGCACGAACGAGATCTGCGCACTCCAACTGGAGAGATTTTTATCCCCCAAGCATCAATTGAGTGGAAGGAACCTCTTGGGTTTGATGGAAGCGCATTTATAAGCGCGACTGTTGTTGTGAATGCATTGTCGCCAATCGTTGATGCACTTCTGGTGCCACGCGGCGATTGGGTCAGCGTTACTCCGATGTTGATTTCGCTACCAGCTGGCGAATCACAGGCCGTCGAGATTGTTTGGCGCTGTGATCCTGTCCCAGACTCTTCTGTAAATCTGCGCACGAAAAATTGCCGAGTTGATCTCTTTGCAGCAGGTCGATCTGTCGCGGTGTTGAATTCTCTCTGCATCGCATAAGAAAAAAGGGGATGTTTCCTCAGAGTCGTTCTGCGACTGCATATTTTGTTGCTCGCCGATCATTCCGATCCGCATGGAGACACATATGCAGCGCGTCGCACAAAATTCAATTTCGCACTCAATTTCGAACTCAATTTCGCACTCAATTTCGCACTCAATTTCGCACAATGGAATCATGGGAATCATGCTTGCACAAGCAAAGGATTCGCCAATGACAATTCAAGAGAAGTATGAGGCGAAGCGAAAGATGCGTCATGACGCAATCGATCGCTTTGTCGCCGACGCAGCGAATCGTGGAGACTGCGCGGATCGTATGTATTGGACGCTGATTTATGACTTCGAACATGCAGCGATGACGACAAACTTGCAACAACTTGAAGAAGCTGGAGTGCGGCCGCAGCCAGCGCAGACGCTCAACGACGAAGAGCTTTTCACTTCGCTTTGGGAACTTGTTTCAGGGCTGAGTGATCTGGGAATCTTTCTTGTGCACTCGAATCATCTGACGGATCGAGTCTTATATCAACGGCTCGTCGATCACATTCTTGTCGAACCTGTTCGGGACCTTCCTCCAGATTCTGGCGTTCACGAATTTATCGATTTGATTGGCGGCGGTGGGCCGGTCGAACGTGAGATTTATCAGCGGTATTACGCTTCGGCAGAAGAGCGCGCCCAATTTGTGAAGGAGTATGGCTTCGAGATCACGCCAAACTCCCCACCGAGCGAGCGAGATAGAGATTTGCCAAAACCCCAATATCCCCAGCAGAGCCAAGAAATTGAAAGATAATTTTTAAAAATTGGCATGAACCCGATCAGCTCCGGCAGCGTTTCTATATTGTCTTTTAAAAATCCCTCAGAATGAAATCTCAAGCCCAACCGGCAATCTTCATCACATAATAAAACGAAAATCAAAAAAAGAAAGAGCAAAAAAACTGACGGGTCGGTTCCCGCTGAGGTGAACCGACCCGTCATAGTTGCCTTCGGTGTTTGTTGCGAAAAATCCCCGCGCCGATGGTCTGTACACAAGGTCGAATTCATCCAGAGAAATGCAAATGATCTCTGCGAAATTCTCTACACTTGACCCAAATGATTCGATTATCAACCTTCATTTGCCGTCGAATTGACGCGCAAGTCTTTGCAGCACAATCTTCTCAAGAGGAAAAGCAACTTTGTTTGCGCTACGCAAAAATTTGCGACGCTATCGCGATTCGAGCCATAGGGATCGTTGCTCTTATCGGATTTGTGTTGTGCATATCAACAGGTTGTGCGAGCGGTCCAAAGATCATCGTTCCAGAAAGCGTGATTGGTCGCTGGCGCGGCATTGAAAGTGGCGCGTTGCTCGAATTCACTGAAACGGGAATTTTCGTTGTCGAAACCAAGGAAGGCGTCACACTTCTCGGTCGCTGTGTGTTCGATGCGACGCGCGTTACATTGAGATACCAGCTTGGCGCAGCGGTTTGCCCAGAGGAGCCTGGGCAGTACACATTGGAGGTTGAAGGTTCGAATATGCGGACAGCCGATCCATCCGACTCGTGCTTTGATCGACGAACCATGATGGCGCAAGCTTGGCAGCGCGAGGCGAAATGACGATGAGAGTCTGGAACTGTTGTGCAAGCAGTGCCACCGTTGTTCTGACAATCTGCGCATTGAATGTTGCATCAACGGTTGTTGCGAATGGGCAAACAACACAGCCCCAATCTCCCCAGACAAATCAAAAAGTTGATCCAAGTCAACTCGCTGCGAATAAAATAAGCGATCAATTTCGATTGCTCTTTGGCGAGGCTGGAGAATCGAGTATCACTGCAATTTCTCTCGGAAAATCTGAAGTATCAAAGGCTCTCCTTGAATGTGGAGATCGAGTTGATGCCCACGTGCGCGAATTTCTTTCTGTATGGTCTGCAAAACCGAATTCCACAGAAACAACAAAGCAAACAAAACAAGAACGACGCTCATCAAAGGCTGGTCCGCTCTCCTCACAATCTAAGGACGCGCTTGCGATTTTGGTGCAGTCCGCGGCGACTGTTCAGTTGGTGCGGATAATCAATTCCGCACCACAATCTGAGCAAATGTCAGTCGCGCAGGAATTTCTCACGCATCCAAAGTTTTCCCGCACATTGGCTCTCGTCGTTGAACCTGAAGCAGAAGATCTCGCAAAAATGTTGCGGGTTGCGCGCTTGTTGATTGCTGAGCGAAGTGAAATTGTTGAGCGTTTACCCGAGTTGGCTGCAGCGATTGCAGTTGTTGATGATGCGCCAGTTGTAATGCAGATCAATGAAAATATTGCGAAAGGTTGCGGACCACTCCCAACATTCGATCATTTCATAACAAGCGAAAAAAAAATGCTCTTCGGGCTAAAAGGCATCGCTCCCGAACTCTTGATCTATATGGTTGATATCGCTGCCCCCCAAGACGAAATGCAGTGGGCGCTTCGAACGTACGCAGGCAACCGCGCTGTCGGCTCGCTGTACGACAAGATTGAATACGACTTCGATCATCTGGAAAAAGGGCGCCCGAAGAAAGTTTCTGTCGCCGGATGGAATCTCCAAAATATTTTGCGCTATGGCGGTGTCTGTGCAGACCAAGCGTATTTCGCTACGACAGTTGGAAAATCAATTGGTGTGCCATGTGTCTATACAACTGCGACGGACGGTGTTCTCTCGCATGCGTGGATTGGATACGTTGGGAGGTCTGGCAATCGACCAATGTGGACTGAAGTTGGTCGTTTCGGTGGCTATCAAAGTGTGGAAGGATTCATTCGTGATCCGCAGACTGGGAATAAAATTTCAAATACGCAAATGCCAATGTTGGTGAAGTATGGTCTTGAACCACTTTCTGATCGTCTCGTATCTGCCGGGCTGAGAATCGCCGCAGGTCGATTGCTGCGAATGTCACCATTCACTGACCCGAAGCCCAACCCCAATGTCGCAACGCCACCTTCAGCAGAAACCATCGAGCAAGTTCTCGCGTTGATTCATGTTTCTGTCGAAGCGTGTTTGACAGATGTGCGATCGTGGGAAGTTGTCACTCTTGCAGCAAAGAGTGGTGCAATGACCACGCAACAAAAGCAACAATGGTCGTCGGACATTTTGACTCTTTGCGGCGATTCATATCCCGAATTCGCATGGCGAACGATCTCACCGATGATCAATTCGATCAGCGATGTCGAAAAGCGCCAAGAAGCTCTCGATGGTGCGCTGACAATTTTTAATTCTCGCGGCGATCTGGCAGGGCAGATTCTTTTGCAGCAAGCAACGCTCTATAAAGAGCAAGATCATTCGGTTGCTGCAGGGCGTTGTTATGAAATAATTCTCAATCGCTATGCGAATGATGGACCATTTGCAATCGTTGCACTTCAGGAGGCGTCAAAGCTTCTTGCCGAAAAAAACGATGCGATTGCCAACGTCACACTTCACGAGCGTGCATTTGGAGCGATGAAAGTCCCTGTCGATATTTCTCCCCAATTTGCCCGTCAAAGCAATTGGTATCGCTCAGGCGTGATGCTGGCGCAAGCGCTGCGGATTGTTGGTCGATCAAACGATGCGTTACTCCTCGAACAACGTATGTCAGATGTGATGAAGTAGTCCTTCATCCTCGAATCCAGCGCGTGATCACTTTCCACGGACTTCGCCTCACTTTTCGTCGCTTCACAACTCGTCTTGCCCTGCGAACACCAAAGCAAGCGGGCAAAGTTGCTGCGGCAATCGTTGCTCGTGGCGGATATCCCGCTGCAGATAACAGCGATTTCCACTGTGAACCATGCGGCCGAATTGTTTTTCCATGCAGCCGATACGCGGCAAGGTGTGCGGCCTCGTGGCAGAGGACTTCTCGCAGAAGTTCCGTCGCAGTTGGATCAAGCAGCGTGTGTTGCAAACCGATGGATTGTCGGGTGTAACTCGCTCTGCCAAGACTTGATGTCATTCTTCGACTGATCGTCACTGAAATTTCTGGCACAAGCGTCGACACATTCCAAAGCGCACACCAATTGTGCAAGTCATCACGCAATTCGCACGACAACTCTTTCGGCCATACTTTTGGATGCGTCATCATTTTTCACTTGACTGCTTGCCGTTGAGCATGCTCGAACTCGTTGAGATTCCAAGTTGAGCAAGTCTTTCAATTGCAGTTCGTGTGGTTTGAATGCACGCGTCACGCACATCGGGATCAAGAGCAAGTCGTGGAGCGCGCACGCGTTCGTCCCCGCAACCGACGAATGCTTGCACCAACTTGATGCGCTGAACAAAGTCTGGAAGCGTGTCCATCAGCAGAAGCGGCAAGAACGCGCTGTCAACTTCGGCAGCGCGGATCTTTGCAGACTGCGAATCTGTTTGTGCTGCAAGGGCGAGTTTCCAAAGTTCAACACTCGCAGCAGGAAGGGCATTGGCAAGACCTGCGATCCAACCTTGCGCTCCCGCAGCAACGCCAGAGGGAACAACATCATCAAGCCCAACGAAAATCGCCAAGTCGCTTGGTGCATCTCCACTTCGGACCAGTTGAGCAAGTTGCGCAATGCGCCGAACATCACCAGTGGAATCTTTCACTGCACGAATGTTCGATTGGCGCATCGCCATGGCAGCAAGCGAAGCCGCCGAAAAATCTGCACGGTATGCCTGCGGATTGTTGTAAACCATCACAGGCAAGTTTGTCACACTCGCCACACTTTCGATGTGTGCAATTGCCTCACGTTCGTCACCACTGTGCACATACGGTGGCAGAACCATCAATCCTGCGCAGCCTGCATTCGCTGCATATTGCGCCAACAAACATGCGCCGTGCGTCGAAGCTGCTCCGATGGCTGCAATGACTGGCGCACGACCAAGCAGCGCAGCAGAAATGCTCCGCCATAATTCAACTTTCTCATCTGTTGTTAGTGATTGCCCTTCGCCAAGCGAACCGCCAATGACAATGCCATCGCAACCCTCGTCGATCATCCAAACAGCGTGGCGAACGACCACAGAAAAATTCACGTCATCAGATGCAGTCAGTTGAGTGGTGATCGCGGGCATGACTCCCGACCATTTGAATGATTGCGCGTTTGAAGTCATTGCTTTGGAATCCCCGCAGCGCAAGGGTCAGAAGCGTCGATCAGTAATTCGATTTCAGCTGTGATCCAAGCACGTCCAGCGATCGTTGGTCGAATTGCTCCTGCAGAGTCAATGGAATGCCACCCTTCAAATCGCGTTCCAATAAAACTCTCAGCGCCAACGCGTTCGCCGAGCGCAATCTTTCCATCCGCAACCAAGCACGCAATCTTCGCACTCGTTCCAGTTCCGCAGGGCGATCGGTCATACGCGCCGCCTGGACAAAGCACAAAGTTGCGCCACGCACAATCTGCGCGTCGAGCAGGCTCTGTAAATTCGATGTGGTCGATCTCGCCGCCGTCATCGCCTGTGATTCCTGCAGTCGCAAGCGCACGACGAACAGACCATGCGTGTGCAGTGAGTTCCGCAGCGCGATCAAGTTGCAGTGGAATCTTCAGAGGCGAAGGTGCGATGAAAAACCAATTCCCGCCCCACGCAACATCGCCGACAACAACACCAAGTCCCGCAACTTGCACGGCGATTCCAGCATGCGTACGACGCGACGGCACATTGGCAACTTCGACAACATCATCTGCACGCAGTGTAAATTGCACAATTCCAACTGGCGTATCAAGCCGATGCGTTCCAGTTTTGATTCGTCCAAGATGCGCGAGTGTGCGCACGACTCCGATCGTTCCATGTCCGCACATTCCAAGGACTCCGGCGTTATTGAAAAAGATCACGCCAGCAACACAATCTGCCTCATGCGCTTCCACCAGCATTGCGCCGACTAGAACATCTGATCCGCGAGGTTCTTCGATTGACATTCGCCGAAAGTCATCGTGATCTCGCGCAAAAATTTCTCGCCGATCTCGAATGGATCCACTTCCAAGATCTGGTCCGCCCGAAATGATCACGCGAGTTGGTTCGCCTTCGGTGTGACTATCGATTGCTTTGACACGCCTCATGATGCGAATATATAAGGAAGCGACGACTCGGCGAAAACGACGCAGATGAAAGTGGGGGCTATGATCGAAACAATGAACCAGTCAACCAGCGGCAGTCCATCAGCTTTTCAACTCCTCTTTGATGCACGGCTGAATAAAGGCGCGG
>CAMAXY010000058.1 GCA_945862215.1 Singulisphaera sp. GP187 | reverse complement strand
TACGTTCAATTGTCCATTTTGATTGGCGCCCCACGTAACCAATTGGCCAGAGAGTTGGATCGCAAGTGAATGTCCGTAACCACAGGCAATCTTTCGCACGATGCCAACAGAAGTCGGAACATTGCACTGTCCAAGTTCATTTGCGCCCCAGCCTTTGACTAGGCCATTTGCGCGAATCGCAAGGCTGAAGTTTTCACCCGCGGCTATGCCGAAGACCTTGCCAAGGTCGGCAGGAACGTCGGTTGGTGAACCTGCACCCGGATAGCCAAAGGCGACGCAAGTGCCGAGTTCACAAACATCGGGGATGCCATTGGTATTCACATCGGCGAGTGTGCCGGCGAGGATTTGGCCGTAGTCGTCGACACCGTCGCTGTTGCAATCAGTATTAGTGAGCACTAATGTTGGACGAGTTCCTCCGGTTCCCAAATTACACACAAAGTTATTGGGTGAATCGTCGTGGACAGTAGATGAGTCGATTGGATCATTAAACTTTAGAAGTAATTGCGTGGAACTGCTTGCACTTATTGAGGTCTCAAGTGGAGGTACAAAGGCTTGTGTGTAAACCGCGCCTGAGTTGATTCTGATCCAGTCGATGTCGCCGATGAATGAGTCTTTAGTTGGTCCTGTCCCATAAAACATCTTTCCAATGCACATTACAGAACCATCAAAGTCGGACGTACATAGGGGTTGTGATTCCCATGTCGATTCGATCGCACCATCGATGTACAAGCGCGAAACGCTCCCTGTTCTTACCCAGGCGATGTGATGCCAATCTCCTGCATATGGCCCACTGACGGCGGTTTGGTTAACAGATCCGCAATTCCAGCCACGTCCCATGTCAGCGCGAAACTTTGACGGTGTCACGCCGATCGACTTGTGTTCAACGCTGTCTCGTTGTTCAGTGATAACAGCTCCCGCGTCCTCGCCACCAGCTGAATTCTCCGGTGAATCGGTGGAAATTCGAATGCACAACTCGTATGTAAAGTCGGTTGTTGAAAAAACGGTGTTCCCAAGAACACGGATTGTATCTGTTGCTGCGGCAAACTTTGCGTAGCCGTGAGGCACTTCTTGCGCCGTCACTCCTGAACAGATCGAACCAGCGGCAACCGCCACGCTCATAGCTTGTGTGAACTTCATATCTTTCTCCTGGATGGGGGATTGTTCCCCCAGAGATAATCCAGAAGATTGTGAGTCATGGGACTCAACTTTCCAAGAAATCAAAATAATTGCGGCAACCGTGGCGCTCGCGCCAATCCAGAATCGCACTTTGCGCCTGGAAATCAAAGTGAATGGCGCATCCCCCGTCAGCAGCGCCCCCGCCAACCTCGCCGCCTGAATATCAGCGAGTCGGACCATGAAGGACGCTCCTGAGAATCGCATCAGCTTCGCTGGAGATGTTTCGCTCCGCAACTCCTTCATCAATCAATACCGCGCGAATCGCACTTCGAACTTCTTGCGAAGCGGCGCGTGTTGCGTCAGCGCACTGTTGCACATTGATTTGCAAGTCGGCGGCGATCGGCGCGTAAGGCTGACCATCAAGAACATGCCTTCGAAAAATCTCCCACTGCTGATCGCGACCTGATCTTTGCATCGATCCCGCTGCACGCGCGAAAGCGGCCTCGAGCATTTCTCGCGCCCACGCACGCTCGAAGGCTTGCTCTGCACTCGGCTCGCTTGCGATATGAGAATCCACTGCGTCCAGAGAAGAAAATTCGCGCAATCGCCCTTTGTCACGGGCAATTCCGCGCGCGTGGAAAATCATTCCGGTCAACAGCCATCGACGAAGAGGCCGTCCGCTGTGAGGCCAATTGTGAAGTCCCGAACAATCGTCAAGCATTCGCACGAGATAATCATGCGCAATTTCATCGGGCTCGCCGAGTCGTTTGATTGAAGAGTTTTGCACATATGCGGAAAGAGGACTGGCGTATCGCTCGAGCAAATGTGCGCGCAGCGATGCGATGGCTTGCGTGCGAATGGAATCACTGCCCTCTTGAAGATCGGCAATTTGCGTGACCAACCACGTTCGGTGGGTCGAAGGAAAATCTGTTGGCGAATATCCCGCAGAAGTCATGAAAGTCAGGCTACCAATTGGTTGGGAAATGACGAAGCGTCGACTGTGCAGGATCTTTTCGCTGATCTTCAGTTATACTTAAATACTTTCCGAGGTTCTTGGGTGACAACGAATTCAAACTCTCACAACTCCGACAACCACGCTGAGAATCTCGAGCCGCTTCGTCAGGCTGGCCCCTTTCGACTCGAAAAAATTATTGCTCAAGGCGGCGCGGGAATCATATATCTCGGTGTTCAGGAAACTCCACTTCGACGAGTTGCTGCGATCAAAGTGATGCGCAGCGGAATCGAGTCACGGCATATTCGTGAACGATTCGATTCAGAACGGCAAGCACTCGCTGAGATGAATCATCCAAACATCGAAAGCATTTTCGATGCGGGAACAACCGAAGATGGTCGGCCATGGTTTGCGATGCCATACATCGATGGATCGCCGATCACGGTGCACTGCGATGACGAGCAGCTTGCGATTCGAGAGCGGGTCATCTTGTTCCTGGAAGTCTGCGCGGGAATTTCCCATGCGCACGCAAAGGGCATCATTCACCGCGATCTCAAACCTGGCAACATCTTGGTTGCACGCCGAGACGGACAGTGCATTCCAAAGATCATTGACTTTGGAATTGCGAAATATCCTGAGGAAGATATGGATGCCACTCGTTACGCAACGGCGCACGGTGTATTCCTTGGAACGCTCGCGTATACGAGCCCCGAACAAGCGACGCTTGGCAGCGCGCATGCTGATGTTCGCAGTGATATTTTTTCGCTTGGAACACTGCTGCACGAACTGCTTTGTGGAGTGTCGCATTTGATGCTCGATCCTCGGCAAGCTGGCTTGAGTGATCTTGCACGCTTCGAACCTGTTCGAATGTCACAGAAATTTTTAGCGCTTGAACAGACGGATGCACCGCGCGCAGAGGTTCTTGCGACGAGACGTTTAACCACGCCTGCGGGGCTTGCTCGTTCAATGCGAGGAGATTTGGATTCGATCGTAATGACGGCGCTCAATCCCAATCCAGACCGAAGATATGGAACCGTTGAAGGATTGGCAGACGATCTTCGACGAATGCTTGATGGGCGGCCAGTTGAGGCGACGCTACCAACTCGGGGATATTTGATTTCGCGCTTTGTAAAGCGACACCGCATCGAAACAATTGCCGTCACATCGGCGGTTGCAATTGTTTTTGCTGCGTTGACGACGGTCTCAATCATGTTGCTGCGCGAACGGTCAATGTCATCCCGACTCGAACACGCATTGATGCTTTCAAGCCTTGCTGTTGCGGATGAAAAGTTGTCCCATGACGAATTCAGCGGTGCGAGAGCTGCATTGGAAGTTGCGCCACCTTCGCAGCGGAAATTCGAATGGAATTATCGCATGCGAAAAACGAATTCAGCGATTCGTACGAGCGATGCGTTGCCAGGACAGGTGTATTGGCTGCGATACTCACCTGATAGAAAAAAGATTGCTGTTGTTGGCGGTCCGATCCAAGTGCTCGATGCAGAATCGCTGCGAGTCATTCGCACTTTCGAATTGTCAAAACCTGGGAGTGAATTGCAAGAAGTCTGGTGGGTGGCATGGAGCCCAAACGGCGAGCGTATTGCCGGCGGTGCGCTCAACGGCGTTATCGCAGTCTGGGATGTGGCAACAGGAAATCGAATTGCAGAACGCAAGGCAGATAGCGTCACTTCCATCGGTAATTGGATCGATGATTCGACGATTGTTGTCGGCGGAACTGGCCAGAGCATCTTGTTCCTCGATTCGAATTCGCTTGCATTACAAGGCACAATCGAATCAATTGCAGGTGAGCGTCTTGTTGCGTTCGAGCATCATGTCGGCGGACCTATTTTCGCACTCACGAACAGCAAGCTTTATGCTTTGGATAGAACCAAGCGAATAATTCTCTGGGAGGTTCCTGTAAAAGCAAATGCAGTTGGTCTTGCAATCGATCCCACCGGTGGTCGACTTGCGATTACATATCGATCGCAAGAACCAGTGACAATTCACGATGCATTAAATGGCGCATTAATCGACACGGTTGAGGGATCGAATGGCGCGTGGTGCGCACGGTGGTCTCCCAAGGGAGGAACTCTTTGGACTGGCGGATTTGACCAGCGAATTCTTGCGTTTAACGGAACAACGTATGTATTTGAGAGAAATTTTGGCGGATCGCCGGGACAGATATGGTCGATCGACAGTGCCGAAGAAGGATTTGCGATGAGCGGCGGAATGGGCGCGCGCCTGCGTGAATGGAAGATCGACTTTGATCCAGCGCGAAGAGAATTAGCGCTCGGTACTAATTCACTGAAGCGCTGCACTTTTACCGCTGATGGAAAACGTGCCTATATAAGTAATGACATTGGTTCGATTTCTGCGGTTGACTTGGTGACGATGACGACATTGTGGTCGCTTCCATCGCCAGGTCCGATTGCTGGCCTTCGTTCGCTCAAAGATGGAGTCTTAATCACCGTGGGGAATAATGGTGCGGTGAGATTGGTGAATGAGGCGACGGGCGAAGTGACGCAGGAAGTTGCACTGAACGCATACTGTGATTTCGCGGCTATTTCGAGCGATGGATCGACGCTCGCGGTCGCGCGCGGGAATAAAATTATTGCGATCGCTTTACGCACAGCCGAAGAGAAGTGGAACACCACAATTGTTGATGGAACCGTGAATCATTTAGTGATTTCAAACGATGATTCCAAGATTGCAGCCAGCGTGTCGGGAAGGCCTCTCCAGTTGCTCGATTTGGGAAGTGGGCGATTGCTACATTCCTTCAATATGGGCGACAGTCGAATGGATTGCGCATTCTCCGTCGATGACCAATCCGTCTGGACATGCACGCAGGAATCAATGTATGAGGTGACACAAATGGATGTGGCGAGTGGAGAAAAAATTGGACAGTTTGGGCAACTGCCAAGTGCGGGACGTCGACTGACTCTTGCTGCGCGCGCGCCTCGCGGAGCGGTTCAGTCGACTCCAGGAATAACCAAAGTCTTCGAGCCTGGTAGAGAAGATGACTTGCTTTCAATTGTTCCACACGGCGATAAGCCGACGATTCCGTTCTTCGCGCCAAACGGAGACCGCTTATTGCTCTTCCGTGGAGATGGCGTGCTGGAATGTTTGGATGGATCGCCGATTGAGACGAAGTGAGGGGGCGAATCTTGTATGCCCTGTTTAAAGGCAAGGGTTTGCGGGCAAGGGTTACGGGCAAGCTTTACGGGCAGATATCGCCTTTCGAAATGCGCACCCCCTGTTTACGGGCAAAAATGATCCAAAAATGAGCGATATTTGACCGTAAACGGGGGGGTCACACTTTGGTGAGTGCGAGAGTGTTGCCCTGAAGCATTCGAATCGTGCTGCGTACGGTTTGCACGACCAACGCCGGATCTTGCGTGATCTGTTCCCATGTGAAACGCAATATTGTCCAGCCAGCGAGGGCGATCTGGTTCTGCCGGACTCGATCTCGCTCGAACGAACGACGGTCGGAGTGGAAAGATCGCCCATCCACTTCGATTGCGATTTGCAAATCGACATTCGCTAAATCAATCGAAGCGATAGCGCGACCATTCTCATTATCGATGCGATGATTGCCCTTCCACCCATATAGTTTATTTTTCGAAAGTAACGATCGCATACGGCGCTCTGCAATTGATTGCGCGCCACCGCTTGCCAGTGTGTGAAGGCGAGAGAGTTTTCCACGATGTTGTCCCAACGCTGCTCGATTGTTGCGCGCAAATTCTATAAATTTGGCGGTGATCCAGCGACGCTGCAAAGCAATATCGAGCAACTGTTTTGCCTCACGCGATGGCAATGCTTCGAGCGTGTCAAGTATTGCTTCTTGTGGATTGACCAGACAAATTGAGCCTCGAATGGACGTTGGCAAGAGCGGTGGCCGACGCAGAATTCGTGCGCCAGGCACTCGAGCATGCAGATCGAGCGGGCTGATGGCGAGGATCAATGGGTTGTCGATTGGTATTCCTTGCAAACGTGCTGCAGTCGGACCGGTGATGATTGCGCAATCGCCAATTCGAAGTGCAAGCGCCCACGCATCGCGCAAGTCGACGTTGGTGACGCATTCTGGAAAGACGATCGCGCCAAGACGACTTTGCCAAACTCCATTTGCGATGCGCCGCATCTTCACACGTGATGAGACGCCCCAAGAGCGGAGTTGATGATTCAGTAATACTCCACCCTGATTTGAAGCAAACTTACGCAGCTTGATTGGCGCTCGCGAACACTTCGAGACTTGCTGTTGCGGAATCTGCACGCAACAAACTTATCGCTGTTCTTAGAACGTTCTGTAAACCCGACAGTTTTTCTTCCGCGATTTTTTCTTGCGGAGGATTTCGGTAGAGGATTTCGGTAGAGGATTGCGGAAGATGTCTCAACCTGTCACCCATGTGCCCGAACACTTGTGTCACCTATGTGACCAATATGTACCAGCAGGTTTACGGGCAGATAGCGCCGTGCGAAATGCGTACCCCCTGTTTACGGGCAAAAATGATCCAAAAATGAGCGATAAATGCCCGTAAACAGGGGGGAGTGTGCGCGAGCTTGGGTGCTGAGGCACCTGATTACGGATTGCGCGCGACGCGGAAGCCATCGTCCTTTACTCCGACAGAGGGGTAGTTGTAACTGCGACTTGAGGAGCGCCCCTCTTCCCCGCCGCGCAGATAGGACGCGTTGCGTATCACGCGGAAAGTACTTCCCGACGGACCTATCGGATCTACAGATGAGCTCGTGGCGTAATAAGTACTGCCGTACCAATCTTGACACCACTCCCGCACATTGCCGAGTGTGTCATAAAGTCCAAGCGCATTTGGAAGTTTGGTAGCAACGGCGTGCGTGGTGGGGCCCGCATTGCCGTCGTACCACGCAATATCGTTCAGCACTCCGTATCGCGCAGTCGTCGTCCCTGCTCGACATGCGTATTCCCATTCTGCTTCGGTTGGCAATCGCAAACTTGTTAAAGACATGAAACCTCCTGTACCTGCGATCATGTTCCAAGAGACTTGTTCAACTGGATTGTTTGGCTGCCCAGCGAAATAACTCGGATTGTTCCCCATCTTCGCCGCCCACTGCGCCTGCGTCACTTCGGTCTTGCCCATATAAAAAGCATTTGTCAACGTCACTTGATGCGTCGGGCTTTCATCGCTGGAACATTCTGCATCCCCAGGACTGCATCCCATCATGAAAGTTCCGCCTGGAACAAGCAGCATTTCGATGTTCGTTCCGTTGTCCAAGACTCTCCATGGCAAGTTGGTCGCGGTGATCGCCGCACGAAGATTCGCGTCGGTCACAACGGCCGGATTTGGAATCCATTCCAAAACAGTTGCCCATGTTGGACTTGGACATGAACCTGCAATCAATACAAATCCACCGACGAGCGTTGCGGTTCCCGCGGGCGTCGTCACAACAACATCCTTCGCTCCAGCACTTCCAATTGGAGATACCGCCGTGATTGTCGTTGCGGACACCACGACAAAACTTGTCGCGGTGATTCCACCAATCATTACGCTTGTTGCGCCCGTGAAATTTTTACCCGCAATCGTGATCGCAGTTCCGCCCGCAGCAGAACCAAAGCTTGGACTTACCGACGAAATGGAAAGTCCAGCATTTGCACACGCTCCCCAATCAGCAAGCACCTGCGCAAGATCGACGCCGTTGACAAAGCCGTCGCCGTTGTTGTCTCCAGTGCAATTCTGCGCTTGAGCTTGAGGCGCAGTGGGAGCGAATGAAATTGCGGAAAATGCGACGGCTGCAGAAGCAGCGATGGTGTTGATCTTTCTCATTGATAAATCTCCGTAAGGGCTTGAGATAGAGCCACTTTGGAGCGGTGCGTGCAGATCAAATTTGGAATTTTCTTTGTCGCGGGTCAGCGCCGTAAACGCGTACGCCACCACAATCAGCAGAATTGACGCACCAGCGATGATTTTCGACTTCGAAAGAATCTTGCGGCGATGTTGGGATGGCGCTGCATTGGTATCGACGCCATTGGGGTCCCACTCCCCCGCCGCTTCGAGTGCGCGCCGCACTTGATCTGGAGTCAGCCGAGTCACGGCGAAGTTTCGCTGGACAATTGGATGAGCTCCGCGACTGCTTGATCCAAATCTTCCATCGCGACACCTTCGGCTCGAAGAAGTTCGCGCACTTCGTCGCGCATCATCGACGCGACACGGCGCACTGCGTTGACGGACTGCGTGCGCGTGATATTGAGTCGCTGCGCAATGTCTACGTGCTCTGCTCCATCAACAATATGCAATCGAAATGCTTCGTAATCGCCGGCGCGGTCGCGTTCAATGCATGCCATACGCGCGATCTCGTGCGCTTCATTGGTGATTGCGAGCGCCCACGCGCGGTCGAATGCGCGCTCGGCAGAGTGCGATGCTTGCGAAGTGATCGCATCGATCGAACCAGTCGTGCCGAGCTCTGATTCGGTTCGAACGCGCGATTGATTGCGACGCAAATCACGGCGAAGTCCGCGGCAATGCAGCGAAATTGCATTCATCAGCCAACGCCGCAGCGCGATGCCGCTGGAAATCCAACGCTGCAGCAATATTGAATTATCAAACGACCGCGCGAAAAAAGATGCGACGAGTTCTTGCGGTTCGCCGAGATCGCGCAGCGCGGCCGCGCTGACATATGCGCGCAGTGGTTCGTTGTAGCGATTCATGATGTACGCACTGAGTGTGCGGTGCGCAACATCGGCTGCTGGCGAATGCGGTTCTTCGCTGATGATCGTCAGATGATCAGCGATCCATGTGTGATGCGTAGATGGAAAGTGGTCGTGCGACTGAGAAGCCATGAGAACAATGTAGCGATGTAGTCGTTGCGGACTGCGTGCTTGGAATCAGGTTTACGGGAGAGGTTTACGGGAGAGGTTTACGGGAGAGGTTTACGGGCAGATAGCGCCGTGCGAAATGCGTACCCCCTGTTTACGGGCAAAAATGATCCAAAAATGAGCGATATTTGCCCGTAACAAGGGGGGAAAGAGAGTGTGTGCGCTTGGGTGCTGAGGCACCTGATTACGGATTGCGCGCGACGCGGAAGCCGTCATTGAAATAAATATACGGTTCATGACCGATAGCGCGCATTGAAGCACGGTCCATGCCCTGAAGATAACTGTCATACCAGCTACCTCCACGTTGCGGATGTTTAGACCCCGTCGCAGGTCCAGTGGGATTGGTGACGGCTCCTGAGGCATAAGGTCCATACCAATCCTTTGTCCACTCCCAGACATTGCCGATCGTGTCATAGAGACCCAGTGCATTTGGAAGTTTGGTCGCTACAGGGCGGGTCGTCCCACCTGAATTAGCACCGTACCACGCGATATCTCCAAACACTCCATATAAGGCAGTAGTTGATCCTGCGCGGCATGAAAATTCCCACTCCGCTTCTGTTGGTAACCGAAATCCCGTTGCGTTATTAAAACTTTGCGCCATGCTCCAAGAGATCATTTCGACAGGATTGTTTGGCTGCCCACCGAAAGAACTCGGATTGCTCCCCATCTTCGCTTGCCACTGCGCCTGCGTCACTTCGGTCTTGCCCATATAAAAAGCATTCGTCAATGTCACTTGATGCGTCGGGCTTTCACCACTTTCGCATTGCGTATCCCCAGGACTGCATCCCATCATGAAAGTTCCGCCTGGAATAAGCAACATTTCGATGTTCGTTCCATTGTCCAACACTCTCCATGGCAAGTTGGTCGCGGTGATCGCCGCACGAAGATTCGCATCGGTCACCACCGCCGGATTTGGAATCCATTCCAAGACAGTTGCCCATGCAAGACCAGATGAATAAGTAAATGCTCCAATCGCCGTTGCGCTTGAGTTGGGTGTAATCACAACAACATTCTTCGCTCCGCCAGTTCCTGCTGGTGCGACAGCTGTGACAACAGTTGCCGAAACAATCACCACGTTGGTCGCAGCGACTCCACCAATCGTGACGCTCGTTACAGTCGACAAACTCGTTCCGAGAATAGTGATCGCAGTTCCACCAGCAGCTGGACCGAAACTTGGCGTCACGGATGAAATGATCGGCGCGGTTACTCCACACGCTCCCCAATCAGCAAGCACCTGCGCAAGATCGACGCCGTTGACAAGGTTGTCGCCGTTGATGTCACCAGAGCAGCTCTGCGCTTGCGCTTGAGGCGCAGTAGGAGCGAATGAAATTGCGGCGAAGGCGACAGTCGCAGATGCGACAACAGCGGTCAAGCGATCTTGAATAGTGGTCATGTTTCTTTCTCCGAGGATCGCAGTGCTCTCTGGTGGGAACAAACCTGAACCGGAAGGGCTCTGCCCTTTGAGAAAGCCACTAAGAGGCATGAAAGCCCAAACGGAAAAAACTAAAATTGCCAGCAATAGTCCGATAAAACACAGGGTTCTGCCATTTCCAAACGGTTTTCGCTTTCGCCACGACATTCGCCCAAGCGTTTGCGTCTCGGCGACCAAACGCGCCGCAACGGAATCGTCAATTTCCCAGCGCCGCGGCATAAACATCCTCAACAGCGCGGTCCAAGTCCGCCTCCGCGATCCCCTCTTCTTCAAGCACCACACGCAGCGCACGCTTGAGTCGATACGCGGCCATGCGACTCATCGCGCGCGCGTCGCTTGCAGGCACACCAACTTCTTGCGCGGCAGTGGAATATTCAATGCCATCAAGAATGTGCCGCTCGAAAATGCGCCACGAAGTTTCGCGACCTTCGCTGGTCAACTCCTCCGCCGTGCGCGCAGCTGCATCAGCAAGCACGCCGCGCGCCCACGCACGATCGAATGCTCGCTCGGCTTGCGGATCATGAGAAAGTTCTGGATCACTCGTTGCGTGCTCGGGGTCGACGGAATTCTCGCGCGCAGATTGACGGCGCTGATCGCGCGCGAGCGTACGAAGCTCGAGCAACATTCCATTCATGAGCCAGCGACGAAGTGGAACGCCGACATCTTTCCACCGCTGAAGATATGCAAGCGAATCAAGTCGACGCGCAAAGAATCCAGCGACAAGGTCATCGGCATCGCCAAATGATTTCCACCTCGAACCACGAACGTATGCGCAGAGCGGAGCACGATATCGATCCATGACGTGATGGCTGATCGCACGAATTGCAGCTAAATGTGCGGAATCATCGCCAGTTTGCTGCGCATCAAGTCCACCGTCGATCTGCGTCATCAACCACGTGCGATGCGTAGACGGAAAGTGATCGACTGGATTCGAGCCGGAAGACATAAAACGAATCGTACCGCTGCGAGGGATTGGATGCGATGGAGGGAATGCGCTTAACTTGCAAGCTCTCGAATGATTGTCGCTCGCATTAAAGGCAGATCATTCGATACGGCCTCCCATAAAACGCGATGATCGATACCGTCATAGCCGTGCGCAATAATATTTCTCATGTCAATTGCATCGCGCGCACCTGGCACTTTGGCGAAGAGATGTGGATCCGTCCTTTCAAGGCGCCGAAACGCCTCACCGAGGATCTCGAAACGCCGCTCGAAAATTGCTTGCAGGTCACGATTGCTCTTGAGATATTCGAAAGATTTTTCGGCGACCTTGCTGGCGAGATCGTCAATCTGCGTGAGCGCATCTTCCTGCGGGAGCGCATCTTCCCAGAGTGCACGCGATTCACGCGGCAACATAGATGGGCACCTTCATCGAATCGTGAATCTCTCTCCACGTCTGGCTCTTGATTCCTTGCACACTCACGACATCAACTCGACGACCGAATAATCCTTGTGCATCACGGTAAAAACCAAGGGCACGTCTCGCAAGTCCATTCGAGTATTCACCGAAATCGACCAACAAATCAAGATCGCTACGAGAAGGATCGAATGACCCAGATGCGGCTGATCCAATGATTGCGACTGATCGAAGTCCATAACGAACCGCAAGGCTTCTCAGCTCGGGTATGTGTTGAGCTATCTCATTGGGAAGCGACATATCGCACAACATATGGACTTCCACTCGAATCACGGACACCCCCAGTCGGCAGGATTGCGCCTGCCAGAAGGAGCGTGTTTCATGTCCACGATGCGAGTTTATACCCGTGAGTTTCGAGAGTCTGCCGTCGGTCTGGTGTTGTCCCAAGGTCTGTCGATCCGCGTAGCGGCGGAGGACCTCGGCATGCCCTACCACACGTTGCACAGTTGGGTCCGCGACAAACGGCGGGCGCTGCGAAAGACGATTGTCAAGGCGCCGCCAAAGACGATGGTCGACGCACAAGCGCGCGTACGCGAGCTCGAGGCTGAGGTGCGCAAGTTGACGCTCGAGAAAGACATCCTAAAAAAAGCGGCGGCGTACTTCGCGCGGGAGCAGTCGTGAAGTACGCATTCATCCGTGACGAACTCGTGGGAAGGTGCACGACTCGCATGGCGTGCCGCTTGCTTGAAGTAAGCCCGAGCGGTTACTACCAATTTCTCCAGGCGTTACCAGCGCCACGCAAAGAACGAAGGCTCGCCATCGAGAGAGCCGTGGTGCGCATCCATACGGAGTCGCGTCGAATTTACGGGTCACCGAAGATCACGCACGAACTTCCGAAACTTGGTCTCGCCGCGCATCGCAACACGGTCTCGCGAATCATGCAGGAGTGCGGAATCCGAGCGAAATATGTACGAAAGTACCGTCCAACAACGACGCAGAGTGCGCACGCGCATGCGCCGTCGCCAGATCTTCTTGAGCGTGACTTCACCGCAGACGGACCAAACAAGAAGTGGTTGTGCGACATCACTTACATTCCGACTGACGAGGGATTCCTCTACCTCGCTGGCGTGATGGACGCATGGAGCCGAAGTATTGTTGGGTGGAGCATGTCGAACACGCTGCACGCGACGATTACGACAGATGCGCTGATGATGGCCGTGAAGCGCAGGTCTCCACCGATTGGTCTTGTTCATCACAGTGATCGCGGTGTGCAATATGCATGTCATGCCTGCCGAGAACTTCTCGAGGAGCATGGCATGGCGCAGAGCATGAGCCGTGCCGGCAACTGCTACGACAACGCCATGATGGAAAGCCTCTGGGCGACCCTGAAGAAGGAACTCGTCCACGGCCAACGTTTCCGCACGCACGATGAGGCGCGTTCGGCAATCTTTGAATGGATCGAGGTGTGGTACCAACGAATCAGAATCCACGGCTCACTCGGCTACGTCAGCCCCGAAGCGTTCGAGGCGACCGAGAGGGTCGGATAGGATCGTCATGGGTGTCCATGATTGGTGTGCAGGTCCAGTCCACATTCCTTAGCTGTGCCGCACCCATTCCCCAAGTCCGCAATCTACGCGGAGACCGCTCATAGTTATGAGCGCGATATGAGCGGTAATGAGCGCGCTCAAACGACCATCCCACGCGAGTACCAAGTACCCCTGCGCTGGCCAATC
>CAMAXY010000057.1 GCA_945862215.1 Singulisphaera sp. GP187 | reverse complement strand
TTCACGGCTGCTCACTGATGTATTTCCTTTGCTCGATTCTGTCGCTCATCTTTTTGCGTATCCAGCCGTTGGAAAGTTCTCTCGGGCGAGTTCCGCAGGCGGCCGACTGGACTTGCAAATAAAATTTCGCAAATCGGATCGTGTCGGTCGCCGAGGACTGTCTGAGCCCCGAGAGGACTTTTCACGGCTGCTCACTTATGCATGGGCTCAAATGTGGTTCGTACAGAATTTGGCAGCGGACTGATTTGCCCCCGGACTCAAACATGCTGCGCCGAGCTGCGCAGACTTGCTCGGCTTGCAAACTCGCCGGGGTTCAAATCATTCCGCTGCCCACGTTGGCGAATCAAATTCTCGCTCGAACGTTTTTCAGATCCGTCGCGCTACAGTTTGCGTGCCAAGCCGTTGGAAAGTTCTCTCGGGCGAGTTCCGCAGGCGGCCGACTGAATTTGCGCTCGAACATCAAACAACCGGATCGTGTCGGTCGCCGAGGACTGTCTGAGCCCCGAGAGAACTTTTCACGGCTGCTCACATATGTTTTTCCGTGGCTGTATCGGTGGCTGTATCGGTGGCTGCATCCGTCGCTGCATCCGTCGCTGCATCCGTGGCTCGATGACTTACTTCACCGCTTCAAGGGCTTTCAACCACACAGCGCGCATCTGCAAGCCTTTCACTTGACTGCGAATGTCCCAGACCAGTGGACCAAAATATCGGTTGAGCATTGCCAAATCAATTTTCTCAAGAGCTGGTTTCATAGCCTCATTCACAAATGGAGTCGGAACCAATAGATCCATGGAATCACCTTCTTCATCAGCGTCAGCGTCATCCGCGTCATTTTCGAATCGCTCATCAAGCGCTAAGACTGCCTTACGATTTTGATCGAGGAGTATTGGTACATCGGCGTATCCCCAGCCGACAATTTCACCAGGCGCGAGTGATGCGAGACACTTGCGATACAAAGGGTTCTCTCCAAGAGATTTCACAGCAGGGTCGCTCGCAGATCGAAGCGCTTGTTCAACGGCTGCATCTGCACCCATAACCAATGCACCACCGCCAAGTCCAATTTCCGATCCAAGCCCTTCACCACCATAAACAATTTGACCTTGAAAATCTCTTGGCATCATCCCCATCGAAGGCAACATCGTCGCCAATAAAGCATTCGTTGTCTTCTCATCGGTGCAACGAATTGCCGTGAAACTCTGAATGCCTTCAACTCCCTCGGGAGCCTTGCGCCCAATCGTGAAGACCTCTGGCCCAATACTTGTGAACGCTTTGGTCATTCCAGGTCCATACTGTTGAAGCATCGGTGCGATTGCATCGGCTTCATTCTCTGGCAGCGATGCGACGACATCTTCAATCATTGCCATAATCCCGCCGAATCGGACATTCATTCGCTGAAAGATCACGGCATCATCACCCAAGAGTGTGGGCGGTGGCATGATTGGCGATGCATCAGAAAGAAGGTCCATCAAACCAACCTTGGCTCCGGGGATGTATGCAGAGACTGCAATGTCAAAGATTGCCTGATCATTCTTGCCACTCGTCGTGATCGCCCAACCACGAATATCACCAAACATTTCCTTGATTGCAACTTGTGCCGAAGCCATCGGCCCTGCGAAAACTGGCGTGAGAAGTGCCTGAATCGGCGCGGTCAAGAAAACAATCGAGACATCTTGATCGCCCGTCAGCGTTGACATGCCGCGCCAATCCTCTGTGTCGGCGACGCATGGGATTGGCTTACCACTCGCAGATGCGATTGCATCTTCAAGTGTTGCCACACTGCTTGCAGCGAAAAACTGCGTACCAACGCGAACATAAAACATCGCCTCTGGTAAAGATGAGATTTGACCGAGTGCGTCCATCCCGCGCGGACGGCGGCGGCTTGGCGGTTGAGGATCTTGAGGATCTGCGCCTTCATCATCGTTTGGAAGCACAATGCGCATGGCTTTGGCCCCACCAGCAATTTCAACCTGCTCGAATGATTTCCCAGATTCTTTTTCCATATTTCGAATGACTGCGTCAAAGATCTTGCCGGCAACATCAGCACGTGGACCATAGTCAGCCCAGACCAACAACCCGAGTTCGAGAGCATCAAGTTCTTCATTGCGCTCAACGAAAATTGCTGCGCCTATAGGTCCTGGCCAAGGGACTTCTTCTGCATCGACTCCAAGTTCCTGAAGTGATTCTGAACGCTTCAGTGCAGTCTCTTTGTTTGCCTCAACCATGAGAGATGCAATTTCAGGAGCCCGCATGATCTGACCAATTGGAGATTCCGCGTAGCGCATCATTGATGCGTTGGCATCTTTGGCAGAAATGATCAGCGCACTGCCCTTCGGTGCCATGGATTCAAACTTGACTCCTTGCGCAACACAGAAACAAACTGGAGCGCAGAGAATTGCGAATGCGAAAAATGAATTTTGAATTGAATGTTGTTTCATAACGAAGACTCCGTGAGTTTTTACAGAACAAGAATCAACCGCCGCTGGCGTCCTTCACCTGTGGAGGCGCTTCGAAATCCTTGCGTGGAGGAGGCTTCAAATAGTTGTTTCCCGAATTTGGATTGTTTCGATCGAACGCAAATGCCTCGCGATTGCGAACAAAATCCTTGACATATCGAGCGGGAATTGCGAATCCCAAAGATTCTCCCCCGCGGATTCCCATATTTGTGATTCCGACAACTTCACCGCGAGTATTGAACAGCGGACCACCAGAATTGCCAGGATTGATAGCCGTATCTGTCTGGATATATGTCAGTCCGTCAAAGTTGCGCGATGTCGTGGAGACAACGCCTTGGGTCATAGTTCGTTCAAGTCCAAGGGGATTCCCGATTGCGAATACTGGCTGCCCAATTTCCAATCCATCTTGCAAGATGACTGGGGCGAAACTGAAAGGCTTGCCCTCAGGATGCTTGATCTTGATCAATGCAAGATCGATCTGATTGTTGACCGCGATCAGTTCCACATCTTCGATCTCCATTCGCTTCAGAGTTCCATCAGTCTGCGGCAACCAAATAGTTGTCCGTAAATTTGTTTCGCCCTGCACAACGTGTGCATTCGTGATTGCATATCCCTCTGGACTGATGATGACTCCCGAACCGAGTCCCGCAGGAGTCGAAACTTTTATGACAGCGGCTCCAATGATCTTGGCGTGTTCACGCGGCGAAAGCTCTGGAAGATTGTCGGCGGTCGAAAAAAGTGAATCCTCAGTCCGCTTGATCTGCGAAACGCCCTCTGCATTCTGAACTTCACCAACATCTGTCATTTCGAAAACGAGGACATCTGGTCCAACATCCAGCCAAACGCGGCGGTCGCTTCGCTTGACGACTTCGCCCTCAATGCGTCGACCACTCTTGAGAATGACAACATCCGCAGGCTTTTGCGATTTGACATCGTCGGCAACAAACGCGAAAGCAGAACAGAACACAAGAGCAGAAAGGGTGATCGAAAGTTGCTTGGACATAATCTGGGTCTCCGTTGGTGAAAGCGTTACTATAACTCGCCTGCCCCTTCTAGGAATATCTATGCGAAATACTTTTTCATATTGTGCGAGCCTGCTTTTCGGATCCGCGCTCCTCTCGTCTACAAACATTGTCTATGCGCAATCTCCAGCGCCAACTGGCAACCGAATTTCGGATCACTTTGGATTCGATGGCGTCGATGCGATCAAGGTTGACAAGGGTGGCGGACCACTCTCATCCACCGATCTTGACGGAGACGGCAAGATCGATCTCATAGCGATCAATAATCGCAACAGCCGAATAGATTTGCTCTATCAGAAGGTTGGCGCAAAGCCAACCGATGAAGTTCCACCGACTTCGAGCATCAACGAGATTCCGCAACATTGGCGCTTTCGTCGTGTCGAAGTTCCCGTCTCGGATGCGGTTGGAACAGTTCTGCCATTCGATTTCGATGGAGATAAGCGGATGGATTTGATCTATTCCGCGGGCAGCGGAAAGATTGTCTTTATGCGTCAGGCATCGCCAGGGGTTTTTGAAGTCGTCCGAAAGCACACGATCAAGAATCTCAATCCAAATCGAGACGCACTGATGATTATGGATCTCCTCGGCGACGATAAGCCAGAACTTGTCGGAATTGCAAATGGACGCATTCAAGTTTGGCCATTCACGAGTTCTGATTTAGGCACTCCTATTGAACTCGCTGCAGGAAATGGGAATGTCGTCGCAACGATTGCAGGTGATCTTGACGGAGATGGTGCGAATGATCTTGTGGGGATTATGCCCGACGATGCCGCTCCGCTGCGTGTTTGGTTCGGGTCGAAAAAGAATGGGGTTTCCGCCCTAGGTGCGCAAACTCGCTTTGAAATGCCTCCAATTCGAGATGCAGAAATTGTGCCACTTCCAGGGGAAAAAGGCGCTGCGCTCGCAGTGGTTGAAAAACCATCTCGTCGCGTCGTTCTGTTCAAGGTTGCTAACGAACCTATCACTGAAGGCGGCGACCGCGAGGCGAGTCTTCAGACGTGGGCGTTCACTGATTCCGGCAATCGCAAACGAGATACTGCGATTGCAGATATCAACGGCGATGGTTTTCCAGATCTCATGGCGACGAATACCGAAGCCAATGCTGTCTCTATTTTTCAGCAGGTTCCTGGTCGTGGATTTGTCGGCATGCAAAATTCACCCGCGTATAGTGACCTTGACTTCATAGTTGCTGGGGATATTGACGGCAACGGCAAGGCTGAAGTTTTCCTCAGCAGCGAAAAAGAAGGCGTCGTTGGACGAACTTCGTTCAGCAACGACGGACTTGATTTTCCCCAGACGATGCCTCTTACCGGCGGAAATGTTCCGGCAGCACTTGGGCTGGTCAATATCGATGGACGCAATTGGGTGGCGATCATTGGCAAAGATGGTCGTAACTATTCCATCGAATTGCAGCCAGCAGATGGTTCAACGACAGGCAAAGTGACGATTCCGCTTGGAGCACTCAGCCGTGCACCCGACACAATTCTTGCGCTGGATGCAGACCAAGATTCGTTGACAGACCTCCTGCTTTTCACTCCCGACAAGCCGATGACCATGCTTCGTCACGAAACGCCAAAGGAAGGCGATGCGAAAGATGCTCCGCCGACATTCAAGATTTTCGAAAGTAAAGATATGGCCCAGTTTGGCTTGGCGCAGGCGGCGAATGCGCAGAACACCACAACAACTGATATCGACGGTGATGGCCGTCCAGAATTGCTCGTTGCCGATCGGAACTTTATTCGCGCACTTCGCTTTGATCCCAAAGTCGGATGGCAAGTCGTTGAGCAAATCAACGCCCCGCGCGGTGATACAAAGTTCAGTTCAATCACTCGACAAGGCGACCGAATTGCCGCGGGCGATAGTGAGAATGGCAAAGTCATTATCTTCACACGCGATGCGATGGCGAAGAAGTGGAAGCAGGCTGATGAATTCGACGTGAAAGGATTCAAGTTCAACTCGATCGCCGCTGGTCCGTTCACTGGTGGAAAAGATCAAGGATTGCTGCTCGTGGGAAATGATGGCTTCGGCGTGATGCGATTCAGTGGAACGCGCGAGAAGCTTGACGAACTCTCCTCGTGGCGTACCGATGATCTTGGTCGTGTTCCTCATGAACTTGGCGTTGGTGATTTGAATCAAGACGGGATGACAGACTTGGTTGTGCTTGACGCGGGTAAGCAGATGCTCGATGTACTTGGAATCAGTAAATCTCATACTTTGCTTCCCGCGCTCAGTTTCCGTGTCTTCGAAAGTCGCCTCTTTTCTGGTGGAGAACCGCGAGAGTTTGAACCAAGTCAAGCGATCATCCAAGATGTCAGCGGTGACGGTTCAAACGATCTGATCTTGATGTGTCATGATCGCATTTTGCTCTATCCCCAGATGACAAAGGCCTCTGTGGCAGCAGCAGCAACTCCCCCTGCGACATCAACGGAAAAGAAATAAACGAGATTGCCCGATGCCCCACAACCAAGAAAAAAAAGCTGGAAAGGGTCATCATGATGACGCGCTCGAGAAATTGCTTGAAATCTCCAAGCGGCTTGGAGAATCTTCTGATTTACCTGTTGTTCTGGGAGTGATCATCGATGCATTGAGAGATCTTCTCGATGCCGATCGCGCAACTGTTTTCACATACGACAAGAATACAAATGAGCTTGTGATTCACGTCGCACATGGAGTCGCGGGATCGAGCAGCGGTGAAATTCGTTTCCCTGCAACAGCTGGGATTGCAGGCGCATGCGCGACAAGTCGAGAGATCATCAACATTCCAGACGCGTACGCCGACGATCGATTCAACCGCGAGGTAGACAAGCGAACTGGCTATCGAACGAAATCGATCTTGGCGATTCCACTGGTTGATCATGCTGGGGATCTGGTGGGAGTGGCGCAAGTGCTCAACACGTCCAAAGGAGTTTTCGATCTTTCCGACGAACAACTCGGCTCTGGAATCGCATCGCAAGCTGGTATCGCGCTTCGGCGTGCTCATCTGATTCAAGATCACTTGGACAAAGTGAAGTTAGAAAAAGAAATGTCAGTCGCGAAAGAAATCCAAGAGAGTTGTTTCCCTAAGTTTTTACCAGCCCATCCTGCATTTGACATCGCTGCATTCAGTACTCCCGCCGAAGAATGCGGAGGAGATGCCTTCGATGTCTTTGGAATGCGAGATGGAACCATTGCAAATAGTGACGAAGCAGCTGACAAAGTCTTCTTTTTTATTGGTGACGCAACTGGCCATGGTGTAGGCCCCGCGCTCTCGTCGATGCAGGCCCGAGGAATGCTTCGTATCTCAGCTCGTCTTGGCCAAAAATTGGGTCCGATCGCCCGTGAAATGAATACGCAATTGAACGAAGATCTTCCATCAGGGCGCTTTGTGACTGGATGGCTTGGGATTCTGGATCTTGCTACGGCGAGCATTGAATGTTTCAGCGCAGGACAGGGTCCCGTGTATGTCTACCGACGCGAGAAGGATCACTTCGAAGAGATCGATAGCGATGCCCCGCCGTTTGGAATCTTGATGCCAGGATTTTCTTATGAGGAAACACGGATCGTCGAACTGGGCGCTGGTGACATGTTGATCTTGATCACCGATGGCTATTACGAAGCAATGTCGCCTACGCAAACTTTATGGAGCGAGCACGGAGTTTTCGAAGTAATCCGAAGACTGAAAGATGAATCCGCAGATGCGATTCGCCAAGAACTCGATCGCTGTTCGCTCGAATTTGCGCAAGCGAAGGCAACAGACGATGACCGTACTGCGATCATTGTGAAGAGACTCTTCTAGCATTTACTTTGCTCGAAGACGCAAGACTCCGTCCGATACTTCTTCGCCTTCTCGAATCAATTCAATCGCCTCCAAGTACATCTTGGAAACTTTCGATTCGCCAAAACGCGTCTCGAATTCTTTCCATGCTGCGGCGGATTCATCGTTTTTTTGTGCACGAAACAGTGCTGCGGCATGTTCCGTTGCTGCGATCCACAAATCATCTGCATCAAGTCCAACGACTTCGAAGATTTCGATTGGCTTCGACTGACCAACAACAATAATTGCCCCAAGTGCTCGAATCTTGATGGACGAATTCCCCCCCTGCGCGATGATTCCCCGATGCGTCGCACCGTCGATCAGGATGCCCGTCCCAAATTGTTTGTTCGCACTTTCCAATCGCGCCGAAAGATTGACGACATCGCCAATCGCGGTGTAATCGTTCAGTTTCGGTGGCGCACCGCAGTCTCCCACGACTGCCATTCCAGTTGCAATTCCAAGTCGCACAGAAATCTTCGGTGACCCGAATTCGGAATTCTGTCCTAACTCCTTCATCGCAGCTTGGCATGCGACTGCGCTCTCTGCTGCAAGTGATTCCTGCCGTGGTTCATCGCCGAATGCTGACCAGAATGCCATAAACCCATCGCCCAAGAATTTATTGACATAGGCATCTCGATTCACCAACTCATTTGATAAGCGACCGAGATATAAGTTGAGAGTGCTTACCACACCAGGACCGCCAAGTTGTTCTGCAATCGTCGTAAATCCGGCAAGATCTCCAAACATCACCGTGATTTCTCGTTCTTGACCGCTCATGGTTAGCGCACCAGGATTGTTTGCCAATCGTGCGACCAGTTGTGGTGAAACTCGCGCCGAGAACTGTCGTGTGATGCGCGCTTTGTCTCTCGAAGTCACAATCGCAATGGCAGCAGTCCCAAGCGCCCATGATGGGATCGGCGCAATTGCCGGTCCAACAAGTGGCATAATGAGATGTAAGTCATTGAATGCAAATCGGCCCGCAGACCAAAGCCAAATTGTCATAAGAATGGCGGATGCAAATGCACTCCAACCAGTGGCGAGTCGGCATGCGCAAAGCGAAGCCATTCCACCGAACAAGAAGATGGCGAGCGGCTGTATCCAATCTGGCGCTTCATCACGCGAATGATTGCTCAGCACCATATCTGCAACGACGGCATGCACAAAAACCCCTGGCGTTTTCGGGTTATATGGAGTCGGGATGAAATCCGCCAATGCGCCTGTTGCGGTCCAACCGAGGAAGACCAGTTTGTCGTTCAACTTTTTTCGAAGTTCACCCGAACGTTTCGCAATATCGACTGAACCTAGATCTACTTCTTCGGAGATTTTCTGATAGTCGTCGACCGCATCAGCAGCATTCGCAGGGATCGCATCATTCATCCTTGCGTCGTCTAGAATCTCGGCGAATTCTTTCGAAGACTTCCCTGCAATTGCAGGCGTATTCCACTCCGCAACGAACCCAAGAACTTTCGCACGCTGCTCATCAAGGCGTTTTTCGTTTTTTCTTTGTAGCTCACGATCCTCGCTGAGACCAATCAAAGTTCCAATCGAAACTGCGTGACGTTCTTGACCTTCCATTTCACTCTGTGACCACTTTTCAAATCCACCATCAAAGGTTGAAGTCGGCCAGTCCAACTTCATAATTCCATTCTGCAAAGGAATGGTTGTCTGCCCTAATTGGAGCGAGTCCTTGCTTGCAATAATGTCGCTCGACTTCATGCCCATGTGTGTTGCAGAGGACACCAACCCAAGTTGATATGTATGCCCACTTGGAATCTGCCAGGTTGTTCCAGTGCGACGCTTTGCGCCATCAACATCTGTTTCACTTTTCTCGTTCGTCAGCACACCAAGACCAGAAGCTTTTTCGGCCAAGACTGAGATAGGAGGTTCATGGTCATGTCCACCGAGCAATGCTTGGTGTTCTGCATCGTGCACCATTTCCTCTTGAAACTCGCGCCAACTCCGCGCCCGCTCCCACAGTTTCTCGATTAGATTGCGCTCGGCAAATTTCCCAGAATTGTTTCCACCTTTCAATTTGAAAATCAATTCCTCCAGTGGCGGAATCCGGCCTTGCGCGGCGCTCTGCCAAATGACTTTCCATGCTGCCAACCCCTTAAACCAAAGCGGATTTTCGAGGAAAGAATCTCGGCGAGCACTCGTCAGTTTCGCACTGTCTGCAACCTGTACAGAATCCCCGTCAATTTGTGATGACAAGACATCGATGACCGCTGCGAGTTCGATTTTCCCTTCTGGAGTTTCCCATTCCACTCCCGGCGTGAACTTTCGACTGACATCCATTCCTAAAACAGTTCGCAGACCTGCCATCGCAGTCGCGAGAGAATCGTCGCCACCAACTTCGGTATCTGGCTCGCTCAATTGAAGATCGAGCGCCACAGTGCGGGCTCCAGCAAGATCGATTTCACCGATCGCAGAAGCGAGTATTCGACGAGGCCATGGCCAACGTCCGAAGGTGTTGAGCGAACTGTCATCGATGACGACAAGCGCGATCTGATCAGACAATGGTTCCGCGATGGATCGTGCGTGTTGGTAACGCCAATCAATCGAATCAAATTCCCAGTTGTTCAGCACACCAAGCCATGCGAGCAGTGCGACGATGACCGTTGCGCTGAACCCAACTGCAAATGCAATCCATGAAAAACGCTTCACAGGTGCATTATGGAGCGAGTTTGAAAAACACGCTCGAAGAATGGCTTCCAATCATTCATTCGACGGCGAGATGGTTTGACCTAATCCACCGTTTGCAACAGCCATTGCACTGGCGGCATCTGTTCGGGCATTAGTGGCAGCTTGTATCGCTTGATCGGCAAAGAATCGAGCTTGATCCGCACGATAGACCGTATCAGCCGCGATTTCCGCCGTTCGAGTGAAGAAAACTCGGTCTCCCATAGAACGCGCAGCATCGGCGGCAGCAAGCGCAGCATCTCTGGATGCAACAGCACCTGCGCGCTGAATGATGGCTTGGTCACGTGCGGCAAGGGCAAAGTCTCTTGCACTATTCGCTTGAGCAGACCCAATCACAACTGCGAAATTGGTTGCCGCTTGAGAAAATGCCAATGCTTGGCCGGCGGAATTGGTTGCGCCTGTCGTCGCCGTTCCTGCGACTGCCGCGAATGCATTGGCTTGAGCCAATGCAACCGAATAATCATCCCCTGCTTGCTGCGAGATCGCAACTTGTTCCAAAGCCATATTCGCATATTCCCGCGTTTCGATGGCAGAGGAGTCAGATGCGAGCGACGCGAACTCGCTTTGGGTGGCACTTGCGTCAGCATTGAATGCGTTCGCAAAATCCTGATATTTCGTCGCAAGGAAAAAAGTATGAGCATCGTTCGAAAAGTCAACTGCGAAGTTCATTTGACTTTGCGCTTCGGTCAGCGAAACTCCCGCAGATACAAAGAGCGATGACACAGTTGTGAGAGCCTCGTTATGAACACCAATCGCTTGAGATGCAGAATCGCGAGCAAAGATCGTATTGCCAAGGGCAACATCCGCATCAACTCGAAATGCAAAGGCATCAGCGCTAGCCAAGAATGCGCCAGCAGAACTTTGCGCAAGATTTCCATAATTGTCCGCGTTGATGGCAAATGATTGTGCATCTTTCGCAGCGATACTTGCATCCAAGGCAAACTGATGCGCTTGCCCAGCAAGGCTGGCCGACTGTTGGAAAGATGCTTGCTCGATCGCCGAACTTCCCATCGCAACTTGCTCGAGCGCAGTATCGCGCGCTGCAATTGCTGCAGAAGCACGTTCGAGAGCCATCACACTCAGCGCAAGTGCTCGATCAGCGATTGTTTGAGCGAGCTCAGATCCTGCGAGAGTTGCTGCGTCTTGGGAAAATCCAGCTGAGACTTGGCTATCCGATGCTCGCTGTTGAGCAAGCGCGGAGTTCTCATTGATACTTGGCGACAGTGCTTTTGCCGCATCGAGAGCATCTTGTGCAAGCAGTTCTTGTGCGTGCGAGGTTGCTGCGAGTCCTGCGGCAGCTTCATCTTGATCAGATGCAGCGTTGCGAGCACTTTCGGCAGCATCTTTTGCATCATTTGCAGAATCAGCTTGCTCACGAGCAGTCTGCGAAAAAGACATCGCCAAATTCGCATCGCCAGAACTCATCGCAAGAAGCATCTGCTCGAACGAATCAAAAACATTTGTATCTTGCAATTGAGATTCATCTCGTGCAGCAATCGCAGAGTCTAAATTTTGGGAAGCACCATCGCTTGCGCCTTGCAAACTTTCGAATGCCACTTCATGAACTGAAATCGCACTGTCAATCTGAGCGGCATAACCTGCAACTGAAACTCCTTGGAACTCGACATTCGTAGCGGCAGAATCTGTTTCAATCTTGTTTACAAGAGTTTGGATCGCTTCCCTGGCGGCGTTGGATTCGGCTGACCCAAGATCATAAGTTCCCTGCACGGATTCCAATGCTTCCAACGCTCTCTGCGCATTTGCGAGGGCGACCTGTTGAGCATTGGATACTGCTTGAAAATCTGTGATAGAAATACGATTCGCAAGGGTTGTAGAAACGCTTTTCGCCGAGAGCGAAAGGTCGCTCGCACCTTGAGCAGCAGTTTCTGCAAGTGTGGCCAAATTGGAAGATGCAGTCGCTACCGCATTGATCATTACTGATTGCGACGAACCACCGGCAATTGCTGCCGCGGCAAACTGGTGAGAGAGGCCAGCCATTGCTGCAGCGTCATTTGCACTTGATGCACCTGCCTCAGCAGCAGTTGCCACTTGTTGGCTTGCGTCATTCGCCGCGAAGGCATCATTTTCGATTCCGACCTGAAGGCTTTGCGTTGCTTCAATTGCGTATTCCCATCCGAAGTAGGTCGCTGTTGAAGTTGCTGACAAACTTGCGTCAGTCGCACTGACAAGGACATTTGTTGCTTGACCGCCAAGCGTCGCCCAGTCATTCGTGATCGCATTTGCTCCATCGAGGTCTTGATTGTCCAGCGCAACAAGGAGCGCCCCCAAATTTTCATGAAACTCACCGAGTAATCCATCGATATTTACAACCGCTGTTTCGCCAGCAACTACGTCGCTTTCTGTTATCACGACTCTCGCCGCAGCTTCGTCTGAGAAGTTCTGCACGGTGTCCAACATTCCATTTGCATCGTCGGCAATAATCGACAGATCCAAGAAAACATTCTGACTCGTCGCCAAGGCAACTTGCGCTCCAACAAGTCCATCCAAAGCCCCCACTGCCGTCTCCGCTGTCGCCGCCTCAGCATCCGCAACTGTGGCGAGTCGAGCAGCTTCGATCCCTGCATCATCGGCCTCACCTGCTTGGGCCGCAGCAAGTTCTGCGGACGCACTTGTTGCGCTGAAGTCAAGTGGGTCTCCAGATTCATTCGTGACTGCCGCAAGCGCCGCAGCAGCATCGTCGCGTGCATTTGCAGCGTTCTGTGCATAGCCATTCGCATCCGCTGCCAAAGTCAGGGCACGTTCAACAGCATCGAGTGCCGCTTGCGAAGCGTCAGAGCCCGTGAATTGTAAAGCGAATGCGTTGCCATAAGTTTGCGCTGTTCCCGCTGCTGCACTTGAACCAACTGCATTGCGCGCACTTTCTGCTGAATTTGCAACCGCATTTGCGAGTGCGGCTCGAATCTCCTCGAGCCGATAGGTATAAGACGAGAGTGCATCTGCTGAGAGTGAAGTCTGACTTCCAGCAACACCTGACGCTTCATTTGCATCAACCGCCGAAACTCCAGCGTCATCCGCATTGACTTGAGCAGCCTCTGCGAATCCGCGCGCTGCGATGGCAGCAGATGTCGCCGCACCCTGATTTTGTTCATTGAGCTCCGCAAGACAGGCTGCAACGGAGTCTGTTGTAAAGCCACTATTTTCAATCGCACTGTCGAGATGTCCAAGCGCTTCCACGAGCGCCTGGGCTGCATCCAACTGGGCGTTGTTCGCTTCGTTTGCTGCTTTGCTATGTATATCGATTTGCGCCTGCGCTTCTGCACCGCGAGCCTGAGCAATATCACGGAAGGCTTGGGCGGCATCCTGTGTTGCACTCGCTGCACCTGCATCATCCCGCGCATTCAGCATTGCATCAATCGCAAGATCTAACTTGCCCATTCCAGTTTGTGCGTCCGTCGCAGCAGCGTCCACTGCGCTTGCTGCAGTAAACGCAGCCAGTGCATCTTGCGCCGCAGCAAGGGCCGCTGCCTGGGCCGC
>CAMAXY010000056.1 GCA_945862215.1 Singulisphaera sp. GP187 | reverse complement strand
GATCGCGCGCCGAAGGATGATCGCAATTTGCCAGATATGCACATGGCGCTTTACCGCGATGTTGTCGTGTTTGATCATGCGACCAAGACGCTGTTCATCGTCTGTGCAATTCTGCCTGGCGAACACGCCGACCATTCGATCACAATTGCGGGTGCAAAGGCGCTCGATCAGATTGAGCATCGTTTGACCGCAACACATTTGGATATACCAACAGGAAGAATCGATCTCGATACTTCTGCGCGACCGCGCGACGCTGGAACGAGTTTGACCAGCCGGGCGAAATTCGAATCTTCCGTCGCTCGTGCGAAGGAATACATCGCTGCAGGTGATGCATTTCAAGTTGTCCTGAGTCAACGCTTCGTGCGCAAGAGCGCTGTCGATCCATTCGATGTCTATCGCGCGCTTCGAGTCGTCAATCCCAGCCCATATCAGGTCTATCTTCAAGCACGCGGATGCATTCTTGTTGCGGCGAGTCCAGAGATTCTTTGCAGAACTCGTGGGAAACAAGTTGTCAATCGACCGCTTGCGGGCACTCGAATGCGTGGTGCGACACTTGCCGAAGATTTGGCACTCGAAAAAGAATTGCTTGCAGATGAAAAGGAACGCGCGGAACACACGATGCTGGTTGATTTAGGTCGCAACGATCTTGGACGCGTCTGTGAATCTGGTTCAGTTCAAGTCGATCGGTGCATGGAAATCGAACGTTTCTCGCACGTGATGCATATCTCATCGACCATTACTGGAACGCTTCGCAGCGAATGCGATGCGTGGGATGCACTCAGCGCGACATTGCCCGTCGGTACTGTCAGTGGCGCGCCGAAAGTTCGTGCGATCCAAATCATTGACGAACTCGAACCGCTGCGTCGCGGTCCATACGCAGGCGGACTTGGTGCGATGGGATGGAATGGTGATCTTGACATGGCAATCGCACTTCGCACAATTGTCGTTCCAGTGTCGCCGACAGCGCAGATCGCCAAAGTGAATCACGCCTGGGAGTATCACCTTCAAGCTGGAGCAGGCGTTGTGATGGACAGCGATCCATCCAAGGAATACGAAGAAACTGCGAACAAAGCTGCGGGTTTGGCTCGTGCGCTCGATCTTGCCGAGAGCGCTTTCGTTGCGCACTGAATTCTCCGCCAACGGCGATTAAGAACGACTCGGATCTGTCGAGTCATTTTCAAATGGAATCACATCGCCATCACCCGGCGCTGGCGGTGGATCTGGAAAAATCGTTTGCTTCAAATGCGCAGTCGCCGGCCAGTTTTCGATCTCGACATTGTCCATTTTCTTTCGCCGTGCCGAGCGCTTTTTCTTTGATTCATAGATGGCATCAGATGCTTGTTCAAGCACAGTATGAATCAAGATGACGCTTGCAATTCCAAGAATGCACGCAAAGATCAAAAGCAGATTTGAAATGGTGCTGACCCAGCCAGGAATCTTGGCAAGTTCAGCCACTATGGTCTGCAGAAAAAATGGGATCGAAAGTATTGGCGCGCCGAAGATGACCAAAGGCAAGAATCGAAATGCTGGATGGGGCGCTTCTCCTTCAAACTTCTTGACTACTTGGAATCCCAGAATTCCCACCGAAAAATTATTGAGGCTCACAAGCCCAAGCCACGCGATACGCATCAGGACCAGCGCAGCAAAGAGCACGGGGGGCACAACGTTCATCGACGCAACGAGAGTGCACAACGCACCAAAGATTGCGAGCGCCAATTCGATCTTCATATAGAAAGGCCAGGCCTGAATCAATTTGTGTTGTTTAAATCCGTCGAGAAAGCCCGAACTCTCCAGCCGCCCCAGCGCAATCATTCGCCAGCCGCTGACCAGTGCAAGCACAACCCACGCCAACTGGCCAACAAATGGAATTGCAACGCAGCCCAGCCAAGCCACGAGTGTCCAGTCGACTCCCTTGCGAAAATCCCCAAGAGCATCGATAACAACTTGCGATTCATTCTGATCGATCGAACTTTGTACATGGATCCGGCGGTTGATTTTGCAGCCGCATTCTGGACAAACTTCACTCTTTGTCGCGCGGAGGTCATAACCACAATTGTCGCAGGGATAGGAGTTGGATGGCTTCGTAGGCATTACTTTGGATTGATCGATGGGACAGTTTGGAGAATATCGAAAAACAATGCCTGTCTACTTGAACTTCCAAGGCAGAATAAGACTATAACTAGGTCTCATTTAATCAACTCAACTTCAGGAAAAATGCAATGTTCAATGTGAAATGGATGGCGATTGGAAATGTTGGACTTCTTTCCGCCATTCTTGCCATCACAAGTGGCTCTCTTGCAGCTGCTCCGCAGGATCAAACTGCAGCTCCAGTCCCAACTGTTCTCTCCGATTGGAGCACACAAGTCTGGGATGCGGCAAAGGCAGATGATCTCGCTCGCGTCAATGTGTTGCTCGAATCTGTTCCGCAAGGCGAAAGTCCCGCATTGCTCGAACTGAAGAAATCTATTCAGCAACGCGACAATCATCTTGTTGAAAACGAAGCGACTCGACTGAAGGATTTGGCAAAGCGCAAAGCCGACCTTGCAGTTGCAATGGCTGCAAATGAGATCAATATGGCGATGGTTCATGCGGTCAATATGAAGTTTCTGATGTCCACGGAAGATTGGCGGATGTGGCTGGATTCAGAAGATGGTCGCGCCGTCGAAACGGCTGCCACCGCTGAAATCAAGCAGGCACTGGCACAGGGCGATGTTCTCCTGGCTCAAGAAATACTTTTTCGACAGAAGGCGTTTCATGACGGAGCAGACACGGTCGATTACAAACGAATTGATACAGAGTTGGACGATCTGAATCGGCGTGTGACTTTGATTGCCGAATTCGCTCCGCGCGAACTCTATCGACTGCGCAAAGTGCAGTTGAAGCGCATCGAGGCGAACTTGAAAGCTGAAGGGAAAGAAATCCCAGTTGCAGATGAAGAGGAACCAGAATTCAACGAACTCTTCAAAGATGATTGGAAAGAGCGAATGAAGGGGATCACACCCAAGCTCGTGCTGATGGGACTTCGTCAAGCAGCCAGCGAGCATGTCACCAATGCGGGTTGGAATCCTCTTCTCAAGGGTGGACTTGACTCCGTCGAGTTATTGCTTCAAACCCCGCAACTTTCCGAAAACTTTCCAGGTCTCGCTGATCCTGCAAAGGTTCAGGCGATGCGCACAACACTCGATGCTCGGCTGAAAGAAATCAGCGCATCCAAGAAAAAGTTAGGCGCATCTGATTATCAATCGGTGATCACTGATGTGCTTGCAGCAAACGATGCAACGGTCCAAATTCCAAATGAAGTGATCTTGCGCGAGTTTGGCGAAGGCGCGACCGCACAACTTTCCAAAGAATACGAGGATGATTATTCGGAAATCATCTGGCCAGATAATTTGCGGCGCTTCCGCCAAAGCATCGAAGGAAATTTTGTGGGAGTCGGAATTCTGATTCGTCACAACGACAAACGCGAACTGATGATTGTCAATCCGCTCGAAGGTTCGCCTGCATCGCGTGCAGGTATTCGCCCAGGAGACAAGATCATTGCAGTCGATGATCAATCCACAGTTGGATGGACGCTCAATCGCTCTGTAGACAACATCACTGGTCCCGTTGGAAAGCCAGTCAAATTGACGATCCAGCGCAACGATGTCCCAGACCCGTTGGAATTTTCTCTCAAGCGTGCGAGTATCAAGATGCGATCAGTCAATGGTTGGTGGAAGTCGCAGTTGGACTCGAAAGGAAATCCACTGTGGGATTGGTGGATCGATCCAATCAGCGGCATCGGCTACGTTCGTTTGTCTGGATTCAACGAAGATTCATTCGATGACTTCATGGACGCGATTCGCCAGATGCGAAAGGAACGATCACTGAATGGGCTCGTCTTGGATCTACGCGGAAATCCAGGCGGGTTGCTGAAGAGCGCCGTTGGATTTGTGAATCTCTTTGTGCCCGATGGTTCCGTTGTTTCGGTGCAAGACCGAGACGGAAACATGGTGAATAATTTTATGGCCGAGAAGACGCGTTCATCCCTCGAAGGTCTGCCGTTGGTGGTGCTCGTCAATGGCAACAGTGCAAGTGCAAGCGAGATCGTCTCTGGCAGTTTGCAAGCGCACGGCGCCGCGGTTGTTTTGGGAGAGCGAAGTTTCGGTAAGGGAAGTGTTCAGACAGTTCAGCCGCTGGCAGATGGTCCAAATGAAGCTGCGGTGAAGGTGACGATTCAGTATTACGTTCTTCCTCCAATCGAAGGCGAAGCGAAGGGTCGACTTGTCCACCGTCGTGCGTCGAGTAAAGATTGGGGAGTCAATCCTGACCTGGTTGTCAAGATCACTCCGCCGCAAGCGGAGAAAAGCGGTGAAATGCGCTTGGCGCTTGACCGACTCGATGAAGGTGAAGTGAATCAAGTTGGAATGGATTTGAGACCCATCGTCGGCGACTTGCTTGCCACGGGAATCGATCCTCAGTTGGAAACTGCTGTGATGATTCTGCAAGCTCGTCTTGCAGGAGATTTGGAAAAACGCCACCTTGTGCAGGTGGAAAAAGGCAATTCTTCCAAGCCTGCGCAGCAATAAGTTGATTTCTGTCTCGAGACGGTTGCCTCGAACGCCTCTTCTCCCTATATTCAAGGGCTTGGAGTGAGTTTTTCTTTATGTCACACGCCAGCCCTTCGCCTATCACATCCCCAATCCAATCAATGCCAACGAGCGCATCATCAAACGCAGACGGTCAAGTTCGACCAAAGTCCAATCGCCCAGAAGTTCCGATGGCAACGGCGAAGAATTGGCTGCGCGAAATGATGCTCATTCGCGAGTTCGAATTGCGATGCATGCAGGCGTATCAAGACAAAAAAATTGGTGGTTTCTGCCATGTCTATATCGGTCAAGAAGCCGTCGCAGTTGGGACGATTGCTGCCACTGAAGCAAGAGATCCCATCGTGACTGCGTATCGGGATCATGGTCATGCGCTCGCGCGTGGAATGGATCCCAAGCATTGCATGGCTGAGATGTATGGACGCATCGGTGGTTGTGCAAAGGGCAAGGGCGGTTCGATGCATATGTTCGACCGCGATAACAATCTCTTTGGCGGTCACGGCATTGTCGGCGCACAAATTCCGCTGGGAGTTGGCTTGGCTTTCGCGACAAAGTACGAAGATGAAGTGATCAATGCGGACAAGAATGGCGGCAAGTCAAATCGAGTGACGCTTGCTTTCTTGGGTGATGGCGCGCTCAATCAAGGCAGCGTTCACGAGGCGATGAATCTCGCGGGTCTCTTTGATTTACCCGTGATCATTATCTGTGAGAACAATGGATATTCCATGGGCACTTCGATTGTTCGAGGAACCACGATGGGGCACCAAATCAGTGTGAAGTCCGAAGCGTATGGAATGGAAGGCGTCGAGATCGATGGAATGGATGTGATCGAGACATATTGGGCGATGAAGGAACTCGTTGACAAGGTTCGTGCAACGTCACGTCCGATCTTTGTCGACATGCGTTGTTATCGTTTCAAGGGTCACTCGATGTCCGATCCGCGCAAGTATCGAACGCGCGAAGAAGAAGAGCGATACGAGCAAGGTGATCCAATTGGCGTGTTGAAGGCGCATCTGGAATTGCGTGGGTTGACCGAGGATGATCACAAAGAAATTCAGCGCGAAGTTCGAGCGACCGTGAAGGCTTCAATGGATTGGGCGGAGAATTCGCCTACTCCGCCGACCAGCGATCTGTACCGCGATGTCTACCGAGAGCGGTGGGGTCCATACACCGGAACGAGCGAGCCAGAAATGCTTGGCGGAGCAGAGATCGAATGCAAATTCAATGCGATCGATACCACGATTGATCGAAAGGCAGACCTTTTATGAGTATCGCAACGATGAGAGAGATCGAGTTTCGCGACGCGGTTCGAGAGGCGATGTCCGAAGAAATGCGGCGTGATATGCGCGTCATGTTGATGGGCGAAGAAGTTGCGCAGTACAACGGCGCATACAAGGTCAGTCGCGGAATGCTTGATGAGTTCGGGCCGCGCAGAGTGATCGACACGCCGATCAGCGAGTCTGGTTTTGCTGGTATGGCAATCGGCGCTGCGATGATGGGACTTCGTCCAATCGTCGAATTTATGTCGTGGTCTTTCAGTTTGGTTGCGGCTGATCCAATTCTCAATAACGCTCCCAAGATGCTCTATATGTCTGGTGGACAATTCGGTTGTCCAATCGTTTTTCGCGGCAACGATGGCGCGGGTGGACAACTTGGTTCGACGCATTCGTGGAGCGTCGAAGGTCTCTTCTCGAATGTCCCCGGCATAAAGATGGTCATCCCATCGAATCCATACGACGCAAAGGGATTGATGAAGACTGCGATTCGCGATGACGATCCGGTTTTCTTTCTCGAGAGCGAACGCTTGCTTTCAATGCGTGGAGAAGTTCCTGAAGAGGAATATCTGATTCCATTCGGTCAGGCGCGGATTGCTCGTGCTGGAACCGATTGCACAATTGTCGCATTTGGCAGAATGGTCAACATCGCCCTCGAAGTCGGCATCGAACTAGAAAAAGAGGGGATTTCTTGTGAAGTATTGGATATGCGAACAATTCGTCCTCTGGATGCTGGTTCCATCATTCGCAGTGTGAAGCGAACGGGAGCGTGCGTTGTTGTCGATCAATCGTGGAGTTTCGGATCGCCAGGATCCGAGGTCGCAGCGCTTGTTCACCGAGAATGCTTCGATGATTTAGACAACTATGTTCACCGTGTGCACTCGGCAGATGTTCCTGCGCCATACGCACACAATCTCGAACAGGAGTATCTTCCGAATGCGCGAAGGATTGCGGAAGCCGTGCGCTCTTGTCTCTATCGTAGTTAGCGCTTCGCGAAGGATGCCAAGTTAAGGATGATCACCATGCCAGTTCAATTGACGATGCCAAGACTCTCTGACACGATGGAAGCTGGGACAATTGTTCGTTGGAATGTCAAAGAAGGTGATACGGTTTCTTCGGGTGATGTGGTCGCAGACGTCGAGACTGACAAAGCCACAATGGAAATGCCAGTCTTTGATGACGGCGTGATCAGCAAGATCATGGTTGAAGCTGGCAGGCAAGTTCCAGTTGGAACTCCAATCGCAATCATCTCTGTCGACGGCGATGATGCGGGTTCGATCGTGGCGGTTGCTGCTGCGCCTGTTGCAGTCGCTGCGAAGTCAGTTCCAATCAACAGTGCGCCAGCGAAAACTTCAGTCGCTGCGCCAAGCGCAAGTGCAAGTGCTTCAGCGCCGAGCGTTCAGTCCGATGCAGTTCGTCATCGAGTTTCTCCTCTCGCACGCAGAATGGCCGAAGAAATGGGCATTTCCGTTGCATCGATTGTGGGCAGCGGTCCAAGCGGTCGAGTGGTCAAGCAAGATGTGCTCGCAGAAGCAGAGCGCCTGAAATCTGGCGGTGCACGACGAATGGATCTTGTGCATGTCGCATCTCCGGTACAGTCAACAACGACAGTCGTCCCAATCGGCGCAGGCGCAAGTGAGGTCATGCTGAGCGGAATGCGTCAAGCCATCGCGCGAAGACTTGTCGAAAGCAAATCGACCATTCCTCATTATCAAGTCACGATGCGATTCAATATGGATCCGCTTCTCGAGTTGCGAACGATGTTGAATGCACAGCTCGAACCTCAGAAAATCAAATTGAGCGTCAACGATTTCATTGTTCGCGCATGTGCTTTGGCGATGGCCGCGCACCCATTCTTCAATGCATCTTGGGCGGGTGATCGGATTATCCTGCACGGCGATGTGAATATCGGCGTTGCGATTTCACTCCCGATGGAACGTGGCGGAGGTTTGGTCGTTGCCGTGTTGGCGCAAGCTCAGCGCAAAGGCTTGCGCGAAATATCTACAGAAACTCGGGCGCTTGCAGAAAAGGCGCGGACTCGTGGACTCGGTCCAGAAGACATGGCGGGCGCGACATTCACGATTTCGAATCTTGGAATGTATGGTGTCGACAACTTCACTGCGATTATTAATCCACCAAACAGCGCAATTCTTGCTTGCGGTGCAGCCGTCGAACAACCCGTTGTGCGTAATCACCAATTGGTTGTTGGTCACGAGATGCAAGCGACGCTCAGCCTCGATCACCGTGTGATTGACGGCGCAATGGCGTCTGAGTATCTCCAGTCCGTCAAGCACAACATCGAAAATCCAGCAACGCTGTTGGTGTGAGGATTCGTGGGCACAGGTTCACTCCAGTTGTTATAAAAGCTTGTTGTTGCTGAAACTTCTCTGTGGTCCAAGCTCGGCGCCACAAAGAGTCTCCTCTAGGCGATACGAAAGCCATAAAAAGCAATTTTTAAATTTACTGTTTTTTTGACTTTTCGCTTCTTTAGGGTATTTTCAACACAGTTCAGGTTTTTCGGTTTATCCACTTCTGGAGTCAAAATATGAAACTTATCAATGTTGCTAGCACAATCATTTTCGCAACCGTGTTGATGTTCGCTCCGCTGACGCAGTCTGCGCAGGCGCAATGTCCTGCCGATGTGAATCACGATTTCAATGTCGATGGAACAGACCTGACAGCAATCTTGAGTACATGGGGAACAGACGGAGGATCCGCTGGAGGCGACATCAATGTTGATGGAATTGTCAACGGACTCGATCTCGCATTTGTTCTGACAGGGTGGGGAATATGCCCAGGTCCTTGGGCAACTGTGTTGGAGTTTCTGCCTGATGCCGCCGTTGTGACGAACGCCACGATGCGAGATGCAATCACCGCATCAGGCTTGCCGTGGCGCGTGCGCCACAACTCAACGAGCATCGAAATGTTATTGGTTCCAGGTGGAACATTCACGATGGGATGCAGCGCGTCGACTCAGTATGGGTGCTATTCCAGCGAAAGCCCGACGCATCAAGTGACTTTGGGTGCGTTTTATATCGGTCGATATGAAGTGACACAGGCTCAGTGGACGGCCAGAATGGGGAGCAATCCGAGTCTTTTCTATGGATACTCCGACAGCCCCTCGCGTCCTGTCGAACAAGTCACTTGGAACATGATCTCAAGTACTGGTGGTTTCATGTCTGTAACAGGTTTGCGCTTACCGACTGAAGCCGAGTGGGAATATGCATATCGCGCCGAAACAACAACGGCGTTTCACAGTTATGCGTTGTCTCCAACAGAAGGGCAGCCAAATGGTTTCAACGACGACACACTTGTTGGCAACATTGCGTGGTACGACGCGAATGCAGGCAGCCAAACCCACGCCGTCGGCGGCAAGTTTGCCAACGGACTTGGCTTGCACGACATGGCAGGCAATGTTAGGGAGTGGTGCCAGGATTGGTATAGCAGTACGTACTACGCCTCGAGCCCTCTTTTTAACCCCACAGGGCCCACGACTGGAACGTACCGTGTGTTGCGCGGCGGCTACTGGGACAACGACTCCCTCTACTGCCGCGCGTCGATGCGCGGTATCGAGTTCCCTAATGCCGGCGACAAGTGGAAGGGCTTCCGTGTCGCGAGGACTGCTGACATCATCTACATCTCGTCAGTCACTCCAAATTCTGGCTTGACCGCGGGTGGGACTGCTATCACGATCACGGGCGCTAGTTTGACTGGCGCGACAAGCGTGACAGTCGGCGGAGTCGCGGCGACGAGTGTGGTTGTGGTTTCGCCGACAAGCGTTACTGCAGTCACCCCTGCGGGAACTGTTGGCGCGAAAAGCGTTGTGGTGACGACTCCAAACGGAACTGCTAGTGCATCGAATGCGTTTATATATTTCGCGCCTACGACGATTTCTTCAGTCTCGCCAACTTCTGGTTCGACCTTCGGCGGCACCCCGATCACGATCACGGGAACAAGTTTGACTGGCGCGACAAGCGTGACTGTCGGCGGAGTCGCAGCGACAAGTGTTGTTGTGGTTTCGTCGACGACCATCACGGCGGTCACGCCTGCGGGGACTCTTGGCGCAGTAGTGAGTGTTGCGGTGACAACGCCGTATGGTGCGCCGAGTGCGGCGAGTGCATTTACTTATGTGGTTCCGTACACGGTCATAGAGCAAAATGTGGACGCGGCAGTTGTGACCGATATCACACTTCGAAACGCGATCACTGCAACAGGTTTGCCGTGGAGAGTTCGGGACACTTTAACGAACATCGAGATGTTGTTGGTTCCTGCGGGGATTTTCACGATGGGTTGCAGTGCGTCGACTCAGTATGTGTGCAATTCCAACGAAAGCCCGACGCATGAAGTGACTCTGACGCAGCCTTTCTATATGGGTCGTTATGAAGTGACACAGGCTCAGTGGACGGCGAAGATGGGGAACAATCCGAGTTGGTTCCAAGGAAGCGGTTATCCCAATGCGGCGAATCGTCCTGTCGAACGCGTCTCTTGGAACATGATCGCATCAGGATCTACTTCTTTTATGTCTCTCACAGGTTTGCGCTTGCCAACGGAAGCCGAATGGGAATATGCATATCGCGCCGGAACAACAACGGCGTTTCACAGTTATGCAGCACAGCCAAATGGTTTCAACGACGACACGCTTCTTGGCAACATTGCGTGGTATAGCAGCAACGCAGGGAGCCAAACCCACGCCGTCGGCGGCAAGCTTGCCAACGGACTTGGCTTGCACGACATGGCAGGCAATGTTTGGGAGTGGTGCCAGGATTGGTATGAGCCTTATTCATCAGCAAGCGTGACCAACCCCACAGGACCCACGACTGGAACGAACCGTGTGTTGCGCGGCGGCGACTGGTTCAACAACTCCGCCTTCTGCCGCGCGTCGATGCGCGGCGGCCTCACGCCCGTCACCCTCAACGAGGAATTCGGCTTCCGTGTCGTGAGGAATCCGTAACGAGTCCGCGGCCTTCGCCAACCCCCTGTTTACGGGCAAAAAACGCTCATTTCTAGATCATTTTTGCCCGTAAACAGGGCATACGCATTTTGCAAGGCGATATCTGCCCGTAAACCTTGCCCGTAAACCTGTGCCGTAAATCTCAACACAGATTCAATTTCAAAAGCAAAATTTTGAAAGTAAAAAACAGACGATCCTTACTACAAAAAAACAAGAGTATGCAACACGAGACAGTGGAGAAGCTCGCTTCCTAGAACCACTCAATCATTTCTTGGTGATGATTACAAATTCTCTCCCCGCAATTCTTCAATCGAGCCACATCGACTTCCGATCTGTCGCAGGCTTCATTCTCTCGCTGCTGGGGGATCAATCGCGAGGCTCACAAACTTTCGCTGCCTCACACGCTCGTTGCCAAGTTGTCCGCACGCGGCCATCGCCGTTCTGCCCTTGGTTCGTCGACGCTTTGTGAATTGACCATTGGCGATTGCGCGATCGACAAATGCATCAACCGTCGCATCATCGGGCGCAGGCCACGGACTGTTACGGCGCGGGTTGTATGGAATGACATTCAAAGAACAGCGGATTTCCCGCAGGAATTCGCACACAGCGTCGGCATGTTCCAGTTTGTCGTTCACGCCGGGAATGAGTACATATTCCACGCAGAGCGCAGAGGTCGGCCTCTTTGGAAAGTCCGTCATCGCTTTGCGCAACATCGCCATTGGTTCTGAACGATTGATCGGCATGATCGAACTTCGAATTTCATCATTGGGCGCATTGAGACTGATCGCAAGACCAACGCGGCGAAGTCCGTGCTCTTGGATGAACTCGCCGAGTGCACGAATGCCAGCAGTGCGACCAACCGTCGAAACTGTGACGCGCGAACATCCAATCGCGGGTCCGTTCATGTCACAGAAAATTCGAATCGCTTGCAGAACGGCGGCAAGATTGTCCATCGGCTCACCCATTCCCATAAAGACAATATTGGCGATATCAAATCCGCCAGATGCGGCGCGCGTTTCATCTTCGAATGGGTGGGGGACTCCAAAGCGTGCGACATGCAATTGTTGAACGATCTCTCGCACGGAAAGACTTCGCATCAAGCCCATTTGCCCGGTCTCGCAGAATTGGCAACCCATCGCACAACCAACTTGACTGCTGATGCAGAGCGTTCGGCTGAATCGTCCACCGCGGTGGGGCATCGGAATGATGACACTTTCAGTTTCCAGATCATCGCCAACTGAAAGCAGAAATTTCATCGTGCGCTCATCAACTGTGTGTTGAAGGGTTGCCGGTGGATCTTCCGCCATCCACGATGTGCGCACACCTTGGCGGTGATACGCGCGGTATGCCCCAAGCGATTCATGCTTGGATTTCCCAAGCGCAGCAGCAGCGGCAATAAATTCCTGGCTCGTCAGCGCAAGTGGATCGGGTGGGATATTTGGCATGGCGTTCAAGGTCATTACGAAGAGATCATCCTAACTGCTCGACCTTGCTGGAAGTGCCTACACTTGGCTCCATGCATCTCAAGCGCGACGGACATGAACACGGACCTCCCATTGTTCATGTGAAATTTGTTTTGGAAGATTCTGCCGGCCTGACTGGCACCGATCGAACTGAGTGGGATTTGATGGGCGGCGAGGGCGAATCTTTGCTCGAAATCGCAATCGATCACGGCATCAATATCGAACATGCCTGTGGTGCGGTCTGCGCATGCTCGACTTGCCATGTGTATGTCGAGAAGGGGATGGACCAACTGACTGAATCGACAGAAGCGGAAGAAGATCGAGTTGAGGAGGCGCCTGGTATTCAGCGCAATAGTCGCCTTGCGTGCCAATGCGAAATTAAGGGAACAGGTCCCATCGTCGTTCGGGTTCCAGCGTGGAACCGAAATGCGGTGAAGGAAATCCCGCACTAGTTTTAGCGCCTGCTGGCGCACAGCCGAAGACCCGCATCGAGTTTAGATAGAGCGCGCCTGCTGGCGCACAGTCAAGAATTGCTTCAGCCGAAGACCCGCATCGAGTCGCACAGGATTGGAAAGACACGGTCAGTCAAGAATTGTTTCAGCCGAAGACCCGCATCGAGTCGCACAGGAATGGAAAGACACGGTCAGTCAAGAATTGCTTCAGCCGAAGACCGTTTTCGAGTCGCACAGAAAAAAATACACGGTTCAAATTCTAGACATGAGATACCACGCCGCTGCAATTCAAACCGCCTTTGATTGCCCGCGCGACCGCAGCGAGATCGGCGCTCGCGTCGATCGAATGTGCGAGATGGTCGAACAGACCTACGCGGGATACGAGCCATTCTTCGATGTGCGACTTTTCGCTTTTCCCGAATTCGCGCACGCTGCACCTGTCTATGCCACGGTCGCCGAACTTCGAAAGCACCTCGCGGTTCCCGTACCGAACGAACACATCGACAAGTACCTGAAACTCTGTCAGAAGTTGGGCGTTTTTATCCAGACTGGAACATTCCTCGAAGCGCCTGCCGACCGCGATGACGTTGTCTATAACACGACGGTGCTTTGCGGTCCGGGCGGCGTTCGCAGCATCTATCGCAAAGTGAATCCGTGGATTCCGTGGGAAGTGCACGCTTCGCCGCATGATGTTGGTGCGGATCCAGCGACGATGTTTCCAGTTGCGCAGACTGAAATCGGAAACATTGGTTGTGCGATTTGTTATGACTGGCTCTTTCCAGAAGCGATTCGCCAACTTGCATTCAATGGTGCCGAAGTCGCAGTGCGCGTGAGTGCATATATGGATCCGTGGGGCGCAACGCCACCGATGGATTGGTGGACGCTTTTCAATCGCGCGCGTGCCGCCGAGAACACGATGTTTGTCGTCGCCGCGAATCAAGGTGCTCAGATGACGGGATATCCGCCATTTTCATGGCCTGGTGGATCGATGATCGTCGACTTCGATGGTCGCATTCTTGCGCAGGCTGATCCTGGCCCTGGCGAAAAAGTTGTTGTCGCACCGATCGATATTGGTGCACAGCGTGCGGAGCGTGAACGCAGACGCGGTCACGACATGCGTGCGCATCTGCGAACCGAGGCATATACATATCTCAACGCGCCGATCTTTCCACCCGCGGGCAAGACCCTCATTGATATTGACGGGAATAATCGACGCATTCAAGAGGGTCGCCGTGCAGCGAAGAAACCTCAGACTCCAAATCAAGCTGGGAATCAAGCTGGAAATCAAGCTGGAGGGAAGGGCGGGTGAGCCATCGACGGTGGATGTCAAGCGCGCTTTG
>CAMAXY010000055.1 GCA_945862215.1 Singulisphaera sp. GP187 | reverse complement strand
ACTTGCACTTGTCCGCCTCCACCAGGCAGCGCGAGAACTGATGTCGATAGAAGTGCGACTCCGCTCAATGCGAGTATTGCAATCAATGCAAATTTGGCATGTCGTCGATTTTTCATTTCTGATTTCATTTTTGATTTCATTTTTTAACGTTGAATTCAAGCCAGCCATCTCACACAAAAACCGTAAGAAAAGTGTGATCGCCTTAGCGCCACATATGTCCATCCGTATTCAAGGTGCGTTCTAGGTCTAAAATGTCAAAAGAATCAGAAAATTAGAGGATTAATTTTGTTATAGGACTTTCGCTGCTGCCTCTGCGGCCTCAACCTACTTCGGCGAGTTCAGGCTTTCTTCAATCCGCTGGACAATCGTCCGCTCATACGCCAGATCGCGCCCAATAGGGGTCCATTTCGTGCTATCCCGCGTCGATTCGTCCTTTGCATCCGCAGGCTTGACATCAAGTTTATTCGTCCAGTTCGACGCCAAACTTCCCGAATATGTCGACGGCTTGGTTCCTTCGGTGAACGACCTCTCTATATAGACCCACACATCCATGTCGATTGGTCCGGTGCATGTTTGCACATCGAATCGGTCTTGCGCTCGAGTGCTTCCGGGAATTGCGGGACCATGCAGAACAGGATCTGCCTGAAGTGCATCGAGATGCACGCCAACTGGAACGAACTCAAACCGAATCCGTCTTCGACGACTTGCAATTGTGTTTGCAGTCGCCTCTTCAAATCCATCATTATCGAATCGCCAAGGTTCGAGAGCACCACCCGCATGGCGCGGCTCGGTCTCGATGATTCCATTTGATCGATCAACGACCACGACCTTGTATCCCATTTCGCGAGCTGTTTGAGCGGCGGCGTCGAATGCATCGCGGTATTGCGCAGGAGTGATCGTCAATTGGTCGGGACCTTCATTGGTCAGTGCGCCCATACAACCACTCATCCCAAGCACGCTCAGCATCGTGATCACAAACAATGAAAAGTGAGCATTCTGCCGCATCAAATCAAAGTCTACCGTGAACTTGCGTTGGCAAGATCGATGCGCGGATCGATCCACGCATACAAGACGTCGACCACAAGATTGAGAACAATCAATAAGACGGCATAGACCAGCACAACTCCCATCACAAGTGTGATGTCTTTGCCCAAGACTGCATCGACGAAATGGCGGCCGAGCCCTGGAACTGCGAACACTTTTTCAACGACAAATGAACCGGTCATCGCAACAGCGGTGGCGGGACCAAGAAACGAAAGCACTGGAAGAAATGCATTCTTCAGCGCGTGACCCCAAGCGGCTTGTCGGCGAGAAAGCCCCTTCGCACGAGCAGTGCGCAAGTGATCCGTTGTCATCTGTTCCACAAGACCAAATCGAAGCAGTCGCGCGATGTATGCCGCAAATGGCAGTGAGAGAGTCAGCATCGGCAAGAATGCGTGCGCGGGAGTTCCCCATCCTGCAATTGGAAAAATCCGAAACTTTGCAGCGAACAACACAATCAAAAATGATCCAGTTACAAATGATGGCACGCTGATTCCGATGAGAGCGATCAATTGTGTTCCTGCATCAAGCCACGATCCTGGCCTCAATCCGCCAACGAGTCCAGCGATCGTCCCGATGACTAATGCAATTGCGATTGCACCTAAGCCAATCGTTGCAGAAATTGGAAATCCAGCGCCGATGATTTCATTCACGGTCCAATCTGGATTGCGCATGCTTGGACCGAGATCAAATGGAGCATCATTCCATCCCATCACCCAACCAATGCCGGTGATACGTGCGACATAGCCGCCGAAAAATGTGACGGGGCTATCAAGTTGATATTGCCGATTCATGGCGTCGACAATTTCTTGCGGAGGTTGTCGGCCTTCCTGCAACATGGGATTTCCAGGGATCAGCCAAACGAGCGAGAATGTCAGGGCCACGACCACGAAAAGAACGAGTGGCAATTGCAATAATCTGCGAATGATAAAACCCATCATGGCGATGGACTCGCACTCTGCTCATCAACGCGGCGAAGGAGCGACAATCTTTGATCGAGTCGTGGACTTCGAATGATTCCACGCATCTTGACGGGGTCATACATATAGAGCGTTACATATTGACACAGCGGAAGCATTGGCAATTCTTCCTCGACTAACAATCGTTCTGCTTCGCCAAGAATTTCCATGCGTTTCACGACATTCAGTTCGGCGGCAGCTTGCTCGAGAAGCGCGTCATAGCGCGTGTTGGAAAATGCACGATCATTATTGCCGTTGCCAGTCTTTGCCAAATCCAAGAAAGTCGTTGGATCTGCATAATCTCCATACCAACCACCGCGTGCGATCATGAAGTTGCCACGACGAAGATCTTCCTTTGCAAATTTCCCATCTTTGCCTCGAAGTTCGCACTGCACGCCAAGCGCATCGCGCCACATCGCTGCAAGTGCAATCGCGATATTTTTGACGCGAGGATTTCCAGTCATGTACAGCATGTCGACAGTTGGAAATGGTTCGCCTGTTGCGTTCTCGACGATGCCATCACCTGTGCGATCAATCCAACCAGCCGAGGCCATCTCTTCGCGTGCGCGGGAAATGTCGAAAGGCAATCCTGCTGGCGAAATATATCCATCGATTGATCCTCGAGGGACAAGAGTTGTTGCGACTCGTTCGTTCAATCGAGTCACAGAAGTGGTCAGCCGAACTTTATCGACAGCCAGCGCAAACGCTCGCCGGACGCGTGCATTCGCAAACGGATTCGGCTGGCCATTCGAGAGCAGCGTTCGACAATTGAAACTCCAGAAATCAGTGCCGAATGCGCTCAATACATGCACATCGCGCCGTTCGCCCATCGCCGGATCTGGCGCAGGCAATGCTGCAAGCGCCTCGTCTTCGCTCGCACCAGCACCAATTCGCAAATCATATTCTTCTCGGTGACGATCCAGCCATTTGCGCGAAGACTCGGCGAGGTCCGCACGAAACTCCGCAGTCAAATCGCTGATCCAATCGATACTTCCAGATTCATAAGCCAACACCGCGGTGTTCGCGTCTTCGATGGGAACGACCTCGACACTTTTTGCCAGCGGCGTGTTGGGCCCAACGTACAACTCATTGGGCTCCAAACGCATTGAGCGTTTATATTTCCAATCAACAAGTTTCATCGGACCGTTTGTGATCAACACGCCGGGTTTCGTCCAACCTGGATCAGATTTCAGAAATCCACTGATTGGATCAATCTTTGTAAACCGATCAAGCGACGCTTGATTGATCGGCGCAAGCGTCTGAAATGCACAGAGATCCAGCCAATACGGAACTGGACTTTGCAGTTCAACAATAAGCGTTTGCGGATCGGGAGTTCGTATCCCAACCATCTGATCGAAAGCCGCCAACGTGGAATCCCAAAGTGCATTCGCTCTTTGCGCATCATGATTCTTTCCCGCGGCATACTGCGCTAAAGCATTTGTTCTCCACGCGAAAAATTCGCGCGCGCCGCGGATTGGAAAAAGCAGTTCAGAATAATCCGCAGCGGTATCTGGAAGCAGCAGCCGCCTCCACGCATTTCGAAAATCCATGCTGGTCACGGGGTCGCCGTTGGTCCATCGCGCATCGGGGCGCAGATGAAATGTCCATGTCTTTGCATCGGGCGAAGTTTCCCAACTCATCGCAACCGCTGGTGTCGGAAGGCCAGTTTGAGAATCGTGAGAGCAGAGACCATCGAAGAGCGATCGCGAGATGCGCAAATCCTGCATGTAACTCATCCGCTGAGGATCGAGAGTAAAAACATCACTGCTTGCGAATTTGATTTCCGCAGGAAGGCGAGAAGGATCCAAAGTCAGCAGCGCGCGAGCCAGCACGATGGTCGTGATGATCAAGAAAAAAGCGACGATCCAGCGCATCGCAGGAGAGAGTACGCCTTCAAGAAATGAATGCGGAATTATTTTTTCGCTGGGGCAGAGGCAGGGGTCGCGGGCTTGCCAGTTGCGCCGCCTGAAGCACTACCTTTGCCACCCAAAAAAGTCTTTTGAATGGTGTCGACCGTTTTATTGGCTTGTTTGTATGCCTCGACGAGCAATTCTTCGCTCGGTACGGGCAAACTCTTAATTTCTTTCAGTGTTGGCTCGAGTGCTTTCATGATTGCTGCAACATCGGCTTGAGTTGCCAATGGGACCTGATCCCTCATATAGATAGCAAGGCCTCGATTGACTGCACGGATCATTTCCGATCCTTCAGTTGGATTTTTGCGAATTTGCGTAACAAGGTAACCCAAAGCATTCACAAAAGCAGTTCGTGCGAAGGCTTGGCTTGCCTTGGGCACTTGGGGCGAAGTCGAGAATGTACAAAACGCCTGAAGGTCATATGCGGCGACCATCCAATCTGTTTCCTTTATCAAACTCGAAGCAATAGTTTTCAAGATCCCGTCAGCTTGCCCGCTCGTCAATTCAATTGGTGTTCGCAGAGTTGCCAGCCCGCCTGCGGCCACGAGTCGCACAGAAGAACTTGGTTGGTTCTTCACTGCAGTTTGATCTGCAAGCAATGAGATGGAATCTGGACATTGAAGCGCCTTTACAATTTCAAGAGCATTGGTTGCTTGGAACGGAGACGCGCTCGAGATGATTTTTTTCAAATCCGGCAATATTAACGCGGCGAATACTGGTCGAAAGGCCGAATTCACCTGTTGCTTGGTCATCGACGAGACAACCATTTCTCGTCCACTTCGGACAGTCAACGGATCCGTACTATTAAGATTTCCGATGGCCTGATGAACGAATTTCGTGACGTCTGCTTTCGCTGACGGATCGATCGTGGTGCTCTGAGTGATTTTCTCGGAAAGTTTCGACCCGAGTTGCTGGGCAAGTGCATTTGACCCAAGCGACAGCGCCGTGACTCCGGCGACAACTCCAACGATAATGATGCGGTTGATGCTCATACGGGAAGAAGAGTGTAACGCAAAAAGAGTACACTTTAGTCATGTTGGCGATTGTTCTAGCCGTTTGTCTCGGTACTCAATCTGGCGCAGGAAATCCACCTCCGATTTCACCTCCTCTTCTTGAAACGACTCCAATTCGGCTGGCAAATATGCTTTGCCGTCAAGCATATTTGACTGTCTCGTCGACCGACATTGCTATTGAGGAATTAGAAGGAGCGATATTCATAAGTCTTAAGGCATCGCGTTTGAGACCCGATGATGAAGATAGTTGGCGTATGACTCTTGGACTTACGAGTCTGACTGGCAATATGTCGCCTTATGCCGTTGAAGTATCTCAAGAAGCACTTGCCAACTTGGTCAGACTGGCCCCAACAGATCAAGTTTTGCGTCTTCGAAGAATTCTTCAGCATATCGATTCGCGAGAGACCGCGACCGATCGCGTGAATGCATTTAAGAAATACTTGACACCCGAAGCGATCCAAGTGATTCAAGCGCCAGTTGCGTCACGCATTGCTTTCGATCTCGCTCTCTTCGAAGCACGTGTTGGCAATCTTGATGGATTTGCAAACTATCTCACGCAGAGCTTGAGCCTCTCGCCCTCATTTCCCGCCGCCACAGAAACTGCTGCTGGATTTATCAACGAGCGAATCGATGATCCTGTCGCTGAGTGTGAATTGTTGGTTGCTGCAGTTCTGGCAAATCCAACCGAAACTCGTTCGTGGAGCCGTCTTGCTGCACTCTTGCTTCAAGAAGGGGCATACGGATCTGCAACTCGTATCTATCAACTCACAATGCAGTCAATGCGGCTGAAAGAGGACATGGAGCCGTTTCTGAATGTAACTGTTTCGGATTACGCATTAGCGTTATGGGGATCGGATCGATCAAGTGACGCGATCCAATTATTCATTCAGTTTGTGCATGACGCGAAACAGAAGCAGGCGACACTGATCCAGACATACAACCCACAGTTGTCCAAATCCGATTGTATGGCTGTGCCTTTCCCGCTTTCTCCTCTTGTCGCAATGATTGATGGAACGATTCGTAAGGAATCCAATCATCCCGAAGCTGCAGCTTCCGTGACCCAAATGATCGAAGCCGCCATCGCACAGTCTGAACTTGATGATCCTATTTCAGCTGTTCAGACGTCAGTGGGCAAATCCCAAGAGCCAGAGGAGGTTCGCACTGAACGCGCGCAAACAGCTGCGAAGGTTTTGCTTGATATGGCAACTGCTGCAGCACTGATTGATGCAGATGTTTCTGCGGTTCAAGAGCTACTCGATCTTGCTGAGCGCAGATTTCCTCTCAGCGATGATTCGAAGATTCGATTTGGAGCGTGGAAAAAATTGAAGAATGGCGATGCCGCTGGTGCGTTGACATTGATCAATCAATCAACATCATTCGGAACGTCCACAATGTTGTTGCGCGCGCAAATTCTTGTGGCTGTTGGCGATAAGAAAGCCGCTGCAAAAATTTATTACGACATTGCGCGCAGCGAGACTGGTTCGTTCATTGGACTCTTTGCTGCGAGTCGTCTGAAAGTACTTATTGGATCATCCATTCCCGCAAATTCGTTTGTTGGGAAACTCGATGGAATTGTTGCATCGATTCCTCCGATTATGGAGCGGTATATGTCGGGCCTTGATTTTCCGATTATTCTCAAAGTTGTTCCAGAAAAAGAATTTGTTGAACCATTCGATCCCATTCGCTATCGAATGACTTTGACGAATCAGTCGGTGTTTCATTTATCAGTTGGGCTCGCTGGTCCAATCAAGGAACAGATTCTTCTGCAGCCGCGGATTTCCTCAACGACGAATAGTGGCGTGGATCGCCTCCTACCGCAGATCCTCCCCATGGATCGAGCGATCGAACTCGCTCCTGGAGAATCGATGTCAATGAATTGGGATCTTGGGTGGACTGAAGTGGGAATGCGACTTGGTCAAGATCCAATTGTTGGAGGTGGCATCGATATTCGTGGGGCATCAAATTATCTCGCTACGGCTGGATCATTTTTACCAGGAGCTTTCGGATTCCAACCTTCGATTCAATCGGTTCAGGTCGAAGGCATACGCATCAATCCAGAGTCGATTCAATCGATGATTCAAAGTGCGACCGATCCAAAGACAGATCAAGACCTGGTGAATATTGGATTGTTGGCATTCGCTGCGAGCGGCAAGTCGATGGCACCAGAAACAGCAGAAGCGGCATGGAAAGCTCTCGCCGTGGGCTTTTCAAAACTTCCTATCAATGCACAAGCATGGGTGTTATTGATTGGCCCGCGTGAAAATCCAGCATTCGATCCAATTTTACAGATCGCCCGTGCAACGACATCTGGCGATGTTCGCGCCGCATATCTCCTCGCTTATTGCACTTCTCCAACCGACCCACAAATCGCAGCTGCGATGCGTTCGGAAGATCCCTTTGCACGGGTCTCTGCCAAAATTGCAGTGGCGCGTTTTCAAAGAGAAGCAGTGCGAGCCGAAGAGCGAATGCTCGGATCGGCTCCTGGCGCGCCAACTGGAGCGCTGGATATTTTGAAGAATGAGCAAAAGTTACGGAATAATTCTGGCGCCAAATAATTGTTCCTTGCCAGCATGACTTCTCAATCTAAGAAAGTATTGCGTGCAGTTGGATTTGTTATTGGCGTTGCACTCTTGGTTGCAGCAATCGCCGCGATTGTTCGAAGTGCGCCGACGCTTGATCAACTTCGCGCAGTCATCGCTCGACCTGATGGATGGTTGATCGCATCAGCAGTTGCGGCGACGTGTGGAAATCTCGTTGGCGCGAGCGGAATGTTTTATGCTCTCGTGCGCTCGTTTGGACGAATCGGTTTTTTCGAAATGGTGAAGTTGATCGCCGCATCTTCGGTGCTCAATTATTTGCCGATGCGTCCTGGGTTAGTCGGTCGCGTTGTCCATCAAGAAGTTGTCAACGCAATACCAATGCGCAGGTCCGTACTTTCAATCGTGGAAGCTGCGGTGATTTGCGCCGTGACTGTGCTTTGGCTGGCAATCGCAGTGGCGATGATTCGTTTCACTTCCGCGCGCGCGGTTGGTGCAATCATCGCGGCTCTGCCGATTTTTTGCGGACTCGCATATTTGCTGCCAGAGCATCTTCTCTGGCGCCGATTTCTCGAGGCAATCTTCTGGCGATGGATCGATCTCTTGTCGTGGGCAGTGCGATACGCAGCAGTCTTTGCAATGCTTGGCGTGGACTTATCGCCGGAGAGCGCTGCGTCGGCGGCTTGTATTGCCGCTGCGGCGAACATGATTCCATTCTTGGGAAACGGTCTTGGTGTGCGAGAGTGGGCGATCGGACTTGCAGGGCCAGCGCTTGCAACATGGACGACGGATACGGGGCTTGCAGCAGAGTTGCTCAATCGCTGCCTCGATTTGGTGGTTGTCGTACCGCTTGGATTCGGCGTCATGCCAGGCATCGCAAAGCGCATTCGCAATGCAGGCCGAGAAAAAACATCCCCAGATATGGAAAGTAAGATCGGATCATGAACAAATCTGAACTCGCACACCGTATCGCCTCAGCCGCACTCCTGCGCGGAACTTTCACTCTTCGCAGTGGCCGAACAAGCAATTTCTATCTCGACAAATATCTTTTCAGTACTCAGCCTGATGTGTTGGCGGAACTGGGCAAAATGTTTGCCGCATCGATCGCCAAAGGCACGACTCGTCTTGCAGGCGCGGAACTTGGTGGGATTCCGCTTGTCAGCGCAGCAAGTATGGCAAGCGGATTGCCCTGTGTTTTCATTCGAAATCAGAAAAAAGAGTATGGCACCGCCAAGCAACTCGAAGGCGTCTTGGTTGCCGGCGATAAAGTTGTGATTGTCGAAGATGTCGCGACGACAGGCGGTCAAGCGCTCGAAGCTGCGAAGGTCATTCAAGATCTTGGTGGCGTGGTCACCCACATCATTGCGACCATCGATCGTATGGAAGGCGCGCGAGAAAATATCGAAGCCGCCGGCATTGCGTTCGAGAGTTTATTCACGGTGAAAGAACTGATGCCAAATGGGTGACTTGGGAAATCAGCCTCAACCACCGACGCGACTGCGCAAGTTATCCAGCACATTCATGAAGTTGATGTATGCGTCGTATGGACTTTCATATGGGCTGAAATATTTGTGCACATCGCCGTCTGACCAATACTTCGTGCACATGTAATACAAGTGATCGCTTGTGGTCAGCTTGCGCCAATCTTCTAAGACATGTTCGTCGCCGGCTTCGTGCTTGCGCTTGACGGCTTCTTCCAATCGATACAGTTCCGCCGCAGCGTTGTCTTGCAGCGGATTGCCAAGCCACGCAGTGATGTCGCGCTCTGTGTCGGCCCAAGAAATTGGCCGGTCAACGTCGTATTCACCGACGGGTTGATGGATATCCGCGACTTGCGATGGCGTCAGAAATGTGTTCTGTCCAGGATTCACGTCGAAGATTTTTTCAGGCATCGCGTCGAGGAATTTGAAGATCCCTGTTTCGGCCCATTGATGTTCGCCGAGCGTTTCGTAATCCATAAACAAGTTGCAGAGAAATCCGTTGCCGTTGATTTGATTCACCCACTTGGCAAATTTTTCCGCAGAGAGCGGCCAATCTGCCCAGTTGCGATCTGAGAATCGAAATGCGATGTCATCCGATAGGCGATAATTTTTCAGCAGCAATTTGACTGCGTTGCATCCCGCAGGAATCGCGCGCGGCGGTGGCGAATAAACAAAGTTTGCAGACCGAGCTGCCAAGAGTCGATCCACGCCTTCACACAAGATTGCCTTGTGCTTTCCAAGCCAAGAAATATGTCCTGCAAGTTCGTTATTAAAGATCAACTCGGTGTTGCGAAAGACGGTTGGCGTCACGCCGAAAATTCTTCGAAGTCGATCTTCTTGATTGGCAATCTGCGCATTGAATTCCTGTTTGGAAAAGAGGAAGGAGAGCGAATGGTGGCTTGTCTCGCCAATAAATTCGCACGCGCCCGTCTCCTTCAGTTCGCGCATGGTGTCAATCACATCAGGCGCCCATTGTTCCAACTGGTCCAGCACGGTCCCAGAGAAGGAATACGAAACACGAAAGCGCCCTTGATGGCGCTTGACCAAATCCAAAATTTGTTTCGTCGCAGGGCGATAGCACTTATCGGCAACCTTTTTCAGAATCGATGCATTTGCATCATTATCAAAATAAAACGGGTCGCTATCAAAGACCGAATACTGTCGAAGCCGATAAGGTTGATGGACTTGAAAATAGATACAAACTGCTGTCATGGGATTGGGGAGTCTACGGTCTCACCTGCTATTCTTTGATCCCATATAAAAGGAGCCTTCATGAGCACGAATCCAGTCGTTCCACTTCTCGACCTCAAGCCGCAATACCAATCAATCAAACAGGAGATCGACGAGGCTGTTGCTCGAGTGATTGCCAGTCAGATTTTCATACTCGGTCCGGAAGTCGAAGCTTTCGAAAAGGAAATCGCAGAGTACTGCTCGGTCAAGCATGCCATTGGATGCACCAGTGGGTCAGACGCGATCGTCCTCGCGCTGATGGCGATTGGTGGAAAGCCTGGCGAAGAAGTTCTTTGCCCGTCGTATACATTTTTCGCCACCGGCGGCGCAGTCGCACGCATTGGAATGAAGCCAGTGTGGGTCGACATCGATCCAGTGACATACAACATGTGCCCAGCGCTGACCGCGGAAGCAGCGAAGTCTTGCAAGAAACTCAAAGCGATTATGCCAGTGCATCTGTATGGTCAATCGGCGGACATGGATGCTTTTTATACTCTCGGGACGCGACTCGGCACGGCGATTATTGAAGATGCGGCGCAGGCGATTGGATCGCGTGATGCGCAAGGCGCGCCAGTTGGAACGCGCGGAGCGATTGCAACGTGGAGCTTCTTCCCATCAAAAAATCTTGGTGGATTTGGCGATGCAGGGATGTGCACGACGGATTGCCCCCATCTTGCTGATTCGATGAAGATGTTGCGCGTGCACGGAAGCCGTGTGAAGTACATCCACAAGTATGTCGGGATGAATGGTCGCTTGGATGCGCTGCAAGCTGCGATTTTACGCGTGAAATTGCGGCATTTAGAGACTTGGCATGCTGGCCGTCAACGCAACGCTGCGTTTTATGATGGCGCATTCGCAGCGGCGGGCGCGAGCGATTCTCGAACACCGCTCAGTGTGCAGGGCAAGAGTGGTTTTGCGATGCGATTCCCATACAAGATTCCCGCGCCTGCGCGCCATATTTATAACCAGTACATCATCCGTGTGCCACAGGGAATGCGCGACGATTTGCGCGCGCATTTAACGGAGCAGAAAATCGGCACAGAAATTTATTATCCCGTGCCGCTTCATTTGCAAGAGTGCTTTGAATACTTGGGAACAAAGCCAGGCACACTTCCACACACCGAAGCAGCATCGTTGGAAACAATCGCATTGCCGATTTTCCCAGACTTGACGCAGGACCAGCTTCAGCATGTCGCCGAACAAGTGGTCAAGTACGTCACGGCAAATTCGAAATCATCCATAAGCGTGTGACCGATTTGTCCATCCATCCTTGGGAGAGCGATCTCGATTGGCGCAACGCTCAGGGCACGACGCGCGGAGGTCGATGGTGCGATATTGCTGGCGAGCCAGCGCACTTGGTCGCTGCGATCTTCGCGCTGATCATGGAGCCAATCTCGACGGCGACCGCCAGTATTGGATTTACAACATTGTGCGTGGTTGCTGCGATGCGATTGCCGGTGCTTTGGCCGATTTGGCGAAGAATGTTCGGGCAAACGTGGATCAAATTGCTTTTGCTTTGGATTGTTTGGACGGCTCTTTCGATCGCGTGGTCGCCGGATAAGCAAATTGGGGTTGATCGATTGTGGCACATCAAGTTCTTCGCATGGTTGCCGTTGCTTTGGCCGCTCCATCGATATTGGAAGTGGCTCTTTGGTGGTTTTCTATTCTCAACGATGGTGCTTCAAGGCATTCAGATTTCAGGAGAGTTTTTCGGAGCGACTTATAAAGGCGCAAGCGTCGCTTCAGGAATGCGACATCCCACAATGGCGGGAATGTGGAACGCGATCGCCCTCAGTTGCTGGCTTTTTCTTTCGGTTGCTGCTGGATGGCGCGTTATGTTTTTATCAATCCCAATGGCAGCGCTCAGCGCATTTGGATTTTTTTGGGCAGGTCAACGTGCGGCGCTGGTGGGAATTCTTATCGAGATTGCGCTGGCGAATATCATTTTGGGAATTGTCGCTAAAGGTTGGATTCGCAAGGCGATCACTCGTGGCGCGATCGGCATCCTCATTCTTGGAGTTGTCTATTTTGTCGCAGGCGCACAAATGGCTGCCAAAATCCAACAAGTATCAAAAGAAACCACTCAGTCTCTGCAGGGCGATGCGCCAGAAATAGTGGAAGGTCGAATCGCAATGTGGAAGATGTCGCTGATTGCTTGGGAAAAATCGCCGATCTTTGGCGTTGGTTTGGGTGGATACCGAATGGCTACGGCAGGAATTGATGTTGGATATAAACGTACGAATATTTATTCATATGACACGTCTCACTCCACATACATCATGATTCTCACCGAATCTGGAATTATTGGGTTGGGGCTTTTCCTTGTGTGGGGCGTCGCATTCTTTGTGCGTGCGATTGTCTGCTTGCGCGCCGATCCAGTTCGCATCGGAGCTTTCGGTGGCACGATTGTTTGGTTTTCAGCAGCGGCGTTCGACAGCTTCAACACTCGCGGAGTGTTCTTGACCGTTGGCGTCATTATGATTGCCCTCGCGGTGATGCCGCGAACGACACGAAGTACAACAAGTCTTACTTAATCAGGAAGTCTTCTTTTTTCTTTCCGGCTTTCAGCTCGGCGGCCATCCAAACTGGCGGTTTTCCACGACCAGCCCAAGTTTCGCCCTTCTTGTTGCGATACTTCGGCTTCACCTTCAGTCGCTTGTCATTTGCCTTCAGAGCCGAGCCAGCTTTCACTGTCGCCTTGCCGACCTTCACCATTGATTTGCCAACGGTTGCTTTGATCGCACTTCCAGCTGCGCCCAAGTGAGCAACGGTCAATCCGTGCTTGCGCATTTGCTCTTTGATGGATTTGACTGCTTGCGAAATTTTTGCAGCTTCCTCTACGCGGAGTTTTTCCGCTCGCTTGGTCAGTTCATCAATTTGTTTCATGACGGATTTCAGATTCGCTGGCATCGTTGTTTCCCATTCTCCCGGAATAGGATTGTTAAAGTTTTAAGGTGATTTAACGTTAAACCACTTTAACCCCCAAAGTTAACTTCTCTGAAGGGAAGAGTATACCAATAATCTAGTCATACACACAGTTAAAGATTTGTCACATTCGTTACAAGTCATCGAGCAGAAAATGTCAGCCGGTGTGCCTTTTGAATTTGTCGACTTGCTTTGTTTGCAACTTGCGCCTGTGCGGCAAACTCTGGCCAGCGCTTCACCGCGTTCTCCACTTCGTTCATTATTGTTTGGGCGCGCCCACGCTTCATCATTGACGACTTCGCACACGCCACAAAATCCACCATGGTGAAATTGTCCCGTTTGCCATTCAGCGTCATTTGATGATTGGCAGTCCAAGAGCCAGACGGGTTATAGCTGTATGTCACATCAAACGCCGGCGCCAGCGTCCAATCACCTTGCTTGTTCATAAGAAATGCAATGTTCTTCACATGATCATCTTGATTGCGCGCGACAATGTTGAAGACCATCCGCCGAAATTGTTCTTCGAGCGCCGCCATCGGTAATTTCAACTGGCGGATCGTCAGCATTGCCTGCTCATAGGCGTATGCGCCAGGCTGGTTGAAATCAAAATGTGACAGCGCTCCAAGCGATTGCATATGAAGTTTTTCACCACCCTCAAGCCGGTCAAAGCGGCGCGTCATAAAGTGCCGCCGCCCGTTTTCCTCCATCAACCTGCACTCACTCATTGTTACTCCCGCTGCCTTTGCCATCAAGTGGTACGCATACTCAATCGCGCCATATCCATTCGGGTCTTCCAACTCTTTGTCTTTGTTGCCCGTCACGCCGTCAAATTTAAGCAGCCAGTATTCAAATCCATCGCCCGCCGTGATCTGGCCTGACCGCACTTCATTTGTTATGCGGTTCCACGCAATGACTGCTTTGGCGCGCGCTCCGCCAGCAGATGTGCCCACTTGCAGAATTTCCTCCAGCGCTTTTTTCTTTGCCGCACCCGCAAAATTTCCTTTGAGATCATTCCGATGAGTGATCACTTGCGAAGCCAGACGCACCAACGAATCGATTTCAATCTTCACTGATTTGCGCTGCTTCGGCCCCAGTGCCGGCGCAAATTCCAGCGCGCCCATGCCGCGAGTTCCCGTGTAACAGAGGCGTTCGACTGACGAAAAACTTTCTTGCGATCTTCCTTGCGTTGCAAGCCACGCGTTGATCAAGGCATTTCCAAACATGTCTGGTAGCGAATCAGCGAGCAGTCCCGGTAAACCGTGAAACGCGGCGCGGGGCAACTCCGGGAATTCATACACCTGTTTGCGAAGTGGCATCATGAGTGGTGAAATTTCAATTCCACTTTGGGCAAATGCTGGGTCATATTGGAATGTGGCAACATGACGATCTTCTTCTTGCAAGACTGCTCCAATGGTCCGTCCCCATAATTGGACTTCTGCGATCATGTCGATTCACCCCAGGTCCATTTCTTTGTCGCGCCTGTCGCAGTCTTGCGACTTCGAGAGCGTTGTCGTTTGCGGCTCTGCAATTTCAGTTGCGCAATTGGACTTGCTTGCTCTTCTGGTATGAGCACATCGAATCGCTCTACTAAACCAAGCACTTGGCACACTTGCACAAAGCCAGATAGTTGCGTTGCCGCCAATCCCAATTCCAAGCGTTGCACAGTTCGCAGGCCAAGACCCGCTTGCTCCGCAAGTT
>CAMAXY010000054.1 GCA_945862215.1 Singulisphaera sp. GP187 | reverse complement strand
GCGTTGCGACTGGATTCTTTGCCTTCTTCTGCGTTTCCAACGACTTCCCAGTGAGACGCCGAAAGAGCGATGCGTTGATGCAAAGAATAATCACCAGCAAGATCAAGCCAACAAGGCCGACCAAGATGATGATTCCAAGCAACGACGGCTGGACGACAGCATTCATACGATGAGTATTACCATCGCAGAGCAACCATGGAAGTCGAGTTGAAACCAAATCTCATCACGCCCAATCTGAACAGGGGCGAGCAGCCCAAGAGCAAGAGCCGCCGCCAAAGATGGATCAAGCGTTTCCAACTGCTTGGTTGCGCCGTCGGCGTGATCGTTGCAGTATTGATTGTTCTCGCGCTCAATCCACGAATCATCGGATCGATCGTCGCAGGACGCATGGGAGAGACTGCAGGAGGAACCGTCACAATCGATTCGTTTGAGTGGACTGGATGGAACTCCGCCGAAATCAAGGGAGCACATTTGATTGCGCCCGACTGGATCGGAGCTGGAAGCGAAGTCCTAATCATTGATCGACTACGAATTGAACTGGACATGCTTTCTCTGTTGTGGGGACTTACAACAATTCGAAACTTGCAGATCGATGGAATTCAAGTCAATGTGGTTGAAGATCCAAGACGTGGCAGCATCTATAACTTCCAAAGCCTGCGAAGAGGCGTCACAATTGCACCCAATGAAAATCCAGCACTGATCGAACGCGCGGCTATGCGTGATGTTCGTATTTCATTTCAGCGAATCAAAGCGAACAAGGCAAGCGAAATTCTCAAGGTGCTGGTCAAGGCGGATCTGAGTCCTTCGCCCATCGATCCATTTCAGTCCGTGGTTGATATTCAACAAGTCGACGGAGTAATCCATCTGAATGGTTGGTGGAATCAGCAAACGCTTGCGTTTGACGTTTCCGCTGAAGGCATGCGCGTGAACGAAAATCTCGGATTCGTCATGCCCCGAACGCTTCGCACTCTTGTTGAACAAGCCGATGCCTCAGGAACCGTCACATCCGCAACCCTTTCCGCCTCCCCAGGAAAGCCGCTGCATGGGAAGCTGGAAATAGCTGATTTTCAAGCCACTTTACCAATTGACAGCTTTGACAGTTGGGTTCGATATGAGAATGGAAAAATTTCGAAGGCACTTGGTTTTCCACAGATCAAGTTGCAGACTGGCACGATTGAACTGACTGGAACACTCTTGGAGTTTCGAGATCTGAACTTTGAACTCGTCAATACTTCCCGCGATGCGCGAGTGACATCACTGCCAGTTCGAGCATCACTCAATTTGGATTTTGATGCATTGCTGACCAAAGAGTTTGACTGGGAAGATCGGGCCAAGTGGGCGCAACAAATCCGTGACTTCGCTCCATTTGATTTGAAAGTTTTCGTGCCAGATTTTTCGCTGGGCTTAAATAAAGAAAATGCAGCGATCGAGGTCCCCCGCTCTGTTGCTGACATCTTTGAAACTTTCGGAGCAAGAGAAGTCAAGTCTTCCGCACATCTCACTGCAACGCGTGCCACTCCCACGACATCTGCCGATGGATCATTGACGGCACAGCCTATTGTCGTACTCGGACAACTCGACATCAGCGACGGAAGTGGTGCCTTTGAAGATTTCAAATATCCTCTTCGCAAGATTCAATCCGTCATCCGCTTTTCAGGGCAGGATGCGCATATTGAAGACTTGCATGGATTTGGACCAGACGGGCAGAATGTTGTGCTGACAGGCGATGTCACCATGATGGGGCCGACGGCTGGTGTCAATCTGACAATCACGGCAGAATCGCTGCCAATTGATTCCACGCTTTTTCGCAGTTTTCCCAAGCAAGAAGGCGATTTACTTGCGAGCCTTTTCTGGACTGAAGGCTTTGCATCTCTGCAAGCCGCAGGCGCGCTCTTCGATCAAGCGCAAGTGACCGATGCGGCTGCGGAACTAATCGTCATCGAGAATCGATTGGCTGTGTTAACGACGGCGAATGATCAAGGGACTTCGTTGGAGATATCCCAACTCGCAACCCGCGCAGGACAACTAAGAAGGATTATCGATCATGGATCGTTCACGCCTGGCGGCAGACTTGCGCTGACATTAAAAATCACTCGTCCAGAAAATTCCACTGTAGATGCAGCCGTCACAGGAAGTATTCGGATTCTCAACGCAAATATTCTTGCCTCGATTTTTCCATATCCCGTACGAGCAAAGAGTGGCGAAATTGTTTTGCATGAAGACCGAATCGATTTTGGTGATGGAATTCCATTCGAAACATTCGATGGTGCAAACGGAATGCTCAAGGGTCGAGTTGAGATTGACAATTCGAAGGGATTACGAACTTTGAACCCCAAGTTGGAATTCGTTCTGAAGGATGATGCGCTGAGCCAGTTGTTTTTTATGGCCTTCCCCCCATCATCCAACGAACGTGTTGTTGGCTGGCCTGGGAAAGGTCTTTCCAAAGGCGGGATGATTCTCTCACAACTTGACCCACGTGGCAGCATCTCACTCGAAGGGATGATCAAACTTTCCAAAAGCGGCGCACTCGATGTTGCATGCGATATCACCTTTCAAAATGGTTCAATTCAGCCTGATATTCCTGCCGAAAAGTTAATCGACAGTGAAGGACTTTTTTGGCCTGTTGGGTTTGGGCTGGATGATTGTTCTGGGAAATTTCGAGTGGCAGATGCAACTGTTTTCGTGCAATCCTTTACCGGATTTCGTCGTGATGGACGACTCGATGCGAGTGGCATGTTTTCGATGGATGGGAAGTCGACTGATCTCACAATCCAATTGAACAATATTCAGCTTGCTGAATACGCAATCAACTTGATCCCCTTCGACGACCATGTGCGTGCCGTTGCACTTTGGGATCGATATAAACCGAGAGGTCAATTCGATGCGGATATTTCTCTCAAGACTCCAAATGCGGATGGAGAAATTGACGCGATACTTACGGTCACCCCCCGTTCATTTGGAATCACTCTCCCTGAAGGTCCACTGCAAGCGGTCTTCGAATCGGGGACACTGACCGTTGCAGATCAGCACATTCGGTGCGATGCGCTTTCAGGAACCATCGGTGCAATGGGTGGAATGCCCAGCAGAATCTGCCTCGACGGAAGTTATGGAATGGATAAAGGCGCGTTGAATCTCAATGGTTCCATTGCGAATGGGTTGATTCACGGACCACTCATAAGCGAAATTGTCCAGCACATCGACGCCGGTGGTTTGACTTCGTTTCTGAAAGAGTTCAAGCCAGAGGGTCTGTATGACGCTCAGATCTCATATTCAATTCCAGTCGGAGGGAAAACTCCATCGTTCGAACTCGATGCTTGGATTCAACAACTTTCCCTTGGAAATTCTGCCAAACGGCTCGCCCTTGGATTTGATGTCCCCGCACACATCAATGCCCGCGGAGATTCGCTGAAAGTCTTGCCCTTTCGTGCCGTCTTTCCTGGTGGGTCAATTGAAGCGTACGGATGGCTTGCTGCGAATAGCACTGGCACGATTGATGATGGAGAGTTCGGTTTGAATCTGCATGCCATGGGAACTGGCGAAAGCGTCATTTGTGCACTCCCGGCGGCTGCGAGAGAGCCTTTGAGCACGATCGGGTTTCAATGCGAAGACATCATGAGCGCAAATATGCAACTACGCCTCACTCGACCAAAAGACATCGCACATATTGACATTGACACCAATGTTGAAATCTATGGATCTTCGATTCAGATCGGTTCCTATCTCTCAAACTTCTCCGCAGATCTCATGATGCATATTGCAACTGATGCACAGGCGACTGCTTTCGACTCGAATGTCGCCAATGGAAATTTCACCCTTGCAGGTCGTAAAGTGCATGATGTATCAGCAACTCTCATCAAACCTGCTGAGAGTTCAAATTTTTTCGTCAAGTCATTTCGTGGAATGCTTGGCACTGGAATTCTCTCAGCGAATGCGGAGGTTGAGACCATCGAACCTTTCCATTATGAAACAGACATCTTGCTTGCAAGCGTTCCCTTGCACTCGATGAAAATTCCAGGCGGAGGCGTTGCGACAACGGACGAAAAAGCTGGGAAAAGTACCGCGAAAATGGACCCCGGCTTGGTGGACGCTCGCATCAACATCTCTGGCACTTCTGCGGGAATCTCGACGCGCCAAGGACGAGGCAGCGCAACGATCCGACAAGCAGAACTTGCGAGACTGCCCATCGGTGTTGCCTTGCTGCAGATCACGCAGTTGAGTTTGAGTCTGGACCCAATCGTGCAACAAGGAGAATTTGATTTCACGATTGATCAAGATCGGATTCAATTCGAAAGGTTTGATTTGGCTTGTAAAGATTTATTGCTGTCTGGAGACGGATGGCTGAATACAGAATCAAATGAGATTGCTCTTCGACTTCGTAACCGAGGAACAATGCCGATCATCAGTGACATCCTTGGTGGCGTGACAAATCAACTGTTTCAAATTGATGTCCGTGGAACGATCACCGATCCAATCGGCTCGCTCGCCCCACTGCCAGGCCTGACTGCGCCACCAGAATTACCTCCAAGTGCGCCGATTGCGAGCACTCTCCCATGAGCGAAAAACAAAAGCGAATCGAACCAAATATTCGCTCTGCTATTGATGGGATCATCGATCTTGTTGCGCCAGCCAACAAGGCGGGTGTGCAACAGTCAAATGTTGACGACCATCAAAGACGCCTGCTCGTCGCAGAGATGGTGGCGACTTCGCTTCGCCTTCTCGATGACAAATTGACCGTTGGTGAACTGCGTCTCGTTCGTCAGGCACTTCGCGAAATGCGGGCTGGATTTACGATGTTTGATCGATATCGAACGCTCCGCAAGATCGCAATCTTTGGAAGCGCTCGAACGCCGCGCGAACATCCAGATTATGTCGCAGCATTTCAATTTTCCAGATTGCTTGCAACACGCGGTTGGATGGCGATCACTGGTGCGGGGCCTGGAATTATGCAGGCGGGAATTGAAGGACCAACTCCAGAACAATCCTTTGGACTTTCAATTCGACTTCCATTCGAGGACAAACCAAATCCTGTGATTGCGAATGATCCTAAATTGCTGAAGTTCCGTTATTACTTCACGCGTAAGTTGGCCTTCATGGGAAATGCTGATGCCGTCGCTGCGTTTCCTGGAGGATTTGGAACGCAAGACGAACTGTTCGAGGCGTTGACTCTCATCCAGTGCGGCCGAAATGCTGTCGTCCCAATTGTTCTCATCGAAGGAAATTCACCCGATGGGACTCCAGGGGGATATTGGAAAAAATGGGAGCGCTTCGTTCGAGATTCGATGCATGATGCTGGTTGGATCAGTCCAGAAGATGAAGACTTATATTGCATCGCAAAATCTCCATTGGCGGCAGCGGACATCGTCAGCAATTTTTATCGCCGATATCAATCGAGTCGTTATGTCGATGATTTGTTGGTGATTCGCCTTGATACTCCACTTCCTTCCAACGCCTGCGCCCAGCTCGACAGCGAATTCAGTGAACTCTTGGCATCTGGCGGGTTTCTCCAAGGAAATCATCTTGATGGAGATGACGTTCCTGAAGGGACTGCCCGAGTGTGGTTTCGCCATAATCGCAAGTATTTTGGCCTTGTGCGACGATTGATTGATCGCATCAACGCTTTGCCAAGAGTTTCGAACATATGAATCGTGCCGTAACTTTTTCCCTCGAAATAATCTTTATGGTCATGTCAACCTTTGCGACATTGACCGTTGGTTGTGCGACAACAAATACTCCCAGTGATCCCGCTGAACAAGCAACGACTCGATCAACTTCACAGCGCCCCGAATGGGAATCGCCCTCGACTGGAAATGTCGCCGAAGATGCGAACTCTTCGACTTCAAAATCCCCCATGAAGCACATTACGCTTCCTGTTGATGATGGAGCAAGCGATGGGATCGCAGTCATCCGCTGGCAGATCTTCGATAACCAATCAGTTATTTCAACATTCTTCAAAAAGAATCCCCCATCTGGAATTTCAACCGAAATCCAGAAGCAACTTGCAAGCAATGGATTCATGGTGGCTGAGGTCAAACTTTCTGCGCTTCCAAATGCACTGGAGGATCTTGGCGGAACGTATGCGAATATTCGCGCGTGGCTCGGAGAGGCGACAACATGGAGTCAACTCACATCTTTCCAAATTCGTGGTTCGTATGCAGCAGTCATTGACGGTTCGACTCATCGATTGAACGATGGTGCGATTCAACTACTCATGCGTGGGTGGACCGTACCTCTGGAATCTGGAGCAGTCACAGACGTTGAGATTTTGCCGGCATTTCTTGCTGGTGGCGAAGTTCCTGGCGCACGAACAACTGCGCGCGAACCATTTCCAAGTGCTGGATTCTTTGTCTCGCTACAGCGAGGAAGTGTGCTCTTGATCACGGGAATGACACCAAAGAGCAGTCGAGAGTCTTCTACTCGCGGACCATTTGCAGGACCTCCTGTTGCTTCCCCGCCAACTCTGGGTGAATTATTGTTGACTCGACCCAACGAAGAATCCGCTCCAATTCCACAGCGTCCGTTCATCGTCTTGATTCCACTGATTTCTGCCAACAACTTTTTTGATAATGCCCCCCTAGAATCACTCCCAGCCAAAGAACCCTGATGATCGCTCAACCACCGATTTCTCCAGACGAATCACGCTCGATGCGACACCGACGTCGAATTGCAACTGTCTCTGTCATCCCCACACTACTCACACTTGGAAATTTGATTTGCGGATTCGCCGCGATTCATTACGCCAGCAAGCCAATCGGCCCAAGCAATGTGATGGGATGGAGCACGCTGACTATCGCAGGTGCATTGGTTTTTCTTGGGATGCTCTTCGACGGGCTTGATGGATTCGCCGCTCGACTGACACGATCAGCGAGCGAATTTGGTGCTCAACTGGACTCGATGGCGGACATGGTGACCTTCGGGGTTGCTCCAGCATTTATGGTCTTGCGACTTGTGAGTTATTACTACGGCGGACCAGAGCATTACACGGGAATCCTCGGACCTGACGCAGACAATGCATACGGCAAAATAATGTGGGGAGTTGCTGCGTTTTATATTTGCTGTACTGCGCTTCGATTGGCACGTTTCAATGTAGAGATCGCTTCGACTGACGAAGCAGATCACCGCTTCTTCCGCGGCTTGCCTTCGCCAGGAGCAGCAGGTGCGATTGCCAGTTTGACTTTGCTTCATCAACATTTGACGGTCATCCAATTTCATGAGATCCCCCCCGAAGGATTCGAGAAAACATCGGCCCTCCTTCTGCCGCTTGCCACCATGATGGTCTCGGCTGCCATGATTTCCCGCCTTCCATACGCACATATCGTCAATCGTTATATGCGAGGACGGAAATCTTTCGGATTTGTCGCATGGATGATGTTGCCGATCGCCTTTGCAATCTGGTGGTTTCAAGTCGCACTCGCTGTGTGCTTCTGCGCTTATGCCGTATCGGGACCAATTGGCCGATTGTTTCGCGGAAGGAAAAATCATTCACTTCTCTCCCAACAGAGCGGAGAGATAGCGACAAAATCAACGAAGATCAAGATCGATCCTTCCAGACGACCTACGATTCGATCATGACCATCCTCGATTCCGCCACACTCCTGCCAGATCGATTCGGACTCTATGGTGGAAGTTATGTTCCAGAGACTCTTGCTCATGCGCTGCGTGAACTTGAGATCGCATATATCGCTGCTCGTAATGACCCAGCATTTCTCGCTGAAGTTGAAGATCTTTTGAAGCACTTTGTTGGGCGCGCCACACCGCTGACTGATGCACCGAGATTGACTCGATATGCCGGCGGCGCTCGAATCGTTCTCAAGCGCGAAGACCTTGCGCATACTGGAGCGCACAAGATCAACAATACGATTGGCCAAGGATTGTTGGCCAAGCGTATGGGAAAGAAGCGTGTGATTGCTGAAACTGGAGCCGGTCAACATGGCGTTGCAACTGCGACTGCGTGCGCGCATTATGGAATCCCCTGCGAAATCTTTATGGGCTCTGAAGATATTCGGCGCCAAGCATTGAATGTCTTTCGCATGAAACTTTTGGGTGCAAAGGTGGTCGAAGTCACTTCCGGTTCGCGCACACTGAAAGACGCGACCAATGAAGCGATGCGAGACTGGATGGGATCCGTCGCAGACACGCATTACATAATCGGAAGCGTTGTCGGACCGCATCCATTTCCAACAATCGTCCGAGACTTTCAAAGCGTGATTGGACGTGAGTGCCGCACGCAATGTATCGATCGATTTGGAAAACTCCCCGATGCAGTTGTTGCGTGCGTCGGCGGCGGTTCGAATGCTGCTGGAATTTTCGCTCCTTTTATCCCAGATAAATCCGTGCGACTCTGTGGGATCGAAGCTGGCGGCCGCGGAAATGCTGCGGGCGATCATGCGGCTCCATTATCACTTGGAACACCGGGAGTTTTGCACGGTTCCTATTCTTATGTTCTGCAAACTGCTGAGGGCCAAACCGCAGATGTTCATTCATGCAGCGCGGGATTGGATTATCCAGGCGTCGGTCCAGAGCATTCTCATTGGCGCGATACGGGCCGAGTTCAATACTCCGTCGTCACCGATCAGCAGGCGCTTGAAGGATTTCAACTGCTCGCAAAGCAAGAAGGAATTATTCCCGCATTAGAAACCGCGCACGCCGTTTGGGGAGCAATTGATATTGCGCGAAAACTTCCCGCCGATGCGATTGTTGTGATCAATGTTTCTGGCCGCGGAGACAAAGATGTCAACGAAGCGATTCGGTTGCTTTCTTTGGATTCACACTAGTCCTGCGCCTTCGAATCGGTTGCCTTCGTATCCTTGGCCTTCGCATCCTTGGCCTTCGCGTCTTCAGGCGTAAATTCGATTGCAATTGGATAGTGATCGCTCGAGTACCCCGCCGGCGGCTTGTCTTTTTTCCAGTCATACGCATCGCCAGGATGCAACGTGGAGAGAACAAAGTACGAACCAGGAACGATTTCATTTGCAAAGCCTGGCGAAAGAATGATGTAATCAATTGGACGACCCGATTCATGCGTCGTGTATCGATCACGAAGCGCATCACGTTCGGTATCAGACATTGACTTATCTTTCTCCTGCTTGCTGCGATCCGCCACAGATCGATAGTCATAACCATTCAATAATCCCGCATCTTTATAGAGTTTTCGACATGAAGACATCGGTGTCGAATTGAAATCGCCAACAATCACAACATTCGCGTCAGGATTCTTCGCCATATCCTCCTTGACGAATTCGATAATTTTCTTTGCCTCGGCTTCGCGGTGATCGTTGAATTTCTCGCCCCCTGCTTTATGGTGAATTGCATACACAGTCAGCGTGTATCCATCTGGAAACTCGATATCAACTGCAAGTGGACTGCGCTGAAACTTTGATTTGTCTTCGGGGACTTTGCTTGAAGCATCTTCCTGAGATCCTGCAGTTGGTTTGGAATCCTCTGGATTGTCGTCATCAGAAGCAGTCGATAATTTCGTGTCCAGAAAAACGCGTGGATTCTTCGTAGGGAAGCGTGACAAAACTGATTGCTCAATCCCGCGGTAATAGCCAGCATCCAAACTTTCAAGATAGACATATCCCATGTCCTTGAGATATGTATCGCGGAACCATGTGAGTGCTTCTTTCGATTCAACCTCTTCCAAGATCAGTACATCCGCATCCAATCGGTGAATCACTTTCGCGAGAGTTTCTACACGGTCATCCGTGATGGCTAACTTCATATCGTCCCATTCGCCAGACAACTTTGGGTCGTCAACACGATCGAAAAAATTCTGGACGTTGTATGCGGCCAAGCGAATTGCTTTGGTTTTCTTTGGCGCATCGGCGATTCCATAACGAAGGCCAGGACCTCGCTTAGGTTTCGCACTTTTTTGCGCAGAATCCTTTGTGTCTGATTGCGGTACCGTTGGAGTTGCAGTTGGATTCGCAGTCTGCGATGCTCCAAGTGTGATTGCAACAACAAGAGCGAACGACCCAATAAAGAAACTTGTGTGCTTAAGCATAGGGAGAGATAGTAACTCCCTACTATCCCACTATGCCAATCTGGTCCAGCCGAAAGCGATACAAGGAGTATCAAGTCGAATCCGCCGTGCGCCGCAGCAAGCGACGATCGGAACGGACGATCATCTCTCGGCAAGGAACTGAAATCAGCGCCAAGCGCTCTCGTTCGATCGGCCCACTGCTGAAAGCCTTCTTTTCCTTTGTGCGCAGGGACAAACGCGCAGTCGCAACGGCGTTGCTGTGCGCAACCGTTTCGGCAAGTCTTGAACTCTTCCCACCTGCTGCAACAAAGATCGCCATCGACAATGTTTTTTCTGGACTGCCCCTTCCAGTTTCAATCACGCGATGGATTCCTGATTCTTCGACCATACTTTCGACTCCGCAATCACTACTCGCAACACTTGCGATTGCAATTGTCATGCTTTCATTGATTGCGGTGGTCTTTGGAATCATTGGACGGTGGCTTGCGACACGAACTGTGAAATCAGTGCAAAATCGAGTGCGACGATTGGTCTTCGGTCACGCGATGAAGCTGCCTCTATCGCGCGTCCAGCAAATGCGAACTGGTGGGTTTGTTGCAACTCTTCGCGAAGATGCTGGAGGCGTCGGCGAATTAGTTTTCAGCATGCTCTATAACCCCTGGCGCGCAGTCATTCAACTGCTCGGCAGTTTGACAGTTCTCGCAATCACCGATTGGCGACTGCTGATTGGCGCACTCATGTTGCTCCCCGTGATCGTGCTGACGCACCGAACTTGGATCGGGCGAATTCGACCGATCTTTCGCGACATTAAGGCGACGCGCGACTCAATCGATGCGCATGCAACCGAAGTCTTTGGAGGAATGCGAATCGTGCGAGGCTTTGCTCGAACGCGTACAGAATCTTTGCGATACACCGGCGGAGGTCACTTGATGGCCCGTCAAGAATTTCTTGTTTGGTGGTGGTCGCGTGGTGTGGATCTTGCGTGGGCACTTTTTATTCCCGTGGCTTCTGCCGCACTCCTTTGGTATGGAGGCCTGCAAGTTCTGCGGGGATCATTGACGCCAGGTGACTTGGTTCTCTTCTTGACCTATGTGATGATGCTGCTCATCCCAATCCAAATGCTTGCATCCAGCGCGACTGCTTTTCAAACAAATCTCGCTGGATTAGACCGCATTTTAGACTTGCTCGTCGAATCTCCAGAGATGCCAGATCGACCGAGCGCAGTTCGGCTTCCCAAGAACGTAATCGAAGGCGAAGTGCAAATGCACGAGATCGGATATTGCTATCCCAACACTGAAGGCAATGTGCTTCAAAATATTTCCTTCACTGCGAAACCTGGGCAGACGATCGCCCTCGTCGGACCATCAGGCAGTGGCAAGACAACGCTTTGCAATCTGGTCGCTCGATTCTTTGATCCAACAACTGGCTCGATCACAGTTGATGGAAGAGATCTTCGAGAAATTCATCTCGACTCGTGGCGGCGAGCCCTCGGCATCGTCGAGCAAGATGTTTTTCTGTTCGATGGAACGATCGGAGACAACATCCGCTATGGCGACCGCGAAGCAAGCGATGCACTCGTGCGGCGTGCAGCAGATCTTGCCAACGCCACCGAATTCATCGAGCAACTTCCCAAGGGACTTGCAACCCATATCGGTGAACGCGGCGTTCGGCTTTCAGGCGGACAGCGGCAAAGATTGGCGATCGCGCGCGCCATCCTCGCTGATCCACGCATTTTGATTTTGGATGAAGCGACCAGCAGCCTCGATTCTCAAAGCGAAAGACTCATTCAATCTGCTCTCTTCACTCTTGTTCGAGAGCGCACAACATTTGTTATTGCACATCGCCTCAGCACCATTCAACATGCAGACTTGATTCTGGTTCTCGAGCGCGGGCAAATCAGTGCCGCTGGGACTCACGCCGATCTCATGCAAAGCAGCGAGAAATATCAACAAATGGTGATGATGCAAACTGCCATTCCAGCGCCGCAAAAAGTGCCGATGCCTGCGACGCCCAAAAAATAAAAAGCCGCTCATTCAAGCCGCTCATTCAAGTCACCAAGTCAAGTCGGCAAGCACGCAGAATCTGGCGAAGTTTGATCGCGACCCTTCCAAGATCTGCGCCCAGTCTTCGCAAGCCACAGACTGTGCCACTGGATGATGGTGAGCAGAAGAATCCCAAGTGGATGCAGCAGGACTGTTCGCCAAGAGTGCTGAAATCGCTTTGCAAAGATCATGCGCTGAAGAGTTGCGATTGCGATGGCAGCGAGTGCCAACACAGTTGCAGCCGTTGCAATTTGATCTGTGAACAGCGCCCAAACAATCCATCCCCACGGCAAGACATGGCCGACTATATGAATGGCTGTGATGAACAGCAACAGCGCAAATGAGCCCAATCCTTCATATGCGTTCTTTGCAAAGCCGCGCCACACTTGCCCTGCGGTGCGATACATCCGACATTCTGCAAGTTCTGTTCCGTCGAAAAGATCTGTGCGGCCACCGACTGATCGCACCGCGCGTGGCAATTTTATTCCATCATGCATCGATTGACGAAATGCAGCGTGACCACCGGAGCGAACCCACATCGATTTCCGTACAAACAAAAACTGACCACAGCCTGCGCTTGCTGCTGGCAGAGTTGTGGTGCGCATCTGCCCCATTGGTAAGTATGAAAGCAGCACGAAATGAATTAGAGGAATAATCGCATCTTCCATCCAAGTTCCAATGATCTGACGCGGAACAGTCGAGATGAGATCGCACTTCGATGCATTTGCAGCAATCCAAGTTGTGCGCAAACAATCTGTCGAGAGCCGAACATCTGCATCAGTGAAGAGCAACCATTCGCCTTGCGAAGCCTGCCCCATCCGCTCACAACCCCACTGTTTCCCATTCCAATCGACTGGCAAAGTCTCAGTATCAACACGACGCACTCGGCCATCCTGAGCACTGATTTCTGCGAGAATCCGAGGAGTTCCATCCGTCGAATCATCGTCATAGACCAAGACTTCTACATTCACGCCCCGATTGGCGAGAACCGAACGAACGCACGCTTCGATATTCAACTCTTCGTTTCGTGCTGGAATGCATACGGAAATATGCGGCACTTCATTCGAGTCGAAACTATCGCTGCGTTCATTTAGATTGAACCGACGATAGCGGCGAAGATTCACAAATCCAAGTGCTGCAGCGACAGCGCAGCATGCAAGTGAAACTGCCATGACAATCGCTGGAGGGCTGATGGTGGTGGCAACTTCATTCATTGTGATGTCGTCGCTCTTTGCTTCGTTCGCATTGAAAGGTCGATCCCAACTTTGCGACCAGTCATACGCAACCAGAAGTCATACACCGGATGAATCTTCGCTTTGTCCCCGCCAATGATCGATATAAATGCGTCGCCGTCGCGAGCCATCACACATGCGGCAAGTTCATCTGCGTTAGACTGCATCACAAGCGCAATCGCTCGCTGCCACCCTGCCGTCGTAGGTTCTGTTGGCGCAGGAACATCTCGCAGTCGTAAAAACATTTCAGGCCTTGCATCAGTCCAGAATCCATACTCGACAGCGGCGGCGACCACGCGCACATTTGGAATTTTCGCAGCCAAGACAGCGGCACCAGGCCGAATCTCGACTGGAGATCGGACATCAAAGAACTTTCCCTGAGGATTCAGCAGAATCACAGCTCGGGGATCGAGACCAATCTCGCGTTGTACATATCGCACCATTGCGGGCAGAGTTCGCGCGCTATCTGGGTCGATCCCAAAGACTCCAAGTCTTCGAAACATGGAAAACCGCTGCAACTGCACTCGGTCCATCGGAGCGGTCACGCGCCGTGTTGGGACGAATGCGCCATAAAAATAGACAAAAACCAAGACATCCCACCAAGCGCAATGATTCATCACGATCATCAGCGGTCCCGAAGAATCATCCAATGTTTTCGATATGGCAACGCTTGATCGCTCCATTCGCACAGCGTGAAACTTCTGAGCGAAGTGTCGACGAACATATAAATAGAACCATCCTGTAAATCGTGCGCTCCACTTCGCCGAAAGAATCAGGCTGTCAACGCTGGCGTCGGACATGTTGCGTTTCCTGCTTGAACTGAACCTTGAAGAGGAATCGACAAATCTTCGCATGCCGCTCGTGCTGCTGTCACGCCACTCATCAGAACCATCGGTACGCCTGGACCAGGATTTGCGCTCCCGCCTGCGATATATAAACCTGAAAGGACTCGGCTGCGGTTGCGCGGCTTGAATCCACCTTTCAATCGACCGTGCGATGCCAAGCCATAAATCGCACCACCTTCGGCGTTATACATCCGCTCAATCGACTGCGGAGTCAACGACTTCTCGACGACGATGTGTTTTTCCAAATCTGGCATTCCGCATCGTTTCAATTTTTCGATGACGACAGGTCGATACTGCTCAAAGATACCACCCGCGCCTTCCCAGCGCTGACCTTCACGAAGAGGAGCGGTATGAATCAGCGCATATAACGACTCACCACCAGCCGGCGCTTGCTTTGGATCTGTTCTGCTTGGAACGCAGAGATAGATTGATGGATCGCGTGCAGGAATTCCCGTCTCGTAAATATCCTCGAATTCTTGCTGAGAATTGCCACTAAAAAGGAAGTCGTGATGCAGCAAGTGATCATATTGTCGATCAAGTCCTAGGTACAGAACCAATCCGCTGCATGCAGGTTTATAGTTCGCCGCAATTGTGCGCTGAGCCTTCATTCCATTCTTTCCGCCCACGAGATCTCGGTACGTTCGCTGCACATCGCAATTAGAAACAACAACGTCTGCGGCGAGTGTTGAACCATCCGCAAGTTCGACTCCTGTTGCACGGCCACCATCTTGAAGAATTCGCTTCACACCACGTCCCGTGAGAATTGTTGCGTGCTCTTCGC
>CAMAXY010000053.1 GCA_945862215.1 Singulisphaera sp. GP187 | reverse complement strand
CATGATGGGTTGCAGCGCGTCGACGCAGTATGCATGCTCTTCCATCGAAAGCCCGACGCATCAAGTGACTTTGACGCAGGCTTTTTATATGGGTCGTTATGAAGTGACTCAGGCTCAGTGGACGGCGACGATGGGGAGTAATCCGAGTTTTTTCCAAGGCGCCAGTTATCCCGACGCCGCAAGCCGTCCCGTCGAACAAGTCTCTTGGAACATGATCGCATCAGGATCTACTTCGTTTATGTCTCTCACAGGTTTGCGCTTACCAACGGAAGCCGAAAGGGAATATGCATATCGCGCCGGAACAACAACGGCGTTTCACAGTTATCCAGCACAGCCAAATGGTTTCAACGACGACACACTTCTTGGCAACATTGCGTGGTACGGCAGCAACGCAGGCGGCCAAACCCACGCCGTCGGCGGCAAGTTTGCCAACGGACTTGGCTTGCATGACATGTCAGGCAATGTTTGGGAGTGGTGCCAGGATTGGTATGGGCCTTATTCATCAGGAAGCGTGACCAACCCCACAGGACCCGCGACTGGTTCGTATCGTCTGCTGCGCGGCGGCTCTTGGGCCAACCACTCCGACTACTGCCGTGGCTCGCGGCGCGTCAACTACGGCGGCCCGAACGTCGCCGACGGCGCGCTCGGGTTCCGTGCCGTCAGGGCTCCGTAATTCCCTTTTCTCTTTTTCCTTTTCCATTTTCTCTGGAACGAGTCCGCGGCCTTCGCCGCGGAGTGGACGAGTCCGCGGCCTTCGCTGCGGAGAGGTGAAATCGTTTTTACCTATTTGCTGTTGGCTGCAGGGCTGTTTCACCCACTGGCTGTGGAAATTTTTTGAAATCAAATAACGACTCGTGGACTATCCCGCAGCCTTCGCCAATCCCCAATTTGTCACACCCCTGTTTACGGGCAAAAAACGCTCATATTTGGATTATTTTTGCCCGTAAACAGGCTATAAACAGGGGATCCGCAAATGGCGTGTCGCTTTCTGCCCGCAAGACCACACCAATCTCAGATTGTTCTTGATTGGTGTTGGACGCAGCCCAAATTGGCGACATAATTGTCACAGTGAACCCACGACCAATCATCGCTCTCACCTTGGCGCTTGCGTGGACTCTCTCTGCACGCGCGCAAACTCTGACAACTGTCAGCGTTGCAACTGGCCTGACTAAGCCAATGCAAGTTGCCTTCGCCAACGGCGATGACGCGCGGCTGTATGTGATCGAGCAACGCGGAATCGTGAAGCTCATTAAGAATGGCGTGCTGCAGACAACTGCGTTTCTCAATATCGACACAGTCATTCCAGAACAGACTTATAGCGGGCTGATGGGAATCGCATTCCATCCTGACTATGCGACCAACGGTCGCTTTTATCTTTATCACACAACTGGCGTGACTGCATCGATCATCGTGTGGCTTGCGGAATACACACGCAGCACAACAAATCCAGATATCGCCGACTCAACCAGTCGCCGAGTGATTTTCAAACTCGCATCGCCATCAACGCAGGGATATCACCTTGGTGGTTCGCCAATGTTTGGTCCCGATGGACTTCTCTATCTACCGATGGGTGATGGTGGTTACACCGGTGATCCGCAAGGTGGAACGCGCAGTCAAAGCCTTTCGTATTTATGGGGAAAGATTCTGCGCATCGACGTCAACAGCGACGACTTTCCTGCAGACGCTGAAGCGAATTATCACATTCCATCGGGAAATCCGTATGTTGGCGGAGTTGCAACCGACGACGCGATTTTCGCGCGTGGCATGCGCAATCCATTTCGATGTTCATTCGATCGCGCGACGGGAAAGATTTGGATTGGCGATGTTGGCGGAACTGTGCGCGAGGAAATTGATGTCTTCGATCCACTGACTGACGCAACAAAAAATTACGGCTGGAACTGTGTCGAAGGAACGCTCTGCACATCCAACGCAAATTGCGCTTGTCCATCACCGTCGCTGACTGCGCCGATTTATGAATACACGCATACGGTTGGACTTTCGATCACAGGCGGCAGTGTCTATCGAGGTTGCGCGATGCTGTGGTTGGTGGGGCAATATCTTTTCGCGGATTATCAAAACAACAAAGCGTGGCGAATGAATCTCGCGACGGGCGTTCCCGTTGTGACGGACATCACCACGCAACTTGCGCCGATCAGTGGAATCACTTGCATCGGCGAAGATTCACGCGGCGAGTTGTATGTTGTCAATCACTTGAATGGAACGGTGAGAAAAATCACATCGAATCCTGCGCCACCAGACACCGACGGCGACGGCATTCCAGATACGTGCGAAGTTCGGGTTGCAGATATCAATAACGATGGCCATGTTGATGCTTACGACTTGTCGCAGTTGATGGCGGGATGGACGACGACGGGCGTGACCGATCTGAACCATGATGGTTACACCGACTCTGCGGATCTCACGATTCTGCTTGCGGATTGGGGTTGATTGAGCGAGTCCGCGAGGAACGTTGAATTTGATTTCAATTGGTGGAATTGAATGCTCCCTCGTCGTAGTCTGCCGAATATGAATCGCAGAACATTTATGCAAACCCTGCCCGTCGGAGTCGCAGTTGTTGGCGGTGCCTTGTCGAAGGGGCACGCTGTTGCAAATCAGGAAGTCGCTGCCAAGACATCTGCCGGCGGGGGATCAGGATTTCGTCACTCAGTTTGTCAGTGGTGCTATTCATCGATGGACCTTGCGGACTTGACCAAGCAGGCGAAGGCGATGGGCATCGAGTCAATCGAGTTGCTGAGTGAAGAGCAGTGGAAAATTGTGCAGGCAAATGGATTGATGTGCGCAGTTGCCAACGGTCCAACGACGATTTCATCTGGGTTCAATCGAATCGAAAATCATGATGCGATCATGAAGCGCGCCGAAGAATTGCTGCCCAAGATCAAAGCGGCTGGAATTCCAAACATGATTGTTTTCTCGGGGAATCGCGCTGGACTTTCAGATGCAGATGGATTGAAAAACTGCGCAATCGGCCTGAAGCGCATCACGCCGTTGGCGGAGTCGCTTGGTGTGACAGTCATCATGGAGTTGCTCAACAGCAAGATCGATCACAAGGATTATCAATGCGATCACACTGCATGGGGTGCGGAACTTGTGAAGCGCACTGAGAGCGATCGATTCCGCTTGCTCTATGACATCTATCACATGCAAGTGCAGGAAGGCGATGTCATCCACACCATCAGCGACAACCAGTGGGCGATCGCGCACTACCACACAGGTGGAGTGCCTGGCCGCGCGGAAATCGATCAGAGTCAGGAGTTGCAATACCCAGCGATTTGCCGTGCTTTGAAAGATATGGGGTATCGAGATTTTCTCGCGCAAGAGTTCATTCCGCAGCGTGATCCGATGAAATCCCTCGCAGAAGCAGTTCGAATCTGCACGGTCTAGGTTTGTGGGGTGGGTGCTGGGAAAAATAATTCAAAAAGAAGTCAACTCTATTTGCATTGCATGTAAATGGTGATACTGTGCATATGCAGAAGAGGGCAACGCCGACAGCCATTGGGCGCTCGGGCGGGCTCCTTCGTGGGGTAGCCCTCCCAGCGCCTTTTTTAAAACTCAGCGCTTTTTTTAAATTCTGCAATTTTTTACAAACGGCTATTTGTGGCAGCCGGTCAATCAAATCCCTGAATTGATCCAGCGCCACTGTTTGCATATGGATCCCAATTTCCGATAAATGCGCCGCTGCCGTATGCCACATTGTCGAGCGCTGGGCGATAGCCAGAGACTCCATTTCCCATATAAAAATTCGTGCTGCCAACGCGCGGATTCGATCCGAGTGCTTGACCTTGTCCGGACTCGCCACGACCTCCAATATTTCCTTGATACAAATGCCAAGAAGTGTTCATCGAATTTGTGATCGGAGTTACGTAACTGTTGTTTGCATAGCCAGGCGTGGTCGATGGAACTGAAGGAACCGGCATTCCTGCGTGCGAGGCAGAAGTTTCGCCAGTTGCGCTTGCATTTCCATTTGCGTTTCCCGCTCCAGATGCTTGTTTGGAAGAGGGTGCGCCGTAATAGTGGTAATGCACGGTGGCATTCCCGATCGCGGCTTGTTCGAGCGCTGTCGAACTGAGTTCGCCGCCCGTTTGATTGAATCCCACTCCAGCGGGCGTTGCGTTCTCATCAATTTGCTTTGGTGGTCCAGCAAAGGAAGTGGTTGATTCTTGCTGCGCCTGCGCTGTTGCAATTGCGATGAATGCAGCGGATGCAAAGAGGAGTCCAAAGCCATGAGTAATGGATGCGATCTTCATATTGGAAAGGGTATGCTGACTCTGCTTCATTTGGAAGCGCGTTTCGCAGCCACCCTCGAATTGAAATGGAGAAAGTAATGACATCAATCACCACGCAAACAACATCCAATCGCGCAACTTCTCAAAGTCCCTATCCGATCAGTGGAGTTCCTGGAGACGTTCCTGAAATCGACGCACTCTGCATCAATACGATCCGCACGCTTTCAATGGATGCTGTTCAAGCTGCAAAGTCTGGTCACCCTGGCACGCCGATGGCGCTTGCTCCAGTGGCGTATACGCTTTGGCAAGAATTCTTGCGATTCGATCCTGCGAATCCGCTTTGTCCGGGCCGAGATCGATTTGTATTGAGCAATGGGCATGCTGGAATGCTGCTCTATTCGCTGTTGTATTTGACGAAAACTCAAGCGGTGAATTCCGAGTATCAACTGACAGGCAAGCCGAGTTTGACCATCGAAGACATCAAGGGATTTCGTCAAATCGATACGCGTTGCCCTGGACATCCTGAATATCACTGGACCAGCGGCATCGAAACGACAACCGGTCCGCTGGGCCAAGGTCTCGCGACAAGCGTTGGTATGGCAATGGCCGAACGTTGGCTCGCGGCGCGATACAACCGACCTGGATTTGAACTTTTCAATTATCGAGTCTGGTCGATCTGCGGCGATGGTTGCATGATGGAAGGAATTTCTGGAGAAGCCGCCAGTTTGGCTGGACATTTGAAGCTCTCGAATCTTTGCTGGATTTACGACAACAATCACATCACCATCGAAGGTCACACTTCGCTTGCATACAACGACGATGTGGGCACGCGTTATTTGGGATATGGATGGAATGTGCTTCGCGTTTCTGATGCGAACGATATGGATGTGCTGCGACGCGCATATACCGCGGCTGCTGCAACGACAGATCGTCCAACGTTGATCATCGTTGATAGTCGAATTGGTTGGGGAGCCCCGACGAAGGAAGACACCAGCGCTGCACACGGCGAACCACTTGGCGAAGATGAGATTCGCGGAACGAAGAAATTTTATCGCTGGCCAGAAGAACCGAAATTCTTTGTGCCCGATGGTGTGATGGATCATTTCACCAAGGGAGTCGGCGCGCGCGGCGCATCGATGTCGAAAGATTGGAACGCACTTTTCGCGGCGTATACCAAGGCGTTCCCAAAGGAAGCCAAGGAAATCAATCAGATGGAAACGCGCAAGCTGCCTGATGATTGGGCCGCGGATCTTCCAGTTTTCCCAGCAGATGCGAAGGGAATGGCAACGCGCATTTCTGGTGGCAAGGTTCTCAACGCAGTCGCAAAGCGCGTGCCTTGGATGATCGGCGGATCTGCGGATCTTGCACCAAGTACAAAGACACTGATGACCTTTGATGGCGCTGGATCTTTTCAAGCAGAAAGTTATGGCGGTCGCAATTTGCACTTTGGAATTCGCGAACATGCGATGGGCGCAATTTGCAATGGACTGAACTTGGGCAAGCTTCGAGCATTCGGCGCTGGCTTCCTGATCTTCAGCGATTACATGAAAGGCTCGATCAGACTCTCGGCGATTATGGATCTTCCAGTGATTTATATTTTCACGCACGACTCGATTGGATTGGGCGAGGACGGTCCGACGCATCAACCGATTGAACAAATCGCAGCGCTGCGCGCGACACCGCAAGTGTTACTTTTCCGACCAGCGGATGCGAACGAAGTGACCGAATGTTGGCGAACCATCATGCCAATGGTTCATCAAGTTGTTGTGATGGCATTGTCGCGACAGGATTTGCCGACGATTGATCGCACAAAATATGGCGCTGCTTCAGGTGTTTCGCGCGGTGCTTACATCGTCAATGATGCGCCAGATGGCAAGCCGGATTTGATTCTCATCGGCACGGGTAGCGAAGTTGCACTTTGTATGGCGGCACACGAACTTCTGATTAAAGATGGAATCAAAGTTCGCACGGTCAGCATGCCTTGTTGCGAGTTGTTCAATCAACAAGATCAGGCATATCGAGATTCGGTTCTGCCGCCATCGGTGCGCGCACGCGTTTCGGTCGAAGCGCTTTCGACATTCGGATGGGATCGTTATGTTGGACTTGATGGCGAGGCGATTGGCATGACGACATTTGGCGCATCTGCGCCGATGAATGTCTTGATGAAAAAGTTTGGGTTCGAACCAGATGCAGTCGCAAATCGTGCACGCGCAGTTTTGGCGCGAGTGAAGGCGAGTTCAAACAAATGATCGTTGCGCTTGCATCGGATCATGCGGGCTTCACGCTAAAGCAGGAACTCGTCGCATTCGTTCGAGGGCTTGGTCATACTGCGGTTGATCTTGGAACGGATTCGACTGTCTCGTGTGACTACCCAGACTTCGCAGAAAAAATCGCAGCGGAGATTCTTGGCGGACGTGCGGAGAAGGGAATTCTTTTGTGCGGTTCAGGCGTTGGAGCAAGCGTTGCTGCGAACAAGATCCCAGGCATCCGTGCAGGAAACTGCGAGGATTACTATTCCGCCCACCAAGGAGTGGAACACGACGCGATGAATGTGCTGGTCTTAGGCGGCCGCATCGTCGGCGGTGCGCTTGCACAAGACATGGTTCGAGCCTATTTGGACGCCAAATACACCAATGAAGAACGCCACGCAAGGCGACTTGCCAAAGTGAAGGCGATCGAGGCTCGTTACAGCCGGACTTAAAACATTCTGTATTATCTTCAACTCAATTCATCTCGAACTTACCGAAAGACAACTATGAAAACCTTATCTATCCAATCTGCTTTTTCCTCACTCGCTTTAACCTTCGCACTGGTGTCACCTGTGATGCCGATTGGAGAAAGAATGAATCACGCTGCTGCCGGAACCGCTGAAGTTGATTTCGAAACACTGCCACCAGATCCATCCGAGGGAGCGCAGAAGCTCGCCGCGGCAAAGGTCACGATGCCACAGGCAATCGAAATGGCAATGAAGGCATCTGCAGGAACGGTTATTTCAGCATCTGCGGCAGCCGATGGCGACAAGGTGACATACGAAGTTGTCTGCGCAGTTGGCGGAGTTCCACAACGCATTTTGATTGATGGAATGACTGGCGCAATCACGTGCATCAAACTTTCGCCACTCGATGCGATTGTCAAGGCATCTGCGAAAGTGAACGGAGTTGTTCAGAGTGTTTCAAGCGATTTCGGTGCGAATCCTCCTGCATATTTTGTATCGCTTTTCGCTGCTGGAAAGATTCACGCTGTTGTCGTGAATGCAACCGACGGTTCGATTATTTCCGATACTGCTCGCGGGCAATTGCCGGGCGTTGATACAGATGTTGAAATGGTCACGCTGCCCGATGGTTTGAAGTACATCGACATCGTGAAGGGAACGGGGCCAATGCCGTCGGGACCTGGCGCTGTAGTTGAAGTTCACTACACCGGATATTTGGTCGATGGAACGAAGTTTGATTCATCAGTCGATCGTGGCACACCCGCATCATTTCCTCTTGCAAATGTGATCAAGGGCTGGACCGAAGGCGTTGGTTCGATGAATGTTGGCGGCAAGCGCAAACTGATCATTCCTTACGCATTGGCTTATGGTCCTGCTGGCCGACAAGGTGCAATTCCACCGAAAGCAACATTGATCTTTGATGTGGAACTTCTCAAGATCGTGAGCGATCCTGCAACTGCTCCTGTGGCAGTTCCTGCTCCTGCCTCAAAGTAATAGACAAACTTTAGATTTGAATTCAGAGTTTCAGCAGCCCTTGCGAAAACTTAAGGTCGCATCGGTGATGTATTTGGTGGCAATGCTGGCGTTGCTGGAGGCTGATCCTGCGGAGTTTCATCTGGGTTCGTTTTGAAAACGTCGTCGGCCATCTTGCCAATCTCTGCATCACGAGCTTCCATTTTTTCTTTCAGGCGTACTGCTGCATCTCTGGATTTTCCAAGGGCAGACTTGCTTCCACCATCAGGAATTGTGTCGAATGCTTGCTGCTTCGGAGCGCCTGCTGGCGCAATTGGAGGTTGCTTCGATTGACCACGATCAACACTCGGCTCGCAACCCAGCGTTGCCACTGCGATCAAAGTCAGAGTTGCTTTCATCGCGCCATTGGCTGAGATTCGAATCGACTTGTTTTTCATCATGCACAAATGCTATCCACTGATCACGCCGATCCAAGTGATTCTGGATTGAGTCCCGACAAGTCGGTGACTACAAAGAGACCATCTTTGCGAATGATCTCGTCGTCGAAGGAGATGGTTCCGCCGCCAAATTCGGGTCGTTGGATGCAAACAATGTCCCAGTGCACCTGACTTCGATTTCCATTTTCCGCCTCTTCATAGCACTGACCGGGAGTGAAGTGAAAGCTTCCAGCAATTTTTTCGTCGAAGAGAGTGTCCTGCATCGGAGTCAAGATGGCAGGGTTGAATCCCAAACTGAATTCGCCGATATATCGTGCACCTTCATCTGAATCCAAGATGCTGTTGAGTTTTTCTTGGTCTCCATCGCAAGTCGCCTTGATGATTTTCCCTTTGACGAATTCGAAGCGGATATTCGCAAAGCTGCAACCTTGATAAAGGGTTGGCGTGTTGTATTGCAAGATGCCTTCGACACTGTCGCGGATCGGGGCGGTAAAGCACTCGCCGTCTGGAATGTTGCGCTCGCCAGAGCAGGGGACAGCACCGACATTTTTGATTGAGAATTTCAGATCGGTCGGCCCTGGACCTTTGATGTGCACTCGGTCCGCTTTTTTCATGCGTGCAACAAGTGGTTGTACCGCGCGATCCATCTTTGCATAATCCACGCAGCAGACGCGGAAATAATAATCCTCGAAAGCAGATGTGCTTGTCTTGGCAAGTTGCGCCATGCTGGGACTTGGCCAGCGAAGCACAACCCACTTTGTGTGCTTGACGCGCCGTTCGAGATGGACTGGCTTCTGATAATTCGCGCCAATGATTTTCATTTGCGCCTCAGCCATGCCAGACATTTCATTGGCATTGTGCGCGCCACGCAAGCCAACATACGCCTGCATCTTGGTCATGCGGTGCAGATCGCATTCCGCCCACGTCTTGATGCCTTCGAGCGATGTGTTTTCTTGCAGGGTTCGCAAGACACGAGTGGATCGCATTTCGACATGCGGATTTCCGCCCGCCTTTTGCGTGGCTTCGACAAGAGCAATGACCATCTCTTCGGGAATGTCGAACGATTCGATCAGAATGTTTTCGCCTGCTTTCAGTTGGCAGGAATGATTGACAATGGTCGAGGCGAGGATTTGGAATCGTGGATCGTTCATAGTGTGATGAGGGATTGAAGTCGAAGAGGAGAGAGTTCGTCAAGGTGGTGGACAATCAGGTCGGCGGCGGCAAGTTCTTCAATCGTGTGTCCTGCAGAACAGAGCGCGACGCATTTCATCCCAGCTCTGTGCGCTGCTTCGATGCCTGGAGCGGCATCTTCGATCACGACACATGCATTTGGGCTCAATTGCAACCGGCGCGCGGCTTCCAAGAAGACATCTGGATGGGGCTTCCCGCGCGAAACGCAACCGCCAGTCACGATTGCATCAAACTGCGACGGTGACGCGCTGCCATTTGATTTTAGTTTCGACATCAAGCCAAGCATGAAATCGACATTGACTTGCGGAGCGCTCGAGCCGATCGCAAGTCGCCATGAATTTGCATGCAGCGCATCCAAGAGTTGGAAAGTTCCCGGCATGATTGGAAAGTTTTCGGCGACGAGCGCTCGAAAAGAATCTTCCTTGCGTATGGCGAGCATTTCGCTTGTCGCCGTGTCGGGCGCAGGTTGGCCATTCTCTTCAAAGAGCGCTTGAATGATTGGCGAGTTCTGTCTGCCAAAGAAGCGCATAAAAAATTCTCGTGAAACTGGAATGCCGACAGATTCTCCCAGCGCGCGCCACGCAAGTTCGTGGCTGGCACATGTATCAACAAGTGTTCCGTCGAGATCGAAGATTGCGCCCAAAGAGTTCAAGGGTATTGGTTCACGTCGAAGTCACACGAATCAACGCATTCACTGCGCGCTCGATGACATCGTTTGGCACATCAAGATGCATGACCGCCCGCACGCGGCGTGCTCCCATCGGAATCATTTGCACGCCAGATTGGTGAAGTTTTGCGCAGAAGTCGCGCGCGTCGCCATATTTCTCGTGAAGGGAAAAGAAAACCATGTTCGATTCGATTTGATCGATTGGGGGATCGACGGTCAGTCCAGCAATTTTCGCAATCTGCACAGCGAGAGTCTTTGCGCGTGCGTGATCTTCGCTCAGCCGGTCGATATGGTGGTCGAGCGCATAGATCGCCGCTGCGGCGAGGAATCCGCTTTGCCGCATTCCGCCGCCGAACATCTTGCGAAATCTCCGTGCGCGTTCGATGAATGCGCTCGATCCAACAAGTGCGCTGCCGACTGGCGCTCCAAGTCCTTTGGAAAAGCAAACGCTCGCTGTGTCGGCAGATTCCAGGAATGCACGCGGTGAATATCCAGCAACGACACACGCATTGAAAAGTCGCGCGCCATCGACATGGACCGACAGTTCGTGCTCGCGTGCTGCGGCAGAGACGGAGCGAAACTGCTCAAGAGTCCACACCGATCCACCGCCTCGGTTGTGTGTGTTCTCTGCGACGACAAGCCGGGATTTTGGCGAATGAATATCTCGATGTCGAATCGCAGCATGGACGGAGTCGGCGTTAAAAATTCCACGAGGTCCATCGAGCGGCCGAATCATGCAGCCAGAAAGTGCAGCAGGGGCGCCAGTTTCATAATGAATGATGTGACTTTCGCCGTGGGCGATGATCTCATCACCCGCTTCACAGTGTCCGCGAATCGCAAGTTGATTCGCCATCGTTCCGCTTGGCACAAAGAGTCCTGCTTCTTTGCCAAGCATTAGGGCAATTTTTCTTTCGAGCGCTTGCACGGTTGGCTCGTCACCGAGTACATCGTCTCCAAGCGGTGCGGCCATCATCGCGATGCGCATTTCAGGCGTTGGTTGCGTGACCGTATCACTGCGAAGATCAAGAACGTTCATGGGAGTGATCCTAGCGGTCATCAGTTCTGCCGTCGGTCAATCAACTGTGCATTTGCGCCGTTCCTTCTATACCCTTCAAACTTATGGCGAAACGAGCAGTTGTTCTTGTCTCTGGGGGAATGGATTCCGCAGTTGTTCTTGCGTGGATGAAGCGCGAGGGGTTCGAGTGCATTGCGCTGAGTTTCGATTATGGCCAGCGACATCGAATCGAGTTGGAATGCGCCCGCCGTGTCGCTGTGAAATGCGGAGTTGTCGAGCACCTTGTGCAGAAAATGGATTTGCGCTCTGTCGGAGCGAGTGCATTGACTGCAGATATTGCTGTGCCAAAAGATCGTGAAGGCGCGCTCTCCCACGGAGAGATTCCGATCACTTATGTTCCCGCGCGCAATACTCTTTTCTTGAGTTATGCCCTTGCCCTTGCAGAATCGCGCGGCGCATGCGACATTGCACTTGGAGTGAATGCGGTCGATTATTCTGGATATCCAGATTGCCGTCCAGAGTTTCTTGCGGCGTTTACTCGTCTGGCAAATCTTGCGACACGCGTTGGCGTCGAAGCAACTGCTGCAGGTGAATGCGCGTTTCATATTCATGCACCACTGGTTGCACTTTCCAAATGCGAGATTGTTAAACTCGGCGCAGAACTTGGCGTGGACTTCGCAATGACGATCAGTTGTTATGACCCCACAAGTGCAGGTGCTCCATGCAGAAGATGCGATGCATGTCATTTGCGTGCGCTTGGATTTGCTCAAGCACAACTCGTGGACGCAGGTCAATCCGCAATAGCACGCTGAGTCGAGAAAAATTAGATATCGAGATTTTTTACTTCAAGCGCGTGCTTTTCGATGTACGCACGTCGTTGCTCTACGTTTTCACCCATCAATACGGTGAAGAGTTTGCTGGCTTCTGCCGCAGCTTCGACGGTGACACGCAGAAGGACTCGTCTTGCGGGATCCATCGTGGTTTCCCAGAGTTGCAATGGTTCCATTTCTCCCAGACCTTTGAAGCGCTTGATTTCGATTCCGCGTCGTCCACAATCATGCAGAGTTCGCATAATTCCTGCGACATTGCTGCTTTCGGCGAGATCGGGCTCTCCCTTTTCTGGCGTGATCAACCAGCCATACTTCGAAGGCATTTTTTCGCCGGTGACAGATTCTTCTTGCACCAATCCATAGTCGGCAATGTCAATTCCAACTTCAAGGAGTTGGATGAAAATTCGCTCGAGTTCTGCGGTCTCGTGCATTTGACGCAGTGACGCGACGACGCCACGCACGGGAGCATCTGGTGTCTGAGGTGTTTTTTCCGCAGGCATTCCTCCAGCAGAAGCAAGTTCGTCAAGCACCATTCCACGCTCGCTCACCGCCGTATGCGCTTCCTCTTCACTCCAAGCAAGCAAGTCCCCGCCGCTCCATACAACATGATGCGTTGGCAATCGATGCGCTTTCGTTGGATCGCTATTACGAGCTTCAAGCAATTTCTGGAATGGAATGCCGCGTCGCTGTGCAACTCCAGACAAATCTTCGAGTCGATGCAGAAGTCGAAGCGTCTTGCGCAGAACATCGCCCTCGAGCGTTCGTACAGTCGCGCCGCGCTCGTCTCGCACCACGAAAACCGCATGCTTGAGAGCCAATTCTGCAAGCGTGTCGTTCATCTGTCGGTCATTCAGAACATACTTGCTGGTCTTACCGCGAATCACTTGATAGAGCGGGGGTTGTGCGATAAAAATTCGACCCTGCCGAACAAGTTCGTACATCTGACGGAAGAGGAAAGTCAAAAGCAGCGTTCGAATATGACTGCCGTCGACATCGGCGTCTGTCATGATGATGACACGGCCATATCGAAGCTTCGCAGGGTCAAGGTCTGCGCCGATGCCACACTGGAGCGCCTGAATAAGCGTTTGGATTTCTTCGAACGCAAGCACCTTATCAAGCCTGCACTTTTCAACATTCAATAATTTTCCACGCAGCGGAAGAATTGCTTGATGCACGTGATCGCGTCCGCCTTTGGCACTTCCACCTGCACTGTCGCCTTCGACGATAAAAATTTCGGTGGATTCGACATCATCGCTTGAACAATCGGAAAGTTTTTGCGGAAGCGCACTGTCGCCGAGCGCGCCTTTGCGCTTGATCAGTTCGCGCGCCTTTCGCGCAGCTTCGCGCGCTTCGGCAGCAAGGATTGCGCGCTGGCAGATCAACTTTGCTTCGCGTGGATTCAGGTCCATCCATGCGGTCAATTCTTCATTGACCGATGCGCTGACGAATCCTTCGATCTCTTCGTTGAGGAGTTTTTCCTTCGTCTGATTATTGAATTGCGGATTCGGCAACTTCACGCTGATCACTGCAGTCAAGCCTTCGCGCAGATCGTCGCCGCTTGGAACAAGATCTTTCAGAATGCCTTCGCGCTTTGCATAGCCATTCACCACGCGAGTCAACGCAGACTTGAAGCCTTGGATATGAGTTCCACCATCCGGATTTCGGATGTTGTTTCCGAAGGCGAGCATGTTCTCGGCAGTTGCATCGGTGTATTGCAGGGCAATGTCGCACTCGTATCCGCGTTCGGCATCACTTCGACGAACTGCAATACAAGAACTCTGCACGACTTTGCCTTCATTGAGCCACTTGACATACGAGGCGATTCCCTCGGTGTCCCGAAATGTGACATCGCGGATCGTTCCATCAGAGCCGACATGTTCGTCGACGAATCGAATGCTTACGCCTGGATTGAGAAATGCCAATTCGCGCAGTCGAGACTCGAGCATCTCGGCACGAAACTGCGTGTCGGGAAAAATCTCTGGATCGGGAAGGAATGTCATCCGAGTTCCAGAACCAGCAACTCCAGATTCTTTGATCTTATGAAGACGCTTGACGCATACGCCTCGTTCGAATGAAATTCCCCACGAAGCTCCAGCTTTGTGCACTTCGACTTCGGTCCATGCACTGAGAGCATTGACGCACTTCACTCCAACTCCGTGAAGTCCGCCGGAAACTTTGTATGCGTTGTTGTCGAACTTTCCACCCGCATGAAGTTCGGTCAAGATGACTTCGACAGCGGGGCGGCCATTGATTTTCGGATTGTCGCTCTTCATAGGATCGACTGGCATTCCGCGTCCGTCGTCCACAACGGTGCAGGATCCATCGACACCTAAGCGCACGAGAACTTGCGTCGCAAAGCCGGCCATCGTTTCGTCGATGGAGTTGTCGACGCACTCATAAACAAGGTGATGCAGCGCGCTGAGCCCAGTTCCGCCGACATACATTCCTGGACGCTTGCGGATTGCCTCAAGACCTTCCAGAACCTGGATATCTTCGGCGGTATAACGACTTTCGGATTCGGTGTGCGTGCTCATAATTTCAAGTATTTTCTAGAGAAAACTAGCCCCATTATTCTACATGAACCATACCAGAAGCGGTAGCGTAAATTTCAGTTCATGGCGGTTTCGAGTCGATAGGAAATGCTCTGTATATGACCAATTTGGATTCCAATTTAAAGTCCGTTTCTGGGACGCAGGAAAGCGCACCGACTGTGGGGCGGCGAAATATTTTGATGCTTGGTTTGGGTCTTTTCGCGGGCTATGTCGCGGCTGGTTGCACGACGACGAGTTCGAAGACAGCAAGAATGCCTGGCCCAGTCTGGCCAGATCAGTCGCTTTTCTCCACGAAGCCGACGGTTTTGACTCCTGTCTTGCCCCCGCCAACTCCAACGCTCATAGGCGTCATCCCTCGAAGTGCATGGACGAAGGGAACTCCCGATGCGAGCAATATCGATCCGATGCTGCCAGTCAAGTGCATCACCATTCACCATGATGGGATGTCGCCTTTCACTGCGACGGATTTTTCTTCATGCGCGTCGCGCATCGAGTTGATTCGTAATGGTCATCGAGGCAAGGGATGGGCTGATATTGGATATCACTTTGTCATCGATCGTTCGGGCCGCGTTTGGGAAGGTCGAGATATGCGATATCAGGGCGCGCATGTGAAGGATCAGAACGAAGGGAATCTTGGCATTCTGTGCGTTGGCAATTTCGATCAGCAGACGCCAAGTATGGCGCAACTTGCTGCGCTGGATCGTCATCTGCGCGTTTGCATGCTGAAGTACAAGGTCAAGAGCAGGCAGGTGCTTTCACATCAGGAGTGGGCGAGTGCACATACTGCTTGTCCGGGGCGAAATTTGCAATCGAAGATGGACGGAATTCGCCGCGCAGTCGCATGACGACTTAGCCCATGCGGCTCTCGCGTCCCTTTCGCGCTCGCTCATCATCTGCATCCAACTTCGCCTGAAACTTTGGATCGCGCCGTTCCTGACGATTGACCAGTTTCCATGCACAAAAGCCGATTGCTGCCATGCTGACGATTGAGACGAGTATGGAAAAAAATGTATACACAGATTGACTCTAGTCGAGAACCTTCTGTTCAGATCGACTTTCT
>CAMAXY010000052.1 GCA_945862215.1 Singulisphaera sp. GP187 | reverse complement strand
CGGCAAGCTTGCCAACGGACTTGGCTTGCACGACATGTCAGGCAATGTTTGGGAGTGGTGCCAAGATACGTATGGGCCTTATTCATCCGGAAGCGTGACCAACCCCACAGGGCCCACGACTGGCACGTACCGTTTGTTGCGCGGCGGCGACTGGTACAACTTCTCCTACGGCTGCCGTGGCTCGCAGCGCTACTACCTCAACCCGGACGACGCCTACAGCGGTCTCGGGTTCCGTGCCGTCAGGGCTCCGTAATTCCCTTTTCCCATTTTTGATCTTCCATTTTCTCTGGGAATAGTCCGCGGCCTTCACCGCGGAGGAGTTTTCCTTTTTACTTCCCCAAACCTTGGCGTCCGCCATGGTTTGGTGGCTACGAAGGCTGTTGGCTGCAGGGCTGTTCCACCCACTGGCTGTGGAAATTTTTTGAAATCAAATGACTTAGTCCGCGGCCTTCGCCAATCCCCAATTTGTCACACCCCTGTTTACGGGCAAAAATCGCTCATTTTTGGATCATTTTTGCCCGTAAACAGGGGGTACGCATTTCGCACGGCGCTTTCTGCCCGTAAACAGGGGTTACACAAACGATGCCCGCCATAAAGTTCTGCGGCGAGAATAAAACTCGCCTTTTTGGGGGCTATAAGTTATTTTACTCTGTGTATGTGTTATAACTGATACATGGCACACAAGACAATCAGCCTAGACCTTCAGGCATATGAAGCACTGCGATCCAGAAGAACCCAACCAACCGAGTCGTTTTCGCAAGTGGTCCTTCGGCTTGCAAGTGCATTCCCTGGATCAACCAGCGGGAGCGCAATCGTTGACAAGCTTCTCGCCGATGGCGAGAGCCTCTGGTTTCCACCCGATGCAGAACTTGACCGACTCGACGCAATTCAAAAGGAACCTCGCGCGAGACGCAATCCTCGGAGCGAATTGTGATTGCAGACACGACATTCCTCATCGATCTTGAACGCGAGGTCAAGCATCGAGTGCTGGGGCGCGCTGCGGAATTTCTTTCCAAGCGCGGCGATGCAACGATCGGCGTCAGTGTGGTCGCATCAGCAGAATTAAGCGAGGGGTATGACGATGCGAGTCGAAGTTCCGTGATGCGATTCCTGCGACACTTCGAACTTCTTGAAGTCGATTCGGAAACGGCGTGGATTTGGAGTCGTCTCAGCCGACAAGCGCGAACTGAAGGGCGGTCGATCGGCGACAACGATTTGTGGATTGCCGCCACCGCCGCGAGACATGCTCGCCCACTTGTGACGCGAAATGTTCGCGACTTCGCAAATCTTTCCGGTGTCGTTGTGCTTGCGTACTGAAGTTTGAGGGGGCACTATTTCGACGCACCCCCCCTTGTTACGGGCAAATCGTAAGGTTGCAGTACTCCGATCTGCCCGTAAACAGGGGGGATCACAAACGAGGCCGCCCAAACGTTGCCCGCCCAATCGTTGCGCGCGAAGGACTATGCTTGGGCGATGAAATCAAATGCATTCGCGTTGAGCGTTGAAACTTCCGCCGCTTGTCTCGTGTGCGCCGGAGTCTGGATCGTTGGTTGTAGCGAATCAGCTCCTACACCAAAGCCGCCCACCGCGATCACGCAGGTCGCGCCAAGCGCACGCGCACCGCAAGGTCAAGCGTCAGCGGCAACATCTGCTGCAGGGACCGCATCCGCGACAAACCCTTCTGCCACTCCGACTGCAACCCCACGCGCTGACGCCGCGGCGCAAAAGATTTCCTCTTCCACATCCGATGCGAAGATCATTGAAGTCGCTGGACTTGTAATGCCTAAGCCCGTCACTTGGCAGTGGCAATCACCAACAGTTCAATTTCGTGCGCTTCAATATTCTGTGCCAACAACCACTCCTGGAATCAGCGACGCAGAGTTGGTCATCAGCGTTTTCGCTGCAGGTGATGGTGGTCCAATCGATATGAATGTCAAGCGATGGGTGAGTCAATTTCGCGACGAGGATGGTGACGAGGCGAAGGCAAAAATCGAAGATCGAACGATCAGCGGAATTCCTGTGAAGCTGCTCGAACTTGCAGGCAGATATCAAGGAATGGGACAAGCAGCGCCACGACCAGGAATGATGCAACTTGGCGCAATCATTCAAGCGCCGGGACGAACAGTTTTCGTTCGACTCGTAGGCCAATCGGAAACAGTCGAAGGCGCTCGAAAAGAATTCGAGGCGTTGGTCAACGGAGTTCGCGCGAGCGAATAAACCGCGTCGGAAATTATTTCTTCGCAGCAGAACTTATTTCTTCGCAGCAGCGAATCGACGGCTGACTTCGTTCCAGTTGACGACATCCCACCACGCGCCCAAATAATCAGCGCGGCGATTCTGATAGTTCAAGTAATACGCGTGTTCCCAGACATCTATGCCCAAGATCGGCGTGCCTGCAACATCGACGAAACCCTTCATCAACGGATTGTCCTGATTTGGAGTCGAACTGATCACAAGCGTTCCGTCGCTCTTGACGACGAGCCACGCCCAACCAGATCCGAATCGCTTCATGCCAGCATCGGCAAGACCTTTCTTGAACGCATCCATCGAACCAAATCCAGCGTCGATTGCGGCCGCAAGTTCTGCACTCGGTGCGCCGCCTTGACCCTTGGGCGCCATAATTTGCCAGAACATCGAGTGATTCCAATGACCGCCACCGTTATTGCGAATCGCTGGACGAATGGTTTCTGGAATCGATCCCATCTGTTCGCAAATTTGATCGATGGTCCAAGTTGCATACGCCGCTTGGCCATCAAGCGCCTTGTTGAGATTGTCAACATAAGCCTGATGATGCTTGGTGCGATGAATCATCATCGTCTTTGCATCGATAGTTGGTTCGAGGGCGTTCTCTGCGTATGGAAGTTCTGGCAATGTGAATGGCATGTGTTTCTCCGTTTTGGATTGATTGATGGAAGTTGTTGTTGCAGACATTGTTGTTCGACTCGCTGCCGCGACCGCCGCAGCCGCTACTCCTGCAAGAAACATTCGGCGAGATGCATTGGTCGATTCGTCTAGCAAGGGAAGACAAGCATACCCATGCGAAGTGTTCTTGCGGACTAACCTTGCCCCAATGCGACATCCGATTCGTCTTGTTGATGCGGCGACCAATCGAGCGATCGAAGCGGCGCGAGTTCTGGAAGACATTGCGCGTTTCTGCGCGGATGATGCGGAATTGACAGAGGGATATAAAACGATTCGTCACGATTTGATTTCTGCGCTTGCGGTACTGCCTGCTGGAATGCGCGAAGCGAATCGCGATCTTGCAGGCGATGTGGGCACAACAATTGAAGGGGCAAATGAAGGTTCGCGCGCGAGTGTTGCTGCGATCGTTGCTGCCAACGGGTCTCGCTTGACCGAAGCGCTGCGCAGTCTTGAAGAGGGAATCAAAGTATTGCCGATCACCACGCCGCTTTGGTCCGTAATCGAAGCGCTGCGATATCGGGCGTATGAAATGAATGCTCGCTTGACTTTGCTTCTGCGTTCATCTGAAGCGCGACAATGGAAAGTGTGTTTGATCTTGACGCAATCGATTTGCAAACATTCTTGGCGCGATGTGTTGCGCGCTGCTCTTGAAGCGGGCGTGGATTGCATTCAGATTCGCGAAAAAGAAATATCGACGAGCGATCTTGTGGCGCATGTTCGTGAAGTCGTTGATGCTTCGCATCGCAGCGGTGCATCGGTGATCGTCAATGATCGAATTGATGTTGCTCTTGCAGCAGGTGCTGATGGTGTGCATTTGGGTTTGAGCGATTTGACAATCGCCGACGCGCGTCGCATTTCGGGTCGGGCATTGCTTATTGGTGCGACGACGCACAATCTTGCAGAGGCTCGCGCCGCAATCACTGCAGGCGCGGATTCGTGCGGAGTTGGAGCGATGTTCGCATCGACCGTGAAGCCGAATCAAGCGCCCGCAGGTCCAGAATGGATGCGCGAATTCGCTGCGAATTGGCCGAATGTCGTGCACTTGGCGATTGGTGGGATCACGCCTGAAAACGCGCAGATGCTGCGTGGGGTGGGTTGTTGTGGAGTGGCAGTTTCCTCGTGTGTTTGCGCCGCGGAAAATCCTGGCGCACAAGTCGCCGCGCTGCGAAAGATTTTCGAATGAGCGGCGCTGGCTCATCAGGCACTGGCGCAGTCACCAACGCGCAACTGGAATTGCTGGGAACAGGAACAAGTTCTGGCGTACCAGTGATTGGATGCGAGTGCGCAACTTGCACATCCGACGATCCACACGACCGACGATTGCGCACAAGCGCGGTGCTTCGCTTTTGTGATCCGCAAGGTGTTGATCGTGTGTGGCTGCTTGATGTTTCTCCAGATCACCGCGAACAGGCACTAAAGAGTCGCATCTTGCGCTGTGATGGAATCTTGATCACGCATTCGCATATGGATCATGTGTGGGGACTTGATGAAGTACGGCGATACAACGCACTGATGAAAACGCCCATCGACCTCTTTGCGGACGAGGAGACATTGATTGATCTGCAGCGCGTCTATCAATATATTTTTCAGCGGCATCAGAATGTCAACAATTCATTCGTCGCAGACTTGATCGCAAATCGCGTGACGCCCGGCACGCCGATCGAGCGTCACGGAATTCGGATGACTCCATTCACGCTTCTGCACGGTCGCGTGCCTGTTCTTGGATGGCGATTGGAAGCGATTGACGGTGGCGACGGGGGAGGTCTCTTTCCGATGGCGTACTGCACCGATGTTTCCGCCTTTCCGCCTCAGGCATATTCGCATCTGCAAGGACTGCGGACTTTGGTTTTGGACATGCTTCGATTTCGGGCTCATCCGACCCACTTCACGGTCGATCAGGCCGTGGCACACGCAGGTGAAATTGCAGCAGAAACCACGGTCTTTGTGCATATGACCCACGACATTCGCCATGGGGAATTGGACCCTCGATTGCCCGCTGGAATGTCCCTTGGTTATGACGGTCTGCGGTTGCCGCGATCGCCTTGCTAATATCCCAAACTCCTTATGGCACAAATCCGCGAAATCAAGAAGCGTATGGTTGCAGTGCGAACCATTCAGCGCATCACCAAGACGATGCAAATGATTGCAACTGCGAAGTTCACCGCCGCGTTGCAGCGAGCGAAGGCAACTCGTCCGTACACCGAACGCATTCGTGAATTAGTTGCAGAAGTTTCTGCCGCCGCAGGCGATGTTGACAATCCGCTGCTCGGTGTTCGGTCGGGCGGTTCAGGGAAATCTGCTGGCAAAGAGATTCTGCTCGTTGTCACTTCAGATCGTGGACTGTGCGGCGCATATAACGGAAGCGTTCTGCGAAACGCGATGAGCGAGATTCGCAAGCGCCGCGCCGCAAAGTGCGAAGTCATCGTGGAGACTGCAGGCAAGAAGGGCGTTGCATTCTTTCGTTTTCAAAAGATGGATATTGCAGAACGACATTCGTTTGGAGACAAGCCTGTGTTCGCAGATGTTGCAGCGCTTGCAGACCGATACATGGCAGATTTCGTTGCAGGAAAAATCGACGCAGTTCATGTTGCGTATATGCGATTCATTTCTGCATCGCGGCAAGTCCCAGAAGTGATGCAGTTGCTTCCTTTGACGGTTGATGCATCGGTTGCGGCATCGGCATCGGCAGCCACTGCAGCAAAGAGCGCTGCAACGGTGTATGACTTTCGCCCAAGTGCGGAAGTTTTGTTGAACGATTTACTGCCAAAGTCTGTGAAAGTTTCGCTCTTTCAGGCCTTGAACGATTCGGTCGTCAGCGAAAATGTGATGCGCATGGTTGCGATGAAGGCAGCCACTGATAATGCAAGTGGACTTGGTCGAACGCTGAAGCGCAATTTCAATCGCGCTCGTCAAGCGAAGATCACCACCGAGTTGACTGAAATTATTTCCGGCGCAGCAGCGTTGGAGTGATTTCGCTCGTCACAAAAAAGGTTTTATTCCAGCGCCGTAGGAGGCATGGTGCGGATGCCAAGACTATGGAACCGAACACTGAACCCTCCAGTCGGACATGCTGCGGCACCAAAGAATTTCGGGAGGATATGCAACTAAACTGGTTTCCTGCCATACAACACAAGCTCTATGAAAATCATTCCAGCCATCTTCGAGGAACGCGAAATCCGCCGCATCTACGATGAAAAGACCCAGACATGGTTCTTCTCCGTTGTGGACATCATCCAGGTGTTGACGCAACAGCCGAACTTTCAGGCGGCTAGAAAATACTGGAACAAGCTCAAAGAGCGACTTCGCAAAGAAGGTGCTCAGTCGGTGACAAATTGTCACCGACTGAAATTGCCCGCCGCCGACGGCAAAAATTACCTCACCGATGTCGCCAATGTCGAAACTCTGCTGCGCCTTGTGCAGAGTGTTCCCAGCCCCAAAGCTGAGCCCATCAAACTTTGGCTGGCCAAGGTCGGCCACGAGCGCATGCAGGAAATGTCCGACCCCGCTCGCGCCCTCGAACGCGCCCGCGCCACTTGGCAAAAATATGGTCGCAGCGAAAAGTGGATTCAGCAGCGCATGACCGGACAGGAAACCCGCAACAAACTCACTGACTTCTGGGCCACGCACGATATCAAGCAAGGCGAGGAATACGCCATTCTCACCAACCTCATTCATCAGGAATGGAGCGGTGTGAGCGTCACTGCCCACATGAATATGAAAGGGCTGCGAACTCAAAATCTGCGCGATCACATGAGCGAGGCTGAACTGATCTTTACCGCACTCGCTGAACTATCCACCCGTCAGATTGCCGAAGTCACCGACGCCACCGGTATGACCGAAAACAAAACCGCTGCGAAGGTCGGTGGCAAAATTGCCAAACGTGCCCGCGTGGAACTGGAATCTAAGACCGGCAAGAAAGTTGTGACCAGTGAGAATTATCTGCCACCAAGCCGCGTTAAGAAAACCCGAAGGTTGAACGGCAAGTAAAAACTTTAGTCTTTCAGGCTTTTGTGTGGGTAAATCCCAGCCACTTCTCAGATTTGAACTCGGGCGATGCGCAGAATGTTTGTTCTGCGGGTTTAGATCACTGGCGATTGATCTGCGGGTTTAGATCACTGGTTTGTCGGGAAGCTCGGGCGCATTCGCGGGCACTCCGGTTTGCACTTCATTTCCAGCTTTCTCCCACGCTTTCAATCCACCTTCAAGTGTGTACACAGTCTTGAATCCAATTTCCATCAATCGTTTGCTCGAAGCACTTGCCAGAATGTCGTTGTAATCCGTTCCATAGACAACCAAAATGTCGTACTTCTCCAAGAGTCCAGGCGCTTCAAGCGTCATATCTTCAAATGGCAAACTGATCGCACCAGCAATGTGCTTCGTGGAATAAATCTCGCGACTACGTGGATCGATAAACGCAGATGTCTTTGCGGATGAAAAAATGCCGCCAGGTTCGCTGATTGTTTTCAGCGCGTCATACGAATTGAGAAAAACCAAATCTCGATCGCTGGTGCTGGGCTCGCATGCCGCAATTGCACAAATAAAAGTGAGGCTCATAATCAGCGATTTCAATCGTAAATTGATTTTCATAAATTGCGGTTGTGTATTGCTGAGAATTGGTTTTCGATGCGTGTTCATATAGTCTGCCCTTGCGATGATTGGTTTTCAAACGATGCTGATAGTTTACGGTGCCTGCGCAGCAGCGGGAATTGCGTTGATGATTCCACAAGATGCAACCACTTCTGCAACCAATCCCGTTGTCGCTTCGGTCATTCCATACATCGTCGCTGCTTCCGACGACGCTCAATATGTTGTGATTCGATTCAAAATCGAACCGCAGTGGCATATCTATTGGTCTAACGCAGGCGATAGTGGATCTTCGCCGACGGTGAAGTTGTCAATGCCGACAGGTTGGACAATCGGTCAAGCAGAATTTCCCCGACCGCAGATTCTGGGTAACACACAAGAGCGAAACTATGGATATGAAAACTCGATGGACTTGATGATTCCAGTTGTTGCGCCTGTTGGAGATGTCCCGGCGTCGATTTCTGTTTCTGCGAAGGTTGATTGGTTTGTGTGCAAGCAGACTTGTCAGATGGGAAGCGCGACTTTGACGACTCAGTTGACGACAGAACCAAAGAAGCCACTCGTGCCCCTGAATCCGCGGGTCTATCCATCAAAACTTCCACCGAGTATTCGAGCGACTCTTGAAGGAACGCCGACGAGTGGAACCTTGGTCGTGACTGGTCCGACCAGTTCATTTGTTGTGCAGCCCGTTCGATTTATCCCAGATCCCACTGCAGGAGTGCAATTTTCTGATGGGACGGGACCTTTTCTTGCTGTGCAGTCTGGAAACACGGTGACTGCGCGCATACCATTCACGATTCATCTGGAGGATGCGGTGGATGGACCGCCGCGAATCCGAGGGTTGCTTTTGACAGGTGAGCGGGAGACAGATCCCGCATATCGGATTGATATGGCACTGCCGGATGTTCCGGCGCGTGCAAAGTAGACAGGTGCAAGCGAAAAACTTGCGAAAAATTATGGAGGCTTCAACATGCGTATGACTCATTCATTCTTGGCGGCGACAATCGTTGCCTCAACAGCATTTCTTTTCGCAGCAGCACCAACTGGTGATGAGGCGAAAGGACACAAGCACGACACTGCGACCATTGGTCACGCAGCACCAGCGTTCACGCTGACTGGCGCTGACGGCAAGACATACAACCTTTCGGATTACAAAGGTAAAACTGTGGTCTTGGAATGGTTCTGTTCATCTTGCCCAGCAAGTGGCAGCGGTGCGAATTCCTATTGGGGCAGTGGAAACGCAAGCAAGACTGTTGCTGGCATGAAAGCCGCGGATTCAGATGCCGTCTATTTGGCGATCGATTCGACCAAGGATGGCCATAGCGGCATGACCACTGCAGATGAAGGCAAGGCAAGCACCGAAGTGATTGCAAAGGGCGGTCAATCCGTTCCAGTTCTTATGGATGCAAGTGGCAAAGTTGGCCGTGAATATGGAGCGAAGACAACGCCGCACATTTTCATCGTCGATGGAACTGGCAATGTTGTTTATATCGGCGCACCAATGAGCGATGATGGCAAGACGAGTTACATCGTTGATGCTGTGACTGCTCTGAAGGCTGGTAAGCCAGTCAATCCATCGAAAACAAAGAACAGTGGTTGTGGCGTGAAGTATGCAACGCCAAGACCTGAAAAAGCGGCGGCATAAGTTGTAAAACAAGTTGAAAAATAAACCTCGGCGACGGCGCCGAGGTTTTTCAATTTTCAGCTGAGAGTTGATTTTAAGTCGGCAAGCTGACCGGCATAATGACATATGTAAAGTCGTCGCCAATCTTCACAACACCTGGGCGATTTGGACCTTTCATTTCGATTGCAATTTCCGATGTGTCTGCGATGCGCAGAACATCGGTGACATATGCGGGGTTGAAAGCGATTTCGATATCCGCACCGTCCCAAGAGATCGCTGGCAAATGCACTTCTGCGTCGCCCATTTCTGCAGCGCGTGAAGAAATCGTCACGCCCTTGGCATTGAAAGAGAGTTTGACACCTTTGCTTTCTTCGTTGGTCAACAGCGCGGCGCGCTTGACGGCAGCGGCGAGTTCTGATGTGTCGAATGTTCCGCGACGATCGTGATCCTTTGGCAGAACATCATCAAACGGCGGAAAATTGCCTTCGATCAAGCTGGAAACAATGACCGCGGTTTCACCCACCTCGAAGCGAATTCGATTTCGGTCGCGCGAAATTCGCACGCCCGAATCTGGATCGTCAAGAAGTCGATTGAGCACATTGAGTGTCTTGGTTGGAATGATGCAGGTCGCATCGCCATCGGCTGGTCCCGAGCAGTCGCCACGCACCATCGCAAGTCTTCGTCCATCCGTGGCGACCATGCGAAGCCGTCGTCCCTTGCGTTCCAGAAGTACGCCGTTGAATGCATAGCGCGTGTTGTCAGATGCAGTTGCGAAAACCGTACGGCTGATCATGCGGCGAAGCGACCCAGCACTGACTTCAAATTCAGTCGGCGCATCGGTTTTATCGCTTTCACCAGGAAATTCGCGTGGGTCATATCCATAGACTCGAAACTTGGCATCTTCGCCGCGGACAAGCGCAACATTCTTGTCCATCTCAATCGTCAAAGTTGTGTCGTCGCACGATCGCACGATCTGCGCAAGTTTGTCGGCAGGAATCAACGCGTCGCCATCTGTGTGAACTTCAACACTCGCAAGCACGAGCGAGAGTCGAATGTCTTGATCGGTCGCCCACAATCTCAGCGTGCCATCGCGAGCAGAAAGTTTGACGCACATGAGCACGGGGACGGTGGTCCGAGACATGACCACGCTGCTTGCCATCGTCAGCGAATCGACGAGAGCGGTGCGGTCACAAACGATTTTCATTGATTCGGTCGCAGTTGTTGCCATAGAAGGTTCCTCTCAATGGAATATACCCGCCGATCACCGTTACGAACCGACGCCTATCCTTTATGGGCAATGATTCACACATTTGTCCGAATGATTCGAGAGTGCTATCCCGGAGTGGTCTTTGGGGGATATCTGCTGGCGTTCTTTGTCGCATTCGCAATGGTCTTCATGTTGCCGATCGGCGCACTCGGCTTGGTCTTTCTGGCGCTGATGGCATTGATTCCAGTCGTCTTGATTTTGGGAATCGTTCGTGCAATTGAACGACCCTTGGCGCTGGAAAAATTGCGCGCTGGTCGTTGTCCCGCGTGCGGAGCGAAGTCAATCCAACCCCCATCAACTGCGAGTGAAAATTGTTATGAATGCGCGGCGTGCCACGAGCGTTTTTCAGCGCGCGGAGAAGATGTTGCTGCGCCAGAACCGATCGAAGTGGATTCAGTCAACTTGTCGGAGTCCGAATCGGTTTAGGTTTTTGGAGTAGTGGGGGCGTTCACGCTTGCTGGCTTTGCATGGCCCGGCGGATGATTGAGAACTTCTCGTACAACATGAGCAAGATCGCTGCGACCAACGAAGACGCTGACTTCGCCGGCGGGCATCACTTCGATCAACAGTGGACTGCCAACAGTCGCAATGGAAATGCCATGAATTGGCTCACTTCCAGCAGTCAGCACGACGCGCACAAGATCGCGCAGAATATGAAAATTCGCCGGAACAAAGAGCAGCGCATCGCGCGTGTTCAATTCGACCGTTGCGGCGCTGTCGATTGCCCGCCATTGTTCGTTGGTTGCCATTCCTTCGGCGACAGCTTCAAAGAGTTGCCGCCAATGACCAACTGGAATCACATAGACCTGCGTGAGGCGAAGTTTGTGAATGATCGCCTCGACCATATCGGCAAGATTTTTTCGATCGAGTTGAATGACATCGGACGGAAGTTTTTTCGCCATCGCATGATCGCTCGATGCGATATCGATACATGAACTTTGCGGACCTTCTGTCAGCGAGAGTCGAAGTTCACTTTCGGATTGAGTAGCCACCTCGGCACCAAAGGGCCGAAGCAACCGCCACGCATCTTGATATGAGACAAATTCCACGATGATCTCTTGGCAGAGAATCTACCCTGAAATGCTCGGACGGTCTGTAGCATCCAAATTCATGAAAACGGTTCTCTTTATTTGCACAGGCAATACGTGCCGCTCGCCGATGGCGGAAGCGATCGCTCGATTTCAGATCGAAGCGGGGAAAGCCGGCGCAGATATTGGGCGGATTTTCACGGTTTCCGCAGGGACTTCTGCCTCGGACGGATCCGCGGTTTCATCGCAAGCCCTCCACTCTTTGAAGCGATTGGGTATCGCTCACGATGGACACAGCAAACGGCTGAATGCAGCGATGATTCGAGGTGCCGACCTGGTTTTTGGAATGACCGCGAGCCATGTCAATTCTGCGCGCAATTTGGTGACAGGCGAGAAGGAACACCTTGCAAAAATCCATCCGCTCGATCCTGAAGGTGACATTGAAGACCCCATTGGATTGGGAGATACTTCGTACGATCGTTTGGCCGTGGAATTTATGGAACTTATTCCTAAACGACTTAACGAACTGCTGAAGTCATGAAAAGTGTTGCTATCGGAAGTGACCACCGCGGAACCGCCGTCGCTCTTGCCATCGAACAGCAATTGCGGATGGAAGGAATCGCCGTCACGATTCTTGGCGACACGAGTGGCGCTCCGTCGGATTATCCAGACATTGCATGGAAGGTTGCGCAAGAAATTGTTGAAAAGCGCGCGGATCGTGGCATTCTGATTTGCGGAACCGGCATTGGTATGGCCATCGCTGCAAACAAAGTCAACGGAATTCGCGCTGCGCTTGCGCTAGACGAATTGAGCGCACAGCTTTCGCGAACTCATAACGATGCGAATGTTCTTTGTCTCTCCGCAGATTTGCTTGGCCAGACTTTGGTCAAGAGAATTGTCGACATCTGGATGCGATCAAATTATGAAGGTGGTCGACATGCTCGTCGCCTTGCAAAAATTGAGCGCATCGAAAACGGCGAAGATCCTAAAAGTTAAAAGTTTTTTCGAGCAGGCTGTTCTCTATCCAGGGCTGTTCTCTATCAAGAACGCTGTTCCACCATATCAACCAAGAGTCGCACGCCCCATCCAGTTGGGCCACCGCCTGTGACTTCGTTGGCGGATTCTGCAGTTGCCATCGCAGCAATATCAAGATGTGCCCAAGGAATTTCTGGTTTGACGAAGTATGAAAGAAATGCAGCGCCCTGAATCGGATGCGCAGCACGCAGTGGATTGCTGTTGAGAATGTCCGCGTGTTGACTTCGCATAAATTCTTGATGCGCTGGCCAAAGTGGGAGTCGCCAAACAAGTTCGCCAGTTGAAGTGGCAGAATCTTCGACTTGCTTCGCCAAATTTGGTTGATTGCAGAAATATCCAGCGCAGAAATGTCCCAGCGCAACGCCCACTCCACCAGTGAGAGTGGCAATATCCACGATCGCGCTTGGCTTCATTGTGTCGCATGCCCAACTCAGCGCGTCGGCGAGAACAAGTCGACCTTCCGCATCCGTGTTGGTCACTTCAACTGTGATTCCGTTGTGAAGTTTGATGATGTCGTCGGGGCGGTACGAGTCGTTGGAGACCATATTTTCTGCGACGGCCAAGATGCCTGTCACACGCATCGGCACTTTCAGCGCGGCGATTGTTTGCATCGCACCCATGACTGCTGCGCCTCCGCACTTGTCATATTTCATTCCCTTCATGCCGTTGTTGACCTTCAGCGAATATCCGCCGGTGTCATATGTCACGGTCTTGCCGACAAGCACCAAATGATCTGATTTATTGCGCGCCGAAATTTTGCGCGGAGTCCATTCGATGACGACGATGCAAGGCTTGATCGCGGAGCCTTGTCCCACTGAAGTCAATCCGCCCATGCCAAGTTTGCGCGCTTGTGCATAGTCGATGACACGAACTTTCATTTTTCCGTCGCGTGCAATCTTCTTACTTTCAGCTGCAATCCATGCTGGATTCGCAATGTTTGGTGGGGTTGCTCCAATGCGTCGCGCGGTGTTCACGCCATCCGCAATGATCAATCCATGAGCGAAGCCATCGCGCACAGCGGCGTCGTCAGCCCAGAGAGTCAACTGTGCTTTGCGCGCTTCACGCTTGGTCGCTGTGCCGTCCAGCGCATCGAAGCGCCATGTGCCAAGCGATATTCCTTCTGCAAATGCGCCACCCATTGCGCGTTTTGCAGCGGCGTCGGATCCCCATGATGCACTATTGTCAATCGCAATCGAGCTGGACGAGATCTTGTCCAGCGCACGCCCAACTTTCGCGCCAACTGTTCGCATTCGATCAGTTGAGAATCCTTCAACAGGTCCAAGGCCAACAAGCATGTGCGTCGTTCCAACTGTGCAAGTCGCGCCAGCTTCGGCCATAAATGTGCCTGCGCGGACTGCGTTCTGACATCCGTCATGAGCGCGCGCCGATTTGGGCCAAAGCGGGGATTTGCCTGTTGTTTCGGAGTGGATTGGAACGAGAATCAGACCTTGCGCCTTCGACGAAAGTGAAATGTTTTTATACATGGGGTCGGCATCGTAATGTCTATCCTCTGATAATGGAGTCTTCTTGAATGGACAACTGGTCGGTCGTCATCATCGGCGGTGGTCACGCAGGCGCTGAAGCCGCCTGGGCCGCATCGAGCGCACTTGCAGCAGCAGGTGCGAAAGGCGCGAGCGTTTTGATGATCACTATGGATCCCGCGATGGTTGGAGCAATGAGTTGCAATCCTGCAATTGGCGGACTTGCCAAAGGACAGATGGTTCGTGAAATTGATGCGCTTGGTGGCATCATGGGGCGTGCAACCGACGCAACTGGAATTCTTTTCCGCGTCTTGAATGCGACGAAAGGCGCCGCAGTGCGCGGGCCTCGCGCGCAGTGCGATCGACATCACTATCAAGCGGAAGTTCAGCGTTTGATTGCTACGCGCAGTCGAGCGGAAGTTCCCATCGTGATGATTCAAGGAGTGGTCGAATCATTTGAAGATCAAGCGGGAACTCTTCGTGCCGTTCGACTTGCAGCAGGAGCGCAAGTGGTCGAGGTTGATGAATCGTCGGCGGCATTCAATGCGAATGCGATCGAGCGAATGTGGCAAGGCGAGCGCGGTTCATCCGTTGCGCCGCGTATGCCGTTTGGAATTGGCGCATCCAGAAAACCTTTGGCGCTAGCACAAGCGCAATCGCAAGCGCAATCACTAGCGCATTCGTCTTCTATCGCAGGAATCACAGTCGATGCAGATGGACGCATTCGAATCGAATCGCGCGCGACGGTATTGACGACCGGAACTTTTATGCGTGCGTTGATGCATACTGGCGAATCGCAAACAGAAGGTGGTCGCGTTGGAGAAGGAACTGCAGTTGGAATTTCTGCTGCGCTGAAACAACTGGGCTTTGAACTTGGACGGCAAAAAACTGGCACGCCTCCACGATTACAGCGAAGTTCGATCGACTGGGAGTCGCTGACGCCGCAGTGGGGCGATGATCCAGCATTGCCATTCAGCGCACTTTCTCCGCAGATATTGCCTGCGGGAAGATTTCCAGGACTTCCGCAAGTCGAGTGCCGCGAGACGCACACCACTGCGGAGATTCATACGTTGGTCACCAAGAATTTGCACCGCGCGCCGATGTATGCAGGTGCGATGGAGGCGGAGAGTGGTCCCAGATATTGCCCAAGTCTTGAAGACAAAGTTGTTCGTTTCGCGCAGCGTGATTCGCATCATGTTTTCTTGGAACCAGAATCTCTTGCAACCGACGATATTTATTGCAATGGCATTTCGACTTCTCTTCCTGCAGAAATTCAGGCTCTGATCATTCGGGGCATTCCAGGATGCGAACAAGCGATTGCAAAGCGGTGGGGATACGCAGTCGAATATGACATGGTGTGGCCGCATCAGATTGATGCAACGGGTGAGACGAAGCGAGTGCGCGGACTTTTCTTGGCGGGCCAAATCAACGGCACAAGTGGTTATGAAGAAGCTGCGTCACAGGGACTCGTTGCGGGGTTGAACGCTGCGCGCGTTGCGCTGGGTTTGGATCAACTTCGACTTGGTCGCGATCAGGCATACATCGGCGTCTTGATGGATGATCTGGTCACGCGTCAGCCGCGCGAGCCATATCGAATGTTTACGAGTCGCGCGGAGCATCGCTTGCTCTTGCGGGCGGACAACGCAGAAGATCGGCTGACTGATTTTGGCGTTGTTGCGGGTTTGGTATGTGCGCATCGTGCGAACAAAGCTCGGGCGTACAAGGATTCTCTCGCCGCACTTCGAACGCGATTGGCGCACACCACTGCGCCGATCATCTTTGGAAGTGGAAAAAAACTTTCGGATGTTGCGCGGCGACCAGAGATCACGCCTG
>CAMAXY010000051.1 GCA_945862215.1 Singulisphaera sp. GP187 | reverse complement strand
CCACTGCGCACCATCTCTACGAAGTCGCATCGCACCGCGCAGATACGCACTCTGCAGCGCTTCGCCCGCTTCGCGTGGCAACATGCTGAGATTTCGCATTGGTATTCCAGTCGAAACAATCCCCGTCCCCATGATTTCAACGCCGTCATATTCACCGATGCCGCTGATCTTCGAGTGACCATCGAGCATTTGTTCAAGAAGCGTGGTACCGCATCTTGGCAAACCAACAACCATCGCAACTCTTGCAACAGATTCAACCCGAGGAGCGCACCATGCGCGTCCCTGTTTTAAGAGTTCGCGTTGCGCTCGAACAGTATCGAGCAATCCATCGACATCAAATGGTGGCGTTGTGGTCGAGTGCAAGTGAGCAGCAAGATCGAATGCTTCGCGATATCTGGACATTTTGTCAAGCATTTGCACAGCATCGAAGCCTGCGACGCGGCGCAGTACCACACTGCTTGTACCTCGAGTGATGGCAAGCAAATCTTCGAGTGCGCCAGACGGATCTGCGACGGCACGCACGCGAGCGGTCATCAATGGACCGCGCGCATCATTCGTCCAAGCGCCCCCCGCTTCGACGAACTTTCTGAATTCATCGCGACGATGAGAAAAATAAAGCGTCTCCGCAAACATCACGCTTGCTTCGATTGCGTACGGCGATTTTGAAGCGGCAAGTTTTCGGAGTCGATCAACAGCACGATCGATTCGTCCAAGCCTCTGATCAACCATGCCTCGCAAGAGATTCGCCTGAGCATCGTCGGGAGCAAGACGAATCGCAACATCGAGATCTTCATCAGCATCGCATATTCGCCCAAGACCAAGATTTGAACGCGCGCGACTTATCCATCCAAGCAAACTTCTCTTGGAAGTCGCAACGAGTTTGTCTGCAATGCGAAGTGCGAGTCCAAAGTTGCCATTGGCAAGAGCGCTCTCAATTTGAGTTGCAGGATTTTCGGTCTGTGGCACGATGAAAATCTACAGGGGTTGAGGGAACGATGCATATTCCGCTAGGTTGCACAGCGAACAATTTGTCGCCAATCCATACAGATAAAATTGAGAGAGACGTGTTCGAGAATCACGCCGACTGCTGCAATGCCAGCTTCGCTTGCTTCTCAAATCGGACTTGCTTCAGGCCTTCTTGGACGAGTCCGAGAAGAATAATCCAAGCAACGACTCCCAAGACGAGATGTTTACCGATTGGGAAGATTGGAAGTTCCCAAGAGGTATTCCACAACATGTGAAGAATGATCGCAGCAACAAAGACACGCACAAATCGATGATCGATAAGCATGCGAAATCGAAATGCATTTGATCCCTTCACTCGCCAGAGTGCCGCAGCAGACATCGCGGTCCAAGCGATGTGCGCGAACGGTGAAAGTATGCCTCGCATCAGGAGCATCCCCTTTGCAGAATCAATATCCTGCGCAGCAAAAAATGCGTATCCGGCGGTCTCAAATGCAGCAAACCCAGCCCCGATTGCTGCACCAAAGAGCATTCCGTTGAGAATGTATGGATAGCGTCGATCGTTGACCACGAGAATCAAGATGAGCAATTTCGCAGGCTCCTCTGTCAACCCTGCCACGCTCGCGCCTAGAAAATCTAACTTCGAACCTATAAACATGTTGTTCATCCCAGTGGCAATCAATGACAAGACTCCGCCAAGCAAGAGCCAACGGACAACTTGAAAAATCGAAATGTTCTTTCGAACGTTGAGTTCAAAGAACAGTACGACAGTCGCAATCGGAACAGCAAATGAACCAACCATGACGAGCCCAGGAAGAGTGGTCTTATACTTGAACTGCTCCCACATCAATAGCAGCCCGCCATACAGAATTCCTGAAAACATCAGCGTTCGAAAAAAAGCCCATGGCTTTGGCCAACTTGTTTCGATCGCTTCAATTGGCGGAGTGGTATCTGGACCGCCAACGTTGAAATATCGCTCGACATCATCTGGCGAATGCCTCGAAAAAGTCTCCGAGAACATTTCACTCAGAGAGAAGCCATCAAGTTTTTCAACCCCCGTGGCATTCGAAAGTCGATCCGCCATATCTGAAATTGTCCCAGTTGGACTTAAGCCTTTCGCATTGACTGCGTCCGCAACTCCTCGCGGAATCTGAGTTGATGACGCCTGCCCCTTTGAAGCCTTCCCTTCAAACAATCCCTGCACGTCAATGGCGGGCCGCCACTCATTCATCCCATCTTTCCAGACCAAATCGTTTGGCGCTAAGTTGCCGGCTGAAGCCAACCGCTTCAGTTCAGTTGAAGTCACTGGTCCAAATTTCACGCCATTTCTTACATAATGCCAAGTCATTTGGGTCATCTGTTCTAGAGCGAAGCAAGGATCAGCCGGAACCAGGTCGTGCTGATGCGACCAAGGGAACTTCGAAAGCAACGCCTATCACCAACGAGTGCGATGGCGCGAGTCAAACCAGTATTCTTCGTAGTAAGATACAAACTTATAACGGGTGGTGATCGATTGACCACTCATGCTTCGCGCTGAATTTTCATTATGGAAACGCCACCGCCACTCCCGCCGCCTCTTCCTCCGTCGACTCCTTCGGAAAATTTGGGGGACTTTTTTGATTCGTCAAGCCCAGCATCTTTTTCCGAACCGTATATTCGCGATCGCATTGTCGTTCTAGGCCGAACTCAAGCGGGCAAGACCGTCTTTATCGCACGGCTCTATCACGAACTGTGGAGTAAACCGCAAAGTTGGCTGTCGATGAGAGCGCTTTCTGGTCCTGCGCATACTTCGCTCATGACAATGTGCGCAGAGATGGCCAACGGACGCTGGCCAAGTGCGACGCTTGGTCAGCGATATGTCGACTGCGAACTCAAATTCAACACGACAGTTCATCGAATGACAATTTTGGATTACCCAGGAGAAGTATTCACGAAAGCATTTGTTCGTGGAGAGTCCGACACTGACGACACAACAACACTGCTGGAACATGTCGATCATGCAAAGGGTGTCATACTCCTAATCGATCCTAAAAACGCGGTGGATTCCCGAGATCCCACGAAACGCGCTGATGATGATTATGGAATGGCTGCGGTCGTTGACCGAATTCGTAAATTCCCAGGGGGAGAAAATGTCCCCATTGCGATTGTGATGACGAAGTGCGACCTGCACGAAAGCATGATCATCCAACTCGGCGGGCTCAAGGTCTTTGCTGAAGATTATTTGCATTGGATCATTCGAACAGCAGTCAATTCCTACAAAATATTTCCGTGTGCTGCGGTTCGATTGAGTCGAACAAGCCGTTCTGGAACAGGCGCACCAGACCTCGCCAAACCGCCTGTCAACGTCATCGAGCCCCTGAAATGGATCCTTGAAAAGCTTGAGTTGCATGCTGAAAAATCACAACTCGCAACCGAACGAGAAAAAAAAGATGAAATCCTTGTACAGGCGATTGATCAAGCGCGGGCGATCATCGCACAGGGCGCGACCAATACGAATTGCGTGCGAGCACGAAAGGTTCTGTCGGCCATACCAAATGAGCATCAGGGCGATCGGCGATTAAGAGAGTTGCGCGCAGAAATAGATGCAGCAGTCACTGACCACGAAGACCTGCATGAAACGAAACAAACACAAAATTGGATCCTCTTTGGCGCTGCTATGTTTGTCTTGATTCCTGTTGTCATTATTGTTCTTTACAAAGTCTTTAGTCAAGGCAAATAGCGCAGATGCCCCAAGTCGATACCCATCTGCTTGCATCTCGAGATGGCTATACGACATTCGCGAAATCATCTTCTGTCACACCGCCCGAACAGCGGGAACTTGAAGAGTTGGTCTATGGCCAACCAGACGACGCAATCGTCTACGCCGCTTTGACCGCACAGGCCACCGCGATGTTGCGGAGATTGAGATCGACTGGACGGTATGCATTGTCCCGTATCATTCAAGGAGATCGCGACAGCGCTGGACGCGAGACAATTGCTGTCTGCACGATCATTCTCACTGCCGCACAGTATCAAGCAATTGCTCGTGGAGATTTGTGGCGATTGCTCCATTCACCACAACTTTGGTCAGTGACTCTCTTTCGAAGTGGTCAACCACTCGCGCTCCCTGAGATGCTTCCTGTGCGTCGAGCGATTACCTCGAGCGATGTGACTCTCTTCGATGCGTGGATGTCGGCACGCAGTCGCCAGAATGCTGTCGCCATGATTGGTGCAAATCCTGCGTCCCATCAAGCCGTCATTGCGCTTCTGCAAGTACTTGCCGAGAAAGATCTCTTGGAATTGACCTGGGGATGCCGACTGTTTTCGCTGCCAAGCAGTATCAGCGTTGCATCAATTGCGCAGCGAGGGGTGGAACAAAATAGCCGACGCATTATTGTTACACCTGCGACATCACCGACGACGACATACGGACAGCGTTCATTGGCTCTCGTAGGAACGAACCGATATCTCACGTCAGTCATCGAGCCAGTAACGATCGCTGCGAAACCGCCCCAATACTCTGCCGAACCAATTTCACTCCTAGATGATGTACCAAGCCGAGCACCGAAGAAGCAGCGTGGGAAAGGGGCAACCTATACGGCTGGAACTGGCGGCGAATCAACACGCGCACAGTTTCAGGATCCGCTTGCCGACTTTACTCCAAGAAAAACGGTTCTCTTTCTATTTGCTGGGATACTCGCGCTTTGTGTTGTTGTCAGTGCTTTCTGGCTTGTTCCACAATTTCAATCGAGTCGAGAAGTCACCGCGCAGAAAATTATTGCTCAGAACGCTGCAAAGGATGCCAAGAGCAATAAAGAAAAAACTGTAAGCGCCGAGGCTCTAGAAGAGTCCAAGACATTTGCGGAAGCCGCAGAGAAAGCGGCGGTTGATTCGAGAACGGCGGCTGATGCTGCAAAGAAAGCCAACGAAAATGCTGGTTTTTTTGTTGTTTCGGTGGACGCTACGGAGGCACAAGACGCTGCGAATTCAGCGCGAGAAGATGCGGACGCAGCCAAGAATGCGACGGATGAAAAGATTGCAGCGAATGCCGCGAATGATTCCGCTGATGCGAAGGCTGCGGCTGATGCGAAGGCTCCGGATGATGCAAAGGCTGCGGCTGAGAAACCGACTGAAGTACCAAGTGATCCCGCCCAACCAACGCCAGCACCTTCGCCAGCAGCACTGCCTGATGTTCCGATTGTTCCACCGCTTATTCCTCCTGCGACGAATCCAACGTTGCCTGCTACACCCAAGGTTGCACCAAAGTGGAACACAGAGCTTTACATCGAGCAACTTTCTGCTGGCCTGCGGGAGTTGGGCAAAAGTTCTGACGTGAAAATTACTCTTGAACAATTGAAACTTGTCGCCACCGAAATCAGCCAATTCAAACCAGAAAAAATCAATGAATCCGTCTTTCAGAATGGGGACGATGAAAAGAAAGCGACTTATAGCCGATTGCTCTTTGTCGTGAAATGGACCTCCAAAGTATTGGAATCGGCTGAACCGAAAACAAAAGATTCCAGCACTGAGATGAATAATGCGTGGAAGATTTTGACGAAGGTCGGACCGGAACGACCAGATGCGCAGATCGTTCATTCGATTGAGAAGTTTATGGATGTAACGCCAGCAATGATTCAGGACTATGCGATTGGCGTTATGCCTTCAGGACCATCCGACCAGAAGAAAATGAACGCCATCGTGAAAGAGGCGTCCAGTCGACTGAAAGAAAACGCTTCGCGAGATCGATGCACGCTTCAATGTGGCACGATCAGTTGGCTGCCGATTGTTGGGGAGATCACGCTTGATTCGCGATTGAACTTGGAGAAATCTTTCCAAGAAATGCCTTTCTATTCAATCGTTCTGGTGTTTCACCAGCCATTTGATAATTGGATTGCCCAGCGCAAGCGATTTGTGGCTCTGTATGACAGTGAACTGAGCAAAGCCTTTGAGAATTTGAAGACGGCTGGTGACACGATTGCGATGGAAAAATGCATGAAGATTCGAAATGATTTTCCTTGGGAAAAAATCTATACCCCTCTCGACAAGGAAATTGCTGCATTGCAAACTTGTCCGATACCCCAAGTCGCTTCTATTGCGGTGAGCGCACAGGATCTCATCAATTCTTGCGAAGCAGCAAAAAGTGGAAAGAAGAGCAAACCAAGCCAATGAATGACGTTGTCGCCAGCGCACTTCAGAAAGCTCGCGCAGAATTTGCGCGATCGACGACGACCGCTGCGCGTCAGTCGATGAGGCAAGTTCGTCAACTTGATCGTATTCGTGAAATCGACTCACGCTTCTATGTCATGTTCGAAGTGGCATGTTTGTTTCGTGATAATTCGACTGCAGAAGCAACCAACACACTGCGCGGGATTGCGCCACTAAGTGACGCTGAATGGTTTGAATTGCAGTCGATTCTTGGAAGTGCACCCGAGAACAAGTTTCCTGCCTTCGCATCAGCCTGCCGTGGACTTCGAAATCAGTTCACCCCCCCTATTGTTTTGGAATCAGTTTCACCGACACAATCAACTCAACACAACTCAATTTCTCCTGCAGTGCTGATGGCAACGGACGAGCTGAAAGAAGCAATCGCAAATGAGTTACTGGGTGGTAAAAGCAAGCAAGATATTGCTGCGGGGCTCGTTCATCAGGGATGGAATATGGAATCGGCGCTTCGCATAATCAACGACGTCAAGATTTCGATTGCGGATTACAAATCTTCCTCTGAAGGTCGCAGACAATTTGCGAAGGCGTCTGCGAGGCGTGTCCTGTACGGGTTGATTTGCATTTGCGCTGGCGTTGGCGCAACTTGGTGGTCTTACAAAACATCGACCGCAGGAAATTATTACTGGGCGTTTTGGCTGCTGATCTGTTTTGGAGTAGTCAGATTTTTCTATGGACTCTTTGGCTGGATCAAATACAGCGACTGATGCTGAGAAAGGTGTCGACCATGAATCACCAAAGAACACGTTGGATTCTTATTGCCGGTTCCCTCTGCGTGCACTTTGCTGTTGCTGGATGCAGCACGCCACCCGAGGCGCCCAAGCAACTTTTGGTCGAAGCGCCGGTTGAGGAACCTACACCAAATAAGGTCAATCGCCCAAATCCGATTGCACCGAATTACCCAGCCCAAATTCCATCAAATGCAAAGTCGGGCGGCGTGGCAACTCCTAGCAATAAAACAAATGCATCTGACACTGGCAGTAGCAAATCAGGTGGCAGCGAATCCGAAAGCGGATCTGGATCTGGCGGCGGCAGCGGAAAATCTGGAAGCGGATCCGGAAGCGGATCTGGTTCTGGCAGCGGCAGTGGAAAATCTGGAAGCGGATCTGGAAGCGGATCTGGAAGCGGAACAGGATCTGGTACGAACGCTGGAACAGGATCTGGCTCTGGATCATCATCGGCAGCCGGAAAGTCTGCGGCCGCCAAACCTGCGAGTGCCGCTTCATCGTCGCAAAGTGGCGCTGGGCAAAGTGGCGCTGCCTCTACTCCCGCTTCGACAAGCGGCATCAAACCAACTGGAACATCGCAGTCTGCAGCGAAGGGAGAAGTTGACGGTGCCGGCAAAGCAAATGGAAAGTCATCAAAGGATTTCTTTTCTGAAACTCCCCCCGCAACTGCCGCGGCTGGTGGATCATCAACGACAAAACCTGCAAATCAAACTGCAACAACTGCATCAAAGGAACTCGACTTTTCCAAAGTTGCTCCAACAGAGGCCCCACTTCCAAATTCGAAGCCAATCAAGGAAGATGGTGGTGCTGCGGTACTCGTGCTTCCATTTCGTGGTTGCTGGCGCCAAGTTGATTGCGATGTGATGAATGCGGCTGACTTCGCGCTGGGCGGTTATTCACAGCGCTATCTCATGTTCAATGAAGGCCAAGGTGAAATGCGCGTGTATTGTGGGTTTGGAGAGTCGGCAAAGCAGCGCATTGCAATTCGCTATCGATTCATCTCCAAGGGTGATGGGCTGATGTCAATCGAACCCGCGCCGGGCGCTGCTGCTGCGCTCGAATTGATTCCAGCCGGAGCCACACCACCGACATCTCTCAATGCAAACGTTACCTGGACCTTGACCCCCGACGGCGCAAGAATGATGCTGAGCGGAAAAACTTACGTGCGCGTCTCTGATAGCGAAGGTCGAGCATTTGCGACTGGAGAAAAAATTTCAAACATGCCAGTTCCAGCAGCGAAGTCCACACCGACACTCTTCGCGCTGCCATGGATCGAAGGCGACACACTCATCATCTTTGATTCTGGTCAGTCTGCTGAAAGTCGGTCGAATGCATTGAATGCCTTGCGAAATGCATTTCGAGAACAATTGCAAAGACGCCGTGCGATCCTCATCAGTCTCAATTCAGATCTCCCATTGAATTGGGCCGCCGCTGGAACCGCACTCCTTATGAAACAAGTCGCAACGGCGGAATCTTCAGCGGCACAACCTCTGACAACTTCTCGGCTCTCAGATTTGATCCGAAATGTTCCGTCAACTCCAACGAGAATATTGATCATTTCTGGCAGCGAATTTAGTCCAAGCGACATTGCAGACTTGATGAAAAAGCGGACTTGGACTTGCCCAGTTGATGTGGTCGTGGCTGGTAGTACCATAGCTGATGAATGGCGGAAACTCGCATCGGCAAGCGGCGGAAAAGTTGCGCCGTAACACAGGGCAAATCAGCAGCACATTTCGAATCACTGTCCAGACGGCGCACCACTGCGCCATATCGCTTTGTATGACCCGCTGTATATCTTTGGATCAATGTCATAGCGTTTTCCAACGCTTGAAAAGAATCTTCGGACGGTCGCGAATTCTCGAAAACTATCTGGATCAACAATCACGCTTGCAACGACTGGTGCTGGTCCAACCCACGACCACCATTCTCTCCACTGCGGAGAATCACTCCACATCGGATCCTTGAGATCCACTCCACTGCCGAGATTCAACACGATTGTTTGGATCAGATTGGCTCCGCCACATTCAACTTCGGACTTTGTTGCGTCGACACATCGTTCGTCGAAGGCGCGAAAACGAGTACACAAATCAAGCGCGATATCAATAAATTTCTTTCCAGGGACAATATAAATTCGCCCGCCCGTAATGATAAATATCAGATCGCTTTGGGCATCTGTCGCAGTGATACGAGGCAGTGCCATCTCGATCTCAGACCGTGCTATTGCATCCGCAATTTCTGCCTTCAAGCGCGCCACTTCAACGACGAGTGATGGAATCATCGACTTGAGTGGCTGCATCTGGTTGGGATCAACTCTTATTTCCTCTGCGATCCCAGTCTCTCGCCGATCCGATTCATCCTGACGGCGTTTCGCGCGATCAAGCATTGCCTTGGCAGTTTCAAGCTGGGCAAGTTTGCGGTCTCGATCAGGATCAACACTTGCACCGAGTTGCTGTTCGAGGCGAGCAACTTCCTCGATCAACACAGTGTTGGACCTCATATCTGGAATTGCAGAGGAAACCGTTGGCTCCCCAGTGCCCTGAAGTGTGGAGAGGAAGGAAAGCAACATCACAAGAAAACAGAACAATCCAAAGATATTGCATATCGGATCGGTAAAGAGTTCCATCGAACCAATGTCAACACCATCTTTACGTGCCATCGGATTATCCTCCTCCACTTTCTGAAACAGGATGCTCGTCGCTAATCCAACCATCTTCAGTGATCAGATCTACTCCAAAATTCGTCGGCCGCTTTGATGGATCCTGCGAAGAACCCTGCTCCGACCAAATGGTGCGATACACGCCGACGCCGCTTGGTTTCAATGCGATAAGCACAGCATTACGCTTTCCATCAGCATCCTTCATACGCTCCAGAAGTATTTGCGCTCCTTCCTTATCCGATGAAAAAGTGTGCATGATTGCATTGGCAGTTGAGTCATCGAATGCTTCAACAATGCGATTTTCTGCAACTTCAAAGACTCGTGTGCGCAGTCCATCCGAACGTCGCATTTGAAAAACCAATCGACGTCGATTCGAAAAACCTTCAAGTTCTCGAATTAGAGCATCTCGCTGATCGATTAGATCGAGCGCGAGCAAAGATTGCGCATCGGCTTTTTGTCCATCTCGCTTGAGTCCAAGTCGATCGATCAGCCTTGCGAGTCGCTCGTCGCCCTGCTGTTGTTCCGCCTTGAGTCGTTCCAACTCTGTGTGCACAGTCGCAAGGTCTCGATCGACATCACGCCCAAAGGCTTGTTGCATTCTGAAACTCTTCGCTTCAAGATCATGGATTTTCGTCACGAGTTGATTTCGCTCGGCATCAACTGGTTGCGAACTGGCAGGAATGCTTGGATCTCCAGCGGCACCTGGAGTTGTAATGGGCTTGAGCTGAAGGATGATGACCGCACTCAAAAGCACCATCACGCCAAGTGCCGACATCATGATGTCTTGAAAACTAAAAAAGTTTGTCGAAGATTCAATGCCGCGTCTGCGCTTGGGCATCAGCCCCCCGTTTCCAATTCAATGCGAACGCGTGATGCAATATTGTCATGAGCAGCTTCACGCGTGTCGTCTAAAATTGCTTCGTCAGCACTGCGAATGAAGACGCTCACCATATGAATGACGAACACAAGAATGAGCGCCTCAGCTGTTGTCACAAATGCGACGTCCAATCCACGAAGCACTTCAAGAAGACCCTGAGAAACTTGCGAAACTCCCTGTTGGTTTCCTCCACTCACAACAGGAGCAAGAGCAAGTTTGAACTTTCCCATCGCTTGAGTCAATCCCACCACAGTTCCAATGAAACCAAGAACGGGAATGGCCCAGACAAATCCTTTCAGTAGTGTGTATCCACTTTCGGCACCAGCTTCGTCATTTTCAGCAGCGGATTGCAACATTTCATCGATGTCCCCGATACGACCAACATTTCTCATGCTTCGCAAAGCAATGACAATTCGATTGAGGTACATAAAACGTCGTGAGTCTTCGACGGAAGATTCGATTGCTTGAATCACTTTCAAAGCCGTTGCAGTTGTGATGGTAAATTTTGGATCATTTGGAATGATCTGAAGCGAAAGCGCCTTTCGCTGAGTACGGATCTTGAGAGCTTTAATAATAAGGATTGACGCACTCCAGCAAGACAAGATCATCATGATGATTGGGAATCCTTGATAACCAGCGAGATAACTCCACATTTCCGGCCCCCAATCACCACGGTCTTTGAGAAGCAGACCGATTCCATACACGACACCCATCAAGAGGCACCCACCAAGAAAAGAACTCAGTTGATGTGGCGTTGTAAACCGACCACTTGGAAGGCCTATGCGCGCCTCAGGATCAACAGAGCGGAAACTCAATACAGTCTTGGAGCCCATCAACGACCTTTCTTTAATTGTTGCGAAAAGACGAGCAATGGTGCGTACGGAGACTTGTATGTCGCAAGTGTCTGTTCGATGGTGCTCGGTTGGAATGATACGAACTCAAATTTATTGAGTTTGGATTGAACAAGCATTAAAAGTGGCGTAGCGCTGTCGGGGTCAATCAACTGCAAAGATCGCGTTCGAAGGAAAGGATTCACTTCCACGACTCCAGCGATTTTAACTTCAAAGAGTGCATCTTCTAGACCGCCAAAGATTGTTGTGTCACTGATCTCTTTATTGCTTACCGATATTGCTGCAAAGATTTTTAAGGCCTCAGATGCACTAATCACAAATCGCGTACGTTCTTCCAAATCGTTCTTCTCCAAACGAGTCACAACCCAGTCATAATCAACTGCCTGCGAAAACTTCTCTCGTACTTGAGCCGCAGCATCAAAGAGTTTCTGATCAATCCCATTGCTCGTATCGAACGCAAGTTCTTCCATCCAGAAGTCGACGAGATTGAGTACGCACCACAATCGAAGGAGTGAATCTTCTCGCTTTGAAGATGCCGCATTGTCGCCAGCAGCGATCTGAGTGATCAACTTAATCATCAGCTTTCTAGTGCCGATCAGCGTTCCATCCTTCACCATCACTGGGAGCAGTTCGCGAATTTTTTTCGATGTTGGACAATCGCCCGCATCGTTTGGCACTCGGTCGTACCCCTTATATTGACTCTTGATGAGTGGTTCAAGCTTCTTCCAATCAGTCAACATGTCCGCGATGCTGCGCATGACTCCATCCGCCGTCCATGGATCGGCAGTTGCGAGGTTGACCTCGTCAGCGCGTTTGCGATAGACAGGACTCCCTTTTTTAAGCGGCACAGCGCAAATATCTGCCATCCCCGAGCCATTGATTCGCTCAGCAATTCGTGTTGCAGCAGATTGATTGCGGTCATCAAATGCTTTTTCAGCAATGAGAATCAACTTCTGAACCTGAGGCCGAAATGTTGAATCAGGATTTGCAGTTCCATAATCTTTCAGCGCAGCCAATACAGCCGGCTCCGAAGGCAACTTTCCCTTCCACGCAAAAAAGCGTTCTGGTCGACCATCGATGAGGGCATTCCATGTCAAGAATCCGCCAAAGCCGAGTGCCAATTCTCGACCAGACTTGAAGTCAGATCCGAGCCCCAATCCTGCAAGCACCGCCTTTGAATCTTCGACGATCGCTGAGTACTTGCGATTGAATTCCTCTGAATCCTTGTATGACGCTGTCAATTGTGCGAGGGTTTTCTCGAACTCGCCAATCTTCGCAATGCGATCGACCAATTCGGCTCGCAGTCTTTTGAGACGTTCAACTCCAGCCTTGACGGATGTGAGATGCTCAGCACCGATGTCGGAATACTCAGCCATCAAACCATCGCCCGTGGCAATCACGAATGAGATTTTATCGCGAATTGCCGAGAGCACCTTTGTGTCATAGCGACTCGATTCGGCGATCTGGTCAAGATTGAGAATGCTGGTTGATTCAACGCCAAAGGTATTCGACTTAGGCGTCAAACTTGTCAATCTTTTTGCAACTGTCTGCTCAAGAACCGTCTTTGCTTTTGAAACAAGTTGATCAGACTGTTTGAATTCGTCTTCAGTCAGATTTGGCTTCAAAACCGAAACTGCTGCGAGCATTGCATCCAATTTGGCCTTCGAGATGTCACCCGTACTTGCCTTTCCAATCTCTTCCTTCCATGCATCGAAACTCTTACGATCTTTCTCCCATTGCGGCCTCGCTTCAGTCACTTTGACGCTTACTGCAGCGACCTCAACCTCTCCCGCGAGGTCTTTTTGAGAGGCCAGCAACTCTTCGGCAGCTGGAATTTGATGATGCGAAAGTTGATCATCAACCTGCTTCACCAGAATCGCGACTGAGTCACGAACATGTCCACGATGAACAGCCCATGCTGCAAATACACCAATCAGAATAACAACGCTGGCAATTGCAGCTGCGAACAATTTCGTCCTTCGACGATGGCGCAATCGACCAGCTTCTTGCATGTTTTCGATACGCATCCGTACACGCTCAGGAACTTCTCGTTCGAATGAACTGGCATGGGAAAAACAACGCGCTATCTCTTGGTCGTCTTCGCCATTTTCAATCGCTGCCTCGACAGCGGTGACGGCATCATGAAACTCTGCTTCACGTCGTCGACGTTCTCGGTCAGCGGCAAGCCACTGAAATGCAGACTCAACTGCGGCATCGGAATCAAGGCTTGGATCGCATCCAGTTTCATTTTGAACCTGGATCCAAGCAGTTTCAAGCTCCTCAAGTCTTTGCGCATTCGCTGCGGAACTCGCATCTCGAATCGACCTTCCAATTTCACCATAGCGGCGCTCCGCCTCACGACCGAGAAGATCACTCCACATTTTCGCGCATGAATTCTTGACCCCAACTGGCACAGGTATTCCCCAATCTTTTCGGTTCAGTTCGTGCATGACTTCCTGTGCTGCAGCGAAATCACCCTGCTGATGCGCTGTCGTCATCTGCGCTTGAACAAGATCGAATGCGCCACCTTCAATACGGCGAATCTCGTTTTGCCAAATACTCGCAGCAGGATTGTCGCGAAAGAGTTTGCGAAGAGCTGTCACTCGCAGCGCGACACTTGCTCGTGCCAACGCGAGCGACTGAACTTCAGCAACCATTTCTGCCGTTCTGTCCAGCTCGCCATACGCTCTCTCGACGGCTGCGATATCGGAATCCGCAATCACTGGAATGATGACACCAGTCGGAGCAAACGGCTGCAGCAATTTCGCAACCTCAGCGGAAGCGCTTGTATTGCCGACCACTCTTAGCAATCCGTCGAAAGTAAATTCCTTCGCAATCCCAAGCAAATCTGGATAGTCATCGCACACGGAACATGCTTCTACAAAGAGTCCTTTCGTTGCCCACTGCGCACAACGACTGAGCTGACTCGAAAGTGGACCAACCAAATCGCAGTACGTCCTTGCCAGAATGCGAAGCGACTCGGGAGTCAGCGAGGATGCTTGCGAATCTGACTTTGAATCACTATTGACAGCAATCCACTGGCGAATCTTGGTGATCAGAATCTTATGTTCAGGCATTCGTATCTCTCACTTCAAGTTTACGATGAAGAAACCTACAAGTGCACCAACAACGGCGCCCAGGATGAACCAAACAATTGTTCGTTTAAATACAACTTTAGAAAATCCAAAACTTTGAGCTGATTGCGTTGATTGTTCGCTAGAAGAGGGATCACGTGAATCATCAATCCCTTCGGGCGCCTCGGATGCGAAGTCGATATTGACGACGATTGGCTCACTCGACTTTTCAGTTCCAATCACAGACAATTCTTGATCAGCTGCTGAAAATGCACTGAAATCGAACTTGTTTGCCTGCTTCCCAACGAAAAAATCCTGCTTCGCAGATGGCGGGATTGACTGACGCCGTAAATCGACAACCACTTCGCCTGGCCATGCTCGATCACCCTCTGCATCATTCGCATCCATTGCCAGAACTCGAATGAGCGCACTGTGCGCCCAGCACTGCTCCGCTGAAGAAGCTTCGACAACGCCAACTTCCCAGCGTCTCTCGAGAGGGATACCAAGCAGAATCGAAATCACAACACTTCGACCTTCTGCCGAAGGCGGGATGAGCACGACCACACGGGAACCAGAAAGCGCCAACGCTGCAATATGCGAACGCCACCCTTTTCCACCCATGCACTCCCATACATCGTCGAACGATCCGGCAATCTCTGGCACATCAGGTTCGCGATCTAGATACCGCGGTGGTTCATCCCATGTGTTGCGAAACGCGTATCCAACAAGCACGGCTGCAGGACAGAGAGATTCGAGTTCAGAAGGTGGTGCGATGACGTGGTGAGCAAGACGATTCTGGCGACCTGTGTAATCATTTCCATTGAGAACGACACGCGATACAACGCCCCACATTCGACCACCAAAGCGAATCGACCGAACTCCGTAGGCAGGTTTTCCTCTTGCGAGTTTCTCGTTATAGAAATTGAGCGGCGCCAAGAGCGGCGTGATTTCTTCTGGCAATCCACGCGTGCGAAGCACATCACAGAATCCTGAATGCGCCGAAGTCAATCCACGTGCAACCGATGTATTCACGACCTCATAAGGCATCTTTACTTTCGCCCCTGCCGCCGAGCAATCTCATCGAATGCCAAGAGAAGCGGCACTTCAGACCATGTTGCAAGCGGTTGGATCTCTTCGCGACCACTCTGGCTGTTGATGGTGGTCTTCATTGCGCTACAAGGAACCCAGTGCACATTGTCTACAAATGCAGTCAATGACTGCATCAATTCTGGGAACGAACGACCGACGAAAGCCTGAGCAACTGCAGAGACCTCGTCAATTTTTGTGCGGTCAAGATTGACGAATTTGCTCGGTGCAATCGGTGGATGCGTGATATCAATTCCAACCTTCCCCGCCCAGAGATCAGCCTTTGTCAACGCGATGATCACGGGAATTCCAAGTTTGGAATTCTGCCCAACGCCGGCAAAGCGCCGAATTCGCGCAACGGTTTCAATCAAAATCAATTCTTGCCTCGGCGAGTTATCTGAAGAATGAACCATTGTCGGATCGAACACAAACAGAAGTGCCTGCGCTTGCCCCAAATGTCGCGTATGCGGCGGCTCTGCATTTTCCGCAACCGGCAAGAAATGCTCCCCCGCATTGTCGTACATCACAATGACCGAAGATGTGCCGCCCTGCCGCGCAATGCGAAAGAACATCGGCTTCGGCATGATGTCAACTCGAGATCCAAC
>CAMAXY010000050.1 GCA_945862215.1 Singulisphaera sp. GP187 | reverse complement strand
CTGGGTGTCCGCCGCGATCGTATTTCCGAGACCTTTGTCAACATTGAGTGTCATAGAGTTCCTATCCTAGGGTTAAACATGATACCCCTTGGAACCGATCGAATCACGAGAAAAACGCCGACAACCATCACAATTGTTGTTTTGAATATCGTGATATTTCTACTGATCTCATTGGGATTGAACGCTGAATCTACCGCAACCGCTTCGAAAGCTGCGGAAATCGAGCAGTTTGGTGTGTTTTATCCAGGGTTACAAATGGTTCTGACACACCCATGGACCCTGGTCACTTATGCATTCCTGCATGACCCAAGTGGGCTCAGCCATGTGGCATTCAACATGCTCTTTTTATGGATCTTTGGCCGCGCGGTCGAGGATCGGCTGGGATCGATTTGGTTTGCAGTCTTTTATATCGCCGGTGCGATCGTGGCGGCACTGGGTCAATGGCTCATCTCTCCAGCTCCAATGATCGGCGCAAGTGGAGCAATTGCTGCCGCAACCGGAGCATTCGCAGCACTCTGTCCACGATCGCGAGTTCGAGTGCTCTTTTTCTTCACGATCATCGAGATTCCTGGAATCGTTCTTGTGCTCATCTTTGTTGGACTCGACTTATTTGGGCAACTTGGACAGTCTGTATCGAGTACATCTCGTGGCGGCATTGCATACTCCGCGCATCTTTTTGGATATGCATTTGGAATGCTGACCATGCTTGCGCTTCTTGGATCAGGAATTCTCAAGCGAACAGAATTCGATCTCTTCTTCATCATGAAACAAATGAAGCGCCGACGCGAGATGCGCGCAGCGGTCAATCAGAGCAGAAGTCCGTGGGTGAAAGATGTTTCGACACTTTCTGTTGCGACTCCCCAAGCATCAACTGATGTCCTTCGAGCAGGGACTCCGATGCGCAGACAACTGAGTGATGCAGATGCCAAGCGTGAATTGCATGATGCAGGAACGCGCTGGAGTCGCGGAGAATTCTCGGCTGCAGCAAATGCTTGGGAGCGATTTGCACAGAGATTTCCCAGTCATCCAGACTCGGATGGAGCCCTTTTGCTTGCTGCTGTTACCTATGCGCGGAAATTGAATGATTCGACACGAGCACGCGAACTTGCGCAGCGACTTGTGGACAGAGTGCCTGTGGCGACGATCGAAACGCTTGCTCAAACCAAAGATCTCTTGAAAGAAATCGAAGGAATGAAATCGCAATGATGAATCGTGATTCGCAGTTTGTTGCGAAGCCATTCCAGAAGATTGAACAAAGGTTCTTCGTGAAGATTTGTGGTATCCGCGACATACAAATCGCACATGTGTGCGTCGATGCCGGCGCAGATGCAATCGGATTCGTATTGGCAGATGGAAGTCCACGAAGCATTTCGCTTGAGCGTGCTATCGAGATTCAATCAGACTTGCCACAAACCATGTCAAGCATTGCTGTCGTTCGAAATCCGTCGCCTCAAGACTTGGCACTGACAATGTGGAGTGGCGGAATTCAATTTCATGGAGATGAATCAATTGACTTCGTTCAGCGTGCACGCGGATCATCACGGATGGTCATCAAAGCAATCAACGCTGGCGTCGAGGAAATTTTGAAATGGGATTCGACCTCTGCAATCGATGCACTCTTGGTTGATGGCTCGGCAGCTGGTAGCGGACAATCCCACGATTCTGCCTGGCTGGAACAGTTGGCTGCACTGCGGCCAACGCTGAAAAAACCTCTCATTTTGGCGGGCGGGTTGACGCCCGAAAATGTTGGCGCTGCCATCAAACTCGTGAAACCAGCAGGAGTCGACGTTTCAAGTGGCGTGGAAATCGCACGAGGCGTGAAAGATGCTGGACTGATTCGAGCATTTATTGCTGCAGCACGGGAAGCGAACGATTCTTCAGCGAGCAATTGACGCAACTGATTTGGAAAGACGTCCAGCAGCACGATCACGAATCCATTCGCTCATATTCGTTCGTTGACTCTTCCAGCCACCACCGAGTCGATCAGCAAGAAATGCGCGATACATCCCAAGGAATGTTCGGTCGAAAAGAATCACGCTGTTGATTCGCTCCTCAATCGCCTCGCGTTCAGATGCAGGTCGATCTTGTGGCTTGGGAAGAGCAAGCCCACTGACAGTCAATCGATCACCTTGAACTGTGCAGCGCCACTGCTGACCTTCGGCAGCGAGTGTCAATCCCATTCGCCGCGGCATTTTTCCACTTTGCAGTGCGCGTGCAGCTTCGGGCGAACGTGTCGGTGCATCACCGCGCAGGCTGATGCCACCAGTCACTCCCCATGCACAGTCGAGATCGAGCACTCGTTCAGCGACGAGAGCGACCTCGGTTGTTTCGGTGGAAGGACCGCCAATTTCAACAACACCTTCACCACATTCGCACTTCCACCAGAGCCACAATAAGAAGACATTACCGAAATAATCCAGCGGATCCCCCGCTGCCCAAGATGGTTCTGGATTTTCACCGATCTTGCGCGGTGCTCCTTCATCATCAGTCGCGACTTGCGCTGGAGGTGAGACGAACGCATCGAGATGTGCATCTTGCAATTCACGCGCATGTCCGAGAGTGGCTGCTTCAAGCACAGCGCGACGGCCAGCAGCTTGTCGCTCTATCAAGCAATCGAATGTTTCTTGCATCAGCCCTTTGAGTTGATTGAACGGAATCTCTGCATCGACTGGAGCAAAGACAACGCCGCCTTCGAGATCCCACAGCACAGGACGCTCAGCAATTCTGCGCCAGCGACCTTCACCAATTTCTTGCATGCATCGCTGTTCGCTTTGTTCCTTTGCCTCCATTCGATCTGCGCGCGAAAGTCCGCGATCGCTTGGAGAGCCACCACGCATTTCATCCTCGGCCATTGCGCGGTATGCGCGCTTCAACGCTGGAGGTACCGCCACTGTGTCGGTACGCATCGCCGCCAACAGCGCGCCAGAAAAACTATTTGACTCGTGCGAAAAATCCATGTCGAAAACATGTCGACCAGCGATCCAACCGCTGGTGACGGGCGAGCCATTTCCGGCTGCATCAGGGCGAATGGAACTCTTGCTGAGTTTCTCTAGCGCCTTCTGATCGATATCAGTGGGAGCTTGACCAGATCCAACGGCGCAGCGCGCGTACGAAATGACTCCGTGACGAAAGGGCATTCACCAAATATCCTCGAAAAATCCTGCGCAAACCACTCTCCGACAAGTTGTCCACTTCGTGGACGAGTGGCACTATCCTGTTGGCATGCCATTCAACATCGAAGATATTCTTGCCCGTCAGATTCTTGATTCTCGCGGCCAGCCAACAGTCGAATGCGAGGTGCGACTTTCGGGTGGTGCAGTCGGGCGCGCAGCAGTGCCAAGCGGCGCATCGACAGGCGAGCACGAAGCAGTTGAGTTGCGGGACGGCGACAAGAAGAGATGGCTCGGCAAAGGAGTCATGCGTGCAGTGGAAAATGTGAATGCAATTATTGCACCAGAACTTATTGGCGCCGACTGCCGAACCCAAGAGAGCATCGATCAGTTGCTCTGCTTGATCGATGGAACGAAGAACAAATCCAATCTTGGCGCCAATGCGACGCTTGCGACAAGTTTGGCTGTCGCCCATGCCGCCGCGATAGCAACCGATCAACCGCTCTATCGATATGTCGGTGGAACGCATGCACGAACACTGCCATCACCGATGCTGAACATTCTCAACGGCGGAAAGCACGCCGACAACACCGTGGACTTTCAGGAATTCATGATTCAGCCTTGGGGCTTCAGTGATTTTTCGGAAGGACTGCGTGCAGGTGTCGAGATCTATCACGCGCTCAAGCGAGTACTGCACGACCGTGGGCTTTCAACAGCCGTCGGTGATGAAGGCGGATTTGCCCCGAATTTGAAGACAAATGAAGAAGCGCTCGAACTGATTGCTCGCGCCGTCGAAACAGCGGGATATGACCTCGGTCGGCAAATTTTTATCTGTCTTGATCCTGCGACGAGTGAACTCGCGAACGAAGCAACTGCGCGAGGCAAGAAGGGATACTGCTTCTTCAAGAGCGATCCAAAGCGCATCGTCGGCAGCGATGAAATGATCCGAATGTGGGAGCAGTGGTGCGGCCGTTGGCCAATTCGTTCAATCGAAGATGGTCTCGCCGAGGGCGACTGGGATGGTTGGAAGTCGATGACAACTCTGCTGGGATCGAAGATTCAAATTGTTGGTGACGATCTCTTTGTGACGAATCCAGAATTCTTACGCCGCGGAATCGCCGAAGGATGTGCGAATGCGATTCTCATAAAGGTCAATCAAATTGGAACCCTCAGCGAAACGCTCGATGCGGTCAATACTGCGCACTGTGCAGGATATCGTGCGATAATGTCGCATCGATCTGGCGAGACCGAAGATTGCACGATTGCAGATCTTGCTGTCGCGACAAATTGTGGCCAGATCAAGACTGGCGCCCCCTGCCGGTCAGATCGCACTGCGAAATATAATCAACTTCTGCGGATTGCCGAAGAGCTTGGAGCGTCAGCGACATACGGCGGAAGCGCGCCAACCAATGCGAAGGCCAATTCGAAAGCGAAGCCATCGAGCGGTGTGAAGAGTGATGCAAAGAATGGCGCGAAGGCGATGACGAAAGTGGTGACGAAATCCAAGACAAGCGCGCCAAAGCGTGTGACTTCGAAGTCGTGAGACCACAATCGATGTCTAATGCGTGACTCTTTGGCGTGATTGACGACAAAGAAGCCTTCAGTGCGACTGTCCGTCTTTCCCTTTCAACTTGCAAGAGGCGATCCAAGTTGGCGCCTCCGTCCGACCGACTCCGCTCGCCGTGGCAGAGATGTAGCACGCACGTTGCCGAGGGTGCTCGCCGTACACAAAGGGCAAAAAGGAAATCGCTCGAATCACCAGAACGCTGTCCTCGTGAGCCCACTTCCGCGTTCGATCGCTCATTTCAAGCCAATCGGTCCAAATCTTCGGTGTATGAAGTCGTGCGGCGAGTTCACATACATATTGGGTACCGCACAACACAGAATTAGGAGTGCCGTCTGGCGTAATGAAATCGCTCGCTTGAAATGAATGATTCAATTTGCAATCAGAATCCATGACCAGCAGATTTTCTGCAATTCCAAGTCGCCATGCTTCTGACTGAACGACTTGCTGCTTGATGTTCTCGAACAACCTCACCGCTCGGTGAAGGTCCTTCAGATATGAGCAAAAATAGCAAGGAGATCTATGCGTTACTCAGAATATGCAAGCGAGAGTGCCGCCGCACGTTCCTTGCGCTGCAACTGGGCCACGCGTGCGCAACCAGCCAGAGCAAAGAGCGCACCAAAAGTAATTTTTCCATAGACCAACATCACCTGCACCAGATAATGCCCGATTAAATCTCGACCAGATGGTAGCCCGAGCAGGCAGAGTGCGAATAAAATCACGACCATAAACGGATCGCGCTTTTTCATCACAGCGATGATGCATGAAGCGATCGCAAAGTAAATGACTGCAAAGTGATAGTTGCTGCTGTGCGGCGCGAGCAATACCATTCCACAGGCAACAGCGCCAATTTCATTCAGCCTCGTGAGTGGCGAGAGCGTCGAATTGAACTTCCATCCACTCGCAAGTACAACCCAGAGAATCAGTCCAAGGACGATTCCATACGAAACAACCGTCACCTTCGAACGCGCGGCCGCATCGAGATGAACAACTGACCAGTCAGTCAAATGCTCGCGATCTTCGCCAGGGGGAGTCTTCATCGTCCATCTTGAAATGGTCGCTGACAGATTCTGCGCAAGCGGATTCCACGCCGACCATTTACCCCCTCCAGCAACGCTGACATCCGCTGAATTTACGGCAATTCTGTAAAATCCAGCGATCAAAGTCTCTCCATTTGGTGGCCGAAGTACATCAGGCGCCACAGTCAGGATTGCTCCAGCGCAGAACATGGCGACAACCGCTTTCCACCGTCGCTGAATCAACAAGATTGGGAAAAATAATCCTGGAGTCACTTTGAGTGCAGCGCCGATGCCAAATGCGCATCCCGCAACAATTTCCTTGCGCTTCACGGTCGCTGCAAACCCGATCGCCAGACAGAGCACAAGAATGAAATCGTGACTGTAATACGTGAGCGGAGAGAGAATGTGTTGATGGCTGATCGCAACAGCTAGAAGCAAACAAATCGAAAGACGTTTGCGCATCAATTGATCGGCGACGCCAGCGAGAAGTGTCGTCGTGATCAAGTACGCAGACCCAACGACACAAGTGGCGAGCAATGCTCCCCACAGGAATCGTGCCGCTAATTCTGGAACAAATGCCAGAGGCGCAACAGTCAACAACATCGCGGGTGGGTAAGGCCAGTATGAAATGGGTTCTGGCGGAACATAAACATCACCACCCGATAGATATCGGTTCGCGGCCTTCATATAACTATCGCTCTGCGGTCCCCTGATCAATTCGTTAGATTTGCGAAATCCAAAGGCAAAAGTCACAAACAAGAACATTGCAATCCATGCGATCACCCAAGGTGACCGAAATCTCAAAGCAATCATCCTTCACACACTACCACGCCCCAACATCACGCATACGAATGCAACCCTGTGATGATGAAGTTGATCACAATCCAGTTAAAAAGCATCACTGCCGCTCCAACCACCGCTAAAATTGCGGTCCAAAGTCCCTTGTCTTTGGAGCGATATCGCACGTGCACGAGAATAGCGAACACCACAAAAGTGTTGAGTGCGAAGACTTCTTTTGGGTCCCACCCCCACGGCCTTCCCCAAGAATGATCCGCCCAAATTGCGCCCATTGCGATTCCAGTCCACAAGAGTACGAATGAAAGTTTCATCAGCAGCATGGTGACGCCGTCGAGAACTTCGCCCAACTTCTCTCCGCGCAATGCACTCGCGCCAGGCGTTCCTCCCACACTGCCGCCGACAATCGCACCGACCGATGACACGCCAACTCGCGCATAGACAGCTTTGCCGCCAAAGACGCGATACACCAAATAGATCCCAGCAGAAACCGCCGCCATAAAGATCAGGCAGTACGAGAAAATGATGACGTTTGTATGGATGTACAGCCATACGTCGTGCAAGACTGGCATCATGTTGGATATTTGCGCATTCAGTTGTATCGGCAAAAAGTGCGCAGCCATCAATGCGACAGCGCTCGCAAATCCACTTGCAAGTGCGAACATTCCAGCCGCGGCGCGGCGGCGCAAGAAAATTTCCAAAATGACAGCAGCGCATCCGCCGAACCACGCAGAAGTCGTGACCGCTTCGAACATATTCGAGTTCGGCCAGCGCGAAGAAATCCACCAACGCAGTCCAAGCGCACATGAATGAAGCATGAAAGCAACAATAAATACTGCGATTCCTGCCACTCTTGCACCGCGCCAGTGATAGACCAATCCGATCAACAGAAGCACCACGCTCACCGCATACACCAACCAAATCCAAACCAGATTTCCGTTAGAGAAATACCAAGATTCCCAGCGCAATCGGCTTGCATCGGGATATGCATCTGAGTTCATCGAAGGCAGAATCGCTGCAATGTTGACCAAAGACTTGTTGACCACAATCGCATCCCCATTTGTCCAACCTTCGACCAACGACTTCCATGCGGCAGCGCACTCACGCTGCTTTGTTTCATCGATGCCTGCGATTGGAGTTGCGGTCGCACCTGCAGCTTTCAACGCACCAGGATCTGCGGCGAGCAACATAATGTCGCGCATCGATGACCACTGCTGATCCTTCTGATCTCCTGGAGATGGAACAATTCGCAGTTCTCGCAAAAGAAACTCTGGACGCATCACGGTGCGAGCTCCACGGATCGAGTCCATCGCCTTCGCAGTGCGCAAGAGATCGGATTGCATTTGCTGCATCACCGGTTCGACTTCGGACCGTTGCAGCAACGCCTCGGAAATCAGTCCTGTCTTGATGAATCCATCCATACGCGCGGCCAAACTTGGCTCCGCTTTCACGAGGGCATCAGCGATGGGCTTGCGCACAATTGCTGCTTTGACATAAATCACATCTGCATCTGCGTACGCCTCTGGCCGAAACAACATATCCAGAAATGTGAACTCAGGTGTTTGTCCATTGATCTTGCGCGGTCCACTCACAAATCCCATCTCTCCATGGGCAAATGATCCAAAACTTTTCAGACGTCCTTCGGTCTGCACCGCCACAGAATCGAAGGGAGAGAGATCGACCTGCTCTTGAAAACTTTGGGCGTTTGCATCGATCATGCAGAATGTCGTCAACGCAAGAAACATTGCGATCAATTTGGACATCATGTGTGTTTTCGAATTTATATTCATGGAGTCACGACCTCATTGGAATGTCCAATTCGAATCTCGGCGGCAAGACGAGCGCGTTCGCTTCTGCGTCGAATAAGAATAGGCTTCACATAGAAAGCGTAGATCATTCCCAGCACTGCGATGATGCAACCTGCCAATTGAATCCACACACCTTCACGGTTTCCAACGCCAAGCACCGTGTAATTGAGACCTCGCGATCCACGATCATTCTGAGAAGAAGGTGGCTCTGGTGGATCCCACTGCGCTTGGAAATACCAAAGACCATTGTGCTCAATCGGGGAATTGACGCTGACTTGCGTTGGAGCTCCCCACTGATCGCTATCACGAAAGCGCAGGATGCTGGTGTAATCACGAATCGTTCCCGCTTGACCGGTATAGCCGCCTTCATGACTTGTCAGGACAAACTCTTCCAGTGCGACTTCCGTGTCGAGCGGCAATCTCTGCCGAGAGAAGAGTAATTCCATTTCGCGCCCATCGGCGAGTTTGACTTGCATCGGATGAAATGGATGCCGTCGCAGTGCGAATCGAAAGTCATCGAAGGCATACATAGAAAATTCCATCCAGCGCGATTCGCCGCCTGGAATGCTTAAGAGAATCTGAGCAAACATCTCACGCGCATCTCGAATTTGCTGCTCAAGTGGAACAATCATTGGCCGCGTATCGATGACGGAACGCGGCTGATACGACGAGACTTCGATTGTTAATCCTGCAGGCAAAGTCATTGGTTGATCGACTGTGACCGGCTGAGACTTGCCAGCACTTTCTCCAAATGATGCGACCAAGCGAAGTTGATCTGGACTTGGCCCCGCAGCGAGTGTCAACAACGCGCGCCCTCCGCCAGGTCGATACTCAAACTGCACAGCGGGATCAGGTGCGATTGGCCCCGCGTGCGCTCCACCGTTCGCTGGCACATCTCTGGTCAAGGTGGCATCATCGAAAACCCATCGTCGAATCGTTGAATCCGGCGTTTTGATATCAACAATCAAGACACTTGCCTTGCGATCCGCAACTGGTAGATCATCTTGGGCGGCGAGAACTCGAAAGCCATAACCAAGTTGGGGATCACCGATCGGAATGAACGGTTTCTCCGCATCGACTTTTGCATCTTCCTGAGGAATCCGCACAGCTTCGACAATGTCAATTCCTGCTGCGGGTATCACAATTTTCACTTCAGCGCGGCGCAACAACTTTTCAAATTCTGCTTCACTTGACACCGCAACCATTCGAATCAATCCTTCGTCGCCAGTTGAACGCTCTGGATCAAGTGCGATCAGTTGATAATTCGCCTTCGCTCCTTCTGCGCTCTTGACATTGATCGTCGCACTTGGATTGAAAGGCGCATTCGATCCTCCACCAACCAAACGCGATTTTGTCTGCGCATATCGGAGATATCCGTTGGCAGTGAATATGACATCTGGGCAAGGATCATTGGGCGCAGTCGCAGGAATTGACACCGAGAGCGGATCGATCGGCACAAGTGGCGTTCCTCCAACTTCGAAGACTTCGCTGCGAGAACTGATTCGATCGTTGTAAAGCGGTAGGCCATCAATTGGACGCATCACCCATTGCGTTGCGCCAAGTGGCCGCACATAGAGCGCCCAAGACTTCGCGAGATCGTTGCGAAGATAAAAATATCCTTGGCTTTCATAGTCAAGCGTCGCCGTCAATCTTGGTTCCAAGATTGGCGTGCCAGTTTCCTTTACGGCACGCTTCATTGGCTGACCCGGATCGTTGGTGAACATCAAGTCTTCGGTGTATTCAGGATGATTCGCGATCAACTGCCGAATGAATCGTTTTGATGGATCGGTCACGATCAAATTGACGCTGTATGCAGTTGCGCCTTCGTCTTGGCCCGATCGCAAAGTCCACGCAGGATCTATCTCGCCCACTTCAACTGTCATTCGATTCGCGCCAGAACCTATGAACGCGCTCGATCCTGGCGCCGCAAGCAATTCGACGGGTGCTTCGACACCGTCCAACTTGAGAACAATCTTTCGACGAGCGACGGGTGCATCCCCTTCAACCTTTGCATGGAAATAAATGAAACTACCGACGATAAGCACGATGATTCCTGTGTGAATCGTCCAAACGCCGAGATTGATCACGCGCAGCGGAATTCGCCGAAGGGTGGTGACGATCAGAGTCAGCGCGATCAGCCCGATCATCAGATCGAAGGGCCACCAATGAAACCATTCAAACTCGGTCATTTCAAATGGACGCCACTGGCGCATTTGAGCATGCGTCCACGCATCCGGATGAAAAATATTTGGATGCACGGGATACAAGATTCCCGCGCTCCCGATTGACATATATATAAAGAGCAGCACCAGCAGAACAATGCCAAATCTGACAGAACTGAACAGGTCGAAAATGGCGCGGCCAAACTTCATTGAGACTTGACCATCCTAGGGGCAAGAGGCGATAGGATACGTTGACTATGACAATTTTCACTGCAATTCATTCTCGATCATTCGTTCGCTCCGCTGCCGCACTCTTTGTTTCGATCGCCGCGATAGCCAACACCACAACTGCGCAAGACACCAAACCTGCTGCGCCTGCTGCGCCAAAGACCTCTGCGGCACCTGTGTATGTCTCGATGACAACATCCAAAGGCGTGATCTATCTCGAACTCAACGCTGCAAAGGCGCCGATTTCCACAGAGAACTTTGTCAGTTACACCAAAGAAGGTTTTTACAACGGCACGATCTTCCACCGCGTCATCAAGACATTCATGATCCAAGGAGGTGGTTTCACTGCGGACATGAAGCAGAAAGCCACGAAGGCTCCTATTTCCAACGAATGGGAGAATGGCCTTTCCAATAGTCGCGGCGCAATCTCAATGGCTCGCTTAAACGAACCAAATAGCGCAACGAGCCAGTTCTTCATCAACACCGTCGACAACAAAATGCTCGATCAGCCACGTGGCGGCGCTGCATATGCAGTCTTCGGCAAGGTCATCAAAGGTATGGATGTCGTCGATGCCATTGCGGCAGTTCCAACTGGACAATCAAGTGGAATGGGAGATGTTCCAAAGACTGTCGTCACAATCGAAAAGATGGAAGTCCTCTCTGCACCTCCTGCGATGGATGCACCAGCTGCACCAGCGACTCCAGCACCGACGACTCCAGCAGCACCAACTGGAACGAAGACTCCGTGAGCGTGGCGAATCTGACTGCCCAACATCCGCTTCTTGCGAAACTCGGCATCGCAAATCATCCACTGATTTGCGCGCCAGATTCTGCGAACAAGTCGATTTCGATTTCGTTCAATCCAACAACTGGCGAACCGATCGCTGGCGTACGCCTGCAAAGTCGTGCGGAACTTGATGGCGCAATCGCTCGATGCGACGCGATCTTCCAAGCATGGCGATCTTGCCCTGCTCCACAACGCGGCGAGATTGTGCGTTTGATCGGCAACGAATTTCGCAGATTGAAAGATCCGCTTGGCGATCTGGTCTCTCTCGAAATGGGCAAGATTCGTACCGAAGGACTGGGCGAAGTTCAGGAAGCTATCGATATCGCAGACTTTTCCGTCGGTCTCGCACGACAGTTGTATGGACTCTCGATGCACTCCGAGCGTGCGCGTCACCGCATGTACGAACAGTGGCATCCGCTTGGAACAATCGGAATCATTACCGCATTCAATTTCCCGTGCGCAGTCTGGGCGTGGAACGCACTTGTCGCCGCAGTTTGTGGTGATACGTGCCTCTGGAAACCGAGTCTTTTCACACCCCTCGTCGCGATTGCAACCAATGAAATTGCGCGCAAGGTCATGACAGAACAGCAGATTTTTCGCCCCGAAGGACTCGATCCTGCTGATGTCTTCACCCTCATCATCGGAACAGATGAACACGTCGGCGAACCGATGATCGCGGATCGACGACTGCCACTTATCAGTGCGACAGGATCGTGTCGTATGGGTCGTCGTGTCGCGCAAGTTGTCGGCGCTCGACTTGGCCGCACGCTGTTGGAGCTCGGTGGAAACAATGCCATTATTGTTCAGCCTGATGCAGATCTTGATCTTGTCACACGCGCAGTTCTCTTTGGTGCTGTCGGCACTGCGGGTCAGCGCTGCACAACAACTCGCAGATTGCTCGTGCACGAATCGATCATCGAACAACTCTTGACACGCCTCGCAAAGGCATACAAGACGATTCCGATTGGCGATCCGCTTGACTCCAAGACTCTTATGGGTCCACTCGTTGATGCGCGAGCAGTCGCTGGAATGCGCGCAGCAATTGAACGTGCTGTTGCTGAAGGCTGCACGATTCTTTGCGGCGGGACTGAAGGTATCGATCGACTCGCGAAGTCGCCAGGAAACTTTGTTGAGCCAACAATCATTCGTGTTCCCAAAGGAAAGATTCCTGCAATCACTCGCGAAGAAACATTCGCGCCGATTCTTTATGTCTTCTCAGTCGCTTCACTTGAAGATGCTCTTGTCATCCAAAATGGCGTAGATCAAGGTCTTTCGAGCGCAATTTTCACGGACAGCGTTCGGTCGGCAGAACGATTCCTTGCAGCCCACGGCAGTGACTGCGGAATTGCTAATGTGAATATTGGAACCAGCGGCGCAGAAATCGGCGGCGCATTTGGCGGCGAAAAAGACACAGGTGGTGGCCGAGAATCTGGTTCAGATTCTTGGAAGGCGTATATGCGACGGCAGACCTGCACGATCAACTGGGGTGGCGACCTTCCTTTGGCGCAGGGCATCCGTTTCGGAGAGTGAAATGCCGCTCGATCGCAATCAACTCGCTCAACGTGCCGCGCTTGAATTGCAAGATGGCTTTTATGTCAACCTCGGCATCGGTATTCCAACGCTTGTCGCCAATTATGTTCCAAAGGACATGACGGTCTGGCTTCAATCCGAAAATGGTTTGCTTGGAATGGGCGAATTTCCTATCGACAGCGAAGTCGATGCCGACCTCATCAACGCTGGAAAGCAAACTGTCACTGGAGTTGCTGGCCACTCTTTCTTTTCCAGTGCAGAGAGTTTCGGCATGATTCGTGGCGGCCACATCGACCTTGCAATTCTGGGTGCAATGGAAGTTTCACAAGAGGGCGACTTGGCAAATTGGATGATTCCCGGAAAACTTGTCAAAGGTATGGGCGGTGCAATGGATCTTGTTGCTGGCGTGAAACGGCGAATCGTTGTCATGGAACATGCCAATAAACGCGGCGAAGCGAAGATTATTCCGACTTGCACCCTGCCACTGACGGGCAAACACTGTGTCGATATGTTGATCACCGATATGTGCGTGATGGTGATGGACGAAACCACTCGCCGCTTTGTCTTGACGGAAGTCGCTCCAGGTGTGACGGTCGAAGATGTCCGAGCTCGTACCACTGCGGATTTCAAAGTCGCCCCACAAGTGATTGCAGTTCGGGTGTGATGGCTGCTGATGGACTGCCCTGCAGGGCTTGCAGGGTCTTCGTACCCTGCACACTTATGCGAAACATTGCCCTTCTCTGCGTTGCTGCCCTCTGCGCACATTCTGCTGCATCAACTGCAGAACCAACCATGCTCTTCAACGGGAAAGATCTTTCCGGCTGGGTGAATGTCAATTGCTCAAGCGATACATGGACAGTCAAGCAAGGTGATGATGGTGTTCCATACATCTTGTGCTCTGGAGTTCCCACCGGCGTTTTGCGCACGGCGCAGATGTACGAAAACTTCACGCTTGATATGGACTGGATGCACGAACAAGAACCTGGCAATGCAGGGCTTTTTATTTGGAGCGATGGCATCACAGCGGTAGGCGTTCCCTTTACGCGCTCGATCGAAGTACAGATCATGCTCACGCCTGACGTGAAAGACAAAGAAGGTCGGCTGCTTTACACGGGCCAAGGCGATATTTTTAATATTCACGGATCAACTATGACTCCCGATCGACCGCATCCAGCGGGATGGAGTCGCTGCCTTCCTTCTGCGCGCATGACCAAAGGCAAAGGCGAGTGGAATCATTACACGGTCAAGGCTGATCATGGACGCTTGACTCTTGCAGTCAACGGAGTCGAAGTTGGCGGCGCATCGAATATCAATCCGCGCAAGGGTTACATCTGTTTGGAAAGCGAAGGAACTCCGATTCGCTTTCGCAACATTCGACTCACGCCGCTGCCAGCAGCCGAACCTCCGATTTCTGCCGATCAATGTGCAGTTGCAGACGAGGGTTTCACATATCTCTTAAAAGATGGCTTGAAAGTATGGCACGAAGATTCCGCACTCGCTGGTCATTGGAAGTTGAACGATGACACCCTTTCATATGACGGCAAGGGAAGTCATCTGTGGACCAACGAATCGTTTGGCGACTTCGAATTCGTCATCGACTGGAGATGGGTCGGCGATTCGCAAGGCAAAATGCAACGACCTCTTTTCGCCGCAGATGGCAGTGAACAGAAGGACGCTGAAGGAAAGCCGCAAACTATGGAAATCGAAGAGTGGGATAGCGGCATCTATGTGCGCGGCGATTCGAAGAGTCAAGTGAATATGTGGAATTGGCCGGCAGGAAGCGGCGAAATTTGGGGATACCGCACCGATCAATCAATGTCCCCTGCCATTCGCGCCGCGTGCACTCCCAAGATGAAAGCCGATGCGCCCATCGGATCGTGGAATCGCTTTCGCATCACGATGCAAGGGGAGCAAATGAAAGTTTTGCTCAATAATAAAGATGTGATTCCAGGTGCGACTCTGTCTGGCGTTGCCGCGACTGGCCCAATCGCGATTCAGAGCCACGGATCTGCGCTTGAATGTATGAACATTTACATTCGACCCATTACGGGTGTTTTGACTACGACGACACCAAAGAAATAAGCGCTTTATTCTTCGCTGACTTCTTTCAATCGGTGCTTCATTTGCGATTTCAGCCGAGCCAAGATCGATGAGTGCATTTGACTGACGCGGCTTTCGGAAAGATCGAGCGTCACGCCAATTTCTTTCATCGTCAATTCTTCGTAGTAGTACAAAATCACGATTAATCTCTCGGAACGAGTCAGACCGCGAGTCAAAAGCGTTTGCAAGTCTTGGCGCTGAAGCATCTGGAATGCATCGGCTTCGCCCGGTTCTTGCGCAACATCAATCTCGCGCGCTTCACCAGAAGAATCCGCATCCGACCATTTCTTATTGAGACTCACAATCCCAACGGGTCGTGAATCGCGATTGATCTTCTCGAACTCTTCAGGGCTGACATCGAGATGCGCCAAGAGTTCTTCATCCGTCGCGGGACGACCCTTCGACATTTCAATTTGCTTTCGCACGCGATCCATCCGAGATGTGCGCGAACGAACAAGTCTTGGGACCCAATCCATCTGACGCAACTCGTCGAAGATTGCTCCACGGACGCGCTGTGGACAATATGTTTCGAACTTGATCCCGCGCAAAGGGTCATACGAATTGATTGCGTCCATAAGTCCAAAGAGACCTGCAGAAATCAAGTCGTCTACTTCGACTTCAGATGGAAGACGTGTTCGCATTCGTTCTGCTGTGTATCGAACAAGATGGTGATACATGGTCATCAATTCGTTTCGGATTTCATTGCGCTCTTCAACGCGACTTGGATCCTTGCGAACAATTCCATATTGTTTCCAAAGTGATTCAGCGCTTGCTTTCGCTGGCGTTGCCGTTTTTGTCAACGATTTGACGGCCAAGGATTTGACAGTTGCAACTTTCGCAAGCTTCGATGTCCCCTTCGTTGAATTGGGCGTTGGCGATTGACTCGCCGTCGTCCTTAACTTCTTCGGCGAAATAGTTGCAGAAGAACTTCTGTTCGTTCTTGTCGCATTTACGCTAGGTTTTGCATTTGTCATCGGGGTCTCTCCTTGACCTGTTTGGAACTTATCGAACACAACAATCCTTGTCGTGCCCAATTCTTCATCCATCCTTAGATGAAGATGTGTGAACTATACAACACGATTTGCAAATCTTGCAAGAGAGATTCTGATTTTTATTTTGAAAGGAACAGAAATACATAGTCCGACTTTTCGAACGGACTGGACCAGAACCTTGAGAGACACGATTGATCGTGCACTTGACCACCCACCACCACAAGATGATGGGGTGAGTCCTTAAAGGGATAACTGCTGCACGGCTTAG
>CAMAXY010000049.1 GCA_945862215.1 Singulisphaera sp. GP187 | reverse complement strand
TTCACACCTTCGCGTGACTTTGTCGCTGGCTTCTTGACAGTCTTCATCTTCATGAGACCCATGAAGCTGAACACGCCTGGACCACGACCGCCGAGATCGCAACCGATCATCGCGCCGAGATTTTCGAACACTTCCTTCACGACCGTCTTCTTGATATCAGAAGCGGTTGCGAGTTCAGCGATGATTTGGCTGCGGGTGCGAGCCTTCGATGTTGTTGTTGGCTTGTAAGCCTTCTTTACAACTTTCACTGCCTTTACAGACTTTGTCGACTTCTTTGCAGTCGACTTCTTGGTCATTGTTGCCATATTGAGATGTCCTTTCTATTGACAATCTTGCCGAGAAAATGGTCTCGCTCCCATCCGCACTAGTTATGCGGCACGCGAAATGTACGATGAATGCACCTTCGTTCGCAAGCCCAAATGGCGAAAAATTGCTATTTTTTACGACTTTTTCTGCTCTGCCAAATTGTCAGTGCGGACGGACAGTCGCTCGTCCGACCGAGGCATAGGTGAATCCAGCCTCAGACAATTGAGCCAAACGGTACAGATTTCGACCGTCGAAGATGATCGGCTTGACCAATCGACGACGAATTTCGTCGAAGTCAGGAGCACGAAATTCAGCCCATTCTGTGCAGATAATGAGTGCATCTGCACCGTCGAGAGCGGAGTACAGATCGGTGGATTGCTCGACAGATGGCATCGCGTGAGCCAAATGTTCCAAGGCGACAGGGTCATACGCACGCACCTTGGCACCCGCCGCCAATGCTCTTTCCATCAATGCGATGCTGGGCGCTTCGCGAATATCGTCGGTCTTGGGTTTGAACGCAACCCCCCAGAAAGCCAGGCATTTACCGCTTAAATCTGAACCAAGTTCGGACTCGATTTTCCCCCAAAAGTGTCCGCGCTGATCTTGATTCACTTCGTGCACCGCGGCGTTCAACTTGCATTCGAAACCAATTTCGCGACCCATCGACACGACAGCTTGGGTGTCCTTTGGAAAGCAACTCCCGCCATAACCAAGTCCGGGATAGAGAAACTGGTTGCCGATGCGCTTGTCGGCGCACATGCCTTCGCGCACCGAATTGATGTCGGCGCCATACCGCTCGCAGAGGTTGGCAATCTCGTTGATGAAGGAGATCTTGCAGGCCAGCATTGCGTTGCTGGCGTACTTGACCATCTCAGCGCTTCGGACATCTAAGATGAAAATCGGGTTTCCCTGCCGCACGAAGGGGTCATACAAAGTCCGCATGATTTCCCCAGTTTGGGGATTATCCACGCCGCACACAACGCGATCGGGTTTCATGAAATCCATAATCGCATCGCCTTCCTTCAAGAACTCTGGGTTGTCTGCGATTTGAAATGGAACTTTCGTCTTCGCACGAATTGCATCGCGCACTTTATGACTCGTTCCGACTGGCACGGTGCTCTTGACCACGATGGTCTTCATCGGCGCCTTCGAATCCAGTCTTTCCAATTCAACAGCGATGTCATCCGCAACCTTGAGCACATATTTCAAATCTGCACTTCCATCATCTCGACTCGGTGTTCCAACGCAGATGAAAATGATTGCCGCATCGCGATATGCCACGTGTCGATCTGTTGTGAACGCAAGTCGTCCCGCATGCGCATTGCGCTGAATCATTTCGGTCAGACCAGGTTCATAGATTGGACTTTCGCCTTTTCGCAAAGTCGCAATCTTTGCTTCATCGATGTCCAAGCAAGTCACATTATTTCCCATGTCTGCAAAGCAAGCACCTGTGACAAGTCCGACATATCCAGTTCCAACCATCGTAATGTTCATCGTATTTTCCTTTAAATGCTTTGACCTATTTCCAAAGTTGAGGAAGTGTAGAGACCTTTCGATTTTCAATTTGATTGCCTGATTCATTTTGCAGCAGTCTCTTCTTTAGAGTCAGCGCCCAGTGACTTGATTGCAAACGCAAAGTCGATGGTTTGCATCCACAAAATCCACCCATGTCATTCGTGCCGACAACTCGGTGGCAGGGCACGAGAAGCGCCAGAGGATTGCGTGCCATCGCGTGCGCAGCAGCTCGGTGCGCTGTGGGCCTTCCTGCGGCCGCGGCAAGCCACGCATACGTTCGCGTTTCTCCTCTAGGAATTTGAATTGCCGCACGCCAACACGCTGCAAGAAACGGCGGTTCTTTCGGCAGCCACGCAGCAATTCGCTTTGGATCAGGAATCTCCCCTTCACTCCAAGCACGAACGAATGCTTGCAATTCAACTGCCCACTTCGCAGTCACCGAAGAAACTTTCTGACATTTCGTATGGTTTTGCCACCAAGCGCGGGGGCGCCCTGCGTCGGATTCGACGACGAGCACTGCTCCTGCGATTTGAATGAAAAGTCGCTCCAACCGCTACACAATACATCGATGCGTAGCGGTACATTGTGCAGATGACCACCGCACCAGCACGACCCGAAACTTCCTCAGCGCACATCACGAACATGGGTGACGATCTGCTCGCACTTCTCAATCAAGCGGATCCAGATATCTCGCGCATTCTTGCCGGCGAGCGTGACCGCCAAGAGACAACTCTCGAACTGATCGCCAGCGAAAATCATGTCAGCAATGCAGTGATGCATGCGGCGGGATCGTGGATGACCAACAAATACGCAGAGGGATATCCTGGCAAACGTTATTACGGCGGCTGCGAATTTCACGATCAAATTGAAAATCTCGCACGCGATCGCGCAAAGAAACTCTTTGGTTGCAACTTTGCAAATGTGCAACCCCACTGCGGAGCGAATGCAAATATCGCTGCATTCATGGCAGTATTAAATCCTGGCGACACGGTTCTCAGTCTGCCTATCAAGGAAGGCGGACATCTCAGTCACGGATTGAAGGTCAACTTCAGCGGAACTTTTTATCGAATTGTGGATTATATTCTTGATCCCAAATCCGAGATGCTTGATTATGACCAGATCGAGCGGCTAGCACTGGAACACAGACCAAAGTTGATCATCTGCGGATATTCCGCATATTCACGCGTCATCGACTTTGCACGCTTTCGTGCGATTGCAGACAAAGTTGGCGCGCTCTTGATGGCAGACATCGCGCATATTGCGGGGCTTTGTGCAACTGGAGTGCATCCTTCACCTTTTCCTCATGCGCATCTCGTCACGACCACGACTCACAAGACGCTGCGCGGTCCACGTGGTGGACTGATCATGACCAATGATGCAGACATCGCAACAAAGATTGATCGCAAGGTTTTCCCTGGAGTGCAAGGCGGTCCGCTGATGCACATTATTGCGGCGAAAGCCCTCGCTTTCGGCGAAGCATTACAGCCATCGTTCAAGACATATTGCCAGCAGGTTGTAAAGAATGCGCAGGCACTCGCCGCGGATTTGCAAAGTCGTGGTTATCGATTGTGCTCTGGCGGAACAGATAATCACCTGATGCTTGTTGATCTTCGCCCGCGCGATGCAGAACTGACCGGCGCTGATGCAGAGAAATGGCTCGAGACTGCTGGCATCATTTGCAACAAGAATGGAATTCCAAATGATCCACGTTCGCCCGTCTTGACCAGCGGATTGCGGCTTGGAACTCCAGCGCTCACGACGCGCGGACTTGGCGAAAGTGATATGAAGCGCGTCGGCGAATGGCTCGACCGTGTGATGGGTTCCAAAGGTGATGCAGCAACATGCGCAAAGGTCCGCGAAGAAATCCGCGGATTCTGTCAGGCGTTCCCTCTACCTCATTGAACACTCATTGAACGAACTTCCGGCAATCATTGCGGTGATCGACCTTCCCCCAAGGTTTTTGCAGAGGGGGACGATGGCATATCTTTGGCCCGTTGCCGTCGTGATCTTGGCGACACCAATCGGGATTGTTGTTGTTCTCATGTCAGTGAAAAATCCGACCATTGGAACCAACCTCGTTGGACCGATGCTTTGGTTTGGTGCGATCGTGATTGGAGCTGCACTTGGAGCGATCCTTTGGATGAAAGCCCTTCGAAGACGCGCAGCGGATAGGCAGCGAGAGAAAGATGCGAAACTCGAAAGCGAGGCACCACAAAACGCGATGCTTCGAAAGAACTTTGAGCCAGCTAGCAGCTGGCTTTTGAAACCGATGGAGACTTTCCCCAAAGATGCGGCGGCGAATCTGCGGACGAATTTTCCTGGTCGAATCGCATTCGTTCCATCGTCGATCACTGCGAAGTTGATAGCGAACGTATCGCCCCCAGGCCTGCTCGAACCTGAAGAAATCGGCAACACATTCAATTGGGTGGAGTTGTTCTCGATCTGTATGCCTCTCTACTTACTTGGTAACTATCCCATCAGAGGGATCACAACTCTTGCCTCAGGTGCGCCACTTGGTTGGCTGGGAGTCATCAACCTCATCATATTTCTGTTCTGGATTCCGTTTGCTCTCATCGCAATTTTCCGGATCGTCTCATTGCTCGGCGAAAGATTTGCACTGCTCAAGACAACGCGCGGAATTGTTCGCGCTGGACCTGGGTGGGTCGATCATCCCGATGGCCGCTTCTGGACCGTTGAAGATTCCGTACTCGTCATCCGGGAAGAGTGGCCAGGAAAAAGGCCTGGATATTCAGTCACTCTTCTTGGTCCAACAAGTGCGTTCACAATTCAAATTGGCAAAGGGAGGAGCCTTGCCTTCATCAATCTCTGGCAAAGGTGGACGACGCCAGTGCCACGAATCGACTTGTTCACAGCGCGTGATGGCGACAATGACCGACCGCGCGGCATCGTTCTCGGCGGACTACGGCGGATGCTCAAGTTCTATCGACATAAGAAGCTCGGGTGAGTCGGCCGCGCTCAACTCGGCTTATCGCAGAGGTGGCGTCGCATGATGTAGCCTCTGTTTGCGTTGAACGAAATAAATAAACAAGCACTTGCGAGCAACATCGCGGTGTTGTCGATTCCCCCAGTCACTTCGCGCAGCGGCATTCGCGCGATCTGGCCAATGTTCCTTGCAATACTTGCCATGCCGATCTTTATTACTCCCTTCATCATTTTAATGATTTCCACCTCACGCCAGGCGCAGAACACAGGACTCACTCCGAGTTCAATTCTTTCGCTTTTTAAGTTTGCAGCGTTTGTCCCCTTTATCCTCATGCTCGGTGCTTTCGTGTGGGCCTTTCGCCGCAACTCCACCCACAGCGCGAAGCAGTGGAATGCCTTCGTCGAAAGTGAGGGCAACGCACCATGGTCTTCGCTCCTCAAGGATGGCCTCGGTTCCAAAGCAACGAGATGGCGTTTCTGGCGCAAGAACTCTCAGGAGGTCAAAGCCGCCGTTGCAGCGACCGCAATCCGCGCCGCGCAGCCTTCTCGCATTGCTCTCGTGGTGCCATCGATTGCGCCAACTCTCGACAAACACCGTGCGCCACCGGGCCTGCTCGAGCTCGAAGAGATTGGGCACAGTTTCAGTAAGAGCCAGGCGTTTGCCATGATCTTTCCACTCTTCTTTCTTGGCCGACATATCTTCATGCACCTCATCTCAGGTGCCCCTTGGGGAATCTCCGATTTTTTCTTGCTTGTCACATGGTGTGTCATCGCGCTCTTTGGGATCGCTTGGTTCACTTCAGCACTAGGTGAACGATTTTTAATTCTGAAAACCACGCGTGGCATTGTGCGTGCGGGACCAGGATTTGTTGATGATCGCAACGGTCGTCGCTGGACCGTTGAAGACTCCGTGCTGATCGTGCGCGAACTGGCGCCACACAAGAAGCCGCTCTATCAAGCGGTGCTGCTTGGTCCACAAGGTTCGATTTTTATTCCAATTGGCCGTGCGAATGGTCAGGCATTCATCAATCTTTGGCAGCGCTGGACAACGCCGAACCCTCGCCTCGATCTGATGCAACCGATCGTTGCGCAACGAGAGTTGAGGTTGATCTCAAGACTGTGGAGAGGGAAATGGGTCGATCCAAGCGTAAGCGGTTCGTCAAGCGCGACTGGCGTATGAACCGTCAGTCGTGTTGATTCGAATCATTTCGCCAATCGTGATGAACGGTGGAACGCGCGTCTTCAATCCCGTTTCGCACGTTGCTTCTTTCAACTGGTTGGTCGCAGTTGCGCCCTTGATTCCTGGAGCAGTATCAGTCACTTGCAATTCGACGACGTTCGGCAACTCGATCGAGATCGGTCGTCCGTCGCACCACAAGACAACCAGTTCTGTGTTTGGCTTTGCATACAGGGCCATATCGCCAACAACCTTCTCGTCAAACTCACTCTGCTCGTAATTGGCTGAATCCATAAACACAAAGTTCTTTCCGTTGGCGTACAAATATTCCATCGGACGACGGTCGAGTTCGACTTGCTCGACATTTTCACCGGAGCGCAGTCGCTTCTCCAAAAGCGTTCCCTTTTCGATGTCCTGAATCTTGATCTGAACGAAAGCGCGCAGATTGCCAGGAGTAACGTGTGCGTACTCGGTGACTTTGTACATGCGTCCGTCAAGTTTGATTGCGATACCAGGTCGAATGTCATTGGAATTCATATGGGTCCTTTGGGGAAAGAGCCGATCATAGCCAAGAGCGCATAAATCACTTGGCATGCACTCTCGTCGGGCGATCGAAGCACACGCGCACAAAGGTCAATTAAAAAAAACCCCCGAGCACAAGGCTCGGGGGCGGAGGGAGGGAAAAGGGCGTGTTTGATGAGTTTTTCTGATTTTGAAGAAGATTCTTCACAGTTCAGATCAACTCATGCGGACTCTCATCCGCAATGTCAACATAACTCCAATTTGAGCCTTGTACAATTTTGTTCACTAAATTTTCAAATTATTTTTTTGGAGGCGGTGGATGGGATTGGGCCGAATAGTTAGTGAATCTCCACTATCCTTGGATCAATTATGCGAAATCAAACAAGTTATCGGAATGTTTCAAAGGCCAAATCCAAGCACTTTTTCGCATCATTTTCCGCTGTTTTAATGCTTGTTACGGCAAATTATGCAATCGCACAAGTCGCTTCTCCCTCGCCGTCAGATCCTCCGCCTGCGCCGCCCGTCAGTCCTAGCGCCAGGACCGTTCCTACAAGGCGACCAGCGCCGCCAACTCGTGCGATCGCGGATGCACCTCCCTTGGTGTCAGAGCCCGCGAGCATTGACTTTGGCTTTCTCCCGCCCAATACGCCAGGCGAAGGCATTGTTCTGCTTCGAAACACCAGCGATAAACCACTCACCATCAATTTGGTTCAGCCATCTTGCAAATGCACGACAATATCTGATCTCGTCGGCAAGCAGATCCCACCAGGTGGAACATTGGAACTCCAGATCAAACTCGATGGTGCTCCTGCGATGGGCGTTCGACGTTCGTCCGTCAAAGTGATGGTCGACGGATATGGGCGAGCTCTCGATGTGGCAGTGAAAGGCGAGGTCAGTCTTCCGGTGCGAATCGTGCCGCCATATATCAATGCGATCGAACAGAAAAATATGACGGGCCGTGTCATTCTTGAATCCACCAACAAGAAACCATTTCGCATTTTGTCTTCTTTGGGCGGGCCCATTTCAATTCAAGGATTCGATGACACAAAAGATGAGCCGCGCAGTTCATATGTTGTTGGTTATGACTTGACTGCATTGAGCAAGGATCTGCCGTCCTATGTTTACTTCGAGACCGATGCGCCCGAAGCAGGTGTTGTCGATGTACGAGTTCGACACGAAAATGCACCGAAAAAGCCATTGATCTCAGTGATAGATGTTCGCTGCAATGTGGGATTTATTGCATCGGGAACTTCAAAGGAGGCGCTCTTTACATTGACCAATCCTGGAACAGTTCTGGAATCTGTCACCACGACCAGCGTCGATGCAACAGTCGCACTTGCACGAACAGAACCTGCCAAAAGTGGCGGAGTAAACGCATTCATCACCGTCAAGCCTCGTGATGGATTCACTGGCATTCTTCTCTTGCCAATCACTTTCAAGACTGCAACGCTATCAGCTGATTTTCAAGTGATCGCAAGTGTGCGGCCAAGCCAAAAATCCCAATGAATAAAGACGCACAGAAAAAATCCAATTCAACAAAAATAGATTCGTCAATCACTCTCTTTCTCGTCGTTGGTTCACATCCCAATGCCGAACGGGATGATCGACCGACGGTGTATCGACTGCAAACAGAAATTGATCGAGCGATCAAAGAACTTGCCACACAAGACGGTGGTGCAAGTCTGCAAATGCGGTCTCAGATTCTCACCGATCTCTGGTTTATGAACGATGCTTCGCTTGTTGCCAGACCCGCCATTGCTCTGGGTACAGCGACCACAAATGCTGCCGTTGCTCACTTTGCACTGCAATTGCCTCAGGCGATGGTTGTTGATGGCGGATTCGAGATCCTCTTGGATCGCACGGCGGGGGATTACCGAGTCTGTCTTCGAGGAATTGACGCAAAATCGACGGCGGATGTAGTCGATGTCTTCGTTGAAAAATTCCTCGCAGAATGGATTGAATCCGTATCGATCTCAATGCGTGTGTGATTCGCTTGCCCGCAAAGAGAACTGCCAGTCAGAGTTGCTGAATGCGATCCGCAACATCCTTCAGCGCAAGCGCATCAAGCAGTGTCTGCATCCGGCCGGCAAGTATTTCAGTCAGATTGAAACTTTCATCGATGCGGTGATCGACTGCGATATTTTCTTTCGCTCGGTATGTGCGGATTTTTTCTGCGCGGCTTCCTGATCCGATCATCGCACTTCGCTGATCTGCACGGCGCGCATTCGCTTCAGCTTGACGGCGTTCATAGACTCGTGCGCGTAAAAGTCGCCACGCTTTTTCTCGATTCTGCAATTGACTGCGGGTCTCTTGCATCCGCACTTCGATGCCAGTCGGAAGATGGATCAAGTGCACAGCCGTTGCAACTTTATTGACATTCTGTCCACCCGGTCCTTGCGCGGTCGTCATAATTTCTTTGACCTCTTGCGGATCAACGGCATTGGCGACTTCTTCGGGTTCCGCAAGCACCGCAACCGTTGCAGTTGATGTGTGAACTCGACCTTGTGCTTCCGTCGTCGGCACGCGCTTCACCTGATGGGTTCCACCTTCATATCCAAGAGAACTCCAAACTCCCAGCCCCGAGATTTCGAAGACTCCGTGACTGATGCCGCCCACGTCGCCAGCTTTCAGTTCCAATTCTTCCCATTTCCAGCCGCGAATTTGGCAATATCGTTGATACATCGCAACGAGATCGCCGGCCCATAAACTCGCTTCATCGCCACCCACGCCAGAGCGAACTTCCAAAATGATTTCACCAACTGCGCGGTCATCGGCGGTAACTAAATCTCGAATGAGCCATTCAATGATCTCTTCGCGCTCTTGTTCCAGTTGAGCACGCTCGGTTCGTGCCATCGCCGCCATCGCCGCATCTGAATCACCAGCGAGTTCGATCGCGCAGGCAAGTTCGGTTCCTGCTGCGTTCCATCGCCGCCAACGCATCACCATTTCATTCATCGCAGATCTGCGAATCACAATTCCACGCAGACGTCGGTGATCGGTCATCACGACGGGATCAAGCATCGCAGAAGTCAGCGATTCGAACTCGTTGTCGATTTCGAGCAGCTTGCGAATGAGATTGTCGGGAGGCATTGACATTTTGTGTCAGCAAACATTTTATGAGGGCATACAAAGAAGACACCGTGCCTGAAAAAGCACGGTGTCGAAAAATTCAAATTGGAAGTCGCTATTTCTTTGCTTCGGGAGCTTTCGCTTCGGCACCATCTTTGCCCTTGGCGAAATACCCACCGGCGAATTTGCGTTGGAAGCGTTCGACGCGACCAGCTGTGTCAACAAATGTCTTTTGACCCGTGTAGAACGGATGAGACCCCGACCAGACTTCGACGTTCAACTCAGGAACAGTTGCTCCGACTGTCATTACGACAGCACCGCGGAAGTTGACTTTGCATTCGGGGTAATACTTTGGATGGATATCAGGCTTCATAGTGTTGTCTCCAGATCGAGTCGAACATTCTACGCACAAATCATTTTGGCGCAAGTGGCTGGGCGATGAGTGTTTTACGCAAGGGCAGGGCGATATAATTTCCGCGAGAAGTTGACGGATTCCACGGCAATGCTATCTTTGAGGCTCACGATCCCTCGTAGCTCAATTGGTAGAGCGGGCGGCTGTTAACCGCCAGGTCACTGGTTCGAGTCCAGTCGGGGGAGCTTCATCAAAGCCCAGACGGCCCAACGCCGGCTGGGCTTTTCGATTGGGCTTTTCGATTGGGCTTTTCGATTGGGCTTTTCGATTCGCGTTTTGTTTTGCTCCCCAGGCGTGCTCGCATTCGAGCACGAGTCCAACGTAATCCACAAAACAAAAAGCCCCCGAGTTTTTAGTCACGGGGGCTTGTGAGTTTGAGCGCCGTGTGCATTCACACAGCGATGTAAACGAATCGGTTTTAGATCCGTCGACGGCGGCCAGCGAGAAGGCCACTCAGTCCGATCAACGCGATTGCTCCAGGAGCAGGCACCACATCGCCAATCAATGTCATTTGAATATTCGGGTCTTGCCCTTCGTTTGGAACGCCAGATGTCGACACGTATGCGCTGGTGCCAATCTGGAAGGTGGTGTTGGTTCCGTCAAAGGTGAAGTTTTTCAGAATGCTGTAATAAGCGCTGTTGTATGAGTATTCCACGCTGCCCGCACCTGTTCCCGTTGCGCCCCACAAACCCGCCAGCACAACGGTACTGCTGAAGATTCCGCCTTCTGAAACGCCACCAGCTCCACCACCAATAAACACCAACGCCCAGTGCAATTGTCCATCGCGCATGACTTGGGTTTGTGAAATGAAAGACTCATTGCCGCCAGTCGCACCTTGTGCCACGCCACCCTCGTAAGCAAATCTCCACGTCGCATCTAAATTAGAATCTCCAAATGTAAGAGTGAATGGTGATTCGTAGCGATCCTCTACAGCGACATAACTTGGCACAGAGAAATCGAGTACTGCAGTGCCAGATGTAACAGCTGCCGAGTAATTCTGAAAATTGTTACGAAATGTGAAGAAGTCGCTTTGGACATCCCCAACTGCCGACGCTTGGACACTCAAGGAATTTTCATAACCGTAGCGGGCACTATTGAATTGTCCATTCGTGCCAGTCAGGGTCGTTGTGGTCAGTCGCTGGGGCATGGTGATCGCAGCGAAGGTGTTGGTGGTGCTCAGCAGGGCCAATGAGACGGTCGCCAATGGAATAATGCGGACGATGGAGTGACGCAATGACTCAGTGTGTACGGAGGAAAAAATATTCATGGATGATGTTGCAATCATTAAAAACTCCTGAGTCGTAATGACTCGAAAGCGACCCGTCATTCAAGATGGGGCAATTCAGACGGCAGAAAACGACTGCCAACGGTGTCATTCTTATCTCTCAACAATGAGCGGCAAGAATGACTCCCTTTATCCTTCCGTCCTACTGGAGACTTTCAATAATAACTCGAAAGAGTGGCTTGTCAAAAGATTTGTTCGCAAACGGCATTGAGTTGTCGGACTTGGGATGCACTTTGACTGCGTCATTGAGCTGTAAACGCAGATGTATTACCGTGAGTTCTGCGAATGCGGCGATTTCGCGGTCGATCGGTCGGCGGCACAGTCGAAAAACCAACGCACACGAGCCATGCGTATTCTTGGCGGGTCTCCAATGAAGCAGAATCAATCTGAACACGCAAATGAAGGGGCGCTCGCAGAATTGCACGAAAGATTTGCGCCTGGATTGCTGCGCTTTTTTCAGCGTAAAGTGAGTGGGGGTGGCGTGTCGAGTCAAGCGTACGGCGACCGTGCGGACGAACTCGCTCAGCGAACATGGATCGAATTCTGGAAAGCGCTTCAGTCTGGCAGTTATGACCCCACACGCGCCAAACATTCCACTTTTTTGTATGCCGTCGCTTCGATCATTTGGCTTCGAAGCGTGCGAGAAGAAGGTCGCAACAGCAGAATTGGAGTACTTCCCGATAGCGACGAATGGCTGCCAGCAAGTCAGGCTGATGACCCCTCGCACGCTGCAGATCTGGCAAGTGCCATCGAGGTGATTCGGCGAGTGGTTGCAGGGAGTGAACCGGCGGCTCCCTTGAGTGATGCCGATAGAGAAATCCTGCGTGCTGTTGCGGAGGATTGTTCCGAGCGAGAAATTGCTGCCCAACTTGGAGTCTCACCAAGCACAGCGCATGAGCGAAAGAGAGCGGTCTTGGCACGCATTGCCGATTTTCTTCGAGGAAAAGGCATTGATTTATCGCAGAATCGCCGAGCGCAGGAGATTCCACCAGCGAAGAATCAATGAATGCGCATTGTTGAGTTTTCTACATGTACGAATGACAAATGAATGAATGCCGAATGAACGAGCAAAAAATAGAACAACTTCTGAAAATGTCCCGCGAACTTGAGCAGTTCGAACGTGACTGCGAGCCAAGAGTTGTGGCCGGCGATGATCGCACGGCGATTTTATTGAACAACCTCGCTGTGGCGCGCGCAAAATCAGCTGCTCGTATGAGATGGGCTTCGGTGGCCATCGCAGCATGTCTTGTGATCGCAGTGATTGCGAAGATGCAGTCAACTCCAACTCCACTTGTTGCGCCCGTAACCGACAACGTTGCGATCGAATCAACTCAGCAGCCGACGACAGAAGTTCAAGTTGTTCAATCTTTGCCTGTCGTTCCAGCAGTTTTAGTTACGGAAGAAGTTTCAGATATGAAAACTATTCCCAATGTCCAAGTTGTCGTTGCGCTCTATCGCACTGATTCTTCGCCGACAGAGCGCTGCCCTGAATGTTGGTGCGTTGCTCGCTGGTCTGCTGATTGGGGCGAAGGTCGTTCGGTGAACGAATTGCAAGATCACGAACTCGTCGATGATTCGATGATGCACTCTTGCGTCATAGATCCCAAGCATGTCGTGGTGATTGGTCTTTCAGGTCCTGCATCTTCTATGCCCAAGAATGATCAACAAGCGCTTGATATGTCGCTTTGTTTGATGGGTTTGCAGGGGAGCGCATCTCCACAGGCAAGTGTTGAAAATCCAAATTGCACGCCAGTTGGCTTGGATTATTGTTTGACGACTTGGGGAAAATAATTTCCACTGTCATTTCATTGGATTTGTGATTGCAAGAGTCATTTGAATTTTTAATTCTTCAAGTTCGTCGCGGTTGATTCTTCCGTCACGACGACAGGACGCATGCAAATGTGGCGAGACCTGCATGAAGTTCCGCGCATTCTTAGCGCGAACGCCTCCTCCGGGAATGATTTCGACAACGCAATTGCTAGAAATGGCCAATTTCTCGGCGTTTCGAGCGTCCTCAGCGAGAACCGCGATTCGTTGTTCGAGCGTTGCGACTGATGCGTCCCATCCGAGCACTCCTGCAGTAACGACACGTTTCATGCACAGTGCGGAGAGGTCGCGCATTCCACGCCTTCGATCAGTCAGCAAGTCGAATGTTCGCAAGAATGCGACTTCAAGACCTGCAGTGCGGGCGACATCGGCAAGTTTTCCGCAGGCTTCCATATCGACGAAGCCATCAGCAGTCAGCAGGCCGATCGCAACAGAGTGAGCGCCCGCCGCTGCCGCCAGTTCAATTTCGCGAATCGATGCGTCGACGATTTGCGGCGTCGCAGTGAATCCGGCAACTGTCATTGCGGTGATTGCACCTTGCAATCGAGGTCGAATCATCACAACGAGCGAAGCGCCCGTTGAAGCACGCGCATCGCGCACGAGTTCCATTGTTGGCGTCCATCCTTCGCTTGAAAGGTCATCACAAAGTTCGAGTCGATCTGCAAATGGCGCAGCCATGATCGCTCCCGCAATCGAATCAACAGGAACTTCAAGTGTTGGCTTCATGACGATGCAACGGATTCCAGCGCACGATCAAGAACCGCCAAGAGGAATTCCGCATCAGCCGATGTGATGCACATGGGTGGCTTGATTCGCAGTGTGTTCCCAGCAAGTCCGCCTTTGCCAATCAAGAGCCCAAGCTCTCTGCATTTTTCGAAGACCGCAAGACACTCGGCGCTTGCAGGTTCCTTTGTGGCGCGATCCTTCACAAGTTCGACGCCGAGCATCAAACCAAGCCCACGGATATCGCCGATGAGTTTGTGTTTCTTGGCCAGCACCGCAAATCCAGCCTTCAATTGCGCGCCAATTTTTAGAGAATTCGCTTGCAGTTTTTCATTTTCAATGACACGTAGCACGGCACGACCTTGCGCACACGAAACTGGATTTCCACCGAATGTATTGAAGTGAATCCGATTCGCAATCGACTTTGCAATTGCTGGCGTGGTGACGACGGCCGCAAGAGGACAGCCGTTGCCGATGCCCTTGGCCATCGTGACAATGTCGGGAATAACGCCTTGAGTTTCGAATCCCCAGAAATGTGTCCCAGTACGACCGAATCCTGATTGCACTTCGTCGGCAATACACAATCCGCCAGCAGCGCGCACATGGGCATACGCGTTGCGCAAATAATCATCTGGCATCACGACTGCACCCCCAACTCCTTGGATCGTCTCTGCGATGAACGCAGCAACTTGTCCAGATGTTCCATACTGAATCAAACTCTTGACATCCGCTGCATACTTGCTTCCAGCATTCGCGTCATCTGCGCCATAGATGCCGCGGTATAAGTCCGGCATAATTGCGTGTTGCACGCCGAATGAATGCGGCACATTGAATTTCCACGTGTGATGGGATGTCAATGCCATCGCGCCTGGACTGCCGCCGTGATAGGCATTGCGCAGAGCGATCACGTCATAATTTCCAGTCGCCGCTCGAGCCATCATGATGGCCAAATCATTCGCTTCCGATCCTGAATTGACAAAATAGCACACCTTCAGATCGCCTGGCATTTTTGCCGCAAGTTCTTTCGCAAAGAGCGCGACTTGAGGGTTCAGATAGAGCGTTGTGGTATGCACAATCGTTTCGTTCTGTGCATTCGCAGCCGCAGTCACTTCAGGATGGCAGTGTCCAACGCTCACAGTCACGATTCCGCCGATGCCATCGAGATAGCGCCGCCCAGTTTCATCGAAGAGATACTGACCCTTCCCCTCAACGATCATGATTGGATTTTTGTAAAAGTGATAAATCGCTGGCGAGAGATGTTCCTTGCGCATCGCAAGCACCTCGGCTGGCGAAGGGCCTGTGTATGGTTTCGGTGAATACGCGAAAGGTGGCAGTGGAATATGGTTTGTCATTTTCGTATTGGTGTGAGTTTGCGTCCAAGAAGATACGCCACGAATGAAATTCCAAATCCAACAAACCAAGAATAGTCATAGAGATCTCGCCAGAAGTCGCCGACGGATTCTGCTGGAACAAGTTTGATCACAACCAAGAAACCTGGAACATTTGGCGCAATTCCTGCAAGAAGAGCAAAGATTGCGACGAGACTGAACCCGCCGTGATACCGATATTCGCCGTGCGATCGATAGAGGTCGCGAAGGTTAAGTTTCTTGTGACGAATGGCAAAATAATCGCATATCAGAATTCCGCCGATGGGTCCAAGAAGTGCGCTGTAACCCACGAGCCAGACAAAGATGTATCCCGTTGGATCTGCGATCAACTTCCAAGGCATGATCACAATCCCTATACATCCCGTGATGATTCCCCCAGTGCGAAAAGAAATATACCTCGGTGCAAGGTTGGCGAAATCGTTTGCAGGGCTGACGACATTCGCCGCAAGATTCGTCGCGAGCGTTGCGATGCATAGTGCGAACATCGCGATGATCAGTAGCGCGGGATTCGTAAACTTTGTCAGCACATCAACAGGATCCCAAATCGTTGTTCCATAAATGATGGTCGTCGCTGATGTCACGGCGACGCCGATGAATGCATACAGCGCCATCGTCAATGGTAGGCCAAGCACTTGCCCAAGTACTTGATCTTTCTGCGTATGGGCATAGCGAGAAAAGTCTGGAATATTCAAAGAAAGTGTCGCCCAGAATCCGATCATGCCAGTGAGTGACGGGAAGAAAAACACCCAGAATTGACCTGCTTTTGGCTGGCCGACATCAAAGAGCGAAGGCTGAGAAAGAATCGGACCAAATCCGCCAGCTGCGCGATAAGCCCACGCAAGAAGCAGGAGCCCAAGCACAATCAGAAGCGGTGCTTTGATTTGCAGCAAGACGCGAATGGAATCGATGCCACGAATGACGACGATCATGTTGATAATCCAGAAGAGGATGAAGCAACCAAATTGCGCTGATGAAATTCCCAAGAATTGATGCGCGGCAGGATCATTGATGGATGGGAAAAAGACTGCGGAAATTTTGAAAATCGCCATCCCGCCAATCCAAGTCTGAATTCCAAACCATCCACATGCGACAACCGCACGCATCAGCGCAGGAATATTTGCGCCATTTGTTCCAAATGATGCGCGGCAGAAAACTGGAAATGGGATTCCATATTTCGTTCCGGCATGCGCGTTCAGCACCATCGGTACGAGAACAATCGCATTGCCAAGAAAAACTGTCAGGATCGCTTGCCACCAATTCATCCCGCCTTCAATCAGCGAAGATGCCAGCATGTATGTCGGCACGCATGCCGCCATCGAAATCCAAAGCGCAGCCATACTCCACATGCTCCACTTGCGATCCGCCTTCGAAACTGGCGCAAGATCGACGCTATACAGGTGCGAATCTTGAATTCCAGTTTGTACATCGAGGGGGTGTTGTGTCATCATGGGTCTGTGGTTGTATCGGTCGATACGGCTCAATGAATGCAAAGTCCGCTACGCAGCTAAAAATAGCTTGGTTTGCGCTTGAGAAACTGACCTCGGCCGATTTCGCCTACAAATTTCCCACCGCGGACCGCGAGTTGTCCACGCACTGCAACTTCCGTCGCACATCCTTGAACGGCCCAACCCTCAAATGCACTGTAATCCACATTCATCGAGTGGGTTGCGGCGGAAATAGTCCCGCGATATTCGGGGTCGAACACGACCAGATCCGCATCTGCGCCAACTTCAATCGATCCTTTGCGGGGATACAAGTCGAAGCATTTTGCAGCATTCGTACTTGCGACACGGACCATCGTGCAGAGATCCATTTTTCTACTGCAGACTCCGTATGTGTAAAGCAAGCGAATTCGATCTTCGAGGGAAGGAATGCCATTTGGAATTCGAGTGAAGTCCTCGCGGCCCATTTGCTTCTGCGTTGCAAAATCAAATGGCGCGTGATCAGTCGCGACGGTATCAATTTCCCCCTCCTGCAGCGCCTTCCACAAGATTGCCTGATTGCGAGCATCGCGAAGCGGGGGAGACATC
>CAMAXY010000048.1 GCA_945862215.1 Singulisphaera sp. GP187 | reverse complement strand
CTCTGATTTTGACAGGTTCTTTTTGACATGCTCTGGAATTGGGGCATATTCAATTGGTTTTAGTTGTTCGTAAAAGGTTGAGAGAAAAGGGCTTGCTGCGGCAAGTAAAAATTATGTTCAATAAAAGTTTATTGTGTGTTGCGGGAATTGCAATTTCATCTTTCGTCACAGCTTCCGCCTCTGCAGACTTCATCAACCCGCAGGTGCCAGTATGGCGCGGCGCTGCTGATGCAGACTTTTATGGATGGGAAAATTTCACAAGTGCATTTGGCGGACCTAATTTGACCAACTATGCAGGAACTGAATCTGGAGCGGGGCTCTTCAACTTTGGCCCTGGAGCGTTTATCACAGGCACCGGCAATCTGTATGGCGCGAGCAATCCACTTTCAATTTCAATTTATGGTGGCTTGACTGCGCAGGTGAACGAAGTGATCCTGAATATCGCTTCAATCGGAACAATCATCAATACGAATTCAGTTCGTTTGACCATTTCAGACAACAATGGAAATAGCGTTTCAATCAATCCTGGATTTATGGAACTGCGATCGGACTCTGCCGCACCAGGTGGTCAAGGTCAAATTCAGACGCGTGCTTTCAGATGGATCATTCAGGGAATATCTTTTGCTGCGACACGTTTCGAACTGGGTTTCGCAAGCCAGACAAACAATTTAAGTCTTGACACTGTCAGCGCAGACATTCGTTATGTTCCAGTTCCTGGCGTCTTGGCGATTCTCGCATCGTCTGCATTTATCGCGATTCGTCCGCGTCGCAGGGCGAAGTAAAGCGCGAAGAGCTGGTCGCTCAATCTAACTTCGAAAAGCCAACTTCGAAAAGTTCAGGAAGTTTGACTGATCGCTGTCGCGTCTACACGCGGGAAGAGCGCAACTTTTTCAATTGGATGCCCATCAGATATCGCACCATATTTTTTTCGAGCAGACCAATTCGTATCTTTGTTGGGCATTCCACCAAATGCGGTTGCCAGATCTCCCATGCGCTGAGGTAAGAATGGCTCAAGCATCACGCCTGCAATGCGAACAGTTTGCGCACACTGATTGAGAATTGACGAGAGGCGAGGCGTATTTGCTGGATCCTTCGCAAGCTTGAATGGCTCTGTGTCATTGATCATCACATCGACTTGTCGCAGGAGATCCATTGCACAGCGCGCTGCGCCGGAGAGATCGAAGACTTCCATGCATTGTTCCCACTTCGCGATGGCGGCATCACATCGACTTGGCCATTCGCCACCAGCTTGCGCATCGGTTGGCAATTTGCCACCGAAATATTTTGCGATCATTGCGCCAACGCGGCTGGGACAATTACCAACTGTGTTCACCAGATCATTGGTGTATGTCTCGTGAAAATGTTTTCCGTTGAAGTCAGCGTCCGTTGTACCGAGTGGACCTTGGGTGGACATGTACCAACGCCAAGCATCGAGTCCGTATGTCGCGTTGTAACGTTCGATGGTTGGGAGGTCCACGAAATTTCCCAGAGACTTGCTCATTTTCTTGCCATCGGCAATCCAGAATGAGTGCGCGTAAATGCATTTGGGAAGTGGCAGTTTGAGCGCCATCAAGAGCGCGGGCCAAATCACAGCGTGAAACCAAAGAATTTCTTTTCCCACGACGTGATAATCCGCGGGCCAATATTTTGTTCGTTCGGCGTGAGGCGTTGCCAGCCCAAGCGCCGTGATGTAATTCAACAGCGCATCAATCCACACATAGACCACATGCCCAGGGGCATCTGGCATCGCAATGCCCCACGAAAAATTTGTGCGCGTAATTGGAACATCCTGCAATCCGTCTCGCATTCGACCAAGCATTTCATTCGCACGCTCTGTGGGTCGAACGAAAGTTGGATGATCCGCAAAGTGCTTCGCCAAGCGATCTGCGAATGCGCTCAATCGGAAATAATAATTTTGCTCGGTCGCACGAACAAGCGCCTTTCCACTGATTGGACTTTGATAATTCAATTCGCGCGCTTTGTTCTCGGTGTGATATTCCTCTTGCCCTTCGTCGTACCAACCTTCGAAGGTTCCAAGATAGACATCACCTGTCGCCATCAGTCGCCGCAGAAACTCTTGAACTTGCCCAACATGCCGAGGTTGAGTTGTTCGGATGAAATCGTCGTTGGTCAAACCGAAAGTTGCCAGAACACGCTGAAATTCTGCAGCATTTTCATCCGCAAGCGCTTGCGGCGAGATGCCACGCGCTGTCGCACTCTTTTCAACTTTCGATCCATGTTCATCGGTCCCTGTCAGAAAGAAAACTTCCCGTCCGACAAGTCGACCAGCTCGCGCCCAAACATCGCAGATGGTCGATGTATATGCGTGACCGATATGTGGTCGATCATTGACGTAATAGATTGGAGTTGTGATACATGAAGTTTGGCTCATTCGAGTCGAGATACTAGAGCAGGCGTGCAATCATGCGCAGCGGCGGCGAATTTGATTTTATGGCGCACCAAGATCGCTTCGGATCTCATTCAGCGTGGCCACATCATCGGCGCGCGCAATGAACAGCAGGTCGCCGTCGGTGAAGACGAGCGTCGCACTCGAATTGGGATCCGTTTCGTCATCGCGCTCGGTGATCGAACGATTTGTCGCAAATGATTCCATTCTTCCAAAGTCATCGAATGATGCGAATTGTCCGCGATCACCTGTGACGAAGAGCGCTAAAAAACGATCAGCAGATTCTCCTGCCCGTTCGTACAGAATTGCGATGCAAGCCTGATCCCCCAGAAGAATCGCCTGCCCAGCCAAAATCGGTACGAACCCTTTGGCAGAAAGATCGGGCGGCCTCCATTCGCTCTGGATCGTTGAACTGACAAGGTCTGCGAGATCGCTGCGAGTTGGCGTTGGTGATTCAGTTGGACGGTGAAGCGCTTCGATTTGCATTCGAAATTGAATCTGACGTGCGGTATCAGCAACATCTCCAAGTGGCAATAACGAGCCAAACTCTCGCTCTTGAAGGCGCGTGCCATAAACTCCGACCAACACGCTTCCAATGACAAGCGACATTGCAATCACTAGCGGGATTGGATTGATCGAGCGCTTCATAGAAAAAACACGCTTCCACATGGGCGGAGTTGTACACTTGAAGCATGCTGAGTGTGATGATCCTCTCTCTTGTCATAAGCCAAAATGCCCTCGATGGAAATTTGCAGCGGGGGAACGCCGGTGCGCTTGATAGCTCGCTTCAACAGGGAAGTTCCTCGAACGCTCCTCGCTCGAAGCAAGATTATCGATCAAGAAACCTTGTCGTTACAGGTGATGTTGCTGGTGGGCGCGGCTTCCGAGGTTCGGTGGGCTATACCGCTGCAGATGATTTTCGTGGCGCAACAGGCGGCGAGACAACGCAAGCGTTTCGTGCAAACGCTGCAACAACAAGCGCAAGAGCTCTCGCTGCAATTCCAATGAACGATCGTTTCAGCGTTGCGACTGGAATCGGCGCTACGGCATATCGCAGAGATTTTGTGGCGTCTGGAATTGGAAGCACAGCCGCATCAGGCGCAGTCGCAGGGACAACGCGCGCTGGATGGGACAGCGCCATAGTCACGCCAACGTCTCAAAGTGCAGCAAATAACACACGAATGCAGTTAGATAATTTTACTCGACAGGCTACGACTGCAATGGATATTTCGTACCTCTATCAGCCCGTAACAGTTGCAATGACTCGTACCGCCAACCAAATGCCTCTTCGAATGATCGCAAGTCCGTTCACTGGCATTATCGGGGTTCCAGATGGAGATCTCATCGAATCGCTCAGCTTGGGCGTGTATGGAAGCGCTCTCATGCGATCGGATTTGCGGAGCGGGCGTTCCAACAGCAAGAAGATTGCGCGTTCATATTTGTCAGGCATCACGACGGAACAATCTCTGCCCAAATCGGACGATGCGATGTTGACTGGTACCAAATTAGATACCCAAGTTGCAACGACTGAACGTGGAAGAGTTCAATCTTCGGCAGAGATGGTGCGAGGTGTCCGTCAGATTATGGAAATGGCTACGCCCTACGACCGTGTTCTGGCAACAGTTGGAAATCGTTACAAGGAATCAAAAGGTGAAATTATTGGAATTGAAGCTCCGGTTGATGTCGATTCCTTGCGTGAGACAGGAATGGTCATTCAAGGAATCCGCGACCAATTCAATTTAAGTCCCGCCGAACCAGTCGACGAAACAGAGCGATTGTTAGGCTCTCGTGTACTTCAGAAACCTGACACTGCGGGAGAAAATGCGTCAGGTTCCGATGCGGTGAACCAGCAATCTGATGTCATTCGGTCGAAGAATTCTCAAGATGGCGTGCCAACAGAAAATGCTGGCGATACAAAAAATAAGACAACGACCGACGCTTCACAGGCACAACAGAAGAGACCCATTCGCAAACTGAATGCCGACGAGGCATATTTACTTCTCGCTCATGGCCAGAGCATTTCACAACTTGATGCTGGTACGAATGAAGCGCTCGACACGATGCTTCGAGCGGGTGATCAATCAATGCGTGAGAAGCGTTATCTCACTGCAGAAAGAGCATTTACTTCTGGCACGCTGATCGCTCCTTCAAATCCACTTCCTCTTGCGGGTATGGCCAACAGTCAAGTCGCAGCAGGATTGCAGATTTCTGCTGCGACGACTCTTCGTCGTCTCTTTATGAATTGGCCAGAGATGATCGATGTAAGGTACGGCCTTGACATTCTTGGTTCTGCAGAGCGCTTGAAGGAAATTGCAGAGGAATCACTGAAGAAAAGCGAAGGTTCCAAATATGAAAGTGATTATGGTTTCGTCGCTGCGTTTATTGGTCATCAACTCGGCGATCCTGTGCTGACAGAAAAAGGAATCGCTTTGCTTGAGCGCAATCCAAATGAGCGCACTTTCTCGGAAGCATTACGTGGGATTTGGTTGCGCCCATCGACTTCAATAAAAGTCAATCCCGTTCTAGCGCCAGACCCCGCCCCCGCGCCTGTTACAGGCGAAGTGCGTCCGTAGAACTGACGCCAAGATTTTCGTAAATCTTTCGCGTCGCATCGCTGCGGTTGAGCGTGTAAAAGTGAATCCCGCGCACTCCGTGATCCAACAAGTCGCGACACTGTTCGGTTGCCCAGTGAATTCCGACTCGACTGACTGCATCGGCGTCATCTTGCGCACGGCGCACCGCCCGCAAGAGCGCTGCAGGAAACTTTGTTCCACCAGCTAACTCGGCCATGCGCTTCAGTCCAGTCACTGTTGTGATCGGCATAATTCCTGCAAGAATCGGCGTCTTGATTCCGGCCAATTCGCATCGTTCACGCCAATCATAAAACGCATGATTGTCGAAGAAGAGTTGTGAGATGATCAAGTCGGCACCTGCATCACACTTTGCTTTCAAATGATCCATTTGCACCAGAGTATTTGGAGTTTGCGGATGCCCCTCTGGATATCCCGCGACTGCGATACCAAATCCGCGCGGATCGGGATGTCGACCAGATTGAGCAAACGCACGAACTGCTTGAACGAGATCCGATGCATACGAATAATCGCTCGCAAGCGCACTCGTCCCTTTTGGCAAATCGCCGCGCAGCGCAAGAATGTTCGAAACCCCAGCTTCCGCATAGCGCGACAAGATTTGATCGATGTCTTGCGCCGAGTGATTGACACATGTCAAGTGAGGCATCGCATCGAGCTCAGCCTCTTTTCCGATTCGCACGACAAGATCATGTGTGAATTGTCGCGTTGATCCGCCAGCGCCATATGTCACCGAAACAAATGATGGCTTCAATATGCCAAAATCCTTGATAGTCGTGAAGAACGAATCCCAGCCAGCTTCGTTCTTCGGCGGGAAAAACTCAAAACTTGCTGTGAATGAGTCGCGAGCGAGAACATCAACAAGATGCATAGGCACACTCTAGCACTAGAATGATTGAGTGCCACCAACTGTTCGACGAATCCCACGGCCAACTGCGCAACGACTCAGTTTGTACTTGCGTGAAATTCAACCCTTGATCGCTCAAGGGCAACCGACACTCAGTTCACGCGAATTGGGGGAAAAACTGGGAGTTTCTAGCGCGCAGGTCCGCAAAGATCTTGCATGGGTGGTTCAATCACGGCAAGCCACCGAAGTCGGTCGATCTGGTGTGGGTTACAACTGCGTCAAGATGAACGAATCGATTCGACAAGTCATTGGAGCGCATCGTCGGCGGTCAACTGTCTTAGTAGGGGTAGGCAATATCGGTCGTGCGCTGTTGGCGTATGGGGGATTTGCACAAGAAGGTTTTTCAATGACTGCCATTTTTGACTCGAGCTCACGGATGCAAGGCAAGCGTATCGGTACTTTGACGGTTCAACCGATGAGCGCACTTCGCAAAGTCATTCGAACAAATCGGGTCGCTATTGGAATTCTCGCAGTCCCTCGTTCTACTGCGCAAAATGTCGCCACACAATTATGCGAAGCAGGGATTCGAGGAATCCTGAACTTTGCGCCGATGAGAATTTCAGTCACATCAGGAGTCAGCGTGACAAATATTGACATGAGCGTCGCGCTTGAGCAACTTTCAATGGACATTTCAATTCTCGATCAACTGCGCATGAATTCAGAAGGGGCGGCATGAATCTGACACAACATCAATCAATAGCCATTGTCGGACTCGTCGCGATTTTGTTCGCAGGGGGCTGTAATCCAACTGTATTTACCCCAAACGAGAATGATGCACTGCGACGCCAAGTTCGTGATTTGGAGGAGCAAGTGAATGCCGCCAAGGTGAAGCAGGCCGAACTGGAACAGCAACTCGCTCAATCGGCGAAGTCGGCGGAAGAAAAGTCCTCGATTGACCCTACGATTCTCGCAGCAACCCCACATGTTGCAACAGTGCAAATTGGGGGTTCGAGTGGCTATCTGGCATCGAAAGTAGGAGTTGAGACAGGCGGATGTACAGCAAGGATTTACCTTGAACCATCCGATGGCCTTGGACGCTTTCTTCAGATCGTCGGAAGTGTGCAAATTTCAGTCTTCGATTTGAAAGCTGGTGGGAATTCCCAAACACTTGGGACAGCGGAATTTTCACCAGGTCAAGTTCGCGATGCTTGGCGTGGAGGGATACTTGGGACCCATTACACTTTCGAAATCCCATTGACAGGATCGGGCTGGGATTGTCAGGGGAGCGTCACTGCAAAATTAGAATTTCGCGATGGAACGACGGGTAAAATATTCACCGCGGAGCGCCAACTGATTTTTCAGAAATAGTCCCAATGAAAAGTATCACCACAATCAATAGACAGCAATGTGTCCCAATCACTCAATCAGTAGTGTGCGCAGTGATTCTTTTGATCATCACTGCGGCGACAGCTGGCTGCCAGAAGCCACTTTTCAACGAGAAAAATCCTCGAAATCAATTTGATACATACGACACGCTTCGGCAGCAAAATCAGCAACTGCTCGTACCCGATGAGTTTGGAAATCCTCAGCCTGCACTGCGTGCGCGACTTGCTCCGCAAAATTAATTCCCGGCTGAAATTGAAAAATTTACTCACGGTTCTGTGTGTTCCTTCCGATAAAGATGGTCGGAGCAAACGCAACTGTGACTATTCAAACCACCAGTTCCAATCACGCAAAGACCGCTCAGCCTGCCTTGGTGACACCTTCGATCAGCGGCGGCTCCAATGAAATTCGTACGACGCGTCGCCGCTTCACAGTTTGGGCAAGTTTTGTTGGTGGGATGACCGCAGTCGCAGGAATTCTGCTCGCTGGTGATCGAGGCGCACCCACAGTAGATGCAGCTGTCAGTGCGACCGTTGTGGGATTTTCACCTGTCAGTGATGCATCGCTGATCCTTCCTCGAGATGCGCAACCTATTCCAGGACAGTGGCAAGCGATCGTCATTCATCATTCCGCTACTCCAGCAGGCGATTCCGTCACTCTCAATAGACAGCACACAGCGTCTGGTCTAGCTGGGCTTGGATATCACTTTGTGATTGGAAATGGGCAGGGTCTTGGCGACGGTTTGGTGGAAGTTGGATATCGATGGAATCGGCAGCTTGCTGGAGCGCATGTTGCTAGTGCGAGCGCAACAGAAAGTCGAAATGGATTGGATCGCTCGAGCCTTTCGACCTCTGATGCGGATCAATACAACCGTCATTCCATCGGAATTTGCATGATTGGAAATGGAAATCGACGAGAGTTCACAGATCGCCAAATTCACGAATTAATAACGATCGTTCGTGCATTACAGGCGCAATTTGGAATACCAGGGGCCGCGGTCTATCTGCATTCTGATCTGTCAAAAGTCAGCAGCCCTGGGAAATTTTTCCCAACGGCAGAGTTTGAAGCCCAAATTCGTAGACCCTAATTCTTTGGATTTAGTTCAGGGTAGCGGGAGGGATTTAAAATCAAAATTTTTGGTGAATATGCATATTGCATATAGCACTTAAGTGGATATATTCTTTAGTAATCTGCATTTCAATGCACTGAAGCATTGTTGCCTGTGGGGCGTTCCTGAGTTTTCAATCATTTTTTATAAAGTAAAAAAATCCAAATGAGTTCTAAAGTCATGCTTGATGATCTGTTCGGCTATAAAGTTGTGGCCTTGCTTGGAGAGGGCGCACGCAGCAAACTTTATGCTGTGAAAGATCGCCAGACTGGCGCGACGTACACGCTCAAGCATGTTGTCATTGACGAAAGTCGAGATAAGGACGATCGCTATCTAAAGCAGGTTGAAACGGAATACACAACTCTGCGTGAGTTGAATCATCCCGCAATTCGGAAAATGATCGCTCTGAAGCGAGCTCGACCGATCGTGAAAGTGATGGAAGTTGCGCTTGTGCTGGAGATGATCGATTCTTCGACGCTCGAAGAAGAGCCGCCGAAGTTGCTTCGTGATTATGTCCGCATTTTTGCGGAGGTCGCCGAAGGTCTTGCGCACATGCATGAAAAAGGATTTGTCCATGCGGATATGAAGACGGGCAACATCATGATGCCTGTTGGACGGGATTCCGAGAAGATGGCAAAGATCATCGACTTGGGGCAATCGTGCAAGATCGGAACAATTAAGCCGCGATTTCAGGGTTCACCTGGATACATGGCACCAGAACAGTCCGCGAAGGAAGCGATTGTCGAGCGAACGGATATTTATAACTTTGGCGCAACGATGTATCGGGCGTTGGTGCGGGATTGGGCAGAAACTGTGCTTGTTCCTGGGGGGAGCAAGTCGCGATCGCCTCAAGAAGTTCCCGTAACAATTCCTGCATTGGAACGAGTCCCAGGATTGGATGGCGAACTGTCGCTTCTTGTTTCGGAATGCTTGCAATTGAAGATGGAGCGGCGAATTGATTCCATGCAGAAAGTTGCGACGAAACTGAGAACATTGGAAAAAACAGTCAAGAATATCGCGCTTTAGTTTCGTATTCATTTCGATTTGATTTCGCTTTTCGTACAATCATTTCATGCTTTGGTTGATCAGCCATGCGATTCTCTTGAGTGCTTTGGCTTTCGATCCGCCAACTCCCTTATTTGTTGATCAGTCAATCAAGGACATCGCCGCGGCGCAAACTCTTGAAGTGCGAGTACAGAGTGCTCAAGCAAAAGTCAGGGGAGCGTGTGTTGGGTTGGAAATCTTGGACACGCTTGGACCAAAGTCCAGCGGGAGCGGAACGATCATCTCGAAGGATGGCTGGATCATGACCGCTGGACATGTCTGCGGTATTCCAAATCTTGATGTGACTATCTATTTCATGGATGGCACAACAGCAAAGGGAAAGACCGCGGGTTTGTACTGGGATGGACTGAAAGATTGCGGAATGATTCGGTTCGATCCAATCGGGCGCGATCTTGTCGCAGCCGAACTTGGTTCGATGGAAGGACTCGAAGAAGGGGATTGGATCATTTCATTCGGTCACACTTATGGAATTGAAAAAGATCCTTTTCGTCCGCCCGTATTGCGGCTTGGGCGAATGCTCGGGGTGAACGATGGAGTGATCCTTATGGATGCCCCGCTTTCTTCTGGTGATTCTGGCGGAGGAGTCTTTGACTTGGATGGTCGCCTGGTTGGAATTAATTCAACTGCAGGTCAAGAGCCAAACCAGAATTCTGCAACAACGATCGATTTCGCAAAGAGTCGAATGACAGACATGCAGCAAAGTGCCGCACAGGGGAAAGATGCTGATCTGGAGCGAGAGGGGAAGCAAAAAAAGTCCGGCCCAAATCAAAGGCAGGTCGTGATTCAGATGCCTTTGGAAAAGGCGCTTTATAAAGGAGAAGAAAAGAATCTGCAGGGTATTGCGCATGCAGTTGATCAGGCGATCTTGATGACAGTTGGTGTCTTCGTCGACGGAAAAATTGTGTGTTATGGAACTGTCGCAGATGCGTCAGGATTCATTCTCGCAAAAGCGTCGGAAGTTGGAAAAACCAGTAAGGACTTGATGATTGCTCTGCCAGATGGATTGATGGTTTCGGGCAAGCGAGTTGCAGTTGATGCAGAATTGGACCTTGTCTTGATTCAGACATCAGAACAGCTTGAAGTTCCAAAATTTTCTATCGATACAACTCCGGCTCTCGGGGCAATTCTTGTAACGGTTGGCCGTGATGGAAGTCCACTTGCGTTTGGTGTGCGGAGTTTGGATGAATATCGTCCAGGTCGCAGCGATGTCACTGCTTCATATCTTGGAGTGCGCGCAAGAGAATCGAGTCCAGAAGAGCGAAGCCAGCATGGCGACCGCAGTGGAGTGATTTTGATGCAGGTTCCCCCAGGAATGCCGGCGGGACGTGCGGGACTTCGTGCTGGCGATTTTGTAACGCGCATCGCGGGAATCTTGGTCGCAACACAAGCGGATCTCGGCGAGGCCGTGCGAAAGCACGCTGCTGGCGAAGTGATCGAAGTCATTCGAACCAAAGATGATCAGGAAGAAGTCATTCGAGTGCGACTCGCCGCGCGGCCGAGGGAATTTGGTCCACCGCCGTCCACTCCAGATTTTCCTGCAAGTAAACGTACAAGTGGATTCGGTCCTGTCATTCAGCACGACACAACACTGCGCAGCGATCAAATTGGCGGGCCACTTGTCGATTTGAACGGCAACATTGTTGGTGTGAATATTGCGCGTGTCGATCGCACAAAGTCATACGCACTCTCATCCGCTGTTGTAAAAAGTGCGATTGACCGATTGATGTCGCAAGCGAAAGATCGAACCGAACCATTGCCGATCGAAGATCCGCTGATGTCAGGAATCGCAATACTTCAAGACGGACCACTCATTCGCCTTGATGCAAATAGTGCGGAAATTATTGGTGCAACGTTGCGTTTCACGCAAGCTGAGGACACGCCGAGCGCGCTGGATGCCTGGGTTGATTCGAACGACTCTGCAAGGTGGTTGGTCGAATTCACCAAGCCTGGTGATTATGCCGTGATACTCATTCAATCGTGTGCGGAAGATTGTGCTGGGCAAGAATTCGAAGTGACCTTTGGAGAAACGACTCTCAAAGGCAAGACCGAAGCAACCGCGGATTGGTCTGATTTCAAGAGTGTTGGTATTGGATCAATTCATGTGGAAGCGATTGGGCGCGCGATCATCGAAGTGAGGACTGGCGGATGGCTGAAGGGTCCGTTGATGAATTTGCATGGAATAGAGTTGAAGCGGACAAGCTGAGCAGAACGAAATAAAATGACGAAACAACTTCCCGATCACTGGCATGTACGATTTCTCGAACTCGCGGGGCGAATCGCAACTTGGAGCAAGGATCCATCGCGCGGAGTCGGCGCAGTCATCGTCTCGCCATCCAAGCAGATCATCAGTACTGGATTCAATGGATTGCCGCAAGGAATCGCAGACCATCCAGAACGACTTCAGCGACCTGTGAAATATGACTTGATTTGTCACGCCGAACTGAATGCGATTGTGCAATGCGCGCGCAACGGAGTCAGTCCAGTCGGATGCACGATGTATGCCACCTTCAGTCCCTGCGTGCAGTGTTCGCTGGCGATCATCCAAGCAGGGCTGGTCGAAGTTGTGACATACGAAGTTGTCGGTGAAGGCGACGAGCATTGGAAGCGATCACATGATTTGGCGTGCGCGTTGTTCACCGAGGCGGGAGTGCGATACCGCACATTTCCCACTTCGGTAAACTCTCATTCATGATCAAGAAATCAAATCCGTTTGTTGCAGGTGTCGCATTTGGTATCGCTGCAAGTGCAGCACTTGTCTGTGTTTTCGCAGCTTCTTCGCAGGGTCAATCATCGCCGGCTGGGACTTCTGGGACTTCTGCGTCACCAGCCGCGCCCGCGCCCACTGGACCGATCACACCAGCTGGCGCAGATGATGCGCAGGCCTTAGCGTTGTTCACTCAATTTGTTGGAACATGGGATGTGCAAGGTGTCGCAACTTCTGCTGACGGAAAAACAAGCGGACCATTTCGCGGCGAGTCTCAGTTCGGTTGGATCCTTGGCGGAAATTTTCTCTCGGGCGATCATGTGCTGTGGAATACAGATGGCGCTGCGTTGCAATCAATTGATTTGATGGGATTCACTCCTGGAGTTGGATTTACGCGCAGCGAAATCACCAACGGCGATCGCTCGATGTTTCTTTCAGCAGGGATGAATGATGATGCTGCTCGTGCATTGACATTTGTGACGTCGAATCCTTTGACAACTGTCGACGGCAAGCAGCGTTCGATATCAACAACATTTCTATTTGGATTTGATGGCTCGATCACTTGGAACACGCAATTTCAGATCGACGATCAGCCTGCGGGGTCGGTGAAATTGACTCTGACTCGAACGAGCGCTGTTCCTGGAATTTCCACTCCAAATACGCCGTATGGCGCTCCAATGACAGCGCAGGGTGCGGGCGCAAATGCTGGGGCAAACGGTGGAAATTTCATCGTGCAGACTCCTCAAGGTATGGCGGTGACTCGTGCTCCGCAAACAGCCGCTGAAAATCAACAGTTGATGTCAGCGATGATGAAACAACGCCAACAAATGCAGGCGCAGATGAACACGATGCAAGGTCAAGTACCTGACATGTCTAGATCGATGACTGGAATGGTTCAGTAAAGTAATCAATTGATAAGGCTTACATTTTTTATCGCAATCGCCTCCGCATGGACTGCTGTCCTTGTGGTCGTTGGCGCGTATGCGGGATGGACATTCGTTGCGATGAAGCAAGTAGGCGTGACAAGTCTGAGTGATACTGCGCTGGCGACCATCGAACCGGCACTTCTCTCAAGATATGTCGGCGGACAAATCACACGAATGCCATTCGAAGTAATCAACATCACAAGTATTTTCTTGCCCGCAATTCTCGCTTCGTTGATCGGAGGCCGGCCCTTGAAGTCGCAGCAAGTGGGATCGATGCTTTGGCTGCATAGAGGCGTGCTTGTGGTGCTTGCCGCTGCCATTTGGTGCGCATTCGTTTCGGTACAACTGGGATTCAAATTGAACGAAGCATCGGCGCAATACTGGACAGCTGTCGTTGCTCATGATGCTTCCGCGACTTCGGTTGCGAAGGATTCGCTTGATGCGGTTCATGGTCGTGCACAATCGACCTATCTTTCGTTGGTGGGACTCGCCACATTGTCAACGGTTTTAGGCGCGACATTACTGACTCGGCGCAGTGCGTTAATCTCTCGCACATGAACAGCAGTAACGATTCAAATCACTTCTCACTCCATTCGCGTCACGCTCTTGTTGGTGGTGCAACGCAAGGCATCGGGCGCGCGTGCGCGGAAGCCTTCGCAAATGCCGGCGCATCTGTCACACTCGTTGGGCGAAATCCCGATGGACTGAAGAAGGTGCTCGCAGAACTTCCGTCACCGTGCGGATCTTCGCAAACACATCGAATGTTGCTGGTGGATTATGCAGATTGGCGTGCAGTTGGAGTCGCGGTCGACGCACATGTTGCTGCGCATGGTGTGGTGCATATCGTGCTGCACAACACTGGTGGTCCAGCGCCAGGGCCCGCAATTGATTCCAAGCCAGAAGATTTCGCGCGCGCATTCGAACAACATGTGTTGACTGGTCAAGCGATCGTGCAAGCGTGCGCTCCAGGAATGCGCGATGCAAAGTACGGACGGATTATCAACATCACCAGCACATCTGTCTTGACGCCCATTCGTGGGCTTGGAGTTTCCAACACAATTCGTGCGGCAGTTGCGAATTGGGCACGATCGCTTGCTGGCGAACTTGCGCCACTCGGTATCACCGTCAACACGATCTTGCCGGGATTCACAAAGACTGCAAGGCTTGACGCAATTTTCAAAGGCCGCGCGTCTCGTTCTGGATCGAGCATCGATGAGATTGAACGTGGTGCGATCGCGACGATTCCGATGGCACGACTCGGCGAGGCAAGTGAGATTGCATCAGTCGCACTTTTCTTGGCTTCGCCAGCAGCGAGTTATCTCACCGGCGTCAATCTTCCGGTCGATGGTGGTCGAACGGCGATGCAGAGTTGAACGATGGGTGCGCATGGAGAAATCTTCGATATTTCGCCGCGCATTTCACCGCGTCTTGCAGTGTTTCCAGGAGATATTTCTCCGACACGTGAAGTCGCATTCGATATGAAGCGCGGAGATGCAATAACGCTGAGTGCGCTTCGAACAACAGTTCATCTTGGATCGCACGCTGATGCGCCGAGTCACTATGGATTGAATGGTCGCACCATGGAGCAGCAGCCTCTCCATTTATATTGGGGGCCATGCGAAGTTGTTCGTGTCCGAGCGGATCGAGTTGGCGTGATCAAGCGATTCGGTCGTGCCGATCTTGATGTGACAGAGAAGTGGGTGCCTTCTGTTGCGCGGTTGTTGATTGCGACGGGGTCGTATGCAAATCCTGAAGTTTGGTCGACAGATTTTCTCGCGCTCGATCCTGCGTTTGTTGATTGGCTCGCAGATGCAGGGGTGAGGCTTGTTGGTGTCGATACGCCGAGCGTGGATACTGCGGACTCGAAAGATCTTCCATCACACGCAAGATTCTTTGTGCATGATGTCGCAATTCTTGAAGGACTTGTGTTGACAGGAGTTGATGCTGGGCGTTACGAACTTTGCGCTTTACCGCTGAAACTTGATGGTTTTGATGGCAGTCCCATTCGCGCAGCGCTGCGGAGAGAGTGATTCATTCGTTTCAATTGACGAAAAGTGGAGTAGCGGCAAAATTATTTCCAGTTTTTCGCGATCATAATTTGCTGCTGGCAACAGTCCAATTATTGCATTGCGAACAAAAAAAAGGACATTTACGTCTGTTCATCAACCCAGAATATCCCAGAGCAGAGGCGTGATTATTCTGAAGATAAATAAAAAATCAATAAATTACTTGCTTTTGATGAGGGCTGGATTAATATGCCCTTGAGGCGGGCAAAGATATTATTGTGTTTTATTGCTTTGATACCTTTTCTTTTTGGAAATAAATTCTCCGGAGTTAAATATGAAAAATCCCACTCTTGTAAGTCATTCGGTTTCTTTCGCACAGATTTTCTCGACGCAGAAATTGTTTTTTAGCACTGTTATTGCAATGACTGCATGCTTTGGTGTGACCTCGGAATTGTTGGCGGATCGGGATGCGAGAGGGCCAAATTTTGTAAGGGGACCTATTCGTACTTCCATCAAATCGATTCGTGATAGATATTCGGATGCAACCTTTTCAGGCGGTTCGACTTTTCAAAGAGAAGTTTCCAAAGTTGTTCCGGCAAATGGAACGGCAGTTGCTTCGAGGTGTTTAGATCAATTGAGTGTTGGAATGAAAGTCAAGGCTACTGTTGCAACTCCCAGTGGAATGCGCGGGGTTGCGATTGGCGATGTTGGCGTTGTCTTGTCTTCTGCTGTTTCTGGCGAAATTCTTGTTGAATGGATTGGCAATCACGTAGGCCATGACGGAATGGGTAACGGCGCGAAGCCATTTATTGCAAATGATGGAGATTCTCGTTGGTTTGTTCAATGCCACGAAGTTTTGCCACTCGAGGCAGATCCACTTCCAATTTATCTCATGGATTTTACCGGCATGATTCAGGCTGAGAAAGTCCAGAGTTTTTACGATCAGGGAAATGGATCACTTGGTTCTGGACCTGGTCCAAACTTCGGGGCAAATTTTGACAACACATCAGATTTGTCAGTTTTTTATTCCTTCAACGGGTCCAATGAACCGAGTCCGGGAGTGGTTACGGCAGTTTCCGCTGGACCAGTCACTATGAATCTCGATAACCCAATTCGAACTCTTGCTTTTAAATATTCGACTCTCGTGCCAGTTGTTGTTCGAGCATATTCAGGACTGAATGGGCAAGGTTCCCTTGTAGCGGAGTCATCGTTCTCCCAAAATACTCCTACTGCTGGAGGCGGTGGCATATTCAATACATGGAGTCTTTTTCATACGACTTGGCCATCGAATGTTCATTCGGTTGTATGGAGTGGAAGCACGAATCAGTGGGCGATGGACACCATCGAATTCACAAGTATTCCACCTGCGATCCAATTGGTTGCTGCTGGATCACCATCATGCGTTGCAGCTCCATCTTCCCAAATCTCATATGACCTTCAAGTCATCGCCCCACCATTTGCTTTGGTGTCTGGCCAGTTCTTTGTTGAGTGGGACACGACGGCTTTCGCATTCCTGAACGTCTCTGCAGGTGATGCACCGTTTACTTCAATTCCTTTCACTTCAGTCAACGCAGGAACAGGACGAGTTTTCTTGATTGCTTCGGTCGAAGGCGGAGGCACTGGGACTTCAGAAAGTCGAACAGTCGCTCGTCTTCACTTCCAAGCGCTGACTGCGAATTGTTCGCCAACCGTTCCTCAGGTTCGATTCCTACCTGCAGCAGTGCAACTTCTCACAGATGGACAAGGCGGATCGGCAACATTGCCGCTGACGAATCCTATTCCAGTACGAATTGACGGAATTGCTCCTGTGATTACAGGGACACCTGCGAGCATCACTGTCGATGCAGATGCGATCCCTGGTTGTTCGAGTCAGCAAACAGTGATACCTCCAACGGCGAGCGACAACTGTGAAGTTTCTTCGTTCACCTTCTCACGAAGTGACGGACAATCGATCAGTGCGCCTTTCCCATGCGGAACGACGACAATGACTTGGGTTGCAACGGATCCGTGTGGATTCACAGCGACCACATCTTCGTCTGTCACTGTCAATCCATTCCAATCGTTCTTTGTCGAGGTTCAAATGAGTGGAGCGACTGGAAACTTCCAGAGATGTGTCACCTTGAACATGATTGGCGAAACTGCGAATTACACAACTTCAGAAGTCTTCAACTTCTCTTATGGAATCGCAAGTCGTTCGATCCGAGTACCTGCAGCAAATTATGCTTGTGTGACTGCGGATGATCGCCTCCATAGTCTTTCGCGACCAGCGCAAATTCAGTCAGGCGTTCAGTACTTCGCATCCTTTGTGGGTGCAAATGCACTGATTCTTGGCGATCTAACGAATGACAATGTCATTGACGTCGTTGATTATGGAGTTATGGTTGTGCGAATTGGTGAGAATGCATCTGTCAATACAAATTGCGAGACTCCGACATTCCACGCAGATCTCAATGCGGATGGATCTGTGAC
>CAMAXY010000047.1 GCA_945862215.1 Singulisphaera sp. GP187 | reverse complement strand
ACTTGGGCGGACTCCATATCAAGCGACTTTTCGAGGGCTTTATATCCATCGGTCTTCACAAACTCGTCATAGCCGACGATGTGCCGAGTCTTTGGATCTCCGTGAGGAAATGACGGAATGCGCTTGGTCAGGATGGGCTCTGAGAGTTTCATAAGGTTGTGCCTTTTGGCATTTCTGGTGAATCGAGTAGAACGACTTGGTCGATGACGATGCGGCGATGCAAGACCGCGCCAACTTGTTCTTCGCGAACAGCAGCACGCACGGTTTGAACATTTTCATGATGAGAAGACGGACTGACTGGCTTCACAGGCGTCTTGATCGCCTTGAGAATATGACCGATGCATTCACCGCAACTTCGTGCGATGCTGTGCGGCTCTGCTGGGTGCGAAGTGGTCATAGGCGAAGTGCTGCTCATGTGTGACTTGTCAACTGTGATTTCTGAGCCAACACTTCATCGATCAGTTGATCGACCTTCGCAACGGTCAATTTTTCGTGCAGAACATCGTTGAACAACGCGACTGGCGCAGTGTCGCATGAACCAAGACATTCCATCGTCAACAATGTGAACGCACCATCTTCGGTTGTTTCGTGGGGTTCGATGCCCAATCTTTGGCGAACACGATCGAGAATCGCCTGATGCCCGCAGACTTCGCAAGCGAAAGTGTGGCAGACTCCGATGATGCATTTTCCCATAGGTTCGAGCGTGTATTCCTCATAAAAAGAAACAGTATCGAGCACATCGGATGGTGCGATCTTGAGAAAGTTGGCGATCTCAATCATCGCCTGATATGGGACATGTCGGTATGTGTGTTGCACATCATGCAGAATTGGCATGAGAGCGCCGTGTGTGGTTGCATACTTTGGCAGCGTGGTGCTCTGCCAACGCGCGATCATTTGCGCCGTGCAGTAAGGCTCACTTCGAGTTGGCACCTTCATGGTGCCCGATGGTTTTGTCTTCCAGGACATTCGTGTTCTCCAATTTGATCGCGGTCAGCGATCGAGCTCTGCGGCAATGATGTTGAGAGATCCCAAGACCGCCACCGCATCGGCGAGTTGGTGCCCTTCAATCAGTTTCGGAAACAACTGAAAGTTATAAAAGATCGGTGGTCGTACACGAACGCGCCACGGACATCGTCCGCCATCAGCGACGATGAGATATCCCAATTCTCCGTTGGGACCTTCAATGCCGCCATACGCTTCGCCGATGGGTGTGTCCCATCCACGGTTGTGCATCATCAGTTCGAATTGTTGAATGGTCCCTTCAATCGAACCATACACATCCCCTTTGTCTGGAAGACGGGCTTTGTTGTTCGCTGAAGAATCAATCGGCCCCTTTGGAATGCAATCGATGAGTTGACGAATAATCTCGACGGATTGCTTCAATTCCTCGAGACGAACAAGATATCTGGACAAACAATCGCCCGTTGTTGCGACGGGAACAATGAACTTGACTGCATCAGCGCCCTCGCCGTCCCAATTATTTGCGAAGCACAAGTATGGATCGTCTTTGCGCATATCGCGGCGAACGCCAGAGGCGCGCGCGATCGGTCCAGTTGCTCCCCATGCGATTGCATCCGCGGCTGAAATTGCACCGACTCCATCGAGTCGATCAACGAAAATGCGATTGCGATTGAGCAGTGTTTCAATATCACCAATTGCCTTGGCCATGCGAACATTGATGAACTCTTTCACCATGCGAATGAAGACTTCATCATCGGGAAGGTCGCGCCACGCGCCTCCAACGCGCGTCCAATCGGGATGAAAGCGCTGGCCAGAGACATAATCAAGAATGTCATAGATGAATTCGCGTTCGTTGAATCCATACAAGAATCCCGTGAAAGCGCCCAAATCTAAGCCCGCAGCTCCGACGCACAACAAATGATTTTGAATGCGACCGAGTTCGGCCATAATCGTTCGAATCACTTTGCAACGCGGCGTCAGATCGATGTCAAAGAGTGTCTCGACTGCTGTGTGCCACGCAACATCGTTGCAAATTGGCGACGCATAATCCATTCGACTGATCGTGCAAACATACTGGTTGTAATCATGATGCTCGCCAAGCTTTTCAAAACCCGAATGCAAATATCCGATATGAGGCGTCGCGCGCGCGATGCGCTCGCCATCCAACTCGAGCACCAATCGCAACGTGGTGTGTGTTGCGGGATGCTGAGGACCGAAGTTGAGAATCCAACGGTCAGGTGATTGGAAATGATCCTTCAGGTATTCGGTGGTCTCGATATCGAGACCGTAACCCTCATCAGGTTGCAAGGTGAACGGCATAGAACAATAAGTATAGGAACTAGCCGCGGAACACGGCGCCCAAACGTTTGCCCAAGACAGAACTGGCCGCCATCATTGTCGCAGCCAATAAAAGCATCGCCCAAGTTCCCATTGCACTTGCGATTGCAGGACCATCGCCGAGCCGATCAAAGAGGGTATAGATCGCCTTTGTAACGGGGAAATCCGCCTCCCGCTGCGCAAGCAAAAGCGAATCGGAAACCTCCAGCATGGACAGACTGAACGCCAAGAGCCCCCCCGCAATCATGTTGGCGGCGACCAATGGCACGACGATCTTGCGTAAGATTCGACCTGGTTTTGCCCCGACGCTTGCCGCAGCCTCTTCGAGATCGACGGGTGTCTGTTCCAACCCTGCGACTGTCGATCGCACGACGTATGGCAATCGCCGAATGGCATATGCAATGATCAGAAATGGAAATGGATTTGGCTCAGCGCCGACGATGTTTCCCCACGAAGCAAGTGGCGCTTGCGAAAACCACATCCACCACGATGTCGGCAGAATCATTTGCATCCAACCGAGCCATGATGGAGCCGTCGCAGCGAATGGCCACTCCAAACTCATCGAGACGAATCCAAATGCAAGCACGAGACCTGGAACTGCGATGGGCAACATCACCATCACATCGAGAAGCCAGCGAAGTGGAAGCTTTGTTCGTACCAAGATGCGCGCTGCTGCGACACCAAGAATCAGATCGAGCAAAACTGCGAATCCCGCCAGAAAAAGTGAATTGCGAATCGCTCCCGCCGCAAGCGGATGTTGCAAAGCGTGGGCAAAATTGGCAAATGTCCATGCTTGCGGAAGAATCGTTTGATACCAACTGCCTGAGACGCTGAAAGCAGAAAGCACAACGCCGATATGAGGCAGACATGCGATGAATGCGATGCCTCCAAGCAATGCCCACGCACCAATAGATCCTTTCCAACCCAGCGGAGTTTCCACTCTGCCGACAGATGCTTTCGTGGATGTCGTTGCGAGAGATCGCCCGAGCGTCGATCTTCCAATGAGATAAATGCTCGTTGCCACAACAAACATCACCACAGTCAGTGCGTATGGCTGGCGCGATGTTTCGATTTCTTTCAGTCCATCGAAAATCTGCACACTTGTCACGGTGCGAAAACCAAACATCAGCGGCGTACCAAGTTCGGTGAAGCTCCACACAAAAACAATTGTTGCTCCCGCGAAAAAACCAGGTCGCAGCATCGGCAGTGTGATGCGTGTGAATCTGCGCCAAGGTCCAGCGCCAACATTGCGCGCGGCTTCTTCCAATCCTGGATCAATATTTGCCAACGACGCTAAGAGATTCAGATAGAGAATCGGATACAGATGAAGCCCTTGCAACAAGATGATGAACACAAATCCACCGTCGAGTAGAAAGTCAATTGGCGCAGAAATCGCACCAATATTCATCAGAATGGCATTCAGGCTTCCCGTCCGCCCGATGATCGCCTCGATGCCAATCGCGCCGACGAATGGCGGCAGAATCAAAGGCGCTAAGAGCAATGCATTGAGAAAACCCTTCCCAGCAAATGCGCAGCGTGCAGAGACCATCGCCATCGGAATCGAAACGATTGCCGCGATGAGCGTCGTCAACAGCCCAATCGCAAGCGCATTCCAAAGTCCAAGTCGAAGTTGCGGATCTCGAAAGACATCAAGAATGTGAAAGAGAGTCCATCCCTTGGAATCATGCAGCGCTCCATGAACCGAATACCAAATTGGAAGCAATAAAAAAAGACCCAGAATTGCTAGAAGCCCAGCGAGAATGATGAAATCAATTCGACGGGCGCGCACGATGGTGCAAGAGTAACCCCAAATTCAAATACTCAATCCCAACCTGAACGCTTTATCCCCAGTTCGAAAGCACCGCAGCAAGATCGGAGCCATCCGTGTTGCCATCACCATTCGCGTCGCCACCACTGCCACCCCAAGCACTCAGGAGAGTCGCAAGATCTAATCCGTCGACCCTTCCATCTTGATTCAGATCGCCAATCATCGGGGGCATAATCCATGCCAGCGCGAATGATGTTGCAGCTGTTGCGGTTCCAATTCGTTTCACTTCGATTAAATAATCTCCCGCAACTAGGTTCTTCACATAGAGATGTTCGACATTGTCGACGGTTGATCTGCTGGCGACATTTCCACCAGAAAAATAGGCGGCACCTTGATCGGCCTCAAGTGACCAAATTCCACCAGTGCTGTCCAAACGAAGCAAAGTCAGATTAATATCTGCAACTGTCGGCACCGAAATCGAAGTTAATAAGGATCGATTCCAAGTTGCAACAACCGAAAGTTCTGGGATTGTTTGCGAAGATCGAATTCGCCAATATCGTGTCGCGCCTGATGGAATGACCTCGAAATCCCAACCAGCCGGTGGCGCAAAAGTCACAGCCGGAGTGGCCACACCATCGCGCTCTCCTCCAGTCAAGATGCGATGACTTCGATCAACATTCACAACATCGACGCCATAAGTCGGATCGAGCGGCTTCACGGTCAGTCCACGAGTCACACCGCTTGTCGCTGAATTATTCGTCCAACCTGTTCGATGTCGTGCGCCCGCCATCATGACGGCTTTGATCACAGTTGTCTCGTCCGCATTGGGATTCATTGAAACGCTCGGATGTGTTGCAGCCGTCTGAAAAAGCAGCGCTGCAACGGAACTGACTACGGGTGTTGCCCAACTCGTGAGAGCTCCTGGAGCAACAATTTCGGGTTTCATTCGACCAACACCATCACCACCTACTGGAACATCACCATGCGAGTGATTGCCATCCATCAGTCCGACCGAAAGACCGTGATAACCCATCGCCATCAATGGATAAGTTGCAGCAGCCGCACCATTGTTCATTCCCACCATGTAAAGCGTGTCATCACGGTTCATCGCGAAATCAGCGCGACGCAGGATTTCATTGTCAACCGCAGTTGGAGTCGATCCAGATGCGCCACCAATCCAACTGTTGTTGTAAATCTTCAATGCAGTCGATAGAGGGAGCGCAGGCGAAACATTTGCTCCTTGACCGTATCTCAGCGCAGAATTGATAAAACTGTTTGCCTCCCATAGATAGATCTGTGTGACACCACCGGCGATACTTCCAGTATTGGAATAGAAAGATTGCGCAACGGTATTCGCGTGCCAACTGACTGTGGGAACGCCACTCTGGGGCAAGAATGTCTTACCCGAAAATTCTGGAGCGATTAGATTTGGTCCATAGTTTGCAGCAGTCCCATCGCCACCCGCTTCAACTTGTGCAACATTGATTCCCGCACCATTTGGAATCGCCTGCCCACTCAATCGTGCAACCAAAGTGTCATAGCCAATCTCATCTGCAAGCACACCTGTTGTGAAAGCAAGGGAAACAGTGCTGCCGACAAAAAGCTGCAGGAAAATCAATCGATTTTTTCCCAAACAGAAACGCCTCATGCTCTTACCGTAGCATTACATTTGTAAAAGGCAAAAATGAATGCGAAGAATTTCACAATTTTAGTCTGCGAACCCCTTGCGCAAGCCCCAATGGCTTGGTTGAAGGGCGTTGCGCGGGTCATTGAGGGCGGTTGCGCTTGCGAGGCTTTTGCCGCGAACGCCCAAGATGCGACGGGTTTGGTGGTGCGAACCTATACCAATGTCGACCGAGCGCTCTTGGATCGCCTGCCCAATTTGAAGGTTGTGGGACGAGCTGGTGTTGGCGTTGACAACATCGATCTTGATGCGTGCGCAGCGCGGGGTGTGACGGTGGTTCACACTCCAGATGCCAACACGCAAGCCGTCGTTGAATATGTTGTTTGCCTTCTGGGAGATGCCCTTCGCCCTCGAGTTTTTCTCGATCATGCTTTGCCACTCGATCAGTGGGAGCAGGCACGCAGTGAGATTGTTGCAAGTCGCCAAATGAGCGAACTCACTCTGGGGATTCTTGGATGTGGTCGCGTGGGAAGTCGCCTTGCTGAAGTTGCGCAGACGATTGGTTTTCGCGTGCTCTTCAATGATCTGCTGAATGTCAAGCCAGCACATTCCAGTAGCGCGATGCGTGTTGATGCCGAGACGCTCTTTCGTGAATCGGACATTCTTTCGATTCATATCGACGGTCGACCATCGAATCGTGATTTCGTCGGCGCTCCAATGATCGGGCTGATGCGATCGGATGTGGTTGTGATCAATACAAGTCGAGGGATGGTTCTGCAGACTGAAGCACTTGCGCTTTTTCTTCAGGCAAATCCGAAAGCGCGTGCGATTTTGGATGTCCACGATCCAGAACCATTCACTGCAGATAATCCACTTGTGAAATTGCCAAACGCATTCCTTGCGCCACACTTGGCCAGCCGTACCGAGACAGCAATGACCAATATGAGTTGGGTTGTACGCGATGTGATCGAAGTGGCAATGGGACGAACGCCCAAATTTCAAGTTAGTTTTAAAGCTTGATTTTCAACTTCTGCGAAATGACTCAGCGTCCGTTCGAAGAAGAGCCTGAACAGACTGCAGCACCTTCTGCAACTCCTTCTGCAACTCCTGCAGTAGCAGTTGAAGTGACATCGGTCGCAAGTCCAAGCTGCACCAGATGCGCGCGAGGTCCATGCAACTTCTTCGCTTCTTCCTTCAATGCACGCTTCGCTTGCGGATTGGCATAGGTGCTGAAGACCATTGCCTTGACCGTCGCCCAAAGACCTGGAACACCAGAAAAAGTGTAATCCACGGCCGTAGGTTCGTGTCCGCAGTGCACCATGCAGTTCTGACACTTGGAATTGCCGGAGGCGCGACCATAACGCTCCCACTCAGTTTCTTCCATCAATTCTGCGAAGGTATCGACATATCCCTCATTCAAGAGATAGCACGGCTTCTGCCAACCAAACAAGTTGAATGTTGGATTTCCCCATGGAGTGCATTCGAATGAACGCTTTCCCATGAGAAATTCTAGAAACAATGCGGACTGATTGAAGCGCCAACGATTACGACCATCACGACGATTGGATAGCACCATCTGGAAAAGTTCGTGGGTCTTCTGACGCTTGAGAAAACTCTTTTGGTCAGGAGCTTTGTCATATGCATAACCAGGACTGACCATCATTCCTTCAACGCCGAGATCCATCATCTGATCGAAAAACTCTCGAATTGCATTCGGGTCTGCACCATCGAAGAGAGTCGTGTTTGTGGTGACGCGGAATCCGCGATCGACCGCCAATCGAATTCCTTCGACTGCTTTTTGGAAAGTTCCGTCGCGGCAAACAGCAAAATCGTGGTGCTCCTCGACGCCGTCCATATGCACGCTGAATGTCAGATATTTGCTCGGCTCAAACCAACCCGCTTCAAGTTTTTCCTTCAAGAGAAGCGCGTTCGTGCAGAGATAGATGTACTTCTTGCGCTTGACCAACTCTTTGACGATTTGGGAAATCTGCGGATGCAGGAGCGGCTCGCCGCCGGGGATCGAAACCATCGGAGCGCCACACTCATCCACAGCCTTCATGCACTCTGCAACTGAGAGGTCTCGCTTTAGAATATGGGCCGGGAACTGAATCTTCCCGCATCCAGCGCATGCCAAATTGCAGCGCAAAAGAGGTTCAAGCATCAGAACGAGCGGATATTTTCGACGACCACGAAGCTTCTGTCCTAGGACATAACTTGCGACGGTCCACATTTGACTAATTGGTACTGGCATATGAAATAGTTCCGAACAGAATCGAGTTATCAATCGTAGCACGGGGATGACGATTTGTGGAGTCTCTTCTTCAGCTGGCTTCGACCAGAATTCAAGCCTGACAGAGACTCTCATTCAGCTCACTGGATTTGCCTTCTCTCCCACTTCCATCCGAAGTGTCAATCGAGTCTCTCCCACGAGTGCCCGGCAGCGAATCACCACAACAGTTTGGTCGAGTACCTTCCCAAACACCATGGCGTCGCGCGTTGAAGAAGTTCGTTCTGATGAATTACTTCTTGAGTTGCATCTGGAGGGTGACGCTGGAGCATTCGCTGCACTCGTTGGGCGCTATAAAAATGAACTCCATGGGTTCCTTGCGAAATTTCTTGGATCGGCAACGGCCGCTGACGATGTCTTTCAAGAGACATTTTTGCAGATTCATTTGTCCGGAACAACATTCGACCAAACGAGAAAGTTTAAGCCGTGGCTTTATACGATCGCTGCAAACAAGGCTCGGGACTTTCATCGCAAGCGTAAGCGACGAATGATGGCGAGCCTTGAAGCTCCCATCGGAAAAAATCCTGATAGCGCCACGCTGCTTGATATGTTGAAATCGGATCAAGAGCAACCCGACGTGCAAAGTCAAACAGCCGACGAGCAGGCGTTAGTCAAGCGCGTGCTTGATGGACTTCCAGATCATCACCGTGAAGTCATTCTGCTTGGATATTTTCAGCGAATGAGTTATCAACAAGTTGCGGATGTACTTCAAATTCCACTGGGAACTGTGAAGAGCAGACTTCATGCAGCTGTGGCACTCTTTTCCACGCATTGGCGAAAAGCAACAAAAAAACAAATGGGCGCAGGCGAGAACGAATGAATCAACCAGAAGAAACAAACATCAATCCTGTCGAAGCCGAAGCGCTCGACTTTCTTATCGCAGCAGAATTTGATCCGACTGCAATCAATCGAATGCCCGAACATCTTCGCGCGAATGCACGAAGGTTTCTTGCTGAACTTCAAAGGATCAACGCATATCCAATCTCTCCACCAAGCGATTCATTGGTCGATGCGACGATGGCAAGAATCGCACAGGAAGAACGGCGGCAATCACAGCGAATGAGTCTTTCGAATTCACCGCCATCGCTGCGAAAAAGACTTGGCATTCCGAATATTGTTGCGGTCGCAGCCATGTTGATCGTTGCCGCTGGAGTGGCATTCCCCCTGACGAATCAAGTTCGTCAAAGCCAAGCGCAATTGATGTGTGCCAACGGGCTTCGAACTGTGGGATCCGGACTTTCTGCGTACGCAGCCGACAACCGCGGAGTCTTGCCCATGACCGCGGGGCTTGGATCATTTCTGACTGACTCAACTTCGACCGAAAGTTCGACCGAAAGCGGAATCATCGAAAATGCTCAACATCTGGACATGCTTTCGAAGAACGGATATTGCGATTCGAAATGCACGCGTTGCAATGGATCTCGGAATTTGTCTTACCGCATTCCCATGCATAAGTCTCAAACCAACCTTTCGTCGATGCAGCGCAGTCCGGTCGCGGCGGACGCAAATCCTGTGCAAACGTTGATGCGAAGAGGAATCACGCCAGTACATTTCACGTTGTCTTCCCAGAATCATGGTCAACGCGGACAGAATGTTCTTTTTACCGATGGGAGCGTGATCTGGATGGTGACACCAAAGTTGTCCAACGGACCGAGAGGTCTCTTCGACAATATTTGGGTGATTCGAGACAAAAATGGCATCGAAACGTTCAAACTGAGGTCAAACCCTAGACACGCACTCGAGATCTTGTTGGCGAACTGAAACCAGACTCCGTCGATCATTCTTTCGCCAATTGAAAAGGTTCTTGCGGAATTCGACCATCTCATGTAGCCTTCTCGACCCAACGAATGGTTCTATATGCCAAAGCAAAAGACACACAAAGGTTTAGCGAAGCGGATTAAAGTCACCAAGACCGGCAAGGTTCGGTTCTTCGGTCCAAATAGCCGCCATCTCAAAAGCAACAAACGAGGCACAACTGTGCAGACGTATCGCAAGGCCCGCTTTGCGCGCAATGGCGATACGAAAATGTACGGCAAGCTTCTCAATCGTTCGCTGCTTTCGCAGCAACAACACACTGCGGCGAAAGTCGCACGTGAAGACAAAGCCGCTGAAGCCGGTTGATTTTTCGCACTGCCCGCCGGGTTCGAAAGTCCGTTCAAGTGAACGGCCCCGTCGAGCGCAACCCCCGAGGACTGCACACTCTGGACATCGCAGGAGTATCGAATGCCAAGAGCACGAAAAGGTGCCGCACGCACCCAAGCCCGTCGAAAATTGCTACGTGAAGCACGTGGATATTTCGGGACCAAGAGTCGTCTGAAACAACAAGCCAAGGTTGCGCTGATGCGCGCTGGACGCAATGCGTGGATTCATCGTCGCCTTCGTCGCCGAGATTTCCGCAGCCTTTGGATCACTCGCATCACCGCAGCATGCAGAATGCGCGGAATTCGATATAGCCAATTTATCGCGGCCCTCAGCAACGCAAACATTTTGCTGAATCGAAAGATGCTCAGTGAAATTGCGATCCACGATCCGATGACCTTCGACAGTCTTGCTGCGCATGTGCCTGGAGCCCACAAGCCTCACGTTGAAGCTCTGGCGAAATGACTCGTAAAAAGCAGGGTCAGTCTGAAGACCTCGCTTCATTTGGAAATCCACCCCGCAATTCGCCTCGAGCGAGTTTGCGGGGTTTTTTATTTCGCGGCCTATTTCTTGGGAAAAATCGAGTCGCCGGTGGAATTGCGCTGGGACTTCTTCTTCTGTGGATTTGGATTGGCGGGGCGCTGACGATTGATGAATCACCTCGCGGGATAGTTGCGATACTTCGACTTCTGATTCATTTGCCTGGACCACTTGCGTGGATGCTTTCGGCGCTGGGACTTGGAGTTGCTGTTGTAAAAATACTTGGACTCGTCCGCATGCAGTGGATCTTTTTACTTGCAATCGGATGCGCTGCGATGCTTTTCATAGACGCTGCTGCGGGCGCGCTTGGATTTTTTGGTCTGCAACTCTTTGGTATCGCGGGCGGCCAGATTCCTGCTGCAGTTCTGCTCCTGCCAGGAATTTTTTTCCTGTGGCGGAACTTCGATCCAAACTGGACTATTGCGCTGAACTCTGGAAAAAGTGTTGGAAACAATGCGGAAAAAGAAAAGTCCACCACTGGCGCTTGGATGGCATGGACGATGACACCAGCGCTTGCGACATTGCTTCTTTCCGCAGTGACAACTCCGGGGTGGCTTTGGTCGACCGAGTTTGGAGGCTATGACGCTCTCTCGTATCACCTGCAACTCCCGCGCGAATGGCTCGCACTTGGCAGAGTGCAAACACTTTCGCACAATATCTATTCGACATTTCCGTCGTTCGTGGAATGCGCTTACTTGCATGTAATGGCGATGAGAGGATCAGCTTCTTCTGGCGCACTCGACGCACAAATTCTGCATGGATTATTCACGCTTGCGACTGCCGCAATGATTGCCCTCCTTGCGCGAGTTTGTCATGAGAGATGCTTTGATAAATCGCACGATCCTGCACTCGCGCAGCGGATGCAAACGATCGTCGGGTGGTGCGCAGCGGCACTCTTTCTGGGATTGCCGTGGATCATTGTGACTGGATCGCTTGCATACGACGAGATGCCTATGGTGCTGATGTTGACGGCGGCACTTTGGCTGATTGTTTCGCGTACATCGGATGCATCGCAGCGGGGAATTTTTACCGCTCTCGCAATTCTGTGCGCAACAGCGATGGGCGCGAAGTTGACGGCTGCACTCTTTGTAACCGCCCCCATCTCACTCTTGTCGATCGTTTGGCTGAGACGTTTGATTTGTGATGGCCGTGCAACAGCGACATCTGCAATACGAGTAATCGTGATCGCTGTGATTGCTGGAATCGTCGTGCTCTCGCCGTGGTGGTTGCGTGGTGCGATCACCAGTGGATCTCCTTTTTTTCCAATTCTTGGAAATGGCGGATTGACTGCAATTCAAGCCGAAATATTTCATCGCGCGCATGGATCGATCGCTGCGAGTGAATGGTGGAACGCACTGCACGACCAATTTCTGTTTGCGGGATTGACGGCGACTGCGCCAAGCGCAGAACCTTGGCGTCCATTCTGGTCGATCCTCCCTTGGATGGGTGTGATCAGTGGAGTTGCGCTGCTCGTCCGACGCGAATCGCATTTGATCGCTATGCAGTTATTGCTTGTGGCTTGCGTTCAAGTAATCCTGTGGCTTTTGTTGACCCATGCAAAAGGACGCTTTCTGATTCCAACTGCAATTCCGTTGGTTGTTCTTGTTGCACTCGTCGTTGCAAATTTGGAACGCTATCGGTGGCTTGGTCGCGCTGCGCTTTGCAGCATTCTCGCCGCATGGTGTTTGCAACCACTGCTTGCATATGCAACCGATGGACCTGTGATCGAAAACCGATTCACCCCGGCAACTGGGATCGGGCTCGAGTCAATTTTTACAGGTGAAAGTGGCGGCGATGGATTGCCTGCAGCGCTCTATCGCTTGCCACCAAGTGCGCGCGTCGTTTCACTCGGAGGTTCGGCGGTTTTCTGGTGGCCGATGATCCCTGGATATTCAACAGTGTGGAATGAAAATCCTGTTGGGCGCGCGCTGGCGTCGAGCCGCGGCGATGCCGAAATTGCGATTGCAGATTTGCGCCGTGCAGGATGGACGCATGTTGTGATCGACGAAAATATGCTTCGAATTTGGCAGAAATCGGGTTGGCTTCATTCCATGATCACGCCAGAGGCAGTTGCGGCATTCACCACACGATTGAAGCCGATATGTGTAACAGGTGGCGGTGCTCTCTATCCTCTGGAGCGTTAAAAAAAGTCGAAGTACGCTCCCACTGCAACATGAACACGAATCGAAGATCAACCAAACGAGCAATGTCCCGCAAGGTTTTGTGCCTTTGCGCAAGCGTGCTTGTGGGGTGCTCGACAGAACCAAGAGGGCTCGATTCATTTCCCTCTGACACAAAGCCGAATACTCGGAGCGTTGTCGTTGCGAGTCCTGCTGCAAAGCCAATTTCCACAAATGATCGCCCACCTGCAATCTTCAACGGCGATGTCATCACATGGGAGGAAATGCAGCCTCGCCTGTATGAAGTCTCGGGCGGTCAAGTGATTGAAGAAATTGTGCTCGAGCGATTGCTCCGTCAAGAATTGCGACTTGCGGACATCACCGTCGATGAAGCAGCGATTGCACTCGAAGAAAAAACTGCACTCGAAGCGCTTTCGACTGATTCTGCTCGTGGGACGCAATTGCTGACAGCGCTGCGAAACGCGCAATCACTTGGACCCACGCGGTGGGCGGCTCTCTTGTGGAGAAACGCGGCGCTGCGCGCTTTGGCGAAGCGCGAGATCACCATCACCGAGGACACGATTCGCCAAGCGTATGACACCGCTCACGGACCAAGAAGGATTGCACGGCTGATCGTTGTCTCCGATATCGCAACGGCAGAAAAAGTGCGAACACGACTGAATGCCGGAGATCCATTTTCGGAAGTTGCAGCCAAGTTATCGATCGATTCAAGCGCAGAACGCGGTGGAATATTGGCGCCGATCGCTCGGCTTGATCCTTCATTTCCCCCTGCTTTCCGAGAGGTTTTGTTCACAATCAAACCTGGCGAAAACTCCGCTGCAATCCTCTTGGAAAATGGTTATGCCATCGTCCAACTGTCCGAGGAAATTCCTGGCGATGGCGTGAATCCTGCGACAACGCGCGCTGAAGATGAACGATCCGCGCGTCGAACTCAAGAACGAGTTGAGATGGATCGGCTTGCGAGAACACTTTTGCGCAAAGCGCGACCAACGATCTTTGACGATTCGCTTTTGGATTCGTGGAATCGCAGACCGCGTACAGAAAACTAGTCGAGCCTTATCAGTCGAAAATGGATGGACTCAAAAGTGGTTCGTGCAGATTTTGGCAGCGGACTGATTCGCCCTAAGGGCTCAAACATGCTGCGCGCTGAAATCCAGCGCGCCCTTCGGCGCGCGCCAAGACAACTACGCAGACTTGCTCGGCTTGCAAACTCGCCGTGGTTCAAATCATTCCGCTGCCCACGTTGGCGAATCAAATTCTCGCTCGAACGTTTTTCAGATCCGTCACGAATCTGTTTGCGTGCCCAGCCGTTGGAAAGTTCTCTCGGGCGAGTTCCGCAGGCCCCACGACTTTGGCACGCTCTACTGCTTGAAATGGGCAAACAGTGTCGAAAAACGACACAGGTTGCCCATTTCAGAGGCTCGACTCTGCAGTGCTTGCGCACATCTGTTTGCGTCTCCAGCCGTTGGAAAGTTCTCTCGGGCGAGTTCCGCAGGCGGCCGACAGCGCTTGCAATAAAATTTAGCAAATCAGATCGTGTCGGTCGCCGAGGACTGTCTGAGCCCCGAGAGGACTTTTCACGGCTGCTCACTTTTGCATTTCCGTGGCTGTGTCCGTGGCTCGATTCTGTCGCGCTTAGAGTGGTTGACGCTCGGGTTCGCCTATAGCTCGCGGATATCGCTTGGGAGTGAGACCAGTTTTTTCCACGACAACAAGCGTTCCCGTCGGCGTGCGGACTTGATCAATGACTACGCCTCGCAACTCGCCAAGTGCATGCACTGACGCAGCAACTTCAGCTGCAGCTTGCTCGCCCTTGATCGCAACGAAGTGACCCCCCAAGCGCACCATCGGGAGGCAGAATTCTAAGAGGCTTGGCAAGCGAGATACAGCGCGACTGACAACAACATCATTGCATTCGCGCAACTCCTTCGCGCCGAGAATTTCTGCACGCTCCGAACGCACGCGAACATTGTTCAGTCCAAGCTGATCAACTGTCTCCTTCAGAAATTTAGCCTTTTTCCCAGTGGATTCGATCAAAGTGACCTGAGAATCTGGCATCACAATTGCAAGCACCAGACCAGGCAGTCCACCGCCACTTCCAACATCGACTACCGACCTTGCTTGCGATTGCTGCAGAATTGGCAAGAGTGTCAACGCGTCAAAGATGTGGCGCATCCATGCAGCAGTGCGATCACGCACACCAGTCAGGTTCATCTTTTCGTTGGCGATATACAAGAGGTCGAGATATTTTGAAATCAACTCGACTTCACTTGCTTCCAACTCAATTCCATAATCGCTTATAGCAAGCAAGAACTCGGCGGATGGCCCACGAGATTCGACCGGCGCTTCGCTTGGAACTTCAGGGTCGGTCATCCATTGCCTCTGACTGCGCTGCCACCAACTGTGCCACCCGCCTTCGCATCACGAGCAGCCACTGAAAAAAGAATTCCCATTGCAATCCATGATGCGACAATACTCGATCCTCCAAATGAAACAAACGGAAGCGTCAATCCTGTGATCGGCAGAATTCCAAGCGTCATTCCAATGTTGACGAACGCTTGAAATCCAAGCATCGCACCAATTCCAGTACCAACTAATCGACCGAATGGGTTGCGAGATGTCACAGCAACCCACATTGCGCCAAAGACGATTGCCGCCTCCAAAAAAATCACCAACAGACCGCCCACCAATCCCCATCGGCACGCGACCACCGCGAAAATCATGTCGTTATGTTCCTCTGGAAGCGCGTTAAAACGCAAGAGATTTCTTGCGTTTTCCTCGCCATTTCCAAAGAATCCTCCTGCCCCCACAAGAGTGCGTGCACGATCTGCTTGAAATCCAATTGTTCGGTTGTATCGATCATCGCCTTTCAACTGCGCTACGAGTGAATCAATTCTCGCTCGCTGATGAGGCTTCAACATTGGATACGACGCGGATGCCAATAGAGATGCGCTCAATACAACCGCTCCCAAGTGCAATCGCCTGGCTCCTTGGGTCAGCAACATCGCAAGCAGTGTCGGAAAAAACAGTAACGCTGTTCCCAAGTCTGGCTGAACGAGAATCAGCAGAACTGGAACTGCCGTCAACACAATGGGCAACAACACTCCAGTGCGGCTTCGCACATCTGCGGCGCGGCGAAGCCACCACGCACCTGCGAGAATCCATGCAATCTTTGCAAACTCTGCTGGCTGAACATCGATCGGTCCCAAATCAATCCAGCAACGACTTCCATTGCGCGCTCGAACGATTGCTTCCGGAACCCCAGGTGCAATCAGCAAAACAAGCGAACCGAGTGTGATCAGAAAAACCACGGGGCTCCATCGCTCAATCAAAGCTGGCAGCGGTACCACGATCAACGCAGCGGCAATCAAGCCAACAACCGAATATGCCAGTTGCCGAAGCGCGAAGTTTGGTTCGGTGGTCCCTATCGCCACGATGCCGATGCATGTCAATAGTGCCGATGCGACGACTGGAATCCAACCAACATTCCACCATGAAAGACCGAGGATTTGCGAGATCACAGGAAAATATGGCGCAGCCTGAGTCGCACGCGCTGGTCCTCGAGCGAATCCACTCATCGGACTGCTCCTGCATTCACTTGCTCTCTTGCGTTGCGCGTGCCATCGCCAATGAGATATCCCTCACTCACAAGAGCTCGAATGACCGCCCCCATCACTGGTCCCGCAGTGCCGCCGCCACTGCCGCCATGTTCGACGATAACTGCGATGGCATAACGCGGAGTCGTGTCTCCTTGATTCGCGACCAACACCGCGCACCACGCATGATCCGCATCGGTGACAGTTCGCTCGATCACACCATCTTGGTCGCGGTCCACTTTCAAAGGCGGCGCCTCGGCCGTTCCAGTTTTCGCCCAAACGCGAACTCCCGGAGTATCAATGATCGGATCTTGTGATCTATCTCCATAGGTCATGTGATTTCCAGTGCCATAACTTTCAGAAACAACACGGTGCAACCCGTCGAGAGTGCGCGAGACCGCTGTGGGAGAGAATGTGTATATCTCACTTGTTTTGTTTCCACCCGCAAGAAACGACGGTAATCGCACCGATCCACCGCGCGCCAGCATTGCGTATGCATTCGCCATCTCCAGTGGAGTGACTGTCATTGGACCTTGCCCAATTCCCAGCGAAACCGCAGAAAATTGATCATGTCTGGAATCAACCAATGCCGCCGCTTGCGCAGAAGGAATCGTTCCACCAAGCGTTCCAAGTCCGAAACGTCGATACCACTCGCAGAGCCGCTCTGCTCCCAATCGATTCGCCAATGTATAAAAATAGATATTGCAAGATTGCGCAAGCGCTACTTCGACTCCAAGTGGACCAACAGGCAATTGGGTGTGCTTGAAATTGTACCGCTCACGGTAAGTCCAGCAGCGTGCTGCATCTGTGCGATCTTTGAAAAAATGTCCATTGCACTCAATCGCTTCATCTTCGCGCAAGACACCTTCTGTGACCGCGGCAAGATAGACAAGTGGCTTGACAAGCGAACCAGGTGGATATGCAGCTTCGATCGCACGATTGATGTTGGCGGTTTCACTCGCCATCGAAGTGCGTTCGTTGCGTTTTTGATCTTGAGGCAACGGAGTCGATGCCGCCGCCAAGACTTCACCTGTTGCAACATCAATGATCACAGCAGCTGCCGGCAATGCATCGCCGATGCTCAACGCATCGCTGTGCTTGTGCCATGATTGCACCGAGGTCAAACCTGTGCGTGGGTCGAGCGCTGCTTGCACTCGCATTTGCAATTGTGCATCAATCGATAATGTGACATCTTTTCCAGGGATTGGTTCGATTCGATCCTCTCTGGAAGAATCGAGCCGCCGAACGGATTCTCCACGAATTCCGCGCAAATCATCCTCAAATTTTTTCTCCATTCCACGCGAACCAACCGTGTCACGACTTGCGCGATATCCACCAAGATCGATCTCCGTCGTGCCATCTTCGAGCGTTCGTTCAAATGGTCGGCGTTCAATATCCTCTTTCCACGCTTCGTCACGTACCGATCCAACAAGCTGATCGAGTACGCCATTCATCTTGAGGACAAGTGGTATCGATGTTCGAATTGGTCGAGGCAGATTGGCTCGTGGCACTTCGACTTCGGCACTCTGCCAAGGCATTTGCCTTCGGACCGCATCAATGACTTCGATTGCGCCTGGATAGGCATCCGACAGCTTGCGCATTTCAAAGACTGTCTCATTTGCAACATCGCGAGAAAGCACATGCATCTCATGCATTTCACGAATCGG